>DHJC01000081.1:114948-122082 GCA_002404155.1 Chloroflexi bacterium UBA4730 | reverse complement strand
GCCAACGACAACCTGATCCTCAACGTCGTGATCATCCCGGTCGTCACGCGGACCCAGGTGACGTCAGGTATCAGCAAGACCATCAAGGGGGCCGTCCCGACGGGGTGGGACTCCGAGATGTACGCGATCGCTGACTGGTACAAGTAACCCGGGCGTAGGGGCGGTGTACGGTGACGCGGTGGACGAGCTCCACCGCGTCACCGGGACTGCCGGGATGAGGTACGAGTAGGTGAGCAGATACATCCTCAGACGCCTCCTCATCGCCATCCCGACGGTGGCGGTCATCAGCTTCGTCGTCTTTGCCATCCTTGCGCTCGCACCCACCGATCCGCTCTCCTCATTCGGCGCCGACCCGCGCGTCCCGCCGGAGGTCCGCGCGACGATCCGCACCGCGCTCGGCCTCGACGACCCCTGGCCCATCCGCTACGTGAAGTGGGTGACGAGCCTCGCCCAGGGGAACTTCGGCTTCTCGTTCATGAGCCACTCGCCGGTCATCGACCTCCTGAAGCAGCGCGTGCCGAACACGCTCGCGGTCGTCGGCGTGGCGTACATCATCGGCGTGCTGCTGGCGGTCCCGATCGGGATGATCTCCGCGGTGAAGCGCTACTCGCTGTTCGACCACGCCGCGACGACCTTCGCGTTCGTCGGGTTCTCGGTGCCCACGTTCTTCACCGGGATCCTCCTGATCATCGTGTTCAGCATCAACCTCCGGTGGTTCCCGTTCATCTACGACTCCACGCTCCAGATCCACGACATCGGATCGTTCCTCGATCAGGTCAAGCAGTCGATCATGCCGATCACGGTCCTGGCGCTCTTCGACACGGCGACGATCGCGCGCTACACGCGCGCCGAGATGCTCGAGCATCTGCCGCTGGACTACGTCCGGACGGCGCGCTCGAAGGGCCTCAAGGAGCAGGTCGTCGTGCTGCGCCACGTACTGCGGAACAGCCTCATCCCGGTGGTCACGCTTGTCGCGCTGGGCGTCCCCACGGTCTTCGGCGGAGCGATCGTGACCGAGCAGATCTTCCGGGTGCCGGGGATCGGCGAGCTCCTGGTGCGATCGATCGGTGACGGCGACACCCCGGTGGTCGCGGCGATCCTGCTGATCTTCGCAGTGCTGGTGGTGCTGTTCAACCTGTTCGCGGACGTCCTGTACGCCGTCCTCGACCCGCGGATCAGGTACTCGTAATGGCTGCTCCTGCGGCGGAGCTGACCAAGACCAACGTGCTCGTGGGGGCGATCACTCGGCCGCCACGGTCGCTGTGGAAGGACGCGTGGTGGCAGTTCCGCCGGCACCGCCTGGCGATGGTCGCCCTCGGGACTTTCATCTTTCTGGTCCTGTTCACGCTCGTCGGGCCCCTGCTCTACCACACGAAGATCGACGTCATCGACTTCACCCTGTCGTTGAAGGGACCGTCGGCGGACCATCTGCTCGGCACGGACGACCTCGGCCGTGACCTCTTGGCCCGCGCGATGTTCGGCGGGCGGATCTCCATCGCCGTGGGCCTCACGTCGGTGTTCCTCGCGATCACCCTCGGCACGACCATCGGCGCGGCAGCCGGCTTCTTCAACCGGATGGACAACCCGCTGATGCGGCTCACCGACCTGTTCCTGTCCCTGCCGGTCCTCCCGCTGCTCCTCGTGATCATCTACCTCTTCCGCGACTCGTTGCGCGCCGCGTTCGGGCCGGAGCTCGGGATCTTCCTGATGATCGTCGGCGTGATCGGCGTCCTGAACTGGATGCCCGTCGCGCGGCTCGTTCGCGCGTCGTTCCTCTCGTTGAAGCAGAAAGAGTTCGTCGAGGCCGCGCGCTCGGTCGGCGCCCGCGACCGGCGGATCATCGTGCGGCACATCCTGCCGAACGCGATGAGCCCGATCCTCGTCGCCGCGACGATCGGCGTGGGCGGGGCGATCCTCACCGAATCCACGCTGTCGTTCCTCGGGCTCGGGTTCCCGTCCGACGTGCCGACCTGGGGCCGGATCCTCTACGACGCCCGGAACTACCTCGACATCGCCCCGCACTGGGCGATCTTCCCTGGCCTGTTCATCTTCCTCACGGTCCTGTCGATCAACTTCATCGGCGACGGGCTCCGTGACGCGCTCGATCCGCGCAAGACGAGCTAAGCCAGCCTAGCCGGCGCCCGACTCCACATTGGGCTGGGCCAGATCGGCCGGCCACAGCTGCGCCTCGCCGCACTCCGGGCACCGCTCCGGCTTGGCGCTCGCGTGCGTGATCGTCCCGCAGGCCTCGCAGCGCCAGTGACCCTCGCCGCCCGGCCGCGGGCGGATGGTCTTGCGGCGGGCGAGCAGCATCTTGATCTCGCCAAGCTCATGCGCCAGCTTCATCGGCTCGATCCCGGAGCCCCCCTGGTCGGCTTCGATGAGGCGTTGGATCATGGCGTCGATCCGGCTGTTGAGCTCGTTCTGGCCACCTGTCTCGTCCACGTCAATCTCCTCTGGCATTTACCGTTCCAGCGCCGCATCATCCGGCTAGCGGGCCGCTGCGTACTGTCCAAAAGCGGTCCTCGCGATTCGATTGTGGAGGTAACGATGAAGCGTGTCCTTATCGTGCTCTCGGTGGCCGGCCTCGTGGCAGCCGCCTGCGGCGGCGCTGGCGGCGCCGCGACGACCGCCCCGGTGGCGGTCGCGACCGCGACGGCCGCGCCTCCGGTGAACACCTTCGTCTTCACCGCCGACCTCTCGCCGGCGAATGAGAACCCCGCGATCGCCGACGCCGAGGCGAGCGGCAGCGGCACCGCGACGGTCACGCTGTTCACGGCGAGGGACACCACGGGCAAGATCATCGGCGCGAACGCCAAGTTCGAGATCGTGCTGAAAGGCTTCCCGTCGACGACGATGATCACGATCTCGCACATTCACAAAGGGGACGCAACAACGAACGGCAGCGTGGTCGTGGACTCGACGATGAAGGCCACCGAGCCGATCGCGCTCACGACCGGCGGCACGTCCATCACGAAGGACAATCTCACGGTCGCTGCGGACCTCGCGACGGACATCATCGCGAACCCCGGCAACTACTACTACAACGTCCACTCGCAGGTCCACCCTGGCGGCGTAGTCCGCGCCCAGCTCAAGCCCAAGGCCTAGCAAGCTCCGACCTCGGGAGCGACGACGCGGCGTCCGGCTCGGCCGGACGCCGCGTCGGTCTGCTCGGCGGCTACGCTCGCGCCGTGGTGCGTCCTGACAGTTCCACCGGACCAGCGGGTGTGAGTCCCGTCCAGGTAGAGACCGGGGCACCTGGTCGCAGGCCCCAGCTTGTGCTCGAGAGCGGATGGGCGGGAGCGGGGCGTCACGAGCCGCTCTGGAGGGAGCACGCGCGCGGGCCGCACCATCACGTGCACCCTGCCGCCTCGACAGAGAAACAATGGGAGCGCCGAGGCGCGCGCGTCACGGTGAAGGCCACGTCCGCTGCCAGCGTCTCCGGATGGGCAGCGGAGCTCCCCGGGGTCGGGGGGACGGCACGCGCGCACGGCTCGGTGGGGAACAGGAGAGACCCGTCTGCGCAGCCCGGGTCGGGGCACGGTCGCTCGTCTACGCCGATGGCGAAATCGAGCGTCGCGCAGCGGGAGTCCGCGGGGGTCGTCGTACCGGTGATCGGCCTGCACCAGCATGCGCCCGGAGGGACGGGCCCCTGCGCTGGTCACGCGTGCGCACCAGGGACGGGCGCGGGCATGGTCCGGACCGCCGGAGCGCACTACCCCACTGGGATCAGTCCCAGCGATCACGGCCGTCGCCCCGAGCGCACGCTCTCCCTCGCGGCCGAGCCACCGCCGATCGCTGCCGTCGCGTGCTCGCACCACGATCGGCGTGACGTCCGGTGGGAGACGGGGCGGTCGCGTCCCGCGCTGTCGCACATGCCGCAGGTGCAGACCATCGGGACGCCGGATGCCGGCACATCGCATGTCCGGTTTGAAAGGGGGTCAGTGGAGACGGGCCGCATCGCGGCACCGCGCCACTGACCTACCAGTGCCGGTCCTCCAAGCGCTCATCGGCGTCGCCGTTGTCGGGTGGGTCCTCAACGACGTGTTCACGACGGTGATCCTCCCGCGTCCCGCGCCGGCCAGGTACCGGCCGGCGGGTCTGCTGACCCGGTGGACCTGGCGGATCTGGCGGCGGTACGCCGACGCCTCACGCAGCCCGGAGCTCCGCGAGCAGCGCCTCGGGATCTTCGCGCCCGCGATCGTGATGATCCTGCTCGGCGTCTGGATCGTGCTGCTCATCGTCGGGTTCGGGCTGGTCATGCACGCGCTATCGGCGGAGGTGCGCCCGCCGCTGCCCGACTTCGGCGCCGCGCTGTACTTCGCGGCGATCTCGTTGCTCACCATCGGATACGGCGACTTCGTCCCGGTCTCAGGCCTCTCACGCGCCGTCTCGGTGGCGGAAGGCAGCGTCGGTCTGGGTATCGTCGCCCTGACGATCACGTATCTGTTCTCGCTCCACTCGAGCTTCGAGCGCCGGGAGCTGCAGGTCGTCACGCTCGACGCCCGCGCCGGAGCGCCGCCGTCGGGTACGGCGCTCCTCGTCACCTGCGCAGCGTTCGACGACGATGCCGAGGAGCTCGACCACATCTTCGAGGAATGGGAGCGGTGGAGCGCGGAGGTGCTCGAGAGCCACCTCGCCTATCCGATCTTGATGTTCTTCCGTTCGACCCATGACCATGAGTCCTGGGTCTCGGCGATCGGCGCGGTGCTCGATGCGGCGACGCTCATGCTCACCACCGTCGAAGGGGGACCGCAGGGTCAGGCGAGCGCGACCAGGGGCATCGGGACCCACCTGGTCGAAGACATCGACCGGTTCTTCCGGTTCATCGTCCGCGATCGGCCGCTGGAGGGCCCGATGATCGAGCGGGGTGAGTTCGACGACGCGCGCGCGAGGCTGCGCGCCGCCGGGTACGTGCTCGTCCCCGATGCCGACGCCTCGTGGACCGAGTTCGCCCGACTACGGGCTGAGTACGCCGGTCCGCTCAACGCGATCGCGCGATTCCTCGACGTGCCGCCGGCCCAGTGGATCGGCGATCGGAGCTACGTCCCGCACTGACACCTGGCTCGGCCCGGCGATGCCTCGGGGCCGGCTTCTCGCTCACGTGGTCGCCCCGTGCGTCCTGGACCCGCGTTCGCCCCTCCGGCCGTCGCTGCGTTCGCGAGAAGCTGGACCCTTCGACCAAGAACGTGGTGAGACCGCCGAGCGCGAGCGCGGTGACCGCGAGCACGAGGGCGAGCGCGAGCGAGAAGCGCGCGACCGGAGACCACCCACCCCGTTGAGCCATCCAACGAAGTTAGGGACCCCGACCGCCTGCCGCGCACCCCGAACGGGTGGCCCGGGTATCAGTCGCCTGTCTGGCGTCCGTACGGCCGTGGCACGCGCCTTGCGACCCAGCAGTACCCAAGGAGGTGTCGTCATGCTTTGGACGATCGTCGTCGTGCTGCTCATCCTGTGGCTGCTCGGCCTCGTCGCGCTCCCGTCGGCCGGCGCGCTCATTCACATCCTTCTCGTCCTCGCGCTGATCGTCTTGATCTTCCAGCTGCTCTCCGGCCGCCGGACGGTCTAGACCGCACTACGGGAGGGACCGCGCGCTCGTTGCCGCGGTCCTTCTGTGCTTTTGAATGGCGCTCGTACGGCCCGGGCAACGCCCGGGCCGTACGCAGGCGCGTGCGCAGTCGTCGCGTTCTTCCGCACGCTTGACTGGTACCGCTCGAATCGGTAACGTCATCGCGCTCGCTAGAAGTGGCGAAGATCTCGAAAGGCAGGGCCGCTCAGAGCAATGGATCTCATGTTCGTCCTCGCTCGCTCCGGCGCCACCGGGGCGCGTCCTCGGAGCACCCTGCCCACCTCCGGACCCAGCTAGAGCGCAGGCTCGGCTAGACCATCCGGACCGTGGGCATCGAGCCCACGGTCTTTTGCATTCCGGCGGATACCGCCGAAGGCAGTGGGCTCCAGCACTCGCACGAAGGGAGTCCGCGCAGTGGCCATCGCAGCTCGCGACGACATCGGCCCGCCCTCGGTCCGCGCGTCCGGGCACGCGCTCCTCGCCAGCGGGATCGTCAAGCGCTTTCGCTCGTCCGGGAAGGACGTGCGGGCGGTCGACGGCGTATCGCTCGCGGTCAGCCGGGGCGAGATCTACGCGCTGCTCGGGGCCAACGGCTCCGGCAAGTCCACGCTCATCCGTGTCTTCTCGACGCTGCTCGAGGCGGACGCGGGCACGGTCACGGTGTTCGGCCTGGACATCCGCCGGGACGAGCTCGCCGTCAAGCGGCTCATCAACCGCGTGTCGGTCGAGGCGTCCTTCTTTAAGAAGCTGTCGGCGATGGAGAATCTCGTGTACGCGGGGCGCCTGTACGGCGTGCCCGCGCCGGACGCTCGCGTCCGGTCACGGGAGATCCTCGTTCGCCTCGGCATCGCGATCGCGCGCCACGACGAGCCCCTCGAGAAGCTGTCCCGCGGGATGCAGCAGAAGGTGGCGATCGCGCGGGCGTTCCTGACATCGCCTTCGCTGCTGCTCCTTGACGAGCCGACGACGGGACTCGACATCCGCAGCAAGCGGGAGGTCCAGACGTTCGTGCGAGATCTCCGCGACGAGCACGACGCCACGATCATCCTGACGACGCACGACCTCGATGAGGCCGAACGTCTCGCCGACCGAGTCGGCGTGCTCCACGGCGGCAAGCTCGTCGCCGAAGGCACGCCGAGCGAGCTCATCGGGCGCTACGGCGCCCGCGGATCGCTCGAGGACGTCTTCATGACGATCACCGGTCGCAAGATCGAAGAGCCGGACAAGGGCGAGGAGGAGGCCGGAACGTGATCGCGGAGTTCGCGACGCAGGCCGGCCTCGCCTACGCCTTCGTCGAGCGCGAGGTCGCGCTCATGAAGCGGTACTGGCTCTGGGAGGTCGTCTGGATCATCTACGGGATCGTGACGTCCCTCTCCGTCGCGTTCATCGGCATCGCCGCGCCCGTGATCTCCGGCAACGCGGTCGATCCGAGCACGACCTCGCGGTTCGTGCTCTATCTGCTCGTCGGCACCATCGCCTGGCGATTCATGGGCCTCGTGTTCGAGAACATCGCCGAGATCATCGCCTGGGAACGCTGGGAAGGCACGATCGAGTACACGTTCATG
>DHJC01000081.1:0-114867 GCA_002404155.1 Chloroflexi bacterium UBA4730 | reverse complement strand
AGTACACGTTCATGGCGCCGGTCCCGCGGCTCACGCACCTCGCCGGGATGGCCGGGGGGACGATCGTCCGCGCGGTGGTGTTCAGCGTCACGACGCTCTTCGCCGTGATGCTGTTCATTCCAGTGGATCTCTCGCACGCGAACGCCGTGTCGGCGATCGCGATGTTGGCCGTTGGTACGGTCGCGTTCATGGGCCTGGGGATCGCGTCAGCGGTCTTCCCGATGCTCTGGACCGAGAAAGGGCTGCAGATGGCGTACATCGTCCAGGCCATCGTGCTGCTCGTGTCCGGCGTGTACTACCCGACCACCGTCCTGCCCGCCTGGCTGCAGGCGCTGTCGGTGATCTCGCCCGCGACGTACGTGATCGAGGGCATGCGCCGGGCGCTCCTTGACGGCGCCGACCTCGGGTCGCTGTGGCCGCTGGTCTGGCCCGCGCTCCTGGCCGGGGTGCTATCGATCCCGATCGGGCTTCGCGCATTCGTCGCGGCCGAGCGTTACGCGAAGCGGACCGGCCGGCTGAAGCGGAGCGGCTAGCGAGCGGTCCCCGCTAGGCTCATCCGATGGAAAGGCTGCCACCCCCGCCGCCCGCCGAACGGGGCGACGAGGCCGACGTCCTGCACGGAGAGCGCATCGCCGACCCGTACCGCTGGCTCGAGCGGGATGGGAGCCTGACCCGCGCGTGGACCGACGCCCAGAACGCCCGCACCCATGCGGTGCTTGACGCGGTGCCCGATCGGGCACGCTTCGCCGCGCGCCTGCGCGAGCTGCTCGGCGTCGGCCTGCTCGGTGTCCCGCAGCCGGTGGGGGAGCGCGTGTTCCTCGAACGCCGGTCGGGCACCGCGCGTCAGATGGTCCTGTACGTCCGCGAGGGTGGCCGCGACCGCGCGCTCATCGACCCGAACGCCCTTGATCGAGACGGGCTCGTGGCACTCGATTGGTGGTACCCGTCCCCGGACGGTCGGCTCGTGGCGTACGGGCTGTCGCGTGGCGGCACGGAGATGTCGACGCTCCATGTCATCGACGCGGTGAACGGCCGGGCCCTTCCCGAAGAGATCCCGCACACGCAACGCGCGCGCGTGGCGTGGTCCGGCGACGGCTTCTACTACACGGTCCACCCGAGCCCCGGCAGCGTCCCGCCGGGGGACGAGCATTACTTCCGGAGGGTCCGCTACCACCGGCTCGGCGACGATCCGGCGCGCGACGCGCTCGTCTTTGGCGACGGTCTGCCCAAGGAGACGCTCCTCTCCATGGACGCGGACGCGAAGGGGCGCTGGGTCGTGCTGTCCGCCGCGGAAGGCTGGACGCGCAACGATCTCTACCTCCTCGAGCGCGAGGCCGGCTCGGACGGGCCGCGCGTGATGATCGAGGGGGCGGACGGCCTCAGTGACGCGACCGTCGCGGGCGGCCGCATCTGGATCCGCACGAACGTCGGCAGTCCGAACTACCGCATCGTCGTCGCCGACCCGGACGCCCCCGACCAGTGGCGCACCGTCGTCCCCGAGAGCGAGTGGCCGATCGAGTCGTTCGATGTGACGCGGTCGCATCTGGTCGTGCACACGCTCGTGAACGCCTCATCGCGATTGTCCATCTGGTCGCAGGATGGCCGCTGGGAGCGCGACGTGCCCCTCGATCCGTTCGTCGCGCTCCTCGACCGCGCGCCCGCGATCTCGCCGATGGCCGATCCGGAGAGCGAGCGTTTCGGCTACACCGTCGATTCGTTCACCCGGCCCCCCGTCGCGTACGTCGGTGACGCGGACACGGGCGCGTCCGAGGTCGTCGCGGAGCTCGCGGTCCCGGCGGGCCTCGATCCGCTAGCCATCTCCGTCGAGCAGGAGCCGTACCGATCGAAGGATGGCACCGAGGTGCCGATGTTCCTCGTGCACCGGCGCGACGTGCGGCCGACCGGAGCCGTGCCGACCATCCTGAACGGCTACGGCGGGTTCAACATCTCGCGCACGCCGGCGTTCTCCGGCAGCGTGGCGGCGTGGGTCGAAGCGGGTGGCCTGTACGTCGTCGCGAACCTACGCGGCGGCGCGGAGTTCGGCGAGCGGTGGCATCGCGCCGGCATGCGCGCGAACAAGCAGAATGTCTTCGACGACTTCGCGGCAGCCGGCGAGGCGCTCGTCCAGCGCGGCTGGACGTCGCGCGAGCACCTCGGAATCTCCGGCGGCTCGAACGGTGGTCTCCTCGTCGGCGCCGCGATGACGCAACGACCCGAGCTCTTCGCCGCGGTCGCGTGCGCGGTCCCGCTCCTGGACATGCTGCGATACCAGCACTTCCTGATCGCGCGGTTCTGGATCGCGGAGTACGGCTCCGCCGATGACGGCGCGCAGTTCCGCTGGCTCCGCGCGTACTCCCCGTACCACAACACTCGCGCGGGCGCGCGCTATCCGGCGGTCCTGTTCACGACCGCGGAAGGCGACTCCCGCGTCGATCCCGGGCACGCGCGCAAGATGACCGCGCTCGTGCAGTGGCTGCAGCGCGACGATCCGGAGGCCGTCACCCTGCTGCGCGTCGATCGCGACGCCGGACACGGGATCGGCAAGCCGCTCGACAAGCAGGTCGACGATTACGCGGACCAGCTCGCCTTCTTCCAGTGGCGGCTCGGGCTTGGCGACCGCTCGGTGTCCGAGCAAGTCGGTACAGTGGCGGCCGGAAGGTGAACATCCTTCGCTTCCTGCGCGAGCAGGCAAAGGGATACGACTGCAGCGTGTGCGGTCAGAACCACGCGCGGTCGGACATCCGCGTGCTCGGCAAGCTGGAGTCCGCCTGGATCGTCCGGGTCACGTGTTCCAAGTGCACCACCTCGTTCAAGCTGCTCGTGGTCGTCGACGACGACCGGACGAACGTGAGCCCGGTCCAGGAGCCTGCCGCGCGCCGCGCCGAGCGCCGGCGCCGTCCCGCGGTGTCGCTCGACGAGGTGCTGGACGCGCACGAATTCCTCAAGGACTACTCCGGCGACGTGACGGAGATGCTCGAGGGCGAGGGCCGGCGGACGAGCGTCGAGCGCGACCGCAAGGCCTAGCTGTGGGGCAGAACGCGGTCATCACGGGCTGGGGCTATTACGTCCCGTCGAGGGTCGTCACGAACGCCGACCTCGAGAAGGTCGTGGATACCTCCGACGAATGGATCACGTCCCGCACCGGCATCAAGGCGCGTCGCTACGCCGCGGAGGGCGAGACGACCTCGACCATGTCGCTCCGCGCAGGGCGCCTCGCGCTCGAGAAAGCGCGCCTCCGGCCGCAGGACCTGGACATCATCATCGTCGCGACCTGCTCGCCCGACTACATCTTCCCGGCGACCGCGTGCCTCGTGCAGACGGCGCTGGGTGCCGATCGTGCGGGGGCGTTCGACGTCGAGGCGGCCTGCACGGGCTTCGTGTCGGGGATCGCGATCGCGCGGGGCCTCGTCGTCTCGGGTAGCCACCAGAACGCCCTTGTCATCGGCGCCGAGACGCTGTCGCGGTTCCTCAACTGGAAGGATCGCTCGACGTGTGTGCTGTTCGCCGATGGCGCGGGGGCGGTCGTCATCGAAGCGTCCAACGCGTCCGTCGGCATCGAGTCGGCGGTCCTCCATAGCGAGGGCTCGAAAGGCGAGCTCCTCATGGTGGCGGGCGGCGGCGTGCGCCATCCGGCATCGCAGAAGACGCTCGAGCTCGGGCAGCACTTCATCACGATGCAGGGTGGGGAAGTGTTCAAGCTGGCCGTGAAGTCGATGGCCGATGCCGCGGAGGAGGCGATCGCGGACGCGAACCTCCGCCTCGAGGACATCCAGCTGATGATCCCGCACCAGGCCAACCTCCGGATCATCGAGGGCGTCGCGAAGCGCTTGCACTTCCCGATGGAGCGCGTGTTCGTGAACATCCAGAAGTACGGCAACACGTCCGCCGCCTCGATCCCGATCGCGCTCTGCGAGGCCGCGGCCGAGGGCCGCCTTCGTCGCGGCGACAAGGTCCTGCTCGTTGCGTTCGGCGGGGGATTCACGTGGGGCGCATCGGTGCTCGAGTGGTTCGGCGAGCACGAGCCCGGTCGGCCGAAGTCCATCGTCGAGCGCGCGAGCCGTCGTGTCGAAGACCTCGTCGATCGAGTGCTGCCGAGCTAGAGCTCCGCCCGCCTCGCGACTAGAACATCCATTCGACGCGTGGTCTCAACGCCGTTTCGCCCTGAAAATGGCCGTCCCACCTATTGACACGCGCGCATGGTGGTGTGACAGTGCGCCCGCGTGGTGAGTAGTGGGGACTGGTGGGGAACCAGCAGAACCCTGAATCGGAAGGGCAGTTGGAAACGTATTTTGCCGGCGAGTTCGCCCACGCATTGGACGAGAAGGGTCGGCTGGCGGTCCCCGCGAAGTTCAGGGCCCGCTTCAAAGAAGGAGCGGTCGTGACTCGTTGGATGAACGAATGCCTGGCCGTGTTCCCGACCAGTGAGTGGGAGGCGATCAACGCAGAGATCCGCAAGCGGCCCCGGACGGACCCGACGGTCCAGACCTTCGTCCACTTCCTCGTCGGGGGAGCGCACGAGGCGGACCTCGACGCGCAAGGCCGCATCGGGATCCCCGCCCACCTCCGCCAGTACGCCGGGCTTGCCGGCGACGCGATCGTCGTCGGCGCCAACGACCGGCTCGAGCTCTGGCAGCCCGATCGCTGGCACGTCCGCCTCGCCCAGGTCGAAGGGTCGATCAGCGACAGCCTCGCTGACCTCGGGATCTGACGGTGGGAGGGTTCATGAGCCGGTTCTGCTGGCCGAAGTACTCGCCCAGCTTGCTCCCCGCGACGGTGGCCGCTTCCTCGACGGCACGGTCGGCGGTGGGGGACACGCTCGCGCCCTCCTCGACGCTACTGCGCCGGATGGCCGCCTTCTCGGGCTCGACGTCGACCCTGCGGCTCTCGCGATCGCGCGACGGGAGCTGGCGGGCTTCGGCGATCGTGCCGTACTCGTCAACGCCAACTTCGCGGTTCTCGACGACGTGGCCCGCGAGCACGACTTCGTCAGTCTCGACGGCGTCCTCCTCGACCTCGGGCTCTCGTCGATCCAGCTCGCCGACGAGTCACGTGGATTCAGCTTTCGCGCAGCCGGACCCCTCGACATGCGGGCCGACCCGCAACTTGCGCGAACTGCCGGTGACCTCGTGAACACCTGGGACGAGCGCGATCTCCGGCGCATCTTCTCCGAGCTCGGCGAGGAGCCCGAGGCCGCCCGCGTCGCGGGGGCGATCGTGCGCCGCCGCGCGCGCGGCGCTTTCATCTCGGCCGACGAGCTCGGCCGGTTCGTCGCCGGCGTGAAGACGCGCCGCCCTGTCAAGATCGATCCGGCCACGCGCGTCTTCCAGGCGCTGCGGATGGCGGTGAATGACGAGCTCGGCAATCTGTCCCGCGGCCTCGAGGCCGCCATGCGGGTCCTGCGTCCGGGTGGCCGGCTCGCGGTCATCTCGTTCCACTCGCTCGAAGATCGGGTCACGAAGCAATTCATGGCCCGCGAATCGCGCGATTGCATCTGTCCTCCCCACCTCCCCACCTGCGTCTGCGGTCACCGCGCGGGTCTGCGCGTCGTCTCACGTCGGCCGTTGATGGCGGCTGCCGGCGAGACGATGCGCAACCCGCGCGCCCGCAGCGCCAGGCTCCGCGTCGCCGAGAAGCTCACGTCGTGATCGCCTCGCAGGCGGTCCGGCTTATTTCGGCGTCCCCGTCGCGACCGCGCGTCCGCGCCGTGGGCGCGCATCGCGCGCGCCGCGTCGAGCGACAGGCCGTGCGCACGCACCGGGTGGCGCGACGCGCCATCGCGGCGTCGTCGTGGGACCTTCGCATCTTCGGTCTCGCCATCGCCGTGATCGTGTTGTGCTTCGGATTGGCGCTCGTCTACGTCTCGCAGACGACCGCGCTGTCGGTCGCCGGATACGACGTCCAGAAGCTTGCCGCGCAGCGCGACGAGCTGCGCCGCCAGAACTCGCTGCTCGAGGTCCAGAGCGCGCGGCTCGACTCGCCGGCGCGTATCGCCGCAGACGCCCAGCGCCTCGGGATGGTCCACGCACGCTACGTCCCGGTGATCCCCGCACGGTCACTCGCCGCCAAGCGCTAGCGACCCCACGCGCGTGAGGGAGGAACGGTGCCGACGGTGCGACCCCGGCGTCTCCGCCTGCTGTTCGCGCTGTTCGCCGTCGCCTCGCTCGTCCTTGCCGGACGGCTCGCGTACTGGCAGACGTTCGGGCGCGCCGAGCTGCTCGCCCGCGCGACCGACCAGATCCGCAGCGATCTCGTCGTCGCCGCGCACCGCGGGGTCATCCGCGATCGCAACGGCGCGATCCTCGCGACCACGGTGGAGCTGCGCTCGCTGTACGCCCTCCCGTCGCGGATTCCGGACCACGCCCGGGCTGCGCACGACCTGGGTGTCCTCCTGGGCCGCGATCCCGCACCGATCCGCGCGGCTCTCGATTCAGGAGCCGAGTGGCTCTACGTGCAGCGCTGGCTGCCTGAGGAGACCGCGACCGCGATCGCCGCCCTCAACATCCCCGGCCTCGGCTTCCTGAACGAGCCGAAGCGGCTCTATCCGAACGACGCGATCGGCGCCGCGGTGCTCGGCTTCGTGAACGACAACGGCGACGGCGTGAACGGCGTGGAGGGGTACTACGACGCAGCACTCCGCGGCACGGACGGCCGGCTCGTCGTGGAGCGCGATCCGTCGGATCGCGACCTCGCAGTCGGCCTCCGCGAGGCCGTGGCGCCGCGCGACGGCGCTGACCTGACGCTCACGATCGACCTCGTGGCGCAGACGGCCGCCGAGCGCGAGCTTGCCGCGGCGATGCAGAAGGAGCACGCGGCCAGCGGGTCGGTCCTGGTGATCGATCCGACCGATGGCAGCATCCGGGCCCTCGCGTCCGCGCCGACCTACGACCCGTCGGCCGTCCGTCTCGCGGATCCCGAGGCGCTCCGCGATCGCGCGATCGCCTGGCCCTACGAGCCGGGATCGACGATGAAGGCCGTCACCATCGCGGCGGCGCTCAACGAGCATCTCGTGAAGCCAAGCGACGCCTACAACGACGTGGGCTACACGATCGTCGGCGGGCGCCGCCTCAACAACGCGCTCGGGAAGGCCTACGGCCCGACGACGGTGAGTCAGATCCTCGAACGTTCGCTCAATGCCGGCGCGGCATGGGTCGGGCAGAAGCTCGGCGCCCAGCGCCTCGCCGACTACTTCGAGCGCTTCGGCTTCGGCAAGCCGACCGGCGTCGATCTCGCCGGCGAGGTGAGCGGCACCGTGCGGCCGCTCGCCGAGTGGTACCCCGTCGACGTCGGCACGGCGTCGTTCGGCCAAGGCGTGAGCGTGTCACCGCTGCAGCTCGCGATGGCCTACGCGGCCCTCGCGAACGGTGGAACGCTCTATCGGCCCTACGTGGTGGCGAGCCGGCGCGATGCGGATGGGGAGCACCGCACCGCGCCGGTCACCGTCAGCCACGTGGTGACGCCGGACACCGCCGCGACCATCCGCGGGATGCTCCTCTCCGCCGTCGACATCGGGATCGCCCACAACGCCGCGATCTCGGGATTCAGCGTCGCGGGAAAGACCGGCACGGCGCAGATCGCGAGCCCCGACGGCAACTACGTCGACGACCAGTACGTGAGCTCGTTCGCCGGATTCTTCCCGGCCGCCGATCCGAAGTACGTCGTGCTCGTCGTGCTCGAGAAGCCCGACTCGCGGTTGCTTGGCACCCTGACCGCCACGGATGCGTTCAAGGGCGTCGCGCAGGACATCCTTCGGTACGCGCGCATCCAACCGGACCGCAGGCCCTAGAGATCAGCGGGGGCCTAGCATCGATGCCGTTGTTCACGCTCGAGCGACTGCTTGCCGCGAGCGGCGGCAGGGTCGTGCGCGGCAGCCCGGACCCGGCGCTGCGATTCACCGGGGGCGCGTTCGACTCTCGGTTGATCGAGGGCGGCGAGGTTTTCTTCGCGTTGCGCGATCAGCGCGATGGGCATGACTTCGTCGCCGACGCCCTGCGGCGCGGGGCGCGGGCCGCGGTCGTCGAGCGCATCGGGCCTGACCTTCCCGATGACGCGCTCCTCATCCAGGTGGCGAGCGCGCTGCACGCGCTCCGCGGCGTCGCCGAGTCGATCCGCGACGATCAGCCGATCCCGGCCGTCGCGATCACCGGCAGCGTGGGGAAGACCACCACGAAGGAAGCGACCGCGGCGGCCTTGGGCGCCCGCTATCGCGTGCTGTGCACGCTCGCGTCGCACAACAACGAGATCGGCGTGCCGCTCACGTTCCTCCGGCAGGAGCCGAGCCACGAGGTCGCGGTGATCGAGCTCGGCTTCTACGTGCCGGGAGAGATCGCCGATCTGTCGAAGCTCGTGCGTCAGCGCGTCGGGATCGTCACGACGATCCCCGAGATCCCCGTGCACTTCGCCCGTACGCCGGACGTCGACGCGATCGTGCGCGGCAAGGCCGAGCTCGTCGAGGCGCTCCCCGCGGACGGCGTCGCGCTCCTCAACGCCGACGATCCACGGGTGCGCGGCATGGCGTCGCGCACGAACGCACGCGTGCTGCTGTACGGCGAATCGGCCGATGCGATGGTGCGCGCGACCAACGTGCGCGATCTCGGGTTGCGCGGGATCCGGTTCACGGTCGAGGCCGCAGGCCGGCGGGCCGAGGCGCACTTCCCGCTGCCCGGGAGGCATCTCCTGGCGTCGGCGCTCGCGGCCCTGGGCGCGGCGGTCGCGCTCGACGTGCCGCTGGACGAAGCGGCCGTCGGCCTCGCGACGCTCGAGCGCCCGGCGCACCGCATGAGCGTGCGGCGCGCCGCCGACCTCGTCGTCATCGACGACAGCTACAACTCGAGCCCGGCGGCGGTCCATGCGGCCCTCGCGGTACTGCGCGGGGTGCCGGGACGGCGGGTCGCGGTGCTGGGCGACATGCTCGAGCTGGGCAGCCTCTCGATCGGCGCGCACGAGGCGGTCGGCGTGGACGTCGCGAAGAGCGTGGACGCGCTCGTCGCGGTCGGCGAACTCGCCGGCACGATCGCCGCGGCGGCGGAGCGCAACGGCCTCCGCGATGTCCATCGGGCCGCCGACGGCGGCGAGGCCCTCGTGCGGCTGCGCCAGCTCCTCCGGCCCGGCGACACCGTTCTGGTGAAGGGCTCGCGCGCCCTCGCGCTCGACAAGCTCGCAGACGAGCTCGTCCGGTCCGAGGCGCGCACCTAGATGGCGATCCTCGCGCTTGGCGTTCTGTTGATCGCATTCCTGCTCGGACTGCTGTTGGGCGGCCCGTACATCAATCTCTTGCGCCGCCTGCGGTTGGGAAAGCAGATCCGTCGTGAGGGGCCGCAGTCTCACCTCACCAAGCAAGGCACGCCGACGATGGGTGGGGTGCTGCTCATCCTCATCGTTGCGGCCCTCAGCGTCGTCGTCTTCGCGCTGTTGCCGGAGAGCCTGCGCGGCGACTACGTCGCGCAAACCATCATGCCGGTCGGCGCGTTCATTGCCGTCGGCGTTCTCGGCGCTGTCGACGACTACGTGAACATCGTCTATGGGTTCGGCATCCGAGGCCGCCACAAGCTCATCTGGCAGCTGATCGTCGCAGTGGTCGCGGCGCTGTACATCCAGCGGCACTTCGCGATCACGGGAGTATTCGTCCCGCTCGTCGGCGACGTCGAGATCGGCGCGATCGCGTTCGTGATCATCGCGATCATCGCGATCGTTGGTACGTCCAACGGAGTGAATCTCACCGACGGCTTGGACGGCCTTGCCGGCGGAACCTCGGTATTCGCATTCCTCTCGTTCGCGTTCATCGCGGCGGCCCGCGGGTTCCCGTGGCTCGTGGTGCTGTGCTGCGCGATCGTGGGCGCGCTGCTCGCGTTCCTGTGGTTCAACGCGCATCCTGCTGAGTACTTCATGGGCGATGCAGGCGCGCTCGCTCTGGGCGCCGCGCTCGCGACCGTCGCGCTCACGACCGGATTCATCGTGCTTCTTCCCGTCGCAGGGGTGATCTTCATGGCAGAGACGTTGTCCGTGATCCTCCAGGTCGGCAGCTTCAAGCTCCGCGGCAAGCGGATCTTCCGGATGGCCCCGTTCCACATTCATTTCGAGCTGCTGGGTTGGCCCGAGGAAAAGGTCACCATCCGCTTTTGGCTCATCGGGGCACTCGCGGGGATCGTCGCGGCGATCCTCGCCTTCGTGACGCCGGTCAAATGACGCTTCTCGAATCGACCTGGACCCTACGCGACGGGATCCTCCATTCACCGGCACTGGGTGCGCTCGGACTGGTTGCCGGATTCACGACCCGCACCCTCGGCAGCATGGCCGGCGGCGTGTTCCCGCTCGCCGAGCAGGACCGCAATCGGATCGCGCTCGCCGAGCGGCTCGGGTTCGAGCGGGTCGTCAGGCTCAGGCAGGTCCACGGCGACTCCGTCGTGCACGCCGACGATGTCGGCACGGCCTGGCCCGAGGCCGACGCGATGTGGACGGCGACGCCGGGCCTGCTGCTCGGCGTGGCCGCCGCGGATTGCGTCCCGATCCTCATCGCCGACCCCGCGGGCCCGATCGGCGCCGCGCATGCCGGCTGGCAGGGCACGAGTAAGCGCATCGCGGTACGGCTCGTCGAGACGCTGGTGCGCAACGGCGCGGACGTGACGCGCCTCGTCGCGGCCATCGGACCGTCGATCGGGCCGTGCTGCTATGTCATCGACGAGTTGCGTGCCGCGACGATCCGCGACCGACTCGGCGCGGACAGCGCCGACCTGCTCTTCGCCGGGCCCGACGGCCGGCCGGTCTTCGACCTGTGGTCCGCGAACGCGCAGCAGCTCGAGCAGGTCGGCGTCCCGACGATCGAGCGCTGCGACGTGTGCACGCAAAGCGGCGGCGCGGACATCTGGAGCCACCGCGGCGAGGCGGGTCGCAACGGAACGGGTCTCGGGATCATCGGACGGCCGAGATGAGCCTCATCTTCGATCCGGACATCGGGCCGCGGGACTTCGCGGGAAGACGGGTCACCATCGTCGGGCTCGGGAAGGGCCGGACCGCCGCCGGCATCGCGCGGTTCCTCGTCGCGAATGGCGCGCATGTGACGATCTCCGACCCGAAGACCCGCGAGAAGCTCGGCGAGGGCATCGCGCGGCTTGCCGATACCCCCGCAGAGCTCGTGCTCGGGCCATCGAGCGACGACGCCGCGCTCGCCGATCCCGACTACGTCTTCGTGATCAACGGCGTGCGGCCGCGTTCCGCCACGGTGCAGCGGGCCGCGCAGCGAGGCATCCCGGTCCTCACCGAGATCGGCCTGTTCTTCCGCCTCTGCCCCGCGCCGATCGTCGGGATCACCGGCACGAAGGGCAAGAGCACGACGACGATGCTCGCGGCGCGGATCCTCGAGCGCGGGCCGCGCCGGGTCGTCGTGGGCGGCAACATCGGGCTATCGATCATCGACGGGCTGCATTCGATCGCGCCGGACGACATCGTCGTCCTCGAGCTGTCCAGCTTCCAGCTCGAGACGCTCGGCCGCAGCCCGCACGTCGCGGTCATCACGAACGTCCTCGAGGACCACCTCGACCACCATGGCACGCGCGACGCGTACGTCGCCGCGAAACGGAACATCCTCGCCTGGCAGGGGCCGCGCGACGTCGCCGTCCTCAACGTGGACGACCCCACGACGGTCGCGCTGCACACGGGCGTACCGTCCGAGGTCCGCGGCTACTCGCTCGCGCTGCGCCCGAAACGGGGGGCCTACCGCGACGCGGACGGCACGCTCGCCCTCGTCGACGGCGCGACCCGCAGGCCCTTCCTGCACGAGCGCGAGCTGCGCATCCCCGGCCGGCACAACGTGGCGAACGCGCTCGCCGCCGCGATCGTCGGCGACGTCCACGCCATCGCGCCGGACGTGATCGGGGACGCGATCCGTTCGTTTAGCGGCCTGCCGCACCGGCTGGAGGTCGTGACCGAGGCCGGCGGCGTGCTCTACGTGAACGATTCGCAGGGGACCACGCCGTACGCGACGATCCCCGCCCTCACGGCGTACGGGCGCCCGGCCGTCGTGATCCTCGGGGGCGTGTCGAAGGGCGCGGACTATACCGAGCTCGCGCGTGCCGTCGTGAAGGAGGCGCGCGGCGCGGTGCTCATCGGCCAGGCCGCGGACGAGATCGCGGCCGCGCTCGATCGTGCGGGTGCGCCGCGGAAGCCGCTGCCGGTCGAACGCGCGGCGACGCTGCCTGACGCGGTGCGCGCCGCGAAGGCGATGGCGCGGCCGGGCGACGTCGTGCTGCTGTCGCCGGCCGCCGCCTCGTTCGACATGTTCTCGTCGTACGAGGAGCGGGGCGAGATCTTCCGCGCGGCCGCCCGAGAGCTCGCCGAAGCGCGCGCATGAAGAAGCTGCGCCTGCCGACCCACACCGGCTATGACCTCACCCTGCTCTCGGTCGTGCTCGGGCTTCTCGCGATCGGACTCGCGATGGTCTACAGCGCGAGCGGCATCAAGGCCCTCGACGCGGTCGACGACCCGCGGTACTTCCTCATCCAGCAGTCGGCCTGGGTGGCCATCGGGCTCGTCGCCATGTTCGTCGTCGCGCGGATCGACTACCACCGCTACCGGCGGCTGGCGGTCCCCGCGCTGCTCCTCGCCTTGGTTCTGCTCGGCGTCGTGCTCGTCCCTGGCGTCGGCACGCGCGTCGGTGGCGCGTCCCGTTGGCTCCGGATCTCGTCCTTCGCTGGCCTGCAGCCGGCCGAGCTCGCGAAGCTTGCCATCGTGCTCTACCTGGCGTTCTGGCTCGCGGCGAAGCGCGAGCTCGTGAGCCGCTGGTCGGTCACCGTGCCGTTCGTCGCGGTACTCACGCTCCTCGCTGCGCTCGTGATCGCGGAACCTGATCTCGGGACGGCGATCGTCGTCGTCGCGATCGGCCTCTCGATGTACTTCGTCGCCGGCGCGCGGCTCGTGGAGTTCGCCGCCCTGGGCGGCCTCGCGACCATCTGCGTGGCCGCGGTCGCCGTGGTCCAGCCGTACCGGCTCGCGCGGCTCGTCACGTTCATCGATCCGTGGAGCGATCCGAAGGGCGCGGGCTTCCAGACCATCCAGTCCATCTACGCGCTGGCGCTCGGCGGACCGCTGGGCGAAGGCCTCGGCGCGGGCAAGGAGAAGTTCGGCTTCCTCCCGGCGCCGTACACCGACTCCATCTTCGCGGTGCTCGGCGACGAGCTCGGGCTCTTCGGCACGCTCGCCGTCGTGGTGCTGTTCCTGGTCATCGCATTCAAGGGCATCCGGATCGCCCTCGCTGCGCCCGATCCGACTGGCGCGCTCCTCGCGACGGGGGTGACCGTGTCGCTCGTGTTCCAGGCCTGGGTGAACATGGCCGTCGTCGCCTCGCTCGTGCCGATGACCGGCATCACGCTTCCGTTCATCTCCTATGGCGGCTCGTCCATCTGCGTCGGTCTCGTGGCCGTCGGTATCCTGCTGAACGTTGGACGACAAACGGTCGCGCACGCGGACGACCGGGCATCCGTGCAAGGTGCTGCTCGTCGGCGGGGGGACCGCCGGCCACGTCAGCCCGCTGCTCGCGGTGGCGGAGGCGCTCGCCGGGCTGACGACCGTCGAGCTCCGCTTCATCGGTGGCCGTCGCGGCCTCGAGGGTGAGCTCGCGCGCACGGCCGGCATCCGCTTCCACGCGACGCCGCTCCCATCGCTCCGAGATCCCGACTCGAAGGTCGCACTCGTCCTGCATGCGCTCCTCCTCCCGATCGCCACGCTCGACGCGCTCATCCAGCTGATCGGCTTCCGGCCGAAGGTCGCGCTCACGAGCGGGAGCTTCAGCGCGCTGCCCGCGCTCTTCGCGGCGCGCCTGCTGCGCGTTCCGATCTACCTCTGGGTGGGCGACGCGATCCCCGGCCGCGCGCTCCGCGCGGTGGCGGGCTGGGCGTCCGGCATCGGGCTCACCTTCGAGCCCGCGATGCGCACGATGCCGCGAGGCCGCGCCGCGGTCACCGGCAATCCCGTCCGCGGCTCGCTCCTCAAATGGACGAGGGCCGAAGGCCGGCGGGCGCTCGGGCTCGCCCCCGACGTGCCGGTGGTGCTCGTGACGGGTGGCAGCCAGGGCTCCGAGCGCATCAACGGCGCGACCCTCTCCGGACTGTCGCGGCTCGTCCGG
Organism: Chloroflexi bacterium UBA4730; assembly: GCA_002404155.1. Lineage (GTDB taxonomy): Bacteria > Chloroflexota > Limnocylindria > P2-11E > P2-11E > UBA4735. The sequence goes on along the minus strand of DHJC01000081.1, from coordinate 100,754 downwards.
CGCGCCGCCGTCGTCCATCACACCGGGCCGGCGTACCTCCCGAGAGCGCAGGCCCAGCGCGCGCTCCTGCCCGAAGCCGATCGCGCCCGATACCAGCCGCACGGCTACCTCCACGACGAGATGGGCGCCGCGCTCGCGGCCGCCGATCTCGTCGTTGGCCGTGCGGGCTCGTCCTCGATCGCCGAGCCGCTCGCGTTCGGGGTGCCCCTCGTCCTCGTCCCGTTCGGAGCGGCGATGAACGCGCACCAGGCCGCGAACGCGCGCGCCGCCGCCGAGCTCGGCGCCGCGGTCATCCTCCCCGAGAGCGACCTCGACGGCGATCGACTCGTGTCGGTGGTGACGGGATTGCTCGACGATCCCTCGCGCCTCGGCAGGATGGCCGCGAACGCGAAGTCGGCCGGCCGGCCCGAGGCCGCTGACACGATCGCGCGCGCGGTGCTCGCGCTCGCCGGCTGCGCCTGATGCGGATCCACGTCGTGGGCATCGGCGGCATGGGGATGTCCGCGGTCGCGCGCATCCTGCTCGCGCGCGGTCACCAGGTCAGCGGATCCGACACCGGGAGCTGGCCGCTCGCGGACGCGCTCGCGCGCGACGGCGCGACCGTCTACCGGTCGTTCGAAGCGTCGCAGGTGAAGGGCGCCGACGTCGTGCTTCGATCGAGCGCCTACGGCGATGCCAATCCCGAGGTCAAGGCCGCGAACGACGGGGGCATCCTCGTCTGGAAGCGCGAGGACGCGTGGCGCGAGCTCTCGCGGGGCGAGCGGGTCGTCGCGATCGCGGGCACGCACGGCAAAACGACGACGACCGCGCTCACGTGGACGGCGCTGCGGGCCGGCGGCATCGACGCGTCGCTCATCTGCGGCGCGCCCCTCCGCGACCTCGGCACGAACGCGTACGCCGGACGCGACCGGACCCTCGTGATCGAGGCCGACGAGTACGACCGTACGTTCCTCGCGCTCGCGCCGGAGCTCGCGATCGTGACGAACGTCGACCACGATCACGTCGACATCTTCCCGACGAAGGCCGACTACGACACCGCGTTCCGGCAGTTCGCGGGGCAGGTGACGGGGACGCTCGTCGCCTGCGCGGATGACGCCGGCGCGCGCGACCTGCCGGCGGCCCGGACCGTCCGGTACGGGACTGCGACCGACGCCGACTACCGGATCACCGACCGTACCGACACCGGCGTCGGTCAGACCTTTCTGCTCGCCGGTCCCGCGGGCCGGGGTCGGGTCACCCTCCGACTCCCCGGTGCCCACAACGCCCTCGACGCATCGGCTGCCGTCGTCGCCGCGGTCGCGTGCGGGATGGCGTTCGATCGGGCCGCCGACGCGTTCCATGGCTTCAACGGGACGGCGCGCCGGCTGGAGCCGCTCGGTGACGCCGCGGGCGTGACCGTGGTCGACGACTATGCGCACCACCCTGCCGAGCTCCGCGCGTCGATCGCCGCGCTGCGACCGCGCCTCGGACCGGGTGCGAGGCTGTTCGCGGTCTTCCAGCCGCACACGCCGAGCCGGCTGAGTGCGTTCTTCGACGACTTCGCCGCGGCCCTCGAGGGCGCCGACGTCCGGATCGTCGTCGAGACCTTCGCCTCGGCTCGCGAGCAAGGCGGCGGCGACCAGGCGAGGCGGCTCGCCGAGCGCGCCGGCGGCAGCTATGCGCCGGACGTCGAGGCCGCGGCCCGTGACCTCGCAGGACGGGTGCGTCGCGGCGACGTCGTGCTCGTCCTCGGCGCTGGCGACGTGCGGCCGGTCGGTGAGCGGCTGCTCGCGCTCCTCGCGGCTGGGAGCCCCGCCTGAACGAGCTCGGCGTGCGCGCAGAGCCGATGCGCACGCACACCTCCTTGCGCATCGGTGGCCCGGCCGACTACTTCGTGCGCGTGCGCAGCCTGGACGATCTCGTCGGCGCGGTGCGCGTCGCCCGCGAGGCTGAGCTGCCGACCTTCATCCTCGGTGGCGGAACGAACCTCCTCGTCGCCGATGCCGGGATCCGTGGCGTCGTCCTCGAGAACGGCTGGAGTGACGTCAGTGTCCATGGCACGGTGCTCGATGCGGCGTCGGGCACACCCCTCGCGCACGTCGCGGCGATCGCAGCGCGCAACGGGATCCTCGGGCTCGAGTGGATGGCCACGGTGCCCGGCACCGTCGGTGGCGCGGTGCATGGCAACGCCGGGGCATTCGGGTCGGATACGGCGAGCGCGCTCATCGACGCGCGACTCCTCGACCTGAACGGGGACCTCTGGAACGCACGCGTGGATGAGCTCGGCTACAGCTACCGCACGAGCGCGCTGCAGAAGACGCCGGTCATCTGCGTCCGCGCACGATTTCAGGGTGAGCCCGGCGACCGGCCGACCGCGGTCAAGCGGATCAAGGAGCTGGCGAACGAGCGCATCGCGAAGCAGCCCCTCGCGCAACCGAATACGGGTTCGATCTTCCGCAACCCGCCGGGCGATCACGCCGGACGGCTCGTCGAGGCAGCCGCCCTCAAGGGCACCCGGATCGGCGACGCGATGGTAAGTGAGAAGCATGCGAATTTCATCGTGAACACCGGCGCGGCGACGGCGGCGGACGTCCGGGCGCTGATGCGCCGCTGCCAGGCCGAGGTGCGTGAGCGATTCGGGGTCGAGCTCGTCCCCGAGGTCGAGCTCGTGGGAGAGTGGGACCCGTAATGGCCGAGGGATCGAAAAAGATCCGCGTCGGGGTTCTCGCCGGTGGCGCGTCGGCGGAGCGGCAGATCTCGCTCGCGAGCGGGCTGCAGATCGCCGAGCAGCTTCCGAAGGACCGCTACGAGGTCGTAATGCTGGATCCGCTCGCGCTCATGGCCCACAACCCGGTGCTCACCGACGAGCAGCGGGCGATGGCCCGGCGCCTCGCGCGCGGCGCGACGGCCGCCGAGGCCCTCCCGGAGCGCGATCGCGAGCTGCCGGCGCAGATGCAGGATCAGATGCATCGTGGCTCGTCGGCCCTCGCCTCGGCGTCGAGCGCGCTGTCGGGCGACGGCATCGACGTGGCGTTCGTGGCGTTGCACGGTCCGTGGGGCGAGGACGGCAAGATCCAGGCGGTCCTCGAGACCTTCGGCATCCCGTACACGGGATCGGGTGTGCTCGCCTCGGCGCTCGCGATGGACAAGGCGATGGCGAAGACCGTGCTCGCGGCGAGCGGCATCGACGTACCGCGCGGCGTCGTCGTGTGGAGCGCCTCGGAGCGCCCGTCGATCGAACCGCCGAGCGTCGTGAAGCCCGTAGAGAACGGCTCGAGCGTCGGCGTGACGATGGTCGACGATCCCAGGGAGTACCCGAAGGCCATCGCCGAGGCCCTGCGGTACGACCGCCGCGCGCTCGTCGAGGAGCGGATCACCGGCACCGAGCTGACGGTCGGGGTCATCGGACCCGACGACGATCTGCAGGCCCTGCCGGTCATCGAGATCGTGCCGAAGCGTGCGTTCTTCGACTACCGTGCGAAGTACGACGCCAGCCTGTCGGACGAGATCTGCCCCGCGCGCGTCCCCGATGCGGTCGCCGCGCGCGCACAGGACATCGCCATCCGCGCGCATCGCGCGCTCGGCTGCCGGGGCATCTCCCGCATCGACCTGATCTGGTCGCCGCAGCACGGCGATCGCATGGTCGCGCTCGAGGTCAACACGATGCCCGGCATGACCGCGAACAGCCTCGTGCCAAAAGCAGCCCGAGTCGCGGGCATCTCGTTCCCCGAGCTCGTCGAACGGCTCGTCGGCTGGGCCCTCGCCGGGCAGGAGCGGCGCGGTCGCTAGAGCACGCGCCGCTCGCAGTCACCGCCCGGTCCGGTCTCGCCTGCCACCCATCCGCCGCCCGACCGGGTGGACCGCGCTCGCAGCCGGCTGCGCGCTCGCGCTACTCGTGGTCGCGCTCTCGGGTTCGCCCCGGGTCGGGCACGTCGTGGTGACCGGCGCCCGCCATCTCTCCACCGGCGCGGTGATCGCCGCTGCTGGCCTGCTCGGCAGGCCGGCCTTCACGACGAGCACCGCGGACGCGCGCACCGCCGTCCTGTCGCTCGCGGCGGTCCGGGATGCCCAGGTCCGCATCGTCCTGCCCGACAGCGCGCAGGTCGACGTTCTCGAGCGCGACGCGATCGGCCGCTGGGTCGTCGGGGGGGTCGAGTGGTACATCGACGCCGACGGAGTCCTGTTCGCGTCGGCGGATCCGCAGGGCGCGCCGCCGTCCCGCGCGACGGACGACCGCACGGCCACCGGCGCGTGCGTCGGGCGCACCGGCGGCCGGTGCGTCGATCCCGCCGTCGTCGCCGGGGCGATGCGCCTTGCGCGCATCGCACCGGGCGAGCTCCGGGCTGACGCGACGAAGCCGGAGGTGCACGTCGACCCGGCGCAAGGGCTCGTCGTGCGAAGCGGCGCGGGGTGGGAGATCCGCTTCGGCACGCCTGACGCTCTCGAGCAGAAGCTCTCGAACGCGAAGAAATTGCTGTCGGACGATCCGACGCGGCGGCTAGACTACGTCGACGTGCGCAGTCCCGATCGCATCGTCTTCAGCCCCCAATAACCGCAGTTGTGGCTTCCGCTCCTCGGCCTGCTGGCCGGGGTGCTCCTCGGGCTCGCCCTGAAGCTCAACCTTCCGGTCGAGCTCGCGCGCTACACCGCGGTCGGCATCCTCGCGGCACTCGACTCTTTGCTCGGCGCGCTGCGCGCGGAGCTGGAAGGCCACTTCGACACGCGCATCTTCCTCTCGGGCTTCTACACGAACGCGCTGCTCGCGGCGGGCCTCGCGTTCCTCGGCGACCGTCTCGGCATCGACCTCTATCTCGTCGCGCTATTCGCATTCGGGTGGCGGATATTCCAGAATGTGGCGGTCATCCGGCGACACTTCCTGTGAGCGAGCGCGGCGGCGGGCGTGGGGAGCAGGAGAGACTGACGCGAGGAGCGGCTGATGCCTGAGCAGACCGTCCTGGTCTCCATCGACGTCGGTACAACGAAGGTCTGCGTCCTCATTGGCGAGGTCTCCCGCACCGGCGGCATCGACGTCATCGGCTTCGGGCTGGCGCCGTCGGACGGTCTGCGCAAGGGCGTCGTCATCGACATCGACCGCACCGTCCAGTCGGTGACGAGCGCGGTGGAGGCGGCGGAGCGCCTCTCCGGCTTCAAGGTGCGCGCGGCGTTCGTCGGCATCTCGGGGAACCACATCAGCTCACAGAACTCCCGCGGTATGGTCGCCGTGTCCGGGCACCATCGCGACGTCGCCCGCGAGGACACGCTTCGCGCGATCGAGGCCGCGCGTGCGGTGTCGATCCCCAATACCCGCGAGATCCTCCACGTGATCCCCCGCGGCTACGTCGTCGACGGGCAGGAGGGGGTGCGCGATCCGATCGGGATGAGCGCCGTCCGGCTCGAGGTCGAGACCCACATCGTCACGGCGTCCCAGTCGGGGGTCCAGAACCTCACGAAGTGCATCCAGCGGGCGGGCGTCGAGATCGACGAGCTCGTTCTGGCCCCGCTGGCGACCGCTGAGGCGGTCCTCACCGCCGAGGACCGGGAGCTGGGCGTGGCCCTGCTGGACATCGGCGGCGACACGACGGACCTCGCGGTCTTCCACGACGGCTCCATCGCCCACGCCGCGACGATCCCGATGGGCGGCAAGTCGGTCACGAGCGACCTCGGGATCGTCCTTCGGGTCACGCCGGAGGTCGCCGAGAACCTCAAGCTGAAGCAGGGGAGCGCACTCCCGGTCGACGTGGACCCCGACGAGGTCGTCCAGATCACCTCGATCGGCGAGGAGCTGGCCCACGGGGTCACCCGCCGGACCGTCGCCCAGATCATCGAGGCCCGGCTCAACGAGATCTTCGAGGCCGTGCAGCAAGAGGTGGCCGCCGCAGGCGCCACGAACCGGCTCCAGGCCGGTCTCGTGCTCACTGGGGGCGGGGCCATGCTCAACGGGATCAACCGGGCGGCCCGGGACCAGCTCGGCATGAGCGCCCGCGTGGTCGGCCCGCAGAATCTGGGCGGTCTGACCGACCAGGTGTCGACGCCGCCCTACGCAGCGGCCTCCGGCCTGCTGCTCTGGGGGGCCAAGAACTGGACCCTGGAAGATGATCGGGCCGGCAGCCGGTCCCTCGATGGCCTCTCAGGCCGACTGGGACGGCTGTTCAAAGGTCTGATGCCCTAGCCGCGAGGGCGTGCGTCGGAGAGTGCAGGTTCGCGAGGTCGGACGCCTCAACCCAGCAGCGGGAAAGCGGGCGAGGTGAGCGATGAGCGGGGCTCGGCGGGCGTCCCCCGAGCGAGGGCCCGTCCGTAGGGACGCGCCGTGACCTGTCACGCACGTGACGAGCGAGCGAGAGGGATGCCCGGCGAGGCCCAACGCGTGTATCTGACCCCGTCACACTTTCAGCTTCTTGGAGTTGAGGCGTATAGTCGCGACAACTTAATACGACCCCATGTACGCACTCGGGGGAGGGGCAGCGACATGGAGAACACGCTTCCGAAGGAGGCTGCCCCTCATGCCGCTACGGTCGGACATCGAAAATTTCGCGCTCATCAAGGTCATCGGGATCGGCGGTGGTGGATGTAATGCGGTCAATCGCATGATCCGCGCCGAGCTCATGGGTGTCGAGTTCATCGCCGTGAACACCGACGCGCAGGCTCTGCTCCTCTCCGACGCCCCGCACAAGCTGCGGATTGGCGACAAGGTCACCAAGGGCCTTGGCTCGGGTGCCGACCCCTCGGTCGGTCGCAAGTCCGCCGAGGACGACAGCGAGAAGCTGTACGAGGCCCTCAAAGAGGCCGACATGATCTTCATCACCGCCGGAATGGGCGGTGGGACGGGCACCGGCGCCGCTCCGGTCATCGCCGAGATCGCGAAGGACATCGGAGCGCTCACCGTCGCGGTCGTGACCAAGCCCTTCTCGTTCGAAGGCGCGAAGCGCCGGCTCCTCGCCGAGCAGGGCATCCAGGACCTCGTCGACAAGGTCGACACGCTCATCACGATCCCGAACGACCGGCTCCTGCAGGTCGCCGAGAAGCGCACGACGATGGTCGATGCGTTCCGCATCGTCGACGACGTGCTCCGTCAGGGCGTGCAGGGCATCAGCGACCTCATCACGGTGCCCGGCCTCATCAATCTCGACTTCGCGGACGTGAAGACGATCATGACCAACGCCGGCTCCGCGCTCATGGGCATCGGTCACGGGAGCGGCGAGACGCGCGCGGCGGATGCGGCCCGCCAGGCGATCATGTCGCCGCTGCTCGAGCAGTCCATCGACGGCGCCCGGGGCGTGCTCTTCACGATCACCGGTGGCCCCGACCTCACCCTATTCGAGGTGAACGAGGCGGCCGAGATCATCCACGCGGCGGCCGATCCCGAGGCGAACATCATCTTCGGCTCGGTCATCGACGAGCGCATCGGCAACGACGTGAAGATCAGCGTCATCGCGACCGGCTTCGATCCGGCCCGCCCGCTCAAGCGCCTCGAACCGGTCTACAAGCGGACCGTCGAGTCACGGCCGACGGAGCGCGAGGCCGCGGCCGTCACGAACGGCGCGCCGGCCAAGCCCGTGCGGAAATACGACACCGACGACCTCGAGGTGCCGAGCTTTCTCCGCCGCAAGTAACGTCGCGTGGCAGGTGAGACACATGGCTGCCGCCACTAGATTTAGTGGCGGCAGTCCCATATCTTGGGTCTCGTGCGCTGCCCGAGCTGCGGCAATACGGACACCCGGGTGATCGATTCCCGTGAGGCCGAGGACGGGACGTCGATCCGCCGCCGCCGCGCCTGTGACCGGTGCGAGGAGCGCTTCACCACGTTCGAGCGGAGCGAATCGGCGCGCATCCAGGTCCTGAAGCGAGACGGAACGCGGCAAGAGTTCGATCGGCGCAAGCTCGCCAGCGCCATCGAGAAGGCCGCGTCGAAGAGCCTCGCACCCGAGAAGCTTGGCGGTCTCATCGACGATATCGAGGCCACGCTCAAGCAGAGTGGCGCCTCGGAGGTCGGCTCGCAGCGCATCGGCGAGATGGTCCTCGAGCGGCTGGCCGATGTGGACCCGATGAGCTACATCCGCTTCCGCATCGTGTACGCGAAGCTGGATGACCTGACGGCGCTTCGCGACGAGCTCGCAGCCCTCGACCGCCGGCGCGAGGTTTCGCGCGATCGCAAAGTCGCGGAGCAGATCGCGCTGCCGATCGAGAACGTTCCGGTCGCCGGCGGTGCCCGCAAGCGCAGGCGCTGAGCACCGCGCGCCCGTTCCAGGGCGGCCGCGCCCCGTTCGATCTGGTCTGTTGGGACCTGGATGGCACCCTCACCGACAGCGTCCGCTTCGTCGTGGAGACCGCGAATGCGGTGATTACCCGCCGGGGCGGCGCACCATTGGAGTTCGACGTGGTGGGCCGGATGACCGGCCTCCCGCTCGAGGAGATCTTTCGCATCGCGTGGCCGGATCTCACCGCTGAGGACGCGATCGCCTGCCGCGCCGAGTACCGGACGATCTACGACGAGACGGTCATCCCGGCCACGCGCCTGTTCGAGGGGGCCCGCGAGACACTCCGCGTGGTCCACGCCGCGGGCGTGCTCCAGGCCACTGTCAGCGGCAAGCGCGCCGCCGACTGCGAGCGGATCCTCCGCGGCCTCGAGATCGAGGATGACATCGAGCTCTATCTTGGGGGTGACTCCGTGCCGGCGGACCGCCACAAGCCCGCGCCGGACCTCGCGCTGCTGGCGATGGCTCGGCTCGGCGTTCCCGCGGCGCGCACGGTCGTCGTCGGTGACACCCGCACGGACATGCGGATGGGGCGGGCAGCCGCGGCGCACACGATCCAGGTGCTCTGGGGCTACGAGACGGCGGCCGTCCCCGACGCCGATGAGATCGTCGCCACGTGGGACGCGCTCCGCGCTCGTATCCTCCCCAGCTGATGGTCCTCTCCGACCGCGACATCCGTGCCGAGATCGAATGCGGCCGCATCGGCATCGACCCGTTCGATCCGAAATGCATCCAGCCCGCGAGTCTCGACATCCGGCTCGATCGCACCTTCCGGGTCTTCCGCTCGAGCCACCACCCTTACATCGACCTGGCGCGCCCGCTCGACGACGTGACCGAGCTCGTCGAGGTCGGCGACTCGCCATTCATCCTCCATCCCAACGAATTCGTGCTCGGCTCCACGCGCGAGCGGATCCGGCTGCCGAACGACCTCGTATCCCGGGTCGAGGGCAAAAGCTCCCTGGGCCGCCTCGGGTTGCTCATCCACTCGACGGCGGGGTTCATCGATCCCGCGTGGGACGGGCACATCACGCTCGAGCTTTCCAACGTGAACAACCTTCCGATCACGCTCTACCCGGGCATGCGCATCGGGCAGCTGTCCTTCTTCCGCCTGTCGTCGCCCGCGGAGCGGCCGTACGGCTCCCCGGAGCTCGGCTCGAGCTATCAGGGCCAGTCCGGCCCGACCCCGTCGCGCTACCGCCTCGACCTTCCGGATCGCTAGGCGGTGTGCGCCGGCTGCCTGCTCGTCGTCTATCTCGAGGCGTTCATCAACGTCCTGTTCCTCGGGCTCACGCTCGTGATCTTCGGGCGCGTGATCCTGTCGTGGGTGCCGACGCGGCTGCCCTGGGGGCTGAACGACTTCATCTTCTCGATCACCGAACCGTTCCTGTCACCCATCAGACGGGCGCTGCCGATGGGCGCGGGGATGGACTTCTCGCCGCTCATCGCGCTCGTGCTCCTGCAGCTGGTCGAGCAGCTTCTCCTTCGGCTCCTGCCCCCCGCGCTCTGATGTCTCGCTAGTGGCTGGTCTCGCGATCGACGAGCGCGATCGCCGTGCCCACTTCGCCGTCCGCCTGGTCCCGCGCGCGTCGCGATCGGCCGTGGCGGGCGTACGAGAAGGCGTGCTGCAGGTCCACGTGACGGCGGCACCCGTGAACGGGGCCGCGAACCGCGCGCTCATCGAGCTCTTGGGAAAGACCCTGCATCTGGGGACGACCGCCATCCGGATCGAGTCCGGTGCGACGTCGGCGCGCAAGCGGCTCTCGGTGCCGGGCGCCGCGCTGGAGCGCCTTCGCCACCTGTAATTCGGCCCGCGTCGCCGGCGTATCAGGGATACGGATGGTGCGCGTTAGCTCGGGTGGGGCCCGCGGCGGCCTGCTGCGCGTGGCGCTGCCGGGACCGGCGGCGGGTGCCATCGTTCGTAACGCCGTGACCTTCGAGGATGTCGTGCGCGAGCACCAGGATGACGTCTACGGCGCCGCCCTGCGGATCCTGGGCGATCGCGATGCGGCGCTCGACGCGGCCAACCAGGTGTTCCTGAAGGCCTATCGCTCGATCGGGTCGTACGACCCGTCTCGGCCGATCAAACATTGGCTGCTGCGGATCGCGGTGAACGAGGCGATCACCATCGGTCGGGCGCGGACCCGTGAGCGCGGGCGCATCGCGCCGGAGGCCGAGGCGGCCGCGATCCCCGACCGGTCCGCGACGCCGGAAGCCGAGACTCTCGATCGCGAGTCGCGTGACGGGATCCGCGCGGCGGTCGCGGCCCTTCCCGAGCTCTACCGCGAGGTCGTGGTGTTGCGCTACTTCAACGAGCTGAGCGTCGACGAGGTCGCCGCGGTCCTCGGCCGGTCCAGCTCGACAGTGGGCGTCCAGCTCCTCCGGGCGCGGCAGCTTCTGCGTAAGGCCATGGAGGTCCAGGGCGTATGAGGGATGTGGACGACCGTGACACGCTCGCCGAAAGCACCCTCCGCCGGGCCCTGCGGCTCGAGGCCGACGAGCGCCCGCAGCGCTTCGATGCGGCGGCGATCGTCGCGGCGGCCGAGCGGCGCTCGCTCGCGCAGCAGCTCCTCCGCGCCCTGCGGGGCATCGCGCTCGTCGGGGTGAGCCTCGGGGTCGAGTCCGTCGTCGGGATCGCCGCATTCAATGCCCTTGCGAGCGTCGATCTCAGCGTGCCGTTCGGCTTCGTGCTGACGGCCGTGGCGGCAGGAGCGGAGCAGGTGGTCGCGCTCGGCGCGCTGACCGCGAGCCCGTCGGTCGCCGTAGCGGCGCTCGCGACGGTCATCTTCGCGATCCTCTACGAGCGCAGCACCGGAAGGGAGTCGATCAGTGTCCGGGCGTCTTGAACGCAGTCGCACGAATCGCGTCATCAGTGGGGTGTGCGGCGGACTCGCCGACTACCTCGACATCGACGCGACCTTCGTCCGCGTCGTCATGGTGATCCTCGCGTTCCCCTTCGGCGTCGGCGTGCTCATCTATTTCCTGCTGCTGTTCCTCATGCCGAACCCGGGTGAGGCGACGCCGTTCGTCCGTCCGGTCGCGACGGATCAGACCGTCGTGGTCGATCCGAGCGATCCGGCGGCCGCGCCGGTCGCGCCACGGGTCGTCGACCGGGCCGAGATGGACCGCCGCCGTAGCGGCCTCGGCCTGCTCCTCGTGGCCGTCGGCATCGTCTTCATGCTCGGCAACATGGGCACGTTCCGGTTCATCGACTGGCACTTCATCTGGCCGCTCGTCCTGATCGCGGTTGGCGTGTACTTCATCGCGCAGCGGAGCCGGCGATGAGCACCGAGCCCTCGACCACCGCCCCGCCCGCTGCGTCGCGCCTGCACCGCCGCCGCGGGATGTTTTGGCCGCTCGTCCTCATCGGTATCGGCCTCGTCGCGCTGTTCGCGAACTACGGCTTGATCCAGCCCGTGGCCATCGTGTCGCTACTCGCCCTCTGGCCGGTGCTCCTGATCCTGCTCGGGATCGACATCGCGTTCTCGCGCCGTTGGCCGCTGCCGACGCTCACCGCCGAGGTCGTCATCATCGGCGCGGCGCTGCTACTCGCCGCGACCCAGCCGGCGGCCCTCAGCCTCGCGAGCTTCACGTTCACCAGCTCGAACAGCTGCCCGAACCCGACGTCGTCGACGTCCGTCCCGCGCGGCACGCTACAGACCCTGGCACTGCGCATCGACGGGGGCGGCGCGCGCTACCGCGTGACCGGGGCCGCGACCGGTGCCGTCGAAGCGAGCTCGGATCGCGAGGAGCTCTGCCTGCTCGACCGCAGCAGCGGCGCGAAAGGCGACGTTCGGATCACGCAGGGGAGCGCGCACTTCGGCGGCGGCTCCGAGATCGACGTAAAGGTGGCGAACGACCTGCCGCTCTCGTTCCAGCTGAACGCGGGCGCCGGAGAATTCGTGATGGACCTCCACGACGTGCAGACCACCGACGCTCGCCTGAGCGTGGGAGCCTCGAGCACGACGATGGTCCTGCCGCATCCCATCGGCGAAGTCAGCGTGCGCATCGACGGCGGTGCCTCGAACGTCGCCATCGAGATCCCGGCCGGCGTCGAAGCGCGCGTCACTATCAATGGCGGCCTGGTGTCGTCAACGTCGACGAATCCACGGGCGACGAAGAGCGGCAGCATCATCGAAACGCCCGGCTACAGCACCGCGAAGGATCGCGTCACCGTGACGATCACCGGCGGCGCGAGCTCGATCACGGTCCGCTAACGTTCGCCGCGGCCGGGCTCAGTCCTGGCCGCGCCACCCGGCCCGGCGGATGCTCCGGGCGAAGATCTTTCGGAGCCGCTTCTCCTCCGACAGCGCAAGCGCGTCCCGCTTCTTCGTGACGTGCGCTTCCTCGCGCTCGAGCTTGCGGTAGCTCGCGTAGCGCTCGGGGTCGAGCCGGCCGGCCCCGATGGCGGCACGGATGGCGCAGCCCGGCTCGGCTTCGTGCGTACAGTCGCCGAACCGGCACGCACCCGCGAGCGCGTCGATGTCCGCGAAGACCGCCGACAGACCGGCGTCGGCGTCCCAGAGCTGGAGCTCGCGCATGCCGGGCGTGTCGATGACGAGCCCGCGGCCGTTCACGAGCACGAGCTCGCGATGGGTCGTGGTGTGGCGGCCACGGCCGTCCTCGAGGACCGCGGCGGTCGGGCGGTCGGCGCCGGTGAGGGTGTTGAGAAGCGTCGTCTTGCCGACGCCCGACGGCCCGAGGAAGACCGCCGTGCGGCCGGGCCGGCAGTACGCGTCGAGGACCGCGAGCCCGTCGCCGGCCAGCGCGCTCAGGGCGTGGACGGGCGTGCCCGGCGCGATCTCGCGCACCGCGGCCTGGGCCGCGCCGACGTCGGGGCACAGGTCGGACTTGTTGAGCAGGACGACCGGCTCCGCGCCGCTTTCGTACGCCACGGTGAGGTAGCGCTCGAGGCGGCGGAGGTTCGGCGCCGTGTCGAGCGCCGCGACGACGAAGACGACGTCGACGTTCGCGGCGGCCACCTGCTCCTCTGTCGCGGCCCACGCGACCTTGCGCGAGAACGCGGTGCGGCGCGGCAGGACGGCGTGGATCACGCCCTCGCGCACGAGCACCCAATCGCCGACGACCGGGAATGCCGCAGCCGTCCGCGACCCGTGGCGGAGCCGGCCGGAGACGACAGCTGACGCGTCGCCGCCGGCGGTACAGAGGACGTATCCGCCGCGATGCTGCGTCGCGACGCGCGCCGGTTCGAGATCGTCGAGAGCCACGGTCGAGCGAGCGAGCTCCCACGCCGGATCCCAGCCGAGCGCTACGAGTCGGGGATGCATCGCGCCTCCTTCAAAGTCGTCGTGGACCGTCCGGTCACGACGCCGAAGGACGGAGGGTCAGGCGGCGGCGTGGCCGGAGGTGCGGGTCGTGGTCGCAGCAAGCTCGGTCATCGAACGCACCTCCATGTGACGTCGCGCATGCGCGCGCAGACGCAACGATAGCATCGGCGTCGAGTGAAGGCCTCCTGCGGCTCATCGCCGTCATCGTGGTCGTCGCGGCCACGGCCGCGCCCGCCGCCGCGGACACCGGCTGGGTCATCGACGGGTTCCGCGCCGACATCACGATCCGGCCCGACGGGTCGCTCGCGATCATCGAGTCGGTCGACGTCGATTTCGACGGCCTGCAGAAGCACGGCATCCTCCGCGACATCCCGACCCGGTATCAGTACGACGACACCCACGATCGGCTGTATCGCCTCTCCGTGCGGGGCGTGACCGACGCGTCCGGGCGCGGCGTGACCTACCAGGTCAGCCCCGGCGACACGATGACCGAGATCAAGATCGGCGACGCCAACCGCACCGTGAGCGGCACGCAGACCTACCGCATCAGCTACACGGTGGCCGGCGCCCTGAACGCGAACGCGGACCACGACGAGCTGTACTGGAACGTGAACGGCGATCAATGGGGCGTGCCGACCAACATCACGAGCGCGACCGTCCTCGTGCCGGTGGCGGGTGCGCTGCAGCGCGTCACGTGCTTCCAAGGCCCGACCGGCTCGACCGAGCCGTGCAGTGCATCGACCGGCGGCAACGTCGCGTCGTTCGGCGCGACCCGTCCGTTCTCCCCGGGCGAACAGCTGACCATCGTGACCGCGCTGAAGCCGGGCGCGGTCGCCGTCGCCGCACCCGACCTCGTGACGCGGCGGCGTGGGTTCGTCGACTACTTCTCGACGTCACCGCTCGCCGTCGGGCTCGCTGCGGTGGTGCTCGTCGGCGGCCTGTTCCTCGTGTGGTGGACGTGGTGGACCCGCGGGCGCGATCGCGGCGCGCCGCGCGGCGCGATCGTCCCGGAGTACGAGCCGCCGGCGAAGCTGCGGCCCGCGCAGCTCGGCGTGCTCGTGGACGAGAGCGCCGACCCGCGCGACCTCGTCGCCACCATCGTCGACCTCGCGGTACGCGGCTACATCACGATCACCGAGCATGCCAAGCACGGACTGTTCGGCCACGCCGATTGGACCCTGGACAAGAAGAAGCCCGGCGACGACCTGCTGCCGTACGAGCGGAAGCTCGTCGATGGCCTCTTCGCGGATGGCGACAGCGTGCTGCTCTCGTCGCTCAAGGGACACTTCGCGCCGACCCTCAAGAGCGCGGAGGACCTCTTGTACGCCGACGCGACGAAACGCGGCTGGTTCGTCGCGAATCCGTCGCGGGTGCGCACCGTGTATGCGGGCCTTGGCTGCGTCGCGGCGCTCGCGGGGATCGGCCTCGTGTTCGTCCTCGGCCAGCTGGCCGGCTGGGGCCTCGTCGGCATCGCGTTCGTGCCGGCGGGCCTGCTGCTGCTGGTCCTGAATCGCGCGATGCCTGCCCGGACGGCCGCGGGCGCCGCGCTGTTCGCGCAGACCCTCGGCTTCAAGCGGTACATGGACACGGCCGAGACCGACCGCGCCGCGTTCGCCGAGAAAGAGGGCCTGTTCACGGCGTACCTTCCGTACGCCGTGATGTTCGCGAGCGTCGACAAGTGGATGCACGCGTTCGCCGGCCTGGACACGGCGCAGGCGGTGTCCAGCTTTTACATCGGACCCGGACCGTTCAACGCGTTGGCGTTCTCTAATAGCTTCTCGGGCTTCTCGAGCACGCTCGCCGCCACCGTCGTTTCCACGCCCGCCGGCAGCGGTGGCAGCGGATTCTCCGGCGGGTTCTCGGGCGGTGGCGGCGGCGGCGGGGGAGGCGGGAGCTGGTGAGCGGGCCGGATCCGATCGCGCTTGCGGAGCGTGTCGAGGCGGGCATGGCGAAGCACGTCGTGCCCGGCGTCGCGGTCGGCGTGCTGGACGCCGATGGCGCGCGGACCTGGGGCTTCGGCGTGACGAACGTCGACCATCCGCTTCCCGTCGACGCGGACACCGTGTTCGAGATCGCGTCGATCACCAAGACGATGACCGCGACCGTCGCCGCGGGGCTCGCGGCGGAGGGAAAGCTCGAGCTCGACGCGCCGGTGCGGCGCTACGTGCCCGACTTCCGCGTCGCCGACCCCACCGTCAGCGCGACGGTGACCGTCCGCGACCTCTTCACCCACACCGCCGGGTGGTTCGGCGAGTACCTCGAGCCCACCGGCCGTGGTGAGGATGCGATCGCAAAGGGCGTCACGGCGATGGCCGCCCTCGAGCAGGTCGCGCCGGCAGGGGTGTTCTCGTACAACAACGTCTCGCTCACGCTCGCCGGCCGGATCATCGAGCTCGTCAGCGGACGCTCGTACCGCGAGGCGGTCCGCGAGCTCCTCTTCGCGCCGCTCGGGATGACCCGCTCCGCCTTCGCCGCCGAGGATGTGCTGTACGAACGCCTGGCCGCGGGTCACACGGTGCGGGACGGCGCGGCTACGCGCGTGCGCGGACGTCTGAGCGAGAGCACCAATGGCGATCCGGTGGGCGGCGTTCGCTCCACCGTTACCGACCTGCTCCGGTACGCCCGGTTCCACCTCGGCGACGGGACGGCGTCGGATGGCACGCGCCTCCTGCCGGCGGCCCTGCTCGCGGCGATGCGCGAGCCGCGCGTACCGATAGGTCCCGTCGGTCATGTCGGGCTCTCGTGGTTCCTGGAGGACCGCAACGGGACGCGGCTCGTCGCGCACGGCGGCGCGACCGTCGCGCACATGAGCCAGCTCCTGCTCGTGCCCGAACGCGGCGCCGGGCTCGTGATTCTCACCAACGGCGCCAACGGAGTGCGGCTCTGCGCCGAGCTGCAGGAGTGGCTGCTCGCGGCGTGGCTCGGGCTTGGGCCCCGCGCCCGGCCGGCGCGGCTCGAGCGCCAGCCCGACCTCGTGCCCTACGCCGGCCGGTACTGGGCGCCGCTCTCAGACGTCGAGCTCGCCGCTGAGGACGGCGCGTTGGTCATGTGGCTCGCCTGGAAGGGATCGGTGGCTGAGCGGCCGACGCCGCCGCCGGTGCGGCTCGAATTCACGGGCCCGGACACCGTCATCTCGGCAGCGGCCTCGGACGTGCCGCCGATGGGCGATTTTCTGCGGGCGGCCAATGGCACGGTGACCCATTTCCGCTGGGGCAGCCGGGCCCGCCGCAAGGTCGGCTGAGGCCGACACCGAGCGCGCACCATTCCGCGCCATTGCCGAAACTGAGGGTTTCACGTGCCGTCACTACAGTTCGTGCGGTCGAGCCCGGCGTCGCCGGCCTCGGCCGGACCCCATTCAAGAGAGGGAGGTTTCGGCATGAGCGTGTATCGCGCCGAGTACATCTGGATCGACGGCTCGAAGCCGACCGCGAAGCTCCGTTCCAAGGCCAAGGTCGTGCCCATCGGTGAGCCGCCGCCGATCTGGGGCTTCGACGGATCGAGCACGAACCAGGCGCCGGGTGCGAACTCCGATTGCGTCCTCAAGCCCGTGTTCGTGTGTCCGGACCCGGTCCGCGGCGGCGAGAACAAGCTGGTCATGACGGAGGTCCTCCTCACGGATATGACGCCGCACCCGACGAACACCCGCGCCGCGAACGCGGCGATGGCGAAGAAGTACGCGAGCGACGAGACGTGGTTCGGGATCGAGCAGGAGTACACGTTCTTTGACGGCTCTCGCCCGCTCGGCTTCCCGGAGAACGGCTTCCCGCCGCCGCAGGGCGGCTACTACTGCGGCGTCGGCGCGGACGAGGTCTTCGGCCGCGAGGTCGTAGAGGCGCACCTCGACGCGTGTGTCCGCGCGGGCCTGAGGATCGCCGGCATCAACGGCGAGGTCATGCCCGGACAATGGGAGTTCCAGATCGGCCCCATCACGGCCCCGGAGATCGGGGACCAGATGTGGATCGCGCGCTGGCTGCTCTACCGCGTGGCCGAGGACTTCGGCATCAGCGCGACGCTCCATCCGAAGCCCGTGCGCGGCGACTGGAACGGCGCTGGCGCACACACGAACTTCTCGACGAAGACGATGCGCTCGAACTACGACGCGTGCGTCGCCGCGGCCGAGGCGTTGAAGTCGCGCCATGACCTGCACATCCAGAACTACGGGTACGCGATCGAGGAGCGCCTCACCGGCCTGCACGAGACCGCGTCGTACAAAGAGTTCAGCTACGGCGTGTCGAACCGCGGCGCCTCCGTGCGGATCCCGTGGCAGGTCGCGCGCGACAAGAAGGGCTACATCGAGGACCGCCGGCCGAACGCGAACTGCGATCCGTACGTCGTGACCCGGCTGATCATCGAGACCGTGTGCGGCGCGGCCGAGCGGCGGCGGCCGACGCTGCTCACGGCCGCGGAGCGTCCCGCGAAGGCGCGAGCGAAGGCGAAGCGGAGCGCCGCCTAAAGCCTCGTCCCTCGTGCGACGGGGCGGGCTGTGCCTCCCGGTCGAGCGTACGCGAACGTTCGGCCCATTTTGACGGGCCGTCCGACCCTATCCAGCCCTCGTCCGCGCGCGGACACTGCCGCCAGACAAACGACCTCGGGACGACTGTGCCCGCCGCTGGAGGGAACGCCCATGCGCAGGGACCTCGCGCCCAAACCGCTGCGCTCCACGCACTTCCTCGCCCGCCCGCTGCCTGAGCCTCCGCGCTTCCGGCACGTTTCGCGCGTGGCCCAGCCGCCCACGGACCGCCTCGGCAAGCTCCTCGAGGAGTGGCTCGCGGAGTTGCGTGGGGGTTACACGATCGCCGGCGACTAGGTAGGCCCGCCCCACTCGGACACGGCCCGGAGATCAGGGCCGTTCGGCCCTTTTTCCTGACACAAGACTGACAACACTTCAGTCCAATGTCTGTCGCAGACGTGGCATACGACATCGTCGGACGCGAGGACTTCTCCGACGTCACCTACCTCCTTGAGATCCGCGAGCCGGATCTGGCACGGGCCGCTCGGCCGGGCCAGTTCGTGATCGTGATGTCCCACCCGGAGGGGGAGCGGGTGCCCCTGACGATCGCCGACTTCGATCGCGACCGGGGGACGATCACCCTCGTCATCCAGGCGATGGGAAAGACGACGAGGGAGATGCAGGCCGGCCTGCGGCCGGGATCTTCCCTGTACGCGTTGGTCGGACCGCTCGGCCGGCCGAGCGAGATCGGCACGGCGAAGACGGTCGTCTGCGTCGGCGGCGGCCTCGGAGTCGCGCCGATCTACCCGCAGGCGCGCGCGCTGAAGGAGCGCGGCGCGTACGTCATCGGGGTCATCGGGTTCCGGAACAAGACCCTCGTCTTCTGGGAGGACAAATTCCGGGCCGTCTGCGACGAATTCATCATCTGCAGCGACGACGGCTCGGTCGGGATCAAGGGATTGGTCACCGACGGCATCAAGCAAGCGACCGCGGCGCATCCGGACATCGACGAGCTCATCGCGATCGGGCCGCCGATCATGATGCGCGGCTGCGCGGAGGTCACCCGTGCCCTGGGCATCCACACCGTCGTCAGCCTGAACCCGATCATGGTCGACGGCACCGGGATGTGCGGCGGCTGCCGGGTCAAGGTCGGCGGGCGGACGCGCTTCGCCTGCGTTGACGGCCCGGAGTTCGACGCGCATCAGGTCGACTTCGACGATCTGATGTTCCGGCTGGCGCGCTTCAAGCCGGAAGAGAAGATCGCCCTCGAGCGCTGGCAGCAGGGCTGCCGGATCGAATCCGCGCCGAGCGTGCCGTAGCCGATGGCGAAGAAGCGCACCATCCGATCGATCCCGCAGGGGCGCACGCCGATGGTGGAACGGCCCGCGGCCGAGCGCGCGCGCGACTTCGCCGAGGTCACCTGCGGCTACACGCTCGACGAGGCCGTCCGCGAATCCGAGCGCTGCCTCTTCTGCCCCGACGAGCCGTGCGTCCGCGGGTGCCCGGTCGGCATCGACATTCCCGGCTTCATCCGTCAGATCGGCGAGGGTGACGTCCGCGGTGCGTACGACGTCCTGACCGGCACGACGCTGTTGCCCGCGATCTGCGGGCGGGTCTGCCCGCAGGAGACGCAGTGCGAGGGTGTGTGCACGGTCGGCCAGTCGCTCGAGCCGGTCGCGATCGGACGTCTCGAGCGGTTCGTTGGCGACCGCGCGATCGCGGAGGGGTGGTCCAGCCGGCCGGACATCGAGCCCTGCGCCTTCACGGTCGCGATCGTCGGCTCGGGACCGGCGGGCATGGCCTGCGCCGCTGACCTGGCGAAGGCCGGCTGCGCGGTGACTGTCTTCGAGGCGTTCCAGCAGCCGGGCGGCGTGCTCCGCTACGGGATCCCCGACTTCCGCCTCCCGAACGAGGTCGTTGACGCGGAGATCGCGAAGCTCACACGCCTCGGCATCACGTTCCGCTGCAACACGGTCATCGGCCGTCTCTTCACGCTCGACCAGCTCGTCGGCGAGATGGGGTTCGACGCGGTGTTCATCGGCGTTGGCGCGGGCGCGCCGACCTTCGCGGACATCCCGGGTGAGTCCCTCAATGGCGTGATCTCGGCGAACGAGCTGCTCACCCGCTGCAATCTCATGCGAGCGCGCGAGTTCCCCGAGCGCGACACGCCGCTCGGCGTGGGCCGCCGCGTCGCGGTCATCGGCGCGGGGAACACCGCGATGGACGCGATGCGCGTCTGCCTGCGCCTCGGCGCCGAGGAGGTGCTGTGCGTCTACCGGCGGTCGCGGGACGAAGCGCCTGCGCGCGCTGAGGAGCTCCACCACGCCGAGCAGGAGGGCATCACGTTCCACTGGCTCACTGACCCGGTCGAGATCCTGGACGACGGCAAGCGCGGTGTGCGCGGGCTGCGCTGCCAGCGGATGGAGCTCGGGGAGCCCGACGCTTCGGGCCGCCGCCGTCCGGTGCCCGTCCCTGGCAGCGAGATCGAGCTCGAATGCGACACGGTCGTCTTCGCGATCGGGACGAACGCCAACCCGATCCTCGGCCAGACCGCGAAGCTCCGCCTCGACAAGCGCGGATACATCGAGGTCGACGAGGAGCTGGCGACGTCCATGCAGGGCGTGTTCGCCGGGGGCGACATCGTCACGGGTGCGGCGACGGTCATCGAGGCGATGGGCGCTGGGCGGCGTGCGGCCGCGGCGATGAAGCGGTACCTCGGCCTTGCCGACCCCGACGTCCCGTACGCGCCCGCCGGCGATGCCGGGCTCTTCGGCTTTGCCGCGGACCAGCGGGACCACGCGCGGGTGCGTGTCGCATGAGCGAGACACTCCTTCTGGAGACCGCCTCGACCGCGCCGCGCCGCCGCGTGACCGCGGTCGCCGAGCACATCGTCGAGGTGCTGAGCGACTCGGGTGAGGGTGCACAGCGCTGCGGGCAGGCCTTCGCGGCGATCGCGGCGCGCTCAGGCCACGGGATCTGGACTTTGGAGATCATCCCGGCTGAGATCCAGCCGCCCGCGCGGAGCGTCGCGGGCGCGAGCGGCAACCGGATCCGGCTCGGCGGCGGCCGGATCACCAACGGCGGCGACGAGGCCGACCTCGTCGTCGCATTCAACGAGCAGGTGCTCATCGGGCGCGTGGCGGAGGGCGAGCTCAAGCCGGGCTGCCTCGTGCTGCTCGAGAGCATGTGGCGCGAGGACCGCGATCCCGCCGTCGCCCAGGCGTACGCCGCGGCCCACGCCGACCTCGTCGCGCGCGGCTACCGGGTCATCGAGATCCCGATGGACCGCGAGTGCCGCAAGCTCGTGCCGGATCCGCGCCGCGGCAAGAACATGTTCGTGCTCGGGATGCTTTGCAGCGTCTACCACCTCGATCTCGGGCTGGGCCGCGAGCAGATCGCGCTCACCTTCGGCAAGAAGGACGCGAAGGTGATCGCGACCAACGTCCGACTCCTCGAGGCCGGCTGGGCCTGGGCCGAGGAGCACCTCGACTTCGCGTTCACCATCCCGACGGCGCAGATCACCGAGCCGCAGGTCGTCATGAACGGGAACGCCGCCCTCGCCCTCGGGATCCTCGCGTCGGGCATGGAGATCTGCGCGATGTACCCGATCACGCCCGCGACGTCCGTCTCGCAGCATCTCACCGAGCTCTTCGAGACGGTCGGCGGGCTCGTGCACCAGGCCGAGGATGAGATCGCGGCCTGCGCGTTCGCCATCGGCGCGTCGTACGCGGGGAAGTGCGCCGTGACGATCACCTCCGGACCGGGCTACTCACTGAAGCAGGAGGGCATCGGCCTCGCGGTCATGGCCGAGATCCCGCTCGTCGTCGTGGATGTGCAGCGCGGCGGTCCGAGCACCGGCCAGCCGACGAAGCCGGAGCAGGGCGACCTGCTGAGCGCGCTGTTCGGCACGCACGGCGACGCGCCGAAGATCGTGCTCGCGGTGAGCGGCATCGAGGACTGCTTCTACGCGATGATCACCGCGCGCCGGATCGCGGAGACCTTCAACACGGTGGTCATCGTGCTCTCGGACGGGAGCCTCGCGACGGCGCAGCAGCCGTTCCCGCGCCCGGCCTTCAGCGAGGACTGGCTCGCGCCACCCGTCGACCAGAGCCCCGTGCCCGAGGGCGCGAGGCCATACGACTGGGACGAGGCCACCGGGATCTTCCGGCGCTTCATCCCCGGCCAGCCGGGCGGGATGCACACGGTCACCGGCATCGCGCACGACCGAGACAGCCACGTCGCGTACGACGCCGCGAGCAACGAGGACGGCCTTCGCCACCGGAGCCTCAAGCTCGCCGCCCTCCAGCGGACCCTGACCTGCCCGGAGGTGTTCGGCGATCCGGACGGCGATCTCCTCGTCGTCGGCTGGGGCAGCACGAAGGGCGCGATCGAGGAGGCCGTCGCGGGCTTGCGGGCCGAGGGACACCGCGTGGCGTCGCTGCACCTGCGGTTCATCCAGCCATTGCCGTCGGGGATCGGCGAGATCCTCCGGCGCTTCGCGCGTGTCATCACGGTCGAAGCGAACTGGTCCGACTCGCCCGACGACGCGCTCATCGACGAAGACAACCGGCGCTACGCCGCGCTCGCGATGCTCCTCCGGTCGCGCTACCTCGTCGACGTGGGCTGCTGGACCGAGTCGCGGGGCCGGCCATTCAAGCCGGGGACGATCCGCGCCGCGCTGCTCGACGAGCTCGCGAAAGAGAAGCGCGGATGATCCCCGTCGCCGATTGTCTCCTCCGCACGGCGGAGGCCCACCACGACCTCGCCGACTACCGCTCGGAGCTCGTCCCGCGGTGGTGCAACGGCTGCGGCGACAACGCGATCCTCACCGCGATGCAGCGGCTCTGCCGGGACGAGGATCTCGCGCCCGAGAAGACCGTCTTCGTTTCCGGTATCGGCTGCTCCAGCCGGCTGCCACATTACATGAACACGTACGGGTTCCACGGGACGCACGGCCGCGCGCTCCCGATCGCTGAGGGCGTGAAGCTTTCCCGGCCGGACCTGAGCGTGTTCGTGAGCACCGGCGATGGCGACTGTCTGAGCATCGGCGCCGCGCACTGGCTCCACGCGCTCCGCTACAACGTGGACCTCACCGTCCTGCTCCACGACAACCACATCTACGGGCTGACGAAGAAGCAGGCGTCGCCGACCTCGCCGCTCGGGACGAAGAGCAACACCACGCCGATGGGCTCGGTCCTCGCCCCACTCAACCCGCTCACCATCACGCTCGGCGTGCAGACCGCGTCGTTTGTTGCGCAGGCGGTGGACTGGATCCCCGATCTCCTCTACCAGGTCATTTCGGCCGCGTACCGGCACAAGGGCCTGAGCTTCGTCCGCATCCTCCAGCGGTGCCCCGAGTTCATGCCCGGGCTGTTCGATCCCTGGATCCAGGACCCGAAACGGATGCTCCTCTTGTCCCACGCGGACGGGGTGACGGTGGGTCCGGCGCTCGCGAAGGTGTACCCGAACGTCCGCGCGCACGATCCATCGGACCGCGCGGCCGCGCGCGCGATCGCCGAGGTCGAGGACCCGCTCCCGGTCGGCATCCTCTATCGGGATCCCGCGGTCCCGCGGTACGAGGAACTGCGCCACGTCGGCGAGCTGCGCACCGTCGAGCGCGTGCGCCGCGGCCTCGAGGCCGAGCTCGACCGGTTCACCATCTGGCCCGAGGACGCGGCGACGCCGTGATGGATGAGCCTCGGTTCTTCCATCTCACCGGTCGTCGGGCGGGCGCCACCCTGGCGCCGATCGCGGATCGCGGCCTCCGTCCGGCGCTCTTCGCGCGGTTCGGCGACCTGACCCGGCTGCGCTACGACTTCCCGCTCGTGCTGACGGACGGCGACCCCTCGGTGGTGTCCCTGTCCGGCCTCTTCGACGGCATCCTCGACGCGATCGCGTCTGGCGGACTCGAGCGTGATCGGGCGCGCCGGCTCCTGCGCCGCGTCGAGCGCGAGATCCGCGCGCTCCTCGCCGGCGGCTCGGACGGCACGGTCGACGCCCTGTGGGACGAGGCCGTCGCGCGGCTCGTCACGAAGGACGGCGAGCAGGTCCGCCGCGACCTCCTGCCCCTGCGGGCGGCGCTCCGGATCGCAGGCCAGATCGTGGACTGCGACGCCGAGCTGCCCGCGCGCCTGGTGACCCACCTCTGGCACGCCGTCGAAGCGCGCAGGGCGGAGGCGATGCGGCGCGACATCGACGGGCTCGTCGCCCGGCTGTCCCAGCTCGTCCGCGCGGACTTCCTGCGCTCGGAGGCCGGGCGGAGCGCGCCGGCGCTCCGGGCCGGCATCGGCGCGCGGCACCAGGAGCTCTTCGACTTCGACGCGATGGCCCGGCTCCTCGCGAAGCCGTCGGGCCCGATCGGGCTCCCGGAGTCGCGGCGGCGGCGCATCGCGTCGACGCTCACGGTCCTGCAGGCGCAGCCCTTCTTCGGTGACCGCGCCCGGAGCTTCTCGTTCCGTCGCGTGGACGTCGCCCTGGCGGCGTTCCGCGAGCGGCTGCCGCTCATGGCCGACCTCGTCCGCGCGATCAGCGTCGCCGAGCTCGAGCTCGCGGGTGCGTACGTCGAGGCCACGCATGATCCGTACTTTGCCGATTTCGACCAGACCGCGCTGGCTCGCGAGGACGTCGCGCGCTTCCCCAGCTATCTCGTGCGCGCTGACGCCGATGACGGCGATGGGACCACCCGGGCCCTACTCATGGAGGCGCTCACCGGCAGGGCGCCGATGAAGATCCTCCTGGAGACCGACGACGTGTTCGGGCTCGGCGGCCGACTCGCGACGACGGCGTTGGGCCTCGGCGACGTGTTCGTGCTGCAGTCGGCGAGCGCGGGTCTGTACGGCCAGGCGCTGCGGGTGCGCGCGGCGCTCGAGTACGCGGGCCCGGCGCTGCTGAGCGTGTTCCCCGGCGTCCTCGATCGCGGGCGCCTCCCGCCGTATCTCGTGGCCGCAGCGGCGACCGAGTCGCGCGCTTTCCCGACGTTCACGTACGACCCGTCGGCCGCACCCGACCTGGCCCATCGGCTCTCGCTCGATGGCGACCCGCAGCCCGAGCGACCGTGGCCGGTCCACCCGTTCACGTACGCGGATGACGAGCTGCAGCAGGTCGGCGAGCGGCTCGCGTTCACACCGGTCGATTTCGCGCTTTGCGATCCCGCACTCGCTTCGAGCTTCGCCGAGGTGCCGCGGGCCGGATGGACCGCGGAGCTCGTGCCGGCCGCGGACCGGCTCGACGGCGCCGCGGATCGCACGGACACCGTGCCGTTCGTGTGGGCGATCGACGCGGAGGACCGCTTGCGCCGGCTCGTCGTCGACGAGCGGCTGCTACGGCTCGCGCGGCGGACTGCCGACGCGTGGGCCCGCCTGAGCGAGATCACCGAGCCTGCATCCGTGGTCGCGGCGACGCAAGTGCCCGACGCGCCGGCCGTACCCGCTCCGGCGGAGGATCGGCCCGCGGCAGCGGAAGCGCCCGCGAGTGAGGCGCACGGCTCGGACGATCCATACATCGAGACCCCGCGCTGCACGACCTGCAACGAGTGCACGACCCTCAACGGCCGGATGTTCGCGTACAACGAGAACCGGCAGGCGTACATCGCCGACCAGTCGGCAGGGACGTACAGCGAGCTCGTGGAGGCAGCCGAGGGCTGCCAGGTGGCGATCATCCACCCCGGCAAGCCACGCGATCCGAACGAGCCCGGGCTCGACGAGCTGATGGCTCGCGCGGAGCCGTTCCGCTAGACACGACTTCCCCCGGAACGGGGAGATGCGCCCGGTCGCGCATCCTGAACACCGGATCGCATCGCGAGCCCGTCCGTCGCTGCCGCTCCCGCCCGGTAGGGTCTGTTCGCCGCAGCTCCGCCCGCCGACCGACTCGCGGACGAGGGCCGAACGGAACGATGGCCCAGGCCATCGGGACGTTCGTCACCGCTCGGTGTGCCGTCCGGCTCTACTGACCGCCCAACCCGGTCCCTAGCCTCAGCTCACTGCATCAGGAGGGACCAGAATGGGCGCGGCCGACGTCGTCACGAAACCGGCGAGCGGAGATGGACGCATGAAGGCGGTAACCGAGCCCCCACAGATCGGTCCCGGCACGAACGACACGCTCAGCGTCACCGACAACCGCACCGGGACGACGTACGAGATCCCGATCGAGAACGGCGCGGTGCACGCGACGGAGCTCCGGAAGATTCGGTCGGGCCCGGAGGACTTCGGCCTCGTCTCGTACGACCCAGGGTTCCTCAACACGGCGGCCTGCCGCAGCGCGATCACCTACATCGACGGGGACAAGGGCATCCTGCGCTACCGCGGCTACCCCATCGAGGAGATCGCCGAGAAGAAGACCTTTCTCGAGATCGCCTACCTCGTCCTGAACGGCGAGTTCCCGACCCGGTCGCAGGCGGACGCGTGGGTCTTCGAGATCACACACCACACGTTCCTTCATGAGAACATCAAGAAGTTCATCGACGGCTTCCAGCACGACGCTCACCCCATGGGCATCCTGCTGTCGACGATCGGCGCACTCTCCACGTTCTATCCGGAAGCGAAGAAGATCTTCGACGCCGATATCCGTCAGAAGCAGATCGTCCGGCTCATCGCGAAGACCCCCACGATCGCCGCGTTCGCGTTCCGCCACGCCGCGGGACTGCCCTACGTGTACCCGGACAACGACCTCAGCTACCCGGGCAACTTCCTGAACATGCTGTGGAAGACGACCGAGTTGAAGTACACGCCGGACCCGGCCCTGGAGCGCGCGCTCAACGTGCTCTTCGTGCTCCACGCGGACCACGAGCAGAACTGCTCGACGTCGACGATGCGGGTCGTCGGCAGCTCGCAGACCGATCCGTATTCGGCGGCCGCCGCTGCGGTCGGCGCGCTCTACGGGCCGCTCCACGGTGGCGCGAACGAGCAGGTCGTCCGCATGCTCCAGGAGATCGGCTCGGTGAAGAACATCCCCGAGCACATCAAGCGCGTGAAGGCGGGGGAGTTCCGCCTCATGGGGTTCGGCCATCGCGTGTACAGGAACTACGATCCCCGCGCGCGGATCATCAAGCGCGTCGCGGAAGAGGTCTTCAGCGTCACGGGACGGAATCCGCTCATCGACATCGCGATCGAGCTCGAGAAGATCGCGCTCGACGACGACTACTTCGTCAGCCGCAAGCTCTACCCGAACGTCGACTTCTACTCGGGGATCATCTACCAGGCGATGCGATTCCCGGTCGAGATGTTCCCGGTGCTCTTCGCGATCGGGCGGATGCCAGGCTGGCTCGCGCAGTGGCAGGAGGGTCTGCTCGATGCCGAACAGAAGATCGCACGGCCCCTGCAGATCTACGTCGGTCCGAAGGAGCGCCACGTCTAGGACGCGGACGCGCGGGCCAACTCCTGGAGCGAGCGCCAATTCGCTAGGCGCTCGTGGACCTCGCCGAACGCCACGGGCGGAGGGGTGACCACTCCTCTATAGCGCGCTGGCGGCTTGCGATCCGTTGAACTCACGGTCGGACGGGGCAGAACCCCGGCGTGGAGGTGAGCCTCGCCCGGGCGTGGCGGCGGCCAGCCGGGCCTCGCGGGAGGGTCGTTCGGCCCCTCAGATGGGGGCCGTTTGTCGCTGCCCCTGGGCACGGTCTTGCCCGACGCTGGCCCCGATGGGAAAGAGCGCTCAACCGTCCCGTGCCGGCTTTTGTGGCTGACCGGTGTCAGAGCGTGTCGGTGCCCCACGCTGGCCGCCTCTTCGAGGTCCGCTTCGAGTCGATTGGCGGCCTCGGGGCGCATGCCGCGGGGCAAGTCCTCGCGACCGCCGCCGTCCTCGGGATGGGACTCAACGGCGCGCACTTCTCCTCGTATGGCTCGGAGAAGAAGGGCTCGCGGATTCTCTCGTTCGTCCGCCTCGGGCCGGCTGACCGGCCGATCCGCACGAGCGCGCCGGTGGAGACGCCGGACGCGATCGTCGTCTTCCACGCTGCGCTCCTCCGCGACCCGGCGACGCTCGCCGGGCTTCCGCGCGACGGCACGTTCATCTACAACGCTCCGCCGGGCCCCGCGCCCGCGAAGCTTGCGGCGTTACCGCGGACCGCGCGGGTCATCCGCGTCGACGCGCTCGCGATCGCGGTCGAAGAGCGCTCGCGGCCGAACGCGGTGCTCCTCGGGACGCTCTGCGCCGCGTTTCCGTTCCTCGACACCGCGATCGTCCTCGAGGCGCTTTCCGAGGAGTTCGCCGGGCGCCACCCCGAGGCGGTCGCTTCGAACGAGCGCGCCTTCAAGCGCGGCGTAGCCGAGCTCGAGGTGCTCCCGGACGTCGCCCGGGCCGAGGGCGACCTTCCGCCGGCGCGGCCTGTGCCGGCCTGGGGCTACCTCACCCAGCCTGTCGGTGGGATCATCCCGGCCGCGGGGAACACCGCCTGGAACGACCTCTCGGTCTCGCGCACCGGCTGGATGCCGGTCCTCGACCGCGAGAAGTGCGTGCACTGTGGCATCTGCGACCTCGTCTGCCCGGATTTCTGCCTCGTCTGGGGCGACGGCGCGGGCGAACCGTTCGAGCGCGAGCTCAAGGGCGTCGACTACCGCTACTGCAAGGGCTGCCTGCGCTGCGTCGAGTCCTGCCCGACCGGGGCGCTCGCGAAGACCGCGGAGACGCCGGGCCTCGCCGACTCGCTCCGGGTGCCGCTGTTCCCGGGGGTGATCCCATGACGCGGACACGATGACGACGGAAACGCGCGCCGCCCCCGTCGCAGCGCAGCTGCCCTCGGGCACCGCCGCGCAGAAGCTCGCGTTCCATAGTGGCAACGAGGCCGCCGCGCTCGCCGCGCGGGACATCGGCTTCCACGTCATGGGGTACTTCCCGATCACGCCCTCGACCGAGGTCGCGGAGAACCTCTCGCGGATGCAGGCCGACGGCGAGCACGAGATCGTCATGATCGCCGGCGACGGCGAGCACGGCGCCGCGGGCATTTGCTACGGCGCGGCGCTCGGTGGCGGCCGCGTGCTCAACGCGACGAGCTCGCAGGGCCTCCTCTACGCGCTCGAGCAGCTCCCGGTCCAGGCGGGCACGCGGGTGCCGATGGTCCTCAACCTCGCCGCGCGCGCGGTCTCTGGGCCGCTCGACATCCGCGGCGACCACTCCGACCTCTACTACGCGCTCAACACCGGCTGGATCGTCCTCTGCGCACGCGACCCGCAGGCGGTCTACGACCTGAACTTCGCCGCGGTGCGGATCGGGGAGCACCCCGATGTGCGCCTCCCGGTGCTCGTCGCCTACGACGGCTTCGTCACGAGCCACCAGAAGCGCCGGATCCAGGTCTTCGACGACCCCGCGGCGGTCCGCGCCTTCCTCGGCGAGCGGCCGGCGTTCCCCACGCCGCTCGAGATCGAGCATCCCACGACGTTCGGGCCGTACATGAACGACCCGGACCTCATCAACAACAAGGTCCAGCTCTCGCAAGCGATGGAGGCCGCCCGGCGGGTCATCCCCGCGGTCCTCGCCGAGCTCGAGGCGATGACCGGCCGAGGCTATCCGATGCTCGACACCTATCAGATGGACGACGCCGACGCCGCGCTCGTCCTCCTCAACTCCGCCGCCGAGACGGCGAAGGAGACCGCCGACGACCTCCGCGCGAAGGGCGAGCGGGTCGGCGTGCTCTCGCTGAACGTGCTGCGGCCGTTCCCGTCCGACGAGCTCCGCCGCGCGCTCCGCCCGGTCCGGGCGGCGATGATCGGCGACCGCGCCGATTCGTACGGCGCCGGTGGGGGCAACCTCTCGCTCGAGGTGCGTGCCGCGATCCAGCTCGATCCGGAGAACCGCACTCGCGTCCTCTCGCGCGTCTACGGCCTCGGCGGTAAGGACTTCTACGCCGCGGATGCGGCGCGCTTCTTCGGCGACGCGCTCGCCGCCGCGCGCGGCGAGGCCGTCGAGCCCTTCGCCTACCACGGCGCGACGCCCGGCAGCCCCGATCGCGCGCCGCGGCCCGGCCTCCCGTTGCTCACGACGGCCGAGGTCTCGCGCGGGATGGCCCACGTCAGGCGCGACGAGGCGACCGGGCGGCTCCACGTCGAGCTCGAGCCGCTCTGGAAGATGACCGAGGTCCCGAGCCGGATCGCGCCCGGTCATGGCGCCTGCCCCGGCTGCGGCATCCTCCCGACGCTCCACCAGGTCAACCGCGTGTTGGAGGGCGATGTCGTCATGCTCTTCCAGACCGGCTGCGCGATGGTCGTGACGACCGGCTACCCGACGACCGCACACCGGGTGAACTACGTCCACAACCTCTTCCAGAACGGCGCGGCGACGCTCTCGGGGCTCGTCGAGATGTATCACGAGCGCGTGCGTCGCGGCGAGCTGCCCGCCTCGAAGGACATCACGTTCGTCATGGTGAGCGGCGACGGCGGGATGGACATCGGCATGGGTCCAGCGCTCGGCGCCGCGCACCGCAACCACAAGATGATGATCCTCGAGTACGACAACCAGGGTTACATGAACACCGGCGCGCAGCTGTCGTATTCGACGCCGCTCGGCCATCGCACCTCGACGAGCGAGGTCGGCGCGACGGCCACCGGGAAGCGCTACCACCACAAGGACACCGCGCAGATCTTCGCCGCGTGCGGCCTCCCTTACGTCTTCACCGCGAGCGAGGGCTACCCCGAGGACCTCATGCGCAAGGTCGCGAAGGCGCAGTGGTACGCGAAGCGCGAGGGCCTCGTCTACGGGAAGATCCTCTCCTTCTGCCCGCTGAACTGGCGGACGGCCGACGACGCCGCGCAGCCGGTCCTCCAGGCAGCGGTGGACTCGTGCTTCTTCCCGCTCTACGAGATCGAGCGCGGCAAGACGGCGATCACGTACGACCCCGACGCGACCGGCCGCCGCCACCCGATCACCGACTGGCTCGCGACGATGGGGAAGACGCGTCACCTCCTCGCGCCGGCGAACGCCGAGGTCGTGCGCAGCATCCAGGACGAGGCCGACCGCCGCTGGAAGCGCCTCAAGGCGATGCACGCGAGCCCGGACCTCTAGGGGGGCGGGGATGGCACGGATCGTCGAGGCGCGCAGGCTCACTCCGGTCACGAAGCTCTTCCGCCTCGACGCGCCGCTCATCGCGGCGGCGGCGAAGGCGGGGCAGTTCGTCATGCTCCGGGTGCGCGAGGGCGGAGAGCGCATCCCGCTGACCATCGCCGACTACGACCGCGCCGCGGGCACGCTCACGATCGTCGTCCAGGAGGTCGGAGCGACGACCAAGCGGGTCTGCGCCCTCGAGGCCGGCGACGAGATCCTCGACGTCGTCGGTCCCCTCGGCACGCCGGTCGACATCGCGCCCGGCGGCCACGCCTGTGCCGTCGGCGGCGGCTTCGGCTCGGCCGCGTTGCTCTGCCTCATGAAGGAGCTCCGGGCGCGCGGTGATACGACGACCGCGATCGTCGGGGCGCGGAACAAGGACCTGCTCATCCTCACCGACGAGCTCCGCGCGATCTGCACGAGTGTCGAGATCTGCACCGACGACGGCTCGGCCGGCTTCAAAGGCTTCGTCACGCAGCGCCTCGCGCAGCTCATCGCCGGCGAGGGCCCGGGACGGCCGGACACGGTCGTCGCGATCGGTCCGATGGTCATGCTCCGCGCGATCGCCGAGACGACCCGCGAGGCGAAGGTGAAGACGCTCGTTTCGCTCGACCCACTCATGGTGGACGGCACCGGGATGTGCGGCGGCTGCCGGGTCATCGTCGGTGGGCAGACCCTGTTCGCCTGCGTGGACGGACCGATCTTCGACGCGCACGAGGTCGACTTCGCCGTGGGAATGCGCCGGAGCAAGCAGTACGTGCGCCAGGAGAAGGAGGCCGTCGAGCGCCTCGCCTGCGCCGCGACGCCGGCGCTCGTGGAGGCGCGCTGATGCCAGTGAAACGCGCGGAGAAGACCCCGATGCCGGTGCGCGACCCGGAGGTGCGCGCGCACGACTTCAAGGAAGTGAACGACGGCTACACCATCTTCCACGCCGCCTTCGAGGCCGAGCGGTGCCTGCGCTGCCAGGACCCCGTCTGCGTCGAGGGCTGCCCCGTAGGCATCCCGATCCCCGACTTCATCCACGCCGTCGCGATCGGCGACATGGCCGGCGCGGCGCGGATCCTCCGCGGCGCGAACCCGCTCCCCGCGATCTGCGGGCGGGTCTGCCCGCAGGAGACGCAGTGCGAGGAGCGCTGCAGCCTTGGCACGCGCCTCGTGCCGGTCGCGATCGGCCACCTCGAGCGCTTCGTCGCCGACTGGGAGCGGACCCAGGCGCCCGCCGCGCCGCTCCGGCCGACGCGCCCGAAGAAGATCGCGGTCATCGGCTCGGGGCCGTCCGGGCTCGTCTGCGCCGGCGAGCTCGCCCGGCTGGGCTACCCCGTCACGGTCTACGAGGCGCTCCACGCGCCCGGCGGCGTGCTCCGCTACGGCATCCCCGAGTTCCGGCTGCCCAAGGCGATCCTCGACTGGGAGATCGGCGTGCTCAAGGGCCTCGGCGTCGAGATCGTCTGCAATGTCGTCATCGGCAAGACGCTCCCGCTGGACGACCTCTTCAGCCGGCTCGGCTACACCGTCGTGTTCGTCGGCACCGGCGCGGGGCTGCCGCAGTTCCTCGGCATCTCCGGCGAGGACCTCAACGGGGTCATGTCGGCGAACGAGTTCCTCACCCGAGTGAACCTCATGCGTGCCTACGACTTCCCCGAGACGGACACCCCTGTGAACGTGGGGAAGCGCGTCGCCGTGATCGGGGCGGGGAACACCGCGATGGACGCCGCGCGGACCGCACTCCGGATGGGCGCCGAGGAGGCGATGATCGTCTACCGGCGCAGCGAGAAGGAGATGAGCGCTCGCGTCGAGGAGTACGGCCACGCGATCGAGGAGGGTGTCCGGTTCCACTGGCTCACGAGCCCGCTCGAGGTCGTGGGGAGCGCCGATGGTTGGGTCACCGGACTGCGCTGCCAAAAGATGCAGCTCGGCGAGCCCGACCGGTCCGGTCGTGCGCGCCCGGTCCCGATCCCTGGCGAAGAGGTCACGATCCCGCTGGACAACGTCGTCCTCGCGATCGGGACGACCCCGAACCCGCTCCTCACCCGGACGACCTCCGGACTCCTCACGACGAAGGAAGGCTGCCTCGTCGCCGACGAGGAGACCGGGCGCACGCCGAAGCCGCTCGTCTTCGCGGGCGGCGACGCCGTCACGGGCGCCGCGACCGTGATCCTCGCCGCGGGCGCAGGCAAGCGCGCCGCGCATGCGATCGACGAGGCGCTCGCCGCGCGCGGGTAGGGCGTTTGGCCGGGATTCGGCGGAAGCGATCCGCCCGCGGAGGCTCTCCGGGGCCGTCGACGACCCCAGGACACCGGGTAAGGACCACGCCTCCAGCACGGCCTCATCGAGTAGCCGTTCGGCCCCATGGGATCGGGCCGAATGGCGCTCGCCGGGGTGGTCGGGCGTCGCCATCGTTCGGTCGCAGATGCGGCCGCCATGAGCAAAGCGAAGCACCTGATCGACGAGGACGCGCTCGTGTACTGCCCAATCCGCGGGATGGCCGTCGACGTCGAAACCTGCCTCGGCTGCCGTCGCCTCGAGGAATACGACCTCGACTCTCGCTGGCCATATGTGATGTGCCGGGTCGAGGACGATCAGCCGGAACAGCGCGCCGGCAGCGGCTGAGGTCGTCGCGTTACGCGACCCAAGGGAAGCCGTTGCTCGGTGGTGCTCGCGGAGTACGCGAAAAGCGAAGGCCGTTATCCCAGCAGTCGGCGTGCGGGTCAGGGGCTTCCGTCGCTCACGTACTGGAATGTGCGGGCGCCATCCGACGGCGCCTGCTGGAGGGCTACCGACGGCATTCAAGTAGTGGCACGCTTCGCGCGAGCACCGACTGCTAACGTACCGGCGCGATGGCTTTGGCGCCGAACGGCGACGCGTCGACGGACCGGATGCGCATCCTCGGGGTCTTCGCCCATCCTGACGACGAGGTGTTCGTCGCCGGAGGGACCTTGGCGAAGTATGCCGCCCGAGGTGCCGAGGCCATGGTGCTGTCCGCGACCCGTGGCCAAGCGGGTCAGATCCGCGATGCGCGTGCCGCCACCCGCCACACGCTCGGTTCCGTCCGCGAACAGGAGCTGCGACGAGCGTGCGCGATCCTGGGCGTCCAGCACGTCGTCTGCCATGACTACATCGATGGCCGGCTCCAGGAGGCCGACTTCGATGTGCTCGTCCGCTCGGTCGCCGACGCCATCGGGGACTTCCAGCCCAACGTCGTCATCACGTTCGGCGAGGACGGTGCGTACGGCCATCCGGATCACGTGACCATCAGCGCGGCTACGAGGCGAGCGTTCACGCTCGCATATGACGGGACGGACACGTACGGGCGACCCCACGGAGCGGCGCGTCTGTACCACAGCCACTTCGCTCGCAGTCGACTGCTCATGCTCGACCGGCTCGCGCGATGGCTCGTCTCGCTCGAGGCCCGGTTTCGCGGCGGTCCGGAGTTCGTTCGGTCGCTGTCCCTGTTCGCCGAGGAATCGACGACGCTGCGCTACGCCGGGGACTTCATCGAGGTCCGCTGGTTCCCGGCCGGGACGTACATCGTCGAGCAGGGCGAGGTCGGAAAGAGCCTGTTCCTCATCGTCTCGGGAGCGGCGCAGGTGGCTGAGGAGCCCACACCGGGCGAGCTTCGCACGCTGCGACATCTCGGTCCGGGCGAGTTCTTCGGCGAGCTTGCGCTCGTGTACGAGCAGCCACGCTCCGCTCATGTGATCGCCGTCGACGCGGTGACGTGCCTGGTCTTCTCACCTGCGGCGCCGACCCTGTTCACTGGACGTGGTCCCGCAGCGTCGCTGACTGATCCGGCCGACGTGGAGCGTGCCGACTGGCCGGGGGAGCAGCCGACGACCGCCATCGATGTGTCCGCGCACGTGGACCAGAAGATCCGCGCGATCGCGGCCCACCGCACGCAATTCCCGATCCAGCCCGAGCTCTTCCCTCAATCGATGCTCCACGAGATGCTCGGTCGCGAATACTTCGTGCGCGTCCTTCCGCCTCGCGAGCTGGGAGCCGACCTGTAGCTGGCGGCTCTCGACGCGACTTCTGAAATTGCGGCCGACACTCGCCGAGGTAGCTCAGCTGGTAGAGCAATGGTCTGGCAAACCATTGCTCAGATGACTCACAGTCAGCGATGGGACGTTGCCCTAACTTCCGTGATGGGACGTTGCCCTAACTTCCGTGGCCCGGCTGGATTCGGGCCGGTGCGACAGACCCCTGCGCTGTCGTCGATGAACTATCCGCCGCCGAGCACGCCCGCTGGCTCGAGGTCAGCGCGTGAAGCAACTCCGAGAAGCTGCAGTCCCAACTCGACGCTGCCCACCGGGCCGACCGACATAGTCAGCGTCGAGAACGTTCGTCTATTCACAACCTCGCATGACCGACGCCGAAGCCCGCCGAGCTCCGGCAGGACGTTCCTCGGCCGTTTGAATGAGCTCGGCGATGCTTCCGGCAAGCGCATCGCGGACGAGTGGGAGACGGAGGAACTACTCAGCAGCGACCTTCAACTCGTCGCGCGTCTTCGCGGTGTCCGTATGGACCTCCGGAAGATCAAGAAGTTCCTAAGGCGTCTCGGGGCCGGCTTTCGGCAGACACAGCTCGACGAGGCGACGCTGACGCCCGAGGAGCGGCGAGTGCCTGTTCAGCCAGACGTTCCATGCCGAAGCCGAGCGCGACCTTGCCGTCGCGCTCTTCGTCGCCGACTACAACGCCGAGCGTCCGCACATCGCCCTCGGAGGCCTCGCGCCGCTGGACTGGCTAGACCGGTGGCGTGTGTCCCAGATCTATGGAGACCTCAGCTAGCCGGCGATGCGCTCCACGACCCGCCCATCGCCTTCGATACGGACCGCGACCGGCACGACCGCGATGCCGTACTTCCGGGCGAGCTCGGGCCGACGGGACACGTCGATCGTGAGGACCCGCTCCCCGCGCCCCTCGAGATCGCGAGCGAGCCTCTGGCACTCGGTGCAGAGCGGATGGGTGAACTCGACGATCGCCCTGGCGACGGTGGTGTCCAGATCGCCGGGGTCGATCCGATCGAGCACGTGCGAGCGGATCCCGCGGATGCGCGCGTCGATCTTGTACAGCTCGCAGCCGACGCAGCGGCCGGTGGTCGCCGCGAGGGTCGCGAGCGCCGCGACGATGAGGCCCAGGGTGGCACCGATCGCGGTTGATCCCAGCGCGTAGGCGAGTGTCGCGGCGCCAAGGAAGATCGCGCCGAGGAGATTCGCGAACCGTGGCGGCCGGGAGTCCTCGAGTGGTCCTTCGCCGAACCGCGGCTGCACGAGCTCGAAGTACAGCACGCAGGGCACGCAGTAGCGGCGGCCGAAGCGCAGCCCGAGGGCGAGCTGGGCCGCAAGGACGCCGAGCAGCGGCCACCAGCCGAGCCCGACGGCGAGGAGCGAGACGGTCGCGACGATGGTCTGGTTGAACCGCGGGGCGCGCGCGTCGATGATGTCGGTGTCGTGGTACGGGTCGGCGCGGCGTACGATCGGGGTGGCAGCGGATGCGAACATTCCAAAAGCTCCAGCGCCATAGTCGAGGGACGCGGGATCAGGTCGCGACTACCTCGAACAGGCGCTGAGACCGCCGACGCAGCGCGCGCCACGATCGCACAGGCGGCGGAGACGCGGCGTGACCCGCCCGCGTGGCCAATCGCGATGCCGGCGCTGCATCAGTGCATCGTAACCGTCACCTCCAGCCAAGAGCCATGCCGGTGGCACGCGCCGGAACGCGTGACGTGCTCAAGGAGGCTCACCCGGCACGTCCCTTTCTCGATCGGCGCGACGATGGGGCTGCCGTACTCGATCCAGCTCCCGTCGTAGTTCCGGATCTTCTCCTGACCGAGGACGTACTTCAGGACGAACCAGGTGTGCGAGCTTCGTTCGCCGATGCGGCAGTACGCGATCGTTCCCTCAGCGCCATCGAGGCCCTTGGTCGAGTAGATCTGGCGCAGCTCATCGGCGCTCGGCCATGTGTCGGATTGGAGGTCTGGACGTGCGTGCTGCTGTACAGCGGGGCGGGCGGCGCCTTCGCGGTCTACGCTCCCATCGACCACTTCGGCGAAAGGGAGAAGCAAAGATGCCGCGCCTCCGTCCGCTGACCACCGACGAAGCGCCGCCCGAGGTGCGGCCGATCCTGGAGCAATCGGCGAAGACCTTCGGCCGGACCCTCGACTCTGTGGGCATCCAGGCCCACTGTCCGCCGATCCTCGAGGCGAGCCGGGCGCTCGGGGCGGCCCCCGCGAAGAGCGGGAAGCTCAGCGCCCAGCTCCGCGGGCTCGTGCAGCTGCGCGCGGCGCAGATGGTCCGCTGCCCCTTCTGAATGGACACGAACGCTGCCGGGAGCAGCCGGGGTGGCGCCTCCGCGGAGAAGATCGCCGCGGTAGGCGGGTGGCGCGACAGCGGGCTCTTCGACGAGCCCGAGCGGGCGGCGCTCGCCCTGGCCGAAGCGATGAGCGCGACGCCGGCCGACGTGACCGACGCCGTCTTCAACGCCGTGCGGGCTCACTTCACCGACGCCCAGATCGTCGAGCTCGCCGGCTCCATCGCCATGGAGAACTACCGGGCGCGCTTCAACCGCGCGTTCGGCATCGAGTCGATGCACACGTACGAGCCGTAAGACGAGCGGCCACCCCGGGCCCATCGAGCCCCGCTAAGCGTTCGGGGAGGAGGCTGCGAGAGTTGCGATCACCGGAGGTTGGATCGTGACACGAACCGATGAGACCGAGCACTCCACGCTCGACGAGGAGGCGACGATCCTCGACCGCGCGGAACGGGCCGCCGCGCGCGGCATGAGTGTCGACACGACGACCGGATCCAGGCAGGTGTCGTCAAGATCAACCAGCCCACGACCGGCCTGGAGCAGGACCGGGGCCTGTGCCCGTGCTGGCGCGACCGCCCTGCAGCCACGTCGCGGGGTGGATCCGCAGGTGCGAGCTGTGACGCAGCCGGCCGAGCATCAGCGCACCTCCGCGAACGTCGTCGAGAACGATGGCGCCGGGTCTCGGGCGGCTGCCGTCCGCGCTGTCACGACGGAAGGTGCTCTGCCGCGATGAGATCGAGGACGAGCGTCGACATGCCGAAGCTCGATGCTCCCTCGCCGGCGCCGGTGCGCGGGTCGAAGAATTCGCGCATGCCAGCGCGCTCGACCATCTCGAACGTCCGCCGCGCGAGCTCGGTGGCGATGTCCGCTCTGCCGTGTTCACGCAGGCCCCAGTAGAGGTACCAGTTGATCGCGACCCAGGTCGGACCACGCCAGGTCGTCTTCGTTCGCCACCCCGGGTCGAAGGTCGGCTCGGATGCCGCGGTGCTTGGGATCGGGTAGGGGAGCCAGAATTCGCGCTCGTTCAACAGGTGCTCGTCGATGAGCCGGGCGGCCTTTCGCGGGTCGAGGTCGGCGAGCACGAGCGGGAACAGGGACGAGAAGGTGAGCGTGCGGGCCGGTTCCTCGCGCCACCCCGAGAGATCCCAAAACACGCCGGCCTTCTCGTCCCAGCACTTCGTCTCGAGCGCCGACCGGACGCGCGTCGCGCGATCCTCGAACTCGCGCGCCTCGGCCTCGGGGTAGCCGGCGGCGCGGCAGAGCGGCCCGAGCCGGCGGAGACCGTCGGCGTAGATCG
Source organism: Chloroflexi bacterium UBA4730 (assembly GCA_002404155.1). Taxonomy (GTDB): domain Bacteria; phylum Chloroflexota; class Limnocylindria; order P2-11E; family P2-11E; genus UBA4735. The sequence continues at coordinate 62,156 of DHJC01000081.1, read as the reverse complement.
TGTTCACCATGACGTCCTCCCACACGAACCGATCGAGCGAGAGGATCCGCGCCGGATCGCCGCGCAGAGGCTCGTACTCCGCGAAGAGCCGGTCCATGGAGCGGGTCAGCGCGGGGAGAGTCGCCTCGGGCGGGTCCCACGGCACACCCATGGCAGCGTCGTACTTCGGGCTCGCGTCGAGCCCCGACTCATCCGGCTGGATCGTGGCGATGAGCGCGTCGTCATCCGGGTCGCGCTGCGCCTTCAACCAGCGGAAGAACCGGAGCGTCGGCGGCAGGACGTCGCGAAGGAACCCGACGTCACCGGAGGCCTCGTAGACCCGCTCGATCGCGCGCGCGAGCACCGGCGGCTGGGTGATCGAGGTGAAGTACGGGTGCAGCAAGGTGATGGAGTACTCGCGGAGCGCCGCCTCGTGCGCGTTCTTCTCCCACAGGAGCATGTGCGGGATGAACCCGTCCGGCTGCGCACCTTGCAATAGACACCGCAGCTCCTGCTTCGCCAGAGCGGGATCGACATGCGATAGCGCGATCGCGTGGAACGCGCTGTCCCACAGCCACTGGAAGGGATAGGTCGTCCCGGACGGGCAGACGAAGTCGTAGCGCTTCCCGTCCCAGCCCGATGTTCCCGACTGCCGGTTGTCGCTGAGGGCGCGGCGTGCCGCCGCCGCGATCTTCTGGGTGTCGGGCGACATCGACAGGACACTAGCGCCAACCCGGGATTATCGTTCGGCCCGTGCCGGGTTCACGGCCTGAGCGAACGCGGCCTTGGAGGAAAATGATGAGCGACCTCGAGCGGATGGCGGTCTCGCGTCGACGTTTCCTACAGATCGCCGCGGCGACCGGTGTCGTCGTGGCGTGCGGACCGGCGACGACCGGTGGTGGTGCTGCGGCGACCGGGGGCAAGATCTCCGGGACGATCACGGTGTCCTACCCCGATGAAGCAGGGTTCAAGCCGAAGTACGTCGAGCAGGCGGCGGCCGCGCTGAAGGCGCAGTTCTCGGGCCTCGCCGTGACGATCGATCTCCAGAAGATCAACAGCGACGACTACTACACGAAGCTGCTGCTGCGGCTCGACGGTAGCGATGTGCCCGATGTCACCCACGTCGGCGGCAACCTGATCGGCGAGCTTGCGGATGCGGGCTACATCGAACCGCTGGACGACTACGTCAAGCAGTGGGACGAATGGCAGTACTACCCGGATTCCGTCAAGAATGGCGTGAGCTACAAGGGAAAGGTCTGGGCCATCCCGTACGGCCTTGACATGCGGTGGCTGTACTACCGGAAGGACGACCTGCAGAAGGCGGGGCTGCCCGCCGATTGGAAGCCGGCGAACGTCCAGGGGATCCTCGACGCCGCCGCGGCCGTCAAGAAGGCGAATCTGCCCAACGTGCTCCCGTACGCGCTCTACGCGGGTCCCGCCGGTTCCGGCGGCACCGCCGATCATGCGTTCGTCCCGCTCCTGTGGGCCTATGGTGGCCAGCTCCAGGACCAAGGCGGGAAGTGGATCGGGGACAGCCCGGCCACGCGCAAGGTCATGGCCTACTACGCGAAGGCCTACGGCGACGGCCTCAGCCCAAAGGACATCCTCACCGCGACCAAGCCCTGGACAGCGATGCGCGAGAAGATCGGGAACGGCCAGCTCGCGCTGCTCTTCGAGGGCGGTTGGGTCTACGGCGGATGGGCGGCCAAGGACAAGGCCGCGACCCAAGCGAACGTTGGCTACAACCTCCACCCCACCGAGAGCGGCGGGCCGTCGTTCACGGTCGGGGGTCCCGGGACCTGCTGGTACATCACCGCGAAGAGCAAGAACAAGCAGGGCGCCTGGGAGTTCATCAAGGCCGTCAACACGAAGGACATCGTCGCCAAGCTCAACATCGAGGACCCGCACCCCGTCGCACGGACCGATTCGGCCAACGTTGCCGAGTTCAAGGCCGACCCGTACCTGGTCGCGTCGACCGAGGCGCTGACGAAGGCGAAGTTCACGCCGGTCGACGCAGCGTACCCGAAGGTCCAGCAGGCGATCCAGAAGGCGACCGCGCGCGTCGCGGCCGGCGAGGTCTCGGCGACCGAGGGCGCCCAGCGGTACACCGATGACCTCAAGCAGGCCGTCGGCGCGGACAAGGTCACCACCCAGTCGTGACGGTCGCCGGAGCGGGGGCCATCGGCCCCCGCTCCATCGGCCTTGGGCGCACGTTCAAGCGGAACCGGCTGTACTTCGCCGGGCTTACCCCCGCGGCGCTGCTCCTCGCACTCTTCTTCGTCGGGCCGGCCCTCTGGGCGCTCGGCTCGAGCTTCACCAACCGGGCGCTCGTCGGGATCGATGCGGCGAACCCGCGCTTTGTCGGGCTGGACAACTACACGCGGCTGTTCGGCGACCCGGACTTCGCGCGGGTCATCGTCAACTCGATCGTGTTCGTCGTCGGGTCCGCGATCATCGGGCAGTTCATCCTCGGCCTCGGCTTGGCGTTGCTCATCGATCACGCGCAGCATCGCGGCTTCCGTGCGGCGAACTTCGTGTACGCGGCTGTGCTGCTGGCGTGGGTCGACCCCACCCTCATCGCGGGATTCCTCTGGGTCGCGATGTTCGACTTCTATTACGGATCGTTGAACGTGGCGCTCGGACTGTTCGGACTCGGGCCGGTGAACTGGTTCGGCCAGGCCCCGATGCTCGCCGTGATCATCGCGAACGTCTGGCGAGGCACGGCGTTCACGATGCTCATCTTCCTCGGCGCGTTACGCACCGTGCCCGGCGACGTCTACGAGGCGGCGCGCGTGGACGGCGCGAACGCCTGGCGCCGCTTCTGGGATCACACCTTGCCGATGCTCCGGCCGATCGTGGCGTTGACGCTCCTCTCGATCACCATGTCCACGTTCGGGACGTTCATCGTCATCCAGGTGCTCACGAACGGCGGCCCCTCCTTCCAGACCGAGGTCATCGCGTTGTACGCCTATCACGAGGCGTTCCAGGCCCACGAGGTCGGATACGGATCGACCATCGCGGTGGCCATGCTCGCCCTCAACCTCAGCTTCGCCGTGTTCTACCTTCGCTGGTCGAGGGCCCGGGCATGACCGCGGCAGCTCGCTCGATGGTCCGCACCAACGCGCCCCGGCGCCCACGGGCGCACCCGCTCGAGTGGCTGCTCATCCATCTCGCGTTCGTCGCGGTCAGCGCGTTCTTCCTCGCGCCGTTCCTGTGGCTGTTCGGCGCCGCGTTCGACGAGAACGCGACTGCGTACATCCACTGGCCGTCCGCGCCGACGTTCAACAACTTCATCCGCATCTTCACCGAGCACGATTTCGGGATCGCGCTCGGCAACAGCGTGTTCGTCTCGGTCGCGACGATGCTGCTCGTCGTCGTGACGGTGTCGTTTGCCGGGTACTCGCTCTCGCGCATCGAGCTGCGGCGCAAGGACTGGATCACCTACGCGGTCCTGCTGCTGCAGACGATGCCGCTGTCGGCGACCATGGTTCCGATCTACGGGCTCGCGCGGCAGCTCGGCCTCCGGAACAGCTACCTCGGCCTGATCCTCATCCACGCGACCATCGAGCTGCCATTCCTCGTCTGGCTCATGAAGGGGTTCTTCGACTCGGTGCCGCGACAGCTCGAGGAAGCGTCGTGGCTCGACGGGCGAACGAAGCTGCGCGCGCTCATCGAGATCGTCCTGCCGCTGGCGCGACCCGGTCTCGGGATCGCGGCCGGGCTATCGTTCCTCAGCGCGTGGGCCGAGGTGCTCATGGTCATCATCCTGGTGGATCAGCAGAGCATGAAGACCGTGCCGCTCGCGTTCTACGAAGCGATGCGCAATCAGGGCGGCTACACCGAGGTGCAGTACGGCGTCATCGCGGCCATGGCGATCCTGTATCTCATCCCGGTCATGGCCGTTTTCATTGGTGCGCGGCGGCTCATGGTCCGCGGGCTCATGAGCAGCACGAGGGGTCTCTAGTGGCTCGGGTTGAATACGAGGACGTCTGGAAACAGTTCGCCGCGCAGGGCGCGCCTGCCGTGCGCGGCCTCTCCCTGGACATCGCGGATGGGGAGCTGCTCGTGCTCCTCGGCCCCTCGGGGTGCGGGAAGACGACCGCGTTGCGGATGCTCGCCGGCCTCGAGGAGCCGGACCGGGGCGACATCCGGATCGCCGGGACGAGCGTGGTCGGCCGGGAGCCGAAGGACCGCGATGTCGCGTTGGTCTTCCAAAGCTACGCGTTGTACCCGCATCTTTCGGCGCGCGAGAACATCCGCTACCCGTTGAAGCTCCGCAAGATGAGCCGGGCCGAGCAGGACAAGCGGGTCGACCACGTCGCGGACATGCTGGGCATCGCACATCTGCTCCCGCGACGGCCCGCGCAGCTTTCGGGCGGCGAGCAGCAGCGGGTCGCGCTCGCGCGCGCGATCGTCCGCGAGCCCCGGGTCTTCCTCATGGACGAGCCGCTCTCGAACCTGGACGCCAAGCTCAGGGTGCACACGCGGACCGAGCTCAAGACGCTCCAGCGCCAGCTCGAGACGACGATGGTCTTCGTGACCCACGATCAGGCGGAAGCGATGAGTCTCGCGAACCGGATCGCGATCCTCAGCGCCGGCGAGCTGCAGCAGATCGGGACACCGGACGATGTCTACGACCATCCGGCGAATCTCTTCGTCGCCGAATTCATCGGTAGCCCGCCGATGAATCTCCTCGAGGTGACGCGCGACGGCGACACGCTTGTCGCCGCGGACGGATGGCGGCTGCCCGCGCCGCTTACGCGTGACCACTCGGCCCGCGAGCTCACGGTCGGTCTGCGCCCGGAGGCCATCGCGATCGGAACCGCGGGCCAGGCGGCCGAGGTCGTCGCCGTCGAGCCGCTCGGAAGCGAGGTCATCGTCGACGTCCGCGTTGGCGAGAAGGCGTTGAAGGTCCGCGCGGCGCCCGCGGTCCGCCCACAGCCCGGGAGCACGGTGCACCTTGCGGTCGAGCCGGGCGCGATCCGGCTCTTCGACCGATCGAGCGGCAGCGCGTTCCATTGACCGAGGCGCTCCGCGCGCCGGATCTCGTCCTCAACGGGCGCTTCACCGCGGTGGACGAGAAGCGGTACTCGCTCGTGCCGTTCGAGATCGGGCCGGGTCATCGTCAGCTCCACATCCGCTACGAGTACACCGATCAGATCGACTCGGACCCGGCGCTGTTCGGCGGCAACACGCTCGATATCGGGATCTTCGATCCGCGAGGGACCGGTACTGGGAGTGTCGGCTTCCGCGGGTGGAGCGGGAGCAACAAGCTCGAGCTCGTCATCGGAGAGGACTGGGCGACCCCGCCCTACGCTCCCGGCCCGATCCTCGCCGGGACCTGGAACGTCCTTCTTGGCCTGTACAAGGTCGGCCCGCGCGGTTGCGACTGGCGCGTCGAGGTACGTTGCGACCTCGGGATTGCGGCTCCACCGAACGATCTCGTGCGAACGGGGATCCCGCGGCGACCCGAGCTCCCCGCCGCGCGGGCCGGTTGGTGGCGCGGTGATCTGCACTGCCACACCCGCTACTCGGACGGTGATTCGTGGCCGAGCGAGATGCTGCATGCGGCCACGGAGGCGGGCCTTGAGTTCCTCGGCGTGACCGACCACAACAACATCCAGCACCACGCGGAGTACGGATCGGGCGGAAACGGTGCTCCCGTCGTCGTGCCCGGCGTCGAGGTCACGACCTACGGCGGGCACTGGAACGCCTGGGGGACCGATCGGTGGTGGGAATTCAGGACCCCCGAGTCGTCTGCGGTCGAACGGGCGATGGCCGAAGCGGCGGCCGCGGGCGCGTTCGTCAGCGTGAACCATCCGAAGCCGTTCGGTCCGCCCTGGGAGTACCCGACAGTGCGATCGATCCACGCGGTGGAGGTCTGGAATGGGCCGTGGGGCCTGAACTCGATCGCCGTCGGCTTTTGGGAGGCGCGCCTCCGTGCAGGGGCACGGCTCGCCGCGGTCGGCGGCAGCGATACGCACCTGCTGCGTGCTCACGATCCCGACCCGCGACACGCGCAGCGTCTCGGTACGCCGACGACCTGGGTGGCTGCCGGCCCTCGGCTCGATCGGCACACGATCCTGGACGCGCTCCGCGGGGCGCGGACGTTCGTCTCGGCGTCGCCCGCGGGGCCGCAGCTGTACCTCGAGCCCGGCGGGGACGGGGTGCGCGTCAGCGTGCGCGGCGGACAAGGCGCGGCGATGCTGCTCATCACGGACGTCGGCTCCATCGCGGCGTCGGCTGTTACCGGCGTGGACGAATGGACCGAGAGCTACACGGTCCCGCGCGATGCGGCCTACGTGCGCGCGCAGCTTTCGGACGATCGCGGCGAACTGCAGGCCCTCACCAGTCCGCTCTGGCGGCGGTCGGGTCAGCGCATCACGCCTCCGGGTTGACGCTCTAACAGCGGCCGAACATCGGCACTGGCTCGAAGAGCGCGTAGAGCCAAGTCGGAGGTAGGAGGGCGAGGCGCGGCGATATCCTGTGTTGAGCAAGCGCCGGCCTAGGAGGAATGCGTGGAACTCGCGATAACGACCGAGCGGGCGGGCGAGAACGGCTGGATCGCCTTCGCTCCCGAGGTGAGGGCCACCGCACAGGGCTCCACTGAGGCGGACGCAAAGGACAACCTTCGCGCGCTCCTGGCGCGTTACCCCGACTTGCTGGAGGAGCCGCGGCGGGCGACCGATCGACACGTCGAGCTGATCCGACTCTGAGCCGAGGCGCATAGCTGCCATCGCTCCCCGAGCTCAAGTATCGGGAGCTGGTGAACCTCCTGAAGTTCTTCGGAACAGACCTGCGAGGTGAAGGCTCTCCGCAGCTCATGGTCACGAATCGATCCGGAAAGAAGGTCGCCGTCCACTGCCATCCGTCCCAGGGGTTCTGGCCGCAGGCCCTGAGTCGCCTCATGCGCGACCTCGAGGTCTCTCGGGACGAGTTCTGGAGTTGGTCCGACAGCGGACGGAAGGCGCGCTGATGCCAGCGCGCAGGCGCGCAGTGAGAATCACCGCGCGAGCGCCGATCGCTCGGCGCTGGATCATCCTGCGTGTCGCGCTCGTGGCCAGGGGTGGCGCATCACTCTCGCCTCCGCCTGGCCGGGACTTGCTCGCAAGCACTACCCACACGTTCGCGGAGCTCGCGACGGCGATCGACCGCGCATTCGCACGCTGGGACCGTTCGCACCTGCACGAGTTCCGCCTCTCAGACGGCCGTGTGATCGGGATGGCTGATACGGATGAGTTCAGAGACGACGAGAACGAGATTGACGAGAGCAGGATGACCCTCGGGGCAGCGGAGCTCGGGGTGGGGGATTCGTTCGAGTACTTGTTCGATTTCGGCGATGGCTGGGAGCACCGCTGCACCGTGCTTCGCGGCGACGCTGATCCAATCGAGGAGTATGGCCGGATGCCCCACGAGATCGTCCCGATCTTCGGCTGGGGTGTGCTACCGGATCAGTACGGGCGGACCCGGCCAGACTCGGCGGACGATGAGGACATGGACGCGGTCGACCAGGACGGGTGACTCTCTGGGCCGGCGGAGCAAGGATTCAGCACCGCGCTCGCTTTACGCCTCGCCGAGTTCGAGATGAGGTTCGCTTCACGATCAGACGAGCGGTCGGTTCTCTCATGCTCTGACTTCCGTGGACCCGGCTGGATTCGGGTCAGCGCGACACGCCTCCGAGTTGACGCCCTAACAGCAGCCGAGCACCGACACTGGCTCGAGGCGAGCGCCTGACTTTGGTCCACGGTCAAGGCCCTGGCGCACGCTCACAGCGCACGGGTCGGAGTCGATCTCTCGAGAAAAGGGCCCTAATTTGGCCGTTGCGGCAGTGGCACGGGTGTGGCAGTATCTGGTGCAGGTTAGTCACACGATTTGTTACAGGAGGCAAGCAAGATGCCCGGTCGCCAAGTCCGCATCGCAGAGGAAGTCTTCAGGACCGCGCGCGCCCAGCAGCGGGCGCTTGGCTTCGCCGCTGAAGCGCCGATCGGCACGGTGGTGTCTGAGCTTGCCCGGGACGGCATCGAGTTCCGCCTTCTCCAGCACCGCCAACAGGAGCGGGCTTCGCTGTACGCAGCGTGGGCCGGCGACGACGACCTGCACGAGGATGTGCTCCAGACCACGCAGTGGACCATCGAAGCGGGCGGCGTCTAGCGGCGCGTGGCCATTCGGCGAGGAACGATCTATTTCTTCGTATCTCCGGCCGCGTCTGGTGCTGTTGGATACCTGCTCCTCACCAACGATCAGTGGAATGACGCAGACACCCAGGACGTCAGCGGCGCGCTCGTTTATGACGAGGCCGGGACCGGACGGATCGCGATTCCTGCCACGGGCGCCTTCGCCGGTCCGCTCTTCGCTACTCCCAAGGCCACGCTCCTAAACGCGATCGGCAACCTCACTGCGGTGCAGCTGCGACCCGTTGAGGATTTCGTACGCGATGTGCTCGCGATACCCAGGCTGACAGGGACACCTCCACATGCACCGTCCGCGGTCCCCGGACCGATCAACTACCCCCACTGGTCCCAGATCTACTACGCGGGTCCGCCAGCGGGTATCCCGCCACAAACAAAACGGCGCGTCGTCGTCAGCCGCGACGACTACAACCGCGTTGTCGGAGGCGCGATCTGCGTGAGAACTACAACCAGCCCCAATCGAGGCGGCCAAGGGTTTCCGGTTCTCTCCGACGGGAGCAAAGCCGTTTGCGTGCTCTCGACGTTCTTGCCCAACGCCACGATTCGTTTCGATCAGCGGCAGAGCCGGCCAAGGCCGAGCCAGTTCTTCACACAAGACATGGCGATGATCGCGGTTGGATTGGCAGAGGCCCTCGACCTCTAAGCCTGAATCCACGTGTGCCCTGTGAAGGGCTCGATCACCGGCGGGTGTGAGTCCCGCCGGGCTAACGACCAGGAAGCCCCGTAGCAAGTGGCCGGCGAAGGGGGAGACCCCGACGTCGAAGCGTCACGTTGAAACCTCGAAAGGAGGTCGCGACCGGACAGGCCGCAGCATGAAGCGAAGACTGCCGCACCGAAATGGCAAGGCGGGAATGGCGAGTCTCGGTGGATTTGGCGAAGCCAGTAGTCGGGCATTGGATCCTGGGCCGCCATGAATGGCCCGCGAGACGGTACGTACCTGAGTATGTACTATGGTACGTATCGAGACGGAGGTGCCGAGATGAGCGTGGTGAACGTGAAGGAACTGGGGCGCAGCGCCAGTGCGGTCGTCGCGGGGGTGGTAGATACCCGCCGTCCAGCGGTCATCACCCGGTCCGGCCACCCGGTGGCTGTGCTGGTGCCCCTCGATGCGGCGAGCACGGCGTCGGCGCTGGAGGACTGGGCGCTCGCGCACCTGCCCGAGTTCGTGCGCAGTCGAGCGGTGGCTGACCGGGAAAGCCGGGCTGGACGGACGATCGAGGCCGGCGCCTTCTTCAACGCGCAACCGCGGCCGCGCAAGTTGGCGAAACGAGCCGCCAAGCGCGGCCGCTAACGACGCCCAATGGCCCGAGTCGACCTCAGTTCATCTGCGCAGAAGGATTTGGCCAAGCTGCTCAAGACGCCGGTCGGTGCAGAGATCAAGCGCGTTGTGATGGAGGAGCTCAGCGCCGAGCCATGGCCCGATAACCTCGATGTCGTATCGCTGGAGGGAAAGGGGACCTGGCTGCGGGTCCGAGTGGGCTCGTTCCGCATCGTCCTGCGCCCAATGAACGCGGCAGAGTGCAAGGCGCGCGACGTCGAGAAGGGTTATCTCGTGGATCGCGTGCTCAACCGGCGTGACCTGGAACGCATCCGAGCAGCTCCGGCCGCTGCCCGCGCCGCTCCCGGACCTCGACCGGCGCTCGGTCCTGCGCGTGCCGCCGCAGCCGTACGCGCGCGTCGACACCAATGACTATTCGCTCGATCCAACCTGCGTCGGTCGGCGGGTCGAGCTGCACGTCTCGTCGCGCGAGGTCGCTGCCGTCGCGCTCGACACCGGTGAGCTCGTCGCGCGGCACCTCCGGACCTTCGCCCGCTATCGCACGATCACCGCGCCCGCGCACGCGCGGATCTTGAGCGAGCGGCGCGCGGCGCCGCCGCTGGTCGAGGTGCGGGCCCTTGCGCGATATGACGCGCTCATCCCCGGATGACCCAGACCGCCGAGCTCGCCCACCGCTTCCGGTCGCTCAAGGCCCCGGCCGCGGCCCGGGCCCTCCCGAAGCTCGCCGAGCGGGCCCGAGCCGAGGAGTGGACATACGAGCGCTTCGCCGAGGCGCTCCTGGCGAGCGAGACCAGCTCGCGCGAGGCCCACGGCGGCGACGCGCGGATCCGATCGGCGCGCTTCCCCAGCCGCAAGACCCTCGAGGAGTTCGACTGGAGCTTCCAGCGGAGCGTGAAGAAAGAGGTCGCGCTGCACCTCGCCCAGCTCGACTTCCTCCTCGGGAAAGAGAACGTCGTGCTGCTCGGCCCGCCCGGCACCGGGAAGACCCACCTCGCGATCGCGCTTGGGATCCGGGCCTGCCTCGCCGGGCACCGGGTCGCCTTCGCCACCGCGACGGAGTGGGTCGCCCGGCTCCTCGACGCCCAGCGCCTCGGACAGCTCGCCGAGGAGCTGCGGCGGCTCGGCCGGGTCCCGCTGGTCATCGTCGATGAGGTCGGGTACGTGCCCTTCGATCCCGCGGCCGCCACCCTGATGTTCCTCCTCGTCTCGAGCCGCTATGAGCGGGCCTCGCTGGTGATGACGAGCAACAAGCCGTTCTCGGCCTGGGGCGAGGTGTTCGGCGACGACGTCGTGGCCACGGCGATGATCGATCGCCTGGTGCACCACGCCGAGATCCTCTCGCTCAAGGGCGACAGCTATCGACTGCGCGGCAAGGAGCTCGCTGGCGCCCGCCTGCGGCCCGACGAGAACGCGCAGCTGCGCTGAGATCCGTCGCCAGCGCCACGCGGAACGCGTCCGAGCGCCACGGACCGGAAAACGGGCCGCTCAGAGCGACGCAGCGGCGACGGATCGACGCGCGGGGTACCACGACACCCGGCTTGGGTGGGTCACTTTTCGGCCGCCGAGGGTGGGTCACTTTTCGGCCGCCGTTGACAGTGCGCGGCGATCAAGCCAACCACCACTAGTCGCTGTCGGAGGGTCTCCTTTATATCAGAGCGCTCGTACGACACCGTTGAGCCGCGCGTCCTGCTGGCCGAGGCGCAGCGGATTCGAGCACCACCACTGCCGCCTCGACGACCTCGGACCGATTCCGTCGCCGCCGAGGATGCCGAGTTTCACGACGCGCGGCGATCCGGTCATTGGGCTGCGGCCCGTTTCTTCTCCGCGAGCGACCGCACGACATCGTCAGCCCCGATCCCGAGCTCCGTCGCTAGGACCAGCAGCGCGTACACGACATCGGTGAATTCCGAGAGCGCTCGCTCCGGCGACTCCGCGACGGCCGCGAGTGCGAGTTCCAGCGCCTCTTCGCCGACCTTCTGGGCGATCGCCCCGCGTCCCTTCCGGAACAGCTCCGCGCTGTACGAGCGCTCGGGGAGCTCGCGCTTGCGCTCCCGCAGGAGCGCGGCGAGCTCGGAGAGGGTCCGCGCGAGCGGCGGCGCCGGATCGTCCCCCCAGCACGTCGCCTTGCCGGTGTGGCACACCGGCCCCTTCGGGTGCGCGCGGACGAGGATGGCGTCCCCGTCGCAGTCCGTCCGCAGCTCGACGGCGTGGAGCGTGTTGCCGCTCGTCTCGCCCTTCCACCAGAGGGCGTCGCGCGAGCGGCTGTGGAAGTGGACCTCGCCGGTCCGCCCGGTCGCCTCGATCGACTCGCGATCCATCCACGCGAGCATGAGCACCGTGCCGGTGCCCGCATCCTGCACGATCGCCGGAACGAGGCCGCGCTCGTCGAAGCGCACATCCGCGATGTTCATGCGAAGGCCCGCTCGCGCGGACGCACTGGGACACCCGCGGCCGCAAGGACCTCCTTCACGCCGCCCACACTGAGCTCGCTGTAATGGAAGATCGATGCCGCGAGGCCCGCGTCCGCCTGCGTCCGCTGGAAGAGATCGACGTAGTCCTGCGCCGACGACGCGCCGCCGGAGGCGATGACCGGCACCGCGACCGCCTCCGCGACGGCTGCGGTGAGCGCGAGGTCGAAGCCGAGCTTCGTGCCGTCGCGATCGATGCTGTTGAGGAGGATCTCTCCCGCGCCGCGGGACACCGCGTCCTTCGCCCACTCGATCGCGTCGCGGCCGACGGCGGTCCGGCCGCCGTCGATGACCACCTCCCAGTGGTCTCCGCTCCGCCGTGCGTCGATGGAGAGCACGGTCGCCTGCGAGCCATAGCGGCCGGCGATCTCGGAGATGAGCCCGGGGTCGCGGACCGCGGCGCTGTTGACGGCGACTTTGTCGGCGCCCGCGCGGAGGATCTCGCCCGCGAGGTCCGCGGAGCCGATCCCACCCCCGACGGTGAATGGGATGAACAGCCCGTCCGCGACCCGCGCCGCGAGATCGACGACCGTGCGCCGCCGTTCGGCCGAAGCGGTGATGTCCAGGAACACGAGCTCGTCACCACCGTCGCGGTCGTAGCGCCTGGCGAGCTCGACCGGATCGCCGGCGTCGCGCAGGTCGGCGAAGTTGATGCCCTTCACGACCCGGCCGTCCATCACGTCGAGGCACGGGATGATGCGCTTGGTGAGCATCAGCGGTGTCCGCTCGTGACCACAGCCGCGTCCGCGGTGGCGAAGGCCCGCAGCAGCCGCAGGCCGTTGGCCCCCGACTTCTCCGGGTGGAACTGCACCCCGAGGAGACCGTCACCTCCCACGATCGCGAGGCGTTCCCCGCCGTAGTCCACCGTCCCGAGCACGACGTCCTCGGCAGTCTCCGCGGCGTAGCTGTGCACGAAGTAGAAGTGATCGCCGTCCGCGACGTCGCGAAGCCACGGGTGATCGCCGATCTTCCTCACGGCGTTCCAGCCGATCTGGGGGACGCGCGGCACACCGGTCAGCCTGACGACGGATCCGCGGTAGAAGCCGAGACCGGGTTCGCCGCGGTCCTCATCGCTCCCCTCGAACAGGAGCTGCATACCGACGCAGATGCCGAGGATCGGGACACCGCGCTCGCGGGCGCCGCGCAGCTCGGGCGCGAAGCCGAAGCGGTGGAACTCCCGGGAGCAGTGGCCGAAGTTCCCGACCCCGGGCAGCACGACCGCCGTCGCGTCGCGCAGGCGGGCAGGGTCGCTGACCAGCTCGGCCCGCGCGCCGACGGCGGCGAAGGCCTTCCGAACGCTCGCGAGATTGCCGACGCCGTAGTCGACGATCGCGATCATCCCTTACGCACCCACGCGGCCCTTGCTGGATGGGACCTTGCCCGCGCGTCGCGGATCCCGCCGGGCGGCGGCGTCGATGACTCGGCCGAGCGCTTTCATCGTCGCCTCGAGCAGGTGATGCGGATTGCCGCCACGGAGCTGGGTGACGTGCAGCGTGAGCCGGCCGGTCTGGGCGAGCGACTCGAGGAAGTGCGGCATCAGCGTCGTGTCGAAGCTGCCGACGATCCGCTCCGACGGCTTGAGGTCGTAGGCGAATGCCGGGCGGCCGCCGAGATCGACAGCCACGTTCACGAGGCATTCGTCCATCGGCAGGGTGATCGACGCGAACCGGACGATGCCGCCGCGATCGCCGAGTGCTTCATCGAGCGCGCGACCGAGCACGAGCCCGAGATCCTCGACGGTGTGGTGCTGGTCGACCGGCAGATCCCCGCTGGCCTTCACGGTCAGATCGATGAGCCCATGGACCGCCATGAGCTCGAGCATGTGATCCATGAACGGGATGCCCGTCGAGACGCGGGCCTGGCCCGTCGCGTCGAGCTTCAGCGTGACCGCGACGTCGGTCTCTTTCGTCTTCCGCGATCGCGAGCCCGCGCGCGCGGCGGTCACGCTCGCACCGCGGAGAAGACCGTGTCGATCGCCGCGATGACCCGGTCGTTCTCGGCCGGCGTGCCGATGGACACCCGGAGGCAGCCGGCGCAGCCCGGCCATGACGAGACGTCGCGCAGCAGGATGCTGTGCGCGAGGAACTTCGCGTGCACCTCCGCGGGCGTGCGATCGGCGAGCCGGAACAGGATGAAGTTGGTGACCGACGGGAAGGCCTCCACTCCGGCGGCGCGCCGCAGCGCGGCGTACACGCGGTCGCGTTCCGTGGCGCACTGCGCGATCCGCCGTCGCTCATCGTCCTCGCGCTGCGCGATCCGACCGCCGACGACGGTGGTGAGCGGGCTGACGTTGTACGGCAGCTGTACCGCGCGGAAGATCTCCGCGACGCGCGGGTGAATGATGAGCACGCCGAGCCGCAGGCCCGCCGCCGCGCGGACCTTTGAGAACGTCTTCGTGACAACGATGTTCGGATGCCCCGGTATCGCCGGGATGATCGTGTTGCCCGCGAAGTCGCTGTACGCCTCGTCAACCAAGACCAGCATCTCCGGGTACCGCTCCGCCGCCGCCAGGATGACCGCGTCGTCGATCAAGTTGCCGGTCGGATTGTTTGGCGTCGTGAAGCACACGATCTGCGGCCGCACCCGATCCAGCGCGGCGAGCGCGCGCTGCTCGGTCAGCAGATACGGAAGACCGATGTGCTCCTCGGCGACGGTCCCGCCGGCGATCTGCGCCAGCCGGGCGTGCATCGAGTAGGTCGGCTGGAAGAGCAAGGTGCTGCGGCCGTGCCCGCCGAAGACGAGGAACGTGCTGAGGAGCACCTCGTTGCTGCCGTTCCCGAAGATCAGCTGATCGGGCCTGACGCCGAGGCGCCGGGCGAGCGCCTCGCGCAGCTCCGCGCTCGCGAGCGCGGTCGGGTAGCGGTTGAGGAGGATGTCGTCAAGCTCGGCCGCACTCAGGTAGGCGCTGACCGGATTCGGCTCGGCCCATTCGTTGGCGTGCACCCTGACGTCGGCGGCCATCTGCTGGGTGCGGTACGCCTGGAACGTCGCGAGATCAGGTCGCGGGCGGGGAAGCCGGTCGCTCACCTTCATAGCCTGCCACACGCGCTGCGGCGATGATCGCTAGCCGCGCAGCTCCATCGAGGCCGCGTGGAAGTCCATCCCCTCGTGTTTCGCGATCGCCGCACCGGCGCGTGCGGCCGCGGCGACGTCCGGACCCGCGGTCACCACCGTCGTCCAATGGACGAAGTCCTCGACCCGTAGCGGCGATGCCCACCGCGCCGTGCCGCCCGTCGGCAGGCAGTGATTCGAGCCGGCGACGTAGTCGCCGAAGGCCACGGCCGTCCGGGTGCCGACGAAGACCGCGCCGGCGTTGCGGGTCCGCCCGACGAGCCGCGCAGCGCGGGTCCCCGCGAGGTGGAGGTGCTCCGGCGCCGCGAACGCCGCAGCCTCCACGGCCGCGGCGAGCGACGGCACGCGGTACAGGCCGATCGCGCGATCGCCACGGTCGAGACGGGAGACGACGGCACGCACCACGGCGAGGATCCCCTCGTCGTCGCTGAGCAGCGCGGCGAACGGCCGGCCGCCGTGCTCGGCCTGAGCCTCGAGATCGAGGACGATCGCCGCGGGATCCGCGTCCTTC
Source organism: Chloroflexi bacterium UBA4730 (assembly GCA_002404155.1). Lineage (GTDB taxonomy): Bacteria > Chloroflexota > Limnocylindria > P2-11E > P2-11E > UBA4735. The sequence continues at coordinate 46,658 of DHJC01000081.1, read as the reverse complement.
GATGCGATGACCACGAGCTCGCTCGGCCCCTGAAGCGCGTCGATCCCGACGTCGGCCGAGACCAGCCACTTCGCGGCGGTGGTGTACGCGTTGCCGGGCCCGACGATCTTGTCGACGCGCTCGAGCGTCCGGGTGCCGTAGGCGAGCGCCGCGACCGCGGCCGCTCCGCCGGCGCGGTAGAGACCGCGCGCGCCGATCTTCGTCGCCGCGTAGGCGAGCGCCGGATCCACGCTGCCGTCGGCGGGCATCGGCGACACGAGCACGAGGTCGCCGACACCCGCAACCCGAGCGGGCACGCCGATCATCAGCGCGGTCGAGGGATACCCGACCGTGCCACGTGGGACGCACCCCCCGACCCGCGCGAGCGGCCGTGGCACGAGCACCTCGCGGAACGCGGCGCCGCGATGCGCGATCGGCGTCGGCCGCTGCTTGCGGTGGAATGCGAGGATCGCCTCGTACGAGCGATCGAGCGCCGATCGCAGCTCGGGCGGGCACCGTCGGGCCGCGGACCGAAGGGTTCGCGCGTCGATCCAGAGATCACCGGCCCGCGCTCCGGCGTGGTCGAACCGGCGCACGTTCGTGAGGACAGCGGTATCGCGGCGCCGGCGGACGTCCGCGATCGTTCGTCGCGTCGCCCGGAGCACCGCCGCGTCGAAGACGGCGGTCGCGCGACGGCGCGTCACGTCCCGGCGAAACGCCGCGAGGTCGCCGATCCGGCTGATTTGGCCGCTCATCGCGCAGCCCACGCTTCGAGCTTGGACGCGAGCGCGGCGATGCGCTCGCGATCGCGCGCGTAGCTCACCCGGTTCGCGATGAGCCGCGCGGTGCAGACCGCGATCTCCTCGATGATCGCGAGGCCGTTCTCCTTCAGGGTCCGACCGGTGCTCACGAGGTCGACGATCCAATCGGCGAGGCCGACCTGCGGGGCAAGCTCCACCGACCCGCTCAGCTTGATGATCTCGACCTGGATCCCGCGGCCTTGGAAGTGTCGTTCGGCGACGCGTGGGTACTTCGTCGCGACCTCGAGCGAGCCGAGGTGCCGGTACTCGTCCAGGGAGCGATCGATGAAGTCCGTGGGCGCCGCGACGACGAAGCGGCACCGCCCGTACTTGAGATCAACGAGCTCGAGGACCTCGGCGTCGCTCTCGAGCAGCACGTCCTTCCCGACGATGCCGACGTCCGCGGCACCGTGAGCGACGTGGGTCGGCACGTCGCTCGGACGGGCGAGCACGTACTCGACATCCGCGCCCGGGACGACGAGGCGGCGGCCGCCGTCGGCGAGGGCGTCGGTCGCGAAGCCTGCTGCGGCGAGCGCGACGCGGGTGTCGGCCAACAATGTGCCCTGGGCCAGGGCGATGCGGAGCGGCCTCACCGGGGCTCGCCAGCGGTCAATACTGCGATGACCGCGTCGAGCGCGCGCACGACGCCTTCGTATTCGAGGTGCGCCTCGTCGATCACCCGCGCGCGGCGGACGTCCTGCCCCGCGCTCTCGGCGACGTCCCCGATCGCGACCGCGATCCCCGCGGCGCGCAGGGCCGCGGCGACGCTGAGGGTGGCCGCATCGTCGCCGTCATCCGGCGCGAGCACGAGCAGTGGCGATCCCGCCGGCGCCTGCCAACCGGCCGTCACGAGGGCCTGGTGCAGATGCGGGACCGCGATACCGAAGCCGGTGGCCGCGCGATCGGCGCCGAACCGGGCGAGGAGCCCGTCGTACCGTCCGCCGGTGGCGATGGGGAATCCGAGATCCGGGACGGTGACCTGGAACACGACGCCGGTGTAATAGGGGAGCGCCGGGATGAATCCGAGATCGAACCGGATGGCCCCGCCGACGCCGGCCGCCTCGAGGAGCGGCCGGAGCGTATCGAGCGTGTCCAGGGCGCGCTGCGACGCGGCGGGCGCGTCGGCGCGGAGAGCGGCGAGATCGGTCGAGCGATGCCGGAGGCCGCGCTCGAGCGCCGCGATCCGGACCGCTCTCATCCCGGCGGCGCGCGCGAGCGAGACGGTGCCGACCAGGTCGCCCGAACGCGCGGCGGCGCCGGCCGCATCGCGCGCGTCGGCCGGCAGCTCCGCGATGAAGCCATCGACGAAGCCGACGTGGCCGATGTCGATGTCCGCCGCGAGCAGCCCGCACCGCGCGAGCGCGTCGGCGAGGAGCGCGATCACCTCGGCATCCGCGCGCAGCGTTGGGTCGCCGATGAGCTCGACGCCCGCCTGGTCGTACTCGCGTTCGGATCCGCGCATCGAGGCCTCTTCACGGAAGATCGGCGCGAAGTACGCGAGCCGCAGCGTGGCGTCGGCCTGCCGGTAGCGCTGCGCGACCACCCGCGCCACCGCAGTCGTCACGTCCGGGCGGAGGGCGAGGAGCCGGCCGTCCCGATCGAGGAACCGCAGCGTCCGCCGCTCGTCGACCGTGACCGCGCTCTCTGCGAACTCCACGGTCGGCGGCTCCAACGGCACGTACCCGTACTGCGCGAAGGCGCTCATGAGCGTGCGCTCGATCGCCTGGAGCTCACGTGCTTCGGTGGGCAGGATGTCGCGGAAGCCGCGCGGCAGCGCGCCCTTCACGCCGGCTGCGGGAACGCGTCGACGCGCTCGAGGCCGATCAACGATGTGCGCAGCTCGCCGAGCGTTTGGATCCGGGCGTCAGGGACGACCGGGCCGCCGCTCGCGCCGCCGCCCGCGCGGTCGAGCCAGACGCTGCGCAGCCCCGCGCGCCGGGCACCGGCGATGTCTCGCTCCAGGCTGTCGCCGACCATCACCGCATCCGTGCTCGCGACGTCGAGCGCATCCAGCGCGGCACGGAAGATCCGCGGGTCGGGCTTCCCGGCGCCGACCTCGGCCGAGATTACGATCGCGGCGAAGTGCCCGGCGAGCGTGGTCCCTGCGAGCTTTTCGCGCTGTAGGTCGGGCGCGCCGTTGGTCACCAGTGCGAGCCGGTGATCGCGGCCGAGGTCGTCGAGCGTGGCGTCCGCCTCGGGGTCGATCGGGCGGAGCGCGCGGCGCAAGGCGGGGTACGCCGCCGCCAGCTCGTCGACGAGCGCTTCGTCGGTGACGGCCGCGGCTGAGAGCGCGCGGCTCCAGACCTCGCGGCGGAAGCCGGGTACGAAGGCTCGCAGCGCGACGAGGCCCTTCTGGTCGCCGGCAAAATCGCCCCAGAGGGCTTCGCCCCACCAGATTCCCATCGCGTCGGCGTAGGCGAAGGTCGGCGAAGCGCGGAACAGCGCGTCCGCGGCCTCCTGTGCCGCTACCTGGACGGGCCGCGCGTCGACGCCGGCCCGCCGTGCCGCGAGCGCGCACGTCTGTCGGAGTGCGTCCTCCGTCGCCTCGTCCTCGAGCAGCAGGGTGTTGTCGAGGTCGAAGAGGATCGCGCAGATGGGCACGCGTCGAGTCTATCGATGGGAGCACGTGCCCAACGCGCGTCATCGACGATCCTCGGCCCCGGGTCCATCGTCGCGGTGTGCACCGTGCACGGGGCTTGCGACGGCCGGTGTCGAGGTGCTTACTACGTCGATTGCCGCAGGCTGAGCGACCCGGCGCCACCGCGCCGAGCTGCGTCGCGCTCGTGTGCGAAGGCGTGGACCGGCCGGGCACGCTCCACGCGATCACGACTGTCATCCTTGCCCACAGCGGGAACATCACCGGGATCGAGATCCCCGAGCGCGGCGAGCGCGCCCGGGTCCATGTCGAGATCGACCTACCGTCCGGCGCGGACATCGACCGACTGGTCGCCGATCTCCGGGCACTCGATGTACTCGCGCAGGTCGAGATCGTGCCCACGATGGCCGAGGTCTACGGCAAGCGGATCATCGTTGTGGGCGGCGGGGCCCAGGTCGGCCAGGTGGCCCTCGGCGCGATCTCGGAGGCCGACCGCCACAACATCCGCGGCGAGAAGATCAGCATCGACACGATCCCGATCGTGGGGGAGCAGACCCTCGCGGCGGCGGTCCGCGCGGTCGCGCGACTGCCGCGGGCCGTGGCCCTCGTGCTCGCGGGCGCGCTGATGGGCGGCGAGATCACCGCCGCGGTCGAAGAGGTCCGGCGGCACGGCATTCTGGTGGTGAGCCTGAATATGGCCGGTTCGGCGCCGAAGGCGGCGGATCTCATCGTCAGTGACCCTGTGCAGGCCGGGGTCATGGCGGTCATGGCGGTCGCCAGAACGGCCAGCTTCGACATCGCGCGGCAGCGTGGCCGGACCTACTAGCGCCGCCCCCGGTCGGGTATCGATCCCGGACCGCGTCGTGGATCGAGGCTTGGCCGAGCAGGCAAGCGGTGGTACCGTTCTGGCGATGCGGTCCGTCGTCCTTCACATCATCGTGATTGAGCTCCTTATCGGGGGCTTGAACGATGCTGGGAGGAACGCCAACACCGCGTAGCGCGACCACCGAGACCGACACCGCAGAGGACCTCCCAGGAACGGGAGGTCTTTTCGTTTCCAGGCGGAGAAAGGAGCGCGGCGATGGACCCGCGGCCGGAGCGAGCGACGCCGCTGGAGACCGCGGCATCGCGGACGTACGCGCTGGCGTTCCAGGGCGCGCCGTCGAGCGGCATGCGCCTGCTGCAACGTGCGGTCCTTGCTGCGCTCCCGCCGGACGCCCGGCTCATCGGCACGCGCGGCCCGACGATCATCGCGGTCCAGCGGCTCTCCGCGGAAAGCGATCCCCGCGTCGCGGCCGAGGCGCTGCGAACCACGGTCGGCGAGCGCCTCGGCGACACGACGCTGTCCGTGGGGGTTGGCGGACCGCGCGACCGCCAGCACCCGCTGCGCCTCGTGGCGCTGCATGCGGAACAGGCGGTACGACTGGGCCGCGCGCTGTATGGCCATGGCCGCATCACCGCGTTCGGCGACCTTGGCCCGTACTGCTTCGTGCTCGGCCGGCCGACAGAAGAGATCCGCAGCTTCTGTAAAGCGATCCTCGGCCCGCTCGCCGAACGCGCGCAGCGCGACGAGCTGCGCACCCTGGAGGAGTTCCTGCGCGCCCACGGCAGCGTGAACGGCGTGGCCCGGGCGCTGTTCCTGCACCGGAACACCGTGCGACAGCGCCTGAAGCGGATCGGCGAGCTCACGGGCGCTGACCTCGAGGACGCCGACCAGCGCATGACGCTGTACCTCGCCGTGTTGGGCCAGACCGCTCTCGACCAGCTCGCGTCGTGATCGGTCTTGGCCGTCATGGCTGTGCAACGTGCACCGACTTTCGGTGGGCCGTTGACGCAGCCTGCGCGCGTCCGTCATGGTCCGTTCAGATGCGCCGCCTCGTCGTCGTTTCGCTTATCGGCATCGTCCTTATTGAGGGCGACGGGAGACGGCTGGGAGGCTAGCGGCACACACCACGCACCTGACGAGCGAAGGCCTCCCGGCAACGGGAGGCTCCTTCATTTCCAGCTTGAGAGAAGGAGGCGACCGCGATGGCGACACTGGCGAAGACGGCGATGCCCGAGGCGGATGCCGTCGCACACCGCGGCGCCGATCTCGTGTGGCGCGCGCTGGAGTATGCGGGCGCGGATGTCGTATTCGGCTATCCCGGCGGCGCGTGCCTCCCGCTCTACGACGCGTTGCCCGATCACCCGCGCATCCACCACGTGCTCGTCCGACACGAGCAGGGCGCCGCCCACATGGCCGACGGCTACGCGCGCGCGACCGGGCGCGTCGGGGTGTGCGTGGCGACCTCGGGTCCAGGCGCGACGAACCTCGTCACGGGACTCGCCTGCGCGTACATGGACAGCGTTGCTGTGGTCGCGATCACGGGCCAGGTCTCCATGCCGCTCATGGGCCGCGACGCGTTCCAGGAGACCGACGTCATCGGCCTGACCGGCCCGATCACGAAGCATTCGTATCTCGTCCGCCGCGTCGACGAGATCGAGCCGACGATCCATCGCGCGTTCGCGGTCGCCCGCGCGGGCCGTCCCGGCCCGGTCGTCGTCGACATTCCCAAAGACATCCAGATCCGCATGCTCGCCGCGCGGTCGACACCACCCCCCGAGGTTCGGGCTCCGTCCGGGGCCGATCCACGGGAGCTCGACCGCGCGGCGACCCTCCTCGCTCGCGCGAAGCGTCCGGTGATCGTCGCGGGCCACGGGGTCCGGCTCGCCCGAGCGCACGCCGAGCTCCGGGCCCTCGCCGAACGGATCGACGCGCCGGTGGTCACGACGCTGCTCGGGATCGGGGCGCTGCCCGAGGATCATCCGCTCGCGTCCGGGATGCTTGGGATGCACGGCAGCGCGAACGCCAACCGGATGGTGAACGAGGCGGATGTGCTCCTCGGAGTGGGCCTTCGGTTCGATGATCGAGTGACCGGGAAGATCAGCGCCTTCGCGGCCGGGGCCCAGATCATCCATGCGGACATCGACCCGACCCAGATCGGAAAGAACGTCCCGACCGCGATCGGCATCGTCGCCGACGCCGCGGCCGTGCTGTTCGCGCTCGCGGCGCGCCTCGAGCCCGTCTCCCGTCCCGAGTGGCGCGCCCGCGCGACGGCGGAGCGCACCCGACCGCGCCTCGCGGCGTACGAGGATCGGGTCGAGCTCCCGCCGCGGGTCGTCGTGCGCGCCATCCGCGAGACGGCGAGCGACGACGCGTATTTCGTCGCGGATGTCGGCCAGCACCAAATGTGGGCGGCACAGCATCTCCGGCTCACGCACCCCGACCGCTTCCTCACGTCCGGCGGCCTCGGGGCCATGGGCTACGCCCTCCCGGCCGCGATCGGCGCGCAGCTGGGTCGCCCGTCATCGGAGGTCTGGGCGATCGCCGGCGACGGCGGGGCCCAGATGACGATCCACGAGCTCGGGACGGCCGTGCAAGAGAGCACGCCGGTGAAGCTCGCGATCCTCAACAACGGGTACCTCGGCATGGTCCGCCAGTGGCAGCAGCTCTTCCACGACGGCCGGATCTCGCAGACGCCGATCAGCAGCCCGGATTACGTGAAGCTGGCCGACGCGTACGACGTGCTCGGTCTTCGCGTCGAGCGGCGCAGCGAGCTCGGCCCGGCGCTCTCGCGAGCGAAGGCGCATCCGGGGCCGGTGGTGCTCGACATCCGCATCGAGCGCGAGGCCAATGTGTGGCCGATCGTGCCGCCGGGCGGCGCGAACGCGGACCTCATCGAGGAGCCGGCGCGCTGATGGACCCGCAGCACACCTTCGAGCTCACCGTCGACGCGGTCCCGGGTGCAATCGAGCGCGTCCTCTCGGTCGTGCGCCGACGGGGCCTCGGCGTCAGGTCCTTCTGCGCCGACATCGCGGGCGATGGCCGCTGGTCGGTCCGCATCCGCGCCGGCGCCGTGCCGCAGGAAGCGGCGCTTGCGCTCAAGCAGTTCAGCACCCTTGTCGATGTGCGCACCGCGCGGCTGCGCGACGACGCAGCCTGAAGTAACTGAGGAGGCAGCAGATGGCCACGATCTACTACGACAACGACGCGGACCCCCGAGCGCTCGCGGGAAAGACCATCGCGGTCATCGGGTACGGGAGCCAAGGCCACGCCCACGCCCAGAACCTTCGCGACAGCGGGTGCGAGGTCGTGATCGGCCTTGCCGCCGGCAGCAAGAGCTGGGCGGTCGCGGAGCGTGACGGCTTCGATGTGCGCGAGGTCGCCGACGCGGCGCGCAACGCCGACATCGTGGTCATCCTCGTCCCGGATCCGAAACACCGCGCGGTGTACGAGACCATCGCGTCGTCGCTCGGCCGCGGCAAGACGATCGTGGTCGCGCACGCGTTCTCCGTGCACTTCAAGGAGATCGAGGCCTCACCGGACATCGACGTCGTGCTCATCGCGCCGAAGGCCCCGGGGCACCGGATGCGCGAGCTGTTCGTCGAAGGCAAGGGCGTGCCGGCGCTCGTCGCGGTGCATCAGGACGCCAGCGGTCACGCGAAGCGCACCGCCCTCGCGTACGCCCGCGCCGTCGGCTCGACGCGGGCGGGCGTCATCGAGACGACGTTCGCCGAGGAGGTCGAGACGGACCTGTTCGGTGAGCAGGCGGTGCTCTGCGGCGGCATCTCCGAGCTGGTGAAGGCCGGCTTCGAGACCCTCGTCGACGCCGGCTATCAACCCGAGATCGCGTACTTCGAGTGCCTGAACGAGATGAAGCTCATCGTCGACCTGATGTATGAAGGCGGGCTCTCGTACATGCGCTACTCGGTGAGCGACACGGCGGAGTACGGGGACTACGTGTCGGGAAAGCGGGTCATCGACGAGCGAGTGCGTCAGACGATGCGCGACATCCTCGCGGAGGTCCGTGACGGCAGCTTCGCGAAGCGCTGGATCGCCGAAGCCCGAAACGGCGCGCCCGAGCTGCTCGCGACGCGCGCGAAGGAGCGGGACTCGCAGATCGAGCGTGTCGGCCGCTCGCTGCGAGCGATGATGCCCTGGCTCCCGAAGCGCGAATTCGGTCCGGAGGCCGCGGCCGCCACGCAACAGCGCGAGCCCGCGGAGGTCGTGTAGTGGACCTCAAGGAGCTATTCCGCGAAAGGCTCGCGCGCCTGGGCATGCGCTTCGGTGACGAACAGCTCGGCCAGGCCCATGCGCTCGTCACGCGCTATGGCTTCGTCCCCGAAGAGCTCAGCGACATCCAGCTCATGACGATCTGTGTCGAGGCCTACCGCCACCCTGATTCCGACCTGCCGATGTGGATATGAGCCGGCGCGTCCGGGTCATCGACACGGCTCTGCGCGCGGTCGTCTAGGCCGTGCCGCCGAAGAGCGTCCGCCTCGCCGCGATGCCCTTCGGCAAGTACCGGCCATTCCGCCCGCTGCCGGGCGGGCTGCCCGACCGGACGTGGCCCGATCGCACGATCGAACAGGCCCCGCTGTGGTGCTCCGTCGACCTCCGCGACGGCAATCAGGCGCTGATCGACCCGATGGACCCCGCCCGCAAGCTGCAGCTTTGGAACGCGCTGGTCCAGATGGGGTTCAAGGAGATCGAGGTCGGCTTCCCCGCGGCGTCACGGCCCGACTACGAGTTCATCCGCCACCTGATCGAGCGGGATCTCATCCCCGAGGACGTCACGATCCAGGTGCTGACGCAGTGCCGGCCCGCGCTCATCGAGCGCACGTTTGCGGCGCTCGCCGGCGCGTCGCGCGTGATCGTGCACTTCTACAACTCGACCTCAGTCTGCCAGCGGCGCGTCGTGTTCCGCGAGGACAAGCCTGGGATCACGAAGATCGCGGTCGACGCGGCCCGCCTCTGCAAGCGCCTCGAGCGCACGCTCTCTTCGACGATCGTGCGGTACGAGTACTCGCCGGAGAGCTTTACCGGCACGGAGCCGGACTACGCGATCGACATCTGCGCCGCCGTCATGGACGTCGTCGAGCCGGCGCCCGACCGGAAGATCGTCCTTAACCTCCCCGCGACCGTCGAGACGTACACGCCGAACATCTACGCCGACGTGATCGAGTGGTTCGGTCGCGCGGTGCCGCGGCGTGACGCGATCGTCCTGTCGCTGCATCCGCACAACGACCGCGGCTCCGCGGTCGCCGCCGCGGAGCTCGGGATGCTGGCTGGCGCGGAGCGCATCGAGGGAACCCTATTCGGAAACGGCGAGCGCACCGGCAATGTCGACGTCGTGACCCTCGCGCTGAACCTACTCACCCAGGGGATCGATCCACAACTGGACATCAGCGACATCGACGCGCTGCGCCGTGTCGCCGAACACACGAACCGCCTGCCGGTCCACCCCCGGCAACCGTACGTCGGCGACCTCGTATACACCGCATTCTCGGGGTCGCACCAGGACGCGATCAAGAAGGGACTCGAGGCCCAGACAGCGGACTACGACGTTTGGGACGTCCCGTACCTGCCGATCGACCCGAAGCACGTCGGCCGGACGTACGAGGCCGTGATCCGCGTGAACAGTCAGTCCGGCAAGGGCGGCGTCGCCTACATCATGAAAGCCGAGCACGGCTTCGACCTTCCGAGGCGGCTGCAGGTCGAGTTCTCTGGGCACATCCAGGCGATCACCGAGGACATCGGCACCGAGATCGCACCGGCGGAGATGTGGGCCGCGTTCTCGACGGACTACCTGCCCGAGCATCCGTGGATCGAGCTCGTGACCTACGACACGACGACCGCGGACGGCGGGACCACGATCGTCGCGCGGCTGCACGTGGATGGGCGCGACCGCTCGGTCCGCGGCACGGGTAACGGCCCGGTCGCCGCGCTCGTACACGCACTGCGGACCGAGTTTGACCTGCCGCTCGAAGTCCTCGACTTCAGCGAGCACGCCGTCGGCGCGGGTACCGACGCGGCCGCGGTCGCGTATGTCGAGGCACGGGACGGCGACGGGCGGGTGCGGTGGGGCGTCGGCATGCACGAGAGCGTCCTCACCGCATCGCTGCGCGCGGTCGTCGGGGCGTTCACGCGGCTGGACCAGCTGAACCGGGGCGCGAGCGAGGTGCCGACCGCGCCCCGCCTCGATACGCTGCCGGTGCCATGAGCACGGCGCCCCGGCCACGCAGCCACGTCCTGGTGGACGGCCCGAACCGCGCGCCCGCGCGCGCGATGATGCGCGGCGCCGGCTATACGGATGCGGACTTCACACGACCGCTCGTCGGTGTCTCGCACAGTTGGATCGAGATCATGCCTTGCAACGTGCACCTGCGCCGCATCGCGGCGTGGGTGAAGGAGGGCATTCGCGAGGCCGGCGGCACGCCCGTCGAGTGCAACACGATCGCGGTGTCCGACGGCATCGCGATGGGCACCGAGGGGATGAAGGCCTCGCTCGTGTCACGCGAGCTCGTGGCCGACAGCATCGAGCTGGTCGTACGCGGGCATCACCTGGACGCCCTCGTCGCGATCTCGGGCTGCGACAAGACCATTCCCGGCAGCGTGATGGCCCTCGCGCGGCTCGACGTGCCGGGGCTGATGCTGTACGGCGGCTCGATCCTGGCCGGCAGCTTCGAGGGGCGGGACGTGACGATCGGCGACGTCTTTGAGGCCGTCGGCGCGCACGGCGCCGGAACGATGAGCGACGCCCGGCTCGCGGAGCTTGAGCGGGTGGCCTGCCCTGGCGCGGGAGCGTGCGGCGGCCAATTCACCGCGAACACGATGGCCACCGCGTTCGAAGCGATGGGCATCTCCCCGGCGGGCTCGAGCGGCGTCCCCGCGCTCGATCCGCGCCGGGCGGAGGTCGCGCGCGAGGCCGGCCGGCTGGTCATGCGGCTGGTGAAGGACGACGTCCGGCCGTCGCGCGTGATCACGCGCGACGCGATCGAGAACGCGATCGCCGCGGTCATGGCCACCGGTGGCTCGACGAACGCGGTGCTGCACCTGCTGGCGGTCGCGCGCGAGGCGAACGTCGATCTCGCGATCGATGACTTCGATCGGATCAGCGCGCGCACCCCGTTGCTCGCGGACATGAAGCCCTGGGGCCGGTTCACCGCGCCCGACATGGATCGCGCCGGCGGGATCATGCTCGTCCTGCGGCGGCTGCTCGACGCAGGGCTCCTGGCGCCCGACGCGCTCACCGTCACCGGGCGGACGATCGGCGAGGAAGCCAAGGCGGCGCGGGAAACCCCCGGGCAACAGGTCGTTCGGCCGCTCGAGAACGCGATCGCACCGACCGGGGGGCTGGTCATCCTCCATGGCTCGCTCGCGCCGGACGGCTGCGTCACGAAGGTCGCCGGTCACGCCACGCCGACGCGGACCTACACCGCGAAGGTCTTCGACCGTGAGGAGGATGCGTTCGCCGCGATCGAGCGGAAAGCGGTCGTGGCCGGCGACATCATCGTCATCCGCTACGAGGGTCCGCGCGGCGGCCCCGGGATGCGCGAGATGCTCGCCGTGACCGGCGCGCTCGTCGGCGCCGGGCTCGGGGATCAGGTGGCCCTCGTCACCGACGGGCGGTTCAGCGGCGCGACGCACGGCATCGCCGTCGGGCACGTCGCGCCCGAGGCCGCGTCGGGCGGACCGATCGCGCTCGTGGCGGACGGCGACCGGATCACGATCGACGTGTCCCAGCGGCGGATCGATCTCGATGTCGAGCCCGCGACGCTCGAGCGGCGGCGGGCGGCCTGGCGCGCGCCGGAGCCAGCGTACCGCACCGGCGTCATGGCGAAGTACGCGCGCCTTGTTGGTTCCGCGGCCGCGGGCGCGGTGACGAGCGCATGAGCGTCGCTGCCGCGCCGGTTGCCGCGACCAGCGTGGCCGCTGCCGCCGCGGCGATCGCCGGCCGTGTCGAGCGGACGCCGTTCGTGCACTCGCCGGACTTCTCGGCGCTGGCAGGCTGCGAGGTCCACCTCAAGCTCGAGAATCTCCAGCGGACCGGTGCGTTCAAGCTGCGTGGCGCGATGGCGCGCCTCCTCGCCCTCGACGGCGTGGAACGGGCCCGCGGCGTGGTGACGGCATCCGCCGGCAATCACGGGCAGGGCGTAGCGGTGGCCGCGGCGATGCTCGCGATCCGGGTGTGCGTGGTCCTTCCGCGCGGCGTGCCGCTCGCGAAGCTGACCGCGATCCAGCGCGCTGGCGCGGACGTCGTCGTGACGGGCGACGGCTACGACGAAGCGTTCGCGGCCGCGCGGGAGCTCGCGGCGCAGCGTGGCGCGGTCTACATCCACGCGTTCGACGATCCGACGGTGATCGCGGGGCAGGGGACCGTCGCGCGAGAGATGCTCGAGGACCTTCCCGACCTCGACGCGATCGTCGTGCCGGTGGGTGGCGGTGGCCTCCTTGCCGGCACCGCGCTGGCGATCGCAGAGGCCCGGTCCGGCGCGCGGCTCATCGGGGTGCAAGCCGCCGGCGCTCGCGCGTTCGCGGATACCCTCGCCACCGGCTCGCCGACCCGCGGCGGTGCGGCGACGATCGCGGACGGCATCGCTGTTCGCGAGCCGGCGGCGCGCACCGTAGCGATCGCCCGGGCCCACGGCGTGACGATGCGGATCGTGACGGACGAGGCCATCGCGCGCGCGATCGTCCTGCTCCTCGAGCGACACAAGCTGCTTGCCGAGGCCGCCGGCGCCGCGGGCCTGGCCGCGGTCCTCGACGCGCCGGGCGATCTCGCGGGCAAGCGCCTCGGCGTCGTGGTCAGTGGAGGCAACATCGACCCGAACCTGCTCGGCAAGGTCCTGCAGCAAGGACTCGCGAGCGCCGGCCGGTACCTCGCGTTCCGGACGTGGCTCGACGACCGGCCCGGACAGCTGCACGAGCTCACTGGCATCCTCGGTGGCGAGCACATCAACATCCTTCACGTCGGGATCGATCGGCTCGGGCCGTACACGACGCTCGGACGCGTCGGCCTCGACGTCATCGTGGACACCCGCGATACCGCGCATGCCGAGGAGGTCCTCGCGCTCGTGCGCCGCTCGGGTTTCCCGGCCGAGCAGTTGCTCGACGTGCAGCCGCTCGCGTGACGACCGGCCGTCCGCTCGCCGAGAAGGTCTGGGAGGCGCACGTCGTCCACCGCGCCGCCGGCGGACCGGACCTCCTGTACGTCGATCTCCACCTCGTGCACGAGGTGACCTCACCGCAGGCGTTCGAGGGCCTGCGACTCGCGGGCCGCCGGGTGCGCCGACCGGAGCTGACGGTCGCGACGATGGATCACAACACGCCGACCGTGGCGGATCGCGCGATCGCCGATCCCGACTCGGCCCGGCAGATCGCCACGCTCGCACACAACTGCGCCGCGTTCGGCATCCGCCTGTTCCCGATGGGCGATCCGGGTCAGGGCATCGTCCACGTCATCGGGCCGCAGCTCGGGCTCACCCAGCCGGGAATGGTCATCGTCTGCGGCGACAGCCACACCTCGACGCACGGCGCATTTGGTGCGATCGCGTTCGGCATCGGCACGAGCGACGTCGAGCACGTCCTCGCCACCCAGACGATCGCGCGGCCGCGGCCGAAGACGATGGCGGTTAGCCTCGACGGTCCAGCGCCCGCCGACGTGACGGCGAAGGATCTCATCCTTGGGATCATCGCCCGGATCGGCGTGCACGGCGGGATCGGGCATCTCGTCGAGTACGGGGGCGAGGCGATCCGGGCCCTCTCGATGGAAGGGCGGATGACCGTCTGCAACATGTCCATCGAGGCCGGTGCGCGTGCCGGCATGATCGCCCCCGACGCGGTCACGTTCGCGTACCTGGAGGGCCGCCCGCACGCACCGACGGGCGCAGCCTGGGAGCGGGCGCTCGATCATTGGCGCGGGCTGCCGACCGATGCCGATGCCCGGTACGACCGCGAGGTCCGGATCGACGCGCGGCTCCTGCGTCCATATGTCACGTGGGGGACCAACCCGGCCCAGTCCGTCGCGATCGACGATCGCGTCCCTGATCCCGAGACCCTCGCGGATGACGCATCGCGCGACAGTGCACGGCGGGCGCTCGCGTACATGGATCTGCGGCCGGGGACCGCGATGCGCGACATCGCGGTCGATACGGTGTTCCTCGGGTCCTGCACGAACGGCCGGATCGAGGACTTCCGGGCCGCGGCGGCGGTCCTGCGTGGCCGGCGCGTGCGCCGGGGCATCCGCGCGCTCGCGGTCCCAGGATCCATGGCGGTGAAGGCGCAGGCCGAGGCCGAGGGCCTCGATCGGATCTTTCGCGATGCGGGGTTCGAGTGGCGCATCGCCGGCTGTTCGATGTGCCTCGGGATGAACGACGACGTCGCGAAGTCCGGCGAACGCATCGCGTCGACATCGAACCGCAACTTCGAGGGCCGCCAGGGACCCGGAGCGCGAACGCATCTCGTCTCGCCGGCGGTCGCGGCGGCCACGGCGATCGCGGGTCACTTCGCGGCGCCGGCGGACCTCTCGTGAACCCGGTGCGGCAGGTCACCGGCCGAGCCCTTCCGCTCGATCGGCGCGACGTGGATACCGATCAGATCATCCCGAGCGACTGGCTGAAGCGCATCGAACGCACCGGCTACGGCGCCGGGCTGTTCGAGGCGTGGCGCGCCGATCCCGCGTTCGTGCTGAACGACGCCCGCTTTCGCGGGGCGAAGATCCTGGTCGCCGGAGCGAACTTCGGCTGCGGCAGCTCGCGCGAGCACGCCGCCTGGGCCCTCGCGGACTGGGGGTTCGGCGCGATCATCGCCCCGAGCTTCGCGGACATCTTCCGTTCGAATGGCCTCGGCATCGGACTGGTGCTCGCCGAGCTGCCGGAGCTGGACGTGGCGCAGTTGCTCGCGGCGGTCGAGGCCGACCCGACCCTCGAAATCTCCGTGAGCGTGGAGGCGCGCGAGGT
Source organism: Chloroflexi bacterium UBA4730 (assembly GCA_002404155.1). GTDB lineage: Bacteria > Chloroflexota > Limnocylindria > P2-11E > P2-11E > UBA4735. The sequence continues at coordinate 31,502 of DHJC01000081.1, read as the reverse complement.
CACCGTCGCCGCGCTTCGGTACAGCGCGCCGTTCCCACTGGCTGACTCCTGGCAGGCGCGGTTGCTCGCCGGACAGGACGAGATCGAGCTGAGCCTCACCCACGTCGACTCGATTGCCGCGTACGAATCGCGACGATCGAGCTGGCTCCCCACATTGAGCTGAGTTGCGCCGAGGGCGCACCGTCGTGCGTGACGATGCCTAGTGCAGGATCCTCGTACGAATCGATTCCCTCGACCGTTCATGGCGGCAGCGTTCTGGGGCTCGGCGAGCGCACCGGCGACACTGGTGTGGCAAACCATTTGCTCATCTGACTCAGTAAGGTGATCGAAGCAGCTACGTCGCTGAAGAGACGGTCTGCAAAACCCTCATCGCGGGTTCGATTCCCGCCGACGCCTCCCGACCAAAACCGGCGCGCCCACGCTGAGGACGCCGGTTCGCTCGATGTAGTCGAGCCATCCCGGCCGCGGCGTCGCCGACACGAGCCGGCCCTCGTCGACTGGCACGAGCGCGGGGTTCCCCGTGCCGCGGGCAGGGTCGCAGGGATCGATCGCTAGGGTTGCCAGCGCGACCCGCCCCTACCGGGCATAGGTTGCGGGGTTTCCCCGGGGGGTTGCCGAGCGTCAGCGCGGCCCTTTCCGAGACTTTCGTGGGGTTACCCGGCTGCGGCCCGGGGTTTTATCGCTCGCCCGAGAGGACCCGACCGCCGACCCGGTTCCTTCAAGAGGCCTGCAGTGAATGAGGAGCGGGGCCAAGGTGCCGGCGAGAATCAGGTGATCTTCCGGCGGGCGTGCCGTCGACCGTTGACCACACTCGCACGGTCGGTTCCTCTACGCGGCCCACTCCCGGTCAGTCGGCGACCGTGTCCGGTGCATTCGGGTCAGGCAATAGGTGATAGCTTTCGTCTGGCGCAGCAATGCGGTTGCGCAGGATGCCCAGACGCTCGATCTCGCACTCGACCTCGTCGCCAGGCTTGAGCCAGCCTCCCGTGTTCTCCGGACGCCGCTCGAGAATGCAGCCCGTGCCGACCGTACCGCTGCCGATCAAGTCGCCTGGCCGGAGCGTCGCCCCTCGCGAGGCGTGCGCGATCATCTGCGGAAAGCTCCAGTACGCGTCCTTGACGTTGCCACGGGACAACTCGCGCCGGTTAACGCGGGCGACCATTGTGAGGTCATGACGGTCCTTCTCCAGCCGATCGCGCAGCTCGTCCAGTGTCACCAGCCAAGGCCCGATCGAGGTGGCGAAGTCTTTGCCCTTGGCCGGGCCCAGGTTGAGCTTCATCTCCTGCCGCTGGAGGTCGCGTGCGCTCCAATCGTTCATGATCGTCAGGCCGAGCACGTGCTCCCATGCGCGCTCGACCGGGATGTTCCGTCCGCCCCGTCCGATGACCAGTCCGATTTCCAGCTCGAAGTCCAGTTCCTGGGTGCCGGGTGCCATAGGGATGACAGCGTCCGGCCCGAAGATCGCTGCCGGATTGCTGAAATAGAACACTGGCAGTTCGTAGAAAGTCGGGGACATCTCCAGACCGCGTAGCTTGCGAGCGGCACGGACGTGCTGCTCAAAGGCGTAGAAGTCGCGCACGCTGGGAGGTTCCGGCACGGGTGCCAAAAGCCGCAGCGCATTCAGTGGGTAGACCGGCGCATCCGGCGCGGGCTTCAGCGCCAGCTGGGCCCGAAGACGATCACCGAGCGAACCTGGGCCGATGAGACGGACGGTGCCGCTCTCGACCGCCCCGGTCGCGACCATCCCCGTCGTAGGCACGACGAACGTAGCGAGCTGCACGTAGCCCTACCCGACGCGCCTGGCCGGCCGGTCCGGCGGATAGCGGTCGGGCTTCACGCGGAGCGTCGCTGCAGCGGAGGTCGTGAGCAGGCCACCGGTCGTTGCCGCAGCTGGTCGCGGATCAGCGCGGTACGCGGCGCGACCTCCCCCCGGATCCACTCGAGCGAGGCGAGATACGCGAAGGTCGGCTGCGGCACCGCGCTCTCTTGGACCTTGAACTCGTCGAGGGTCTTGCGCACCGGGAAGGCCGCGACGCGCAGCGGGGCCCGCTCGTTGGCCTGGTCGCGCGCGGCGATCTCGGCCTCGACCAGCGTACGCAGCAGCTCCTCCGGAGCCCAGCGCTGGACCTTCGCCGTCTGCAGCACCTCCGGTGCGAGCTGCCGCACCGCGCGGAGCTTCAGGCGCTTCAGGGCCTGTTCGAGGTCGGGAGCAAGCGGGGCGGCCGGCGCGCTCATAAGATCGCGTACGCCGAGAGCGGCCGCACCGGGACTGCCCCGCGCGCCGCCACGGAACTGCACCTCGAGATCATCGCCGAGTACTCCGACCTCATCTCCGGCACCGGCACACTCAAGCGATCGGACTTCCAGCGGATGGTCACCGACGCGCGTGAGCACCGGTTCAGCGTCCTGGTCGTGTACGACACGTCGCGGTTCGCCCGCAACGAAGCCGACGCGTTCACGTACGAGGCCACGCTCCGCGCCGCTGGCGCGCGGATCTATTACGCCCGCGAGGGCATCTGGTCCGACGATCGCCGCGGCGCGCTGCAGAAGGGCATCCTCCACGTGCTCAACGCGCAGTACTCGCGCGACCTCACCGACCGGATCCGCGACGGCTACGCCGCGAGGTTCGCGCGCCTCGGGCTACCTGGCGGCACGCTCCCGTGGGGCTACCGCTGGTCGGACGCGACCGCAACGGCGATCGCGCTCGTTGACGACGAGGCCGCGATCCGTCGCATCGGGTGCGCGGTCGGCCATTCGACGCGACCGTCGTCTTCGAGGTCCTCAAGAACCCGATTGCCATCGGCGTGACCCGCCGCAAGGGCGAGGAGCGCACCGGCATCGCGCCCGCGCTCGTCGACCGACGGACCTGGGACGCGATCCAGCGCCTGCGCCGCGAGCGCCGCGGCCGCCGCGGCACGCCTGCCGAGCGCGGGCTCTACCTCTTCACGTCCCGCGCTCGCCACGCGACGTGTGGGCAGCCGCTCTGGGGTCGTCGCTCGGCGCGGCCGGATGGCGTCATCGATCACCGGCTGCTGCATTCGCGCCCGGGCTGTGGCACGCCGTTCCAACGCAGCGAGGCGGTCCTCGAGGCGGAGTTCGTCGCGTGGCTGCGGACGTGGCATCTCGACGCTGATCGTCGGACGCGCCTTGCCGCGTTCGTCCGGGTGAAGCCAGCGGCCGACGACGGAGCGCGGCGGCGTCGCGTAGCCGAGGCGCGGCTCGAGCGTGCGCGCCGGCTGTACCTCCTCGGGGACCTGAGCGACGACGACTACGCGACCGAGAAACGCGAGGCCCGGACGGTTCTCGACGCGACGGCACCGGCAATTAACGCGACGGTCGGCGACGTCGCACGCTACCTGGCGGTCGTCGACGCGTGGCCCGACATGACCCGCGAGACGCGCCGGGCGATCATCGACGCGCTGGTGACCGAGATCCGGTTCGCCGACGACGGGATGGAGCTCGTCATCCGGCCCGAGTTGCGGCGGATGATCGCAGCGATCGCGGCGCCTACTGTGCGCACCTACCTGACCGCGACTCGCGACGGGAAGGGCCGCTACGCGGCAAGCCGAGGGGTACCTTCCGTGGACCCGGCTGGATTCGAACCAGCGACCCCTCGGATGTGAACCGAGTGCTCTAACCGCTGAGCCACGGGTCCGTCGCGTGGAGGTCTGAGTTTAGGACGCGGATGCTCCTGGTCGGGGGAACCGCCTGGCCTGATCGCTCTGGCTAGGGCAGGAGGGCGTTCACCGCGACGTCGCTCACGATGAGCAGGGCCACCATGATCGCGACGACCATGCCGATGCGGCGGAAGTCCCGAGTCACGTAGGTTCGCTCCCGTACGGCTTCGCGCTCGAGGACCGCGGAGGGCTCACCGACGGCGCGTGCCGCACCCGCACGGACCGGCGACCCCGGTCGCTGCGACCCGCTGTACGAGCGACGCGTCGCGCTCGTGGTCGTCACCGGACGGTCGTGCTCCGCCGGCCGCGCGCTCCCCGCACTGGCGCGGCGCTCGCGCGTGCTCCGTCGCTGTCTCTTCGCCATGAGAGGCCAAGGATACGGGAACGGCTACCGTATCTGCGGCATGCCGCTCGAGCCGTCCGTGCTGTCAGGCGCCGTGATCGCGCTCGTGCTCGCGGTGGTGGGGTTGGCTGCCTGGCTCGCCTTCCTCCAGCGCTCTGAGGCCCGCCTGCGGAGCCGCCTGCGGCGGATCCTCAGCGACAACGGGACGACGGGCCTTGATGAGGTCCTGGCCGGCCAGGCGACTCGGATCGAGCAGCTCGCGTCCCGGGTCGACGCGCTCAACGCGCTCGAGCGTGAGCTCGAAGCGTCATCCCGGCTCGCGCTGCAGAAGGTCGGCGTGGTCCGCTTCAACCCGTTCCAGGACAGCGGCGGGGACCAGTCGTTCGCCATCGCGCTGCTGGACCAGGGCGGTACCGGCATCGTCGTATCGAGTCTCCACGGGCGGGCCGAAACGCGGATCTTCGCGAAACAGGTCACGAATGGACGCTCGAAGCACGCGCTGTCGGATGAGGAGCAGCAGGCGATCCGCGCGGCACTGCAATGAGCCAAAACGGCGCGGCGAGCGCGATCGCGATCCTCAACCCCGAGGCCGGGCACGGAAGGGGGCGGAACCTCGCGACGACCCTCGCGAAGACGTTCCGCGACGCCGGCATGCACATCGAGGTGCTCGTCACCCCGGCACCGGCCGAGGCCGCGCGCCTGGCGGCGGAGGCGTCGGATGACGGCTACGCGACGGTCATCGCCGCGGGCGGCGACGGGACCGCGAACGAGATCGCGAACGGGCTCGTCGGCACGACGACCGCGCTCGGCCTCTATCCGCTCGGCACCGGGAACGACCTCGCGCGCAGCCTGGGCTATCCGAAGCGGTTGCGCGACGTTCCGGCTTTCCTCGCGAAGGCCAGGCGCCGGGTGATCGACGTCGGTGAGCTCAACGGACGGGTCTTTGTGAACGCCGCCGGCGTAGGCATCGACGGGGTCGTGGCGGAAGGCGTGAAGGGCAGCTCGCGCTACGTTGGATCCACGCTGGGCTATTTCGCCGGCGCGCTCGGCGCGATCGCCCTGTACAAGGCGCTAGCGATGCGGATCACCGTCGACGGCGAATCGCGCGAAGGGCGGCACCTCATCGTGGTCGCGTCGAACGGCCGCTACTTCGGCGGCGGGATGCAGCCCGCGCCGAAGTCCGCGCTGGATGACGGGTGGCTCGATCTCACCATCGCCACGGAGCTCGGAAAGCTCGCGACCCTCGGCGCGCTCGCGCGGCTGTATCGCGGCACGCACCACAACGGCACGACGATCCAAGCCATCCGCGCGCGGACCGTCGACATTGCGCTCGACCGGCGCGTCGCCGTCGAGATCGACGGCGAGGTGATCCACGCGAGCGAGGTCGCGATCAAGGTGCGTCCAGGCGCGCTCGCGGTGCTCACCGCATGACCGATCCACGACGTCGCGTTCCGTCGGTCGATGCCGTGCTCCGCGCATCGCCGGAGGACCTGTCCGATCGGAGGCGCCTCACGACGGCGGTGCGCGAGGTCCTCGCGGCCGCCCGCACGGCCGGCAGCGAGATCCTCGATGCCGCCGCCTACGCGAAGCTCGCCCGCGACCGGATCGCGAAGGGCGACGCGCCCACGCTGCGGCGGGTGATCAACGCGACCGGCGTCGTGCTCCACACGAATCTCGGCCGGGCCCCCCTCTCCGACGCTGCGCTCGTAGCGATCCGCGACGCAAGCGGCACGGTGAGCGTCGAGTACGACCTCGAACGCGGCGCGCGCGGCGAGCGGCACGGCCACGCCGCGCGCCTCATCGCGGAGGTCACGGGGGCCGAGGACGCGGTCGTCGCAAACAATGGCGCGGCGGCGGTCCTGCTGGCGCTCGCAGTACTCGCGGGCAAGCGCGAGGTCATCGTCGCGCGCGGCGAGCTCGTCGAGATCGGCGGCGGCTTCCGGATCCCCGACGTGCTCACGCGGTCCGGCGCCAAGCTCGTCGAGGTCGGGACCACGAACCGCACCTATGTGCGCGACTACGCGAACGCCATCACGGAGAAGACGGGCGCCATTCTCCGCGTGCACGCGAGCAACTTCACGCTGCGTGGCTTCGTCGCGAAGGCCGCGTCACCGGATCTTTCGACGCTCGCGCGCGAGCGCGGCGTCGCGTTCATCCACGACCTCGGGAGCGGCACGCTGCTCGATACGGCGCGATTCGGTCTCGGACGCGAGGAGACCGTTCAGGAGGCCATCCGCGACGGCGCGGACGTGGTGACCTTCAGCGGGGACAAGCTGCTCGGCGGGCCGCAGGCCGGCATCGTCGCGGGCCGTGCCGAGGCGATCGCGAAACTGCGCACGCACCCGCTGATGCGCGCGCTCCGTCCGGACAAGCTCACCATCGCGGCGCTGGTGGCGACGGTCGCGGCCTACCGCGACGGCACCGCGCTCGAGACGCTCCCGGTGTGGCGGCTGATCGCCGAGACACCCGCCCGGCTCGCGAAGCGCGCGAAGGTGCTCGCGGCGCGGCTCGAGGCCGCCGGCATCCCCGCAGCGGTGGTCGAGACCAGGTCGACCGTCGGCGGGGGATCGCTGCCCGAGGAGACCCAGCCGTCGCGCGGCGTTGCCCTTTCGGCCTCGTCCGCGGCGCGCGCCGTCGGCGCGCTGCGAAGGGCCGATCCGCCGGTGATCTCGCGGATCATCGACGATCGCGTCGTGCTCGACCTGCGGAGCGTGCTGCCCGAGCAGGACGAGCCGCTGGTAGCCGCCGTGATTGGCGCGCTCGTGGACCGTAGCGGAAGGACCTCATAGGAATGGAAAGGCCGAATATGCCGACCGAGATCCGCAGCATCGCGACCGACGGCGCACCGAAGGCCATCGGGCCGTACAGCCAGGCGATCGTCGCCGGAGAGCTCGTGTTCTGTGCCGGGCAAGGTGCCATCGATCCCGCGACGGGCGAGAACCGAAGAGGCGACGTCGCGGCGGAGACCGAGCGCACGCTGGACAACCTCGCCGCGGTGCTGGACGCGGCCGGGTCGGATCTCGCACACGTGGTGAAGACGACGGTGTTCCTCGTCGACATGGCGGACTTCGCGGCGATGAACGAGGTCTACGCGAGACGGTTCGGCGAGCACCGGCCCGCCCGGTCGACCGTCGGGGTCGCGTCACTGCCGCGCGGCTTCCGGGTGGAGATCGAGTGCGTCGCGATCCGCGTGAAGTAGCGGACCACCGGCAGCCGCTCCCGCTGCGGGCCACCGGGATCGTGCTCGCCCTCTGGATCATCGGCCTTTTGCTGCTCGCCTTCGTCGTCGTGCCGGCGCTGTTCGCGACCTGCGGTCCGGCGCCCGGCGTGCAATGACCGGCGATGCGCCGATCCGTGTCGTCGGAACGGCGGGCCACGTCGATCACGGAAAGTCCACGCTCATCCGCGCGCTCACCGGCATCGACCCCGACCGGCTTCGCGAGGAACAAGAGCGGGGCATGACCATCGACCTCGGCTTCGCGTGGCTGACCTTGCCGGGCGGCGCGGACGTCGGCATCGTCGACGTGCCCGGCCATCAGGATTTCATCCGCAACATGCTCGCCGGGATCGGCGGCATCGACGCGGTGGTGCTCGTGGTGGCGGCCGACGAGGGCGTGATGCCCCAGACCCGCGAGCATCTCGCGATCCTCGAGCTCCTCGGAGTGGACCGCGGCGTGGTCGCCCTGAGCAAACGTGACCTGGTCGATGACGAATGGGTCGCGCTCGTGCGAGCCGAGGTGCGCGCGGCGCTCGGACGGACCCCGCTCGCGGACGCACCGATCCTCGAGGTGTCGGCGACGACGCGCCGCGGGCTCGACGAGCTGCTCGCATCGCTCGAGTCCGTACTGGGCGCGGCCCCGCCGCGCCGGGACCTCGGCCGGCCACGCCTGCCGATCGATCGCGCCTTCACGATGACCGGGTTCGGCACCGTCGTGACCGGCACCCTGGTCGACGGATCGGTCCGCGTCGGCGAGGAGGTCGAGGTCGTGCCGGGCGGGCTGCGCGGGCGCATTCGCGGGCTGCAGACCCACCGCCGGGCGATCGAGATCGCCCGGGCCGGCTCGCGCGTGGCGGCGAACCTCGCCGGCATCGAGAAGGACGCGCTCGCGCGCGGCATGGTCCTGGTACAGCCCGGCGCGCTCAGGCCCACGTCGCTGCTCGGTGTGCGGCTGTCAGTGCTGGCGGAGGTGAGCGGGCCGCTCGAGCACGACGACACCGTCCGGGTGCACGCCGGCACCGCCGAGGCCATCGCCCGCGTCTCGGTGCTGGAAGGTCGCGCGATCGGTCCCGGCGAAACGGGGTGGGTGCAGCTGCGTCTCGTGACGCCGCTCGCGGCCGCGGTCGGCGACCGGCTCGTGGTCCGGCGGCCGTCGCCATCCGAGACGCTCGGCGGCGGCGTGATCGCGGACACGACGGGCGAACGGACCCGCACCCGAGCCGATGCGGTTGCCGCGCTCGAACGCCGGAGCGCGCCCTCGGCCGCGGACCGGCTGCTCGCCTCGTTCGACCCGCCCCGAACGCCGGCCGAGGCAGGGGAGCGCAGCGGCCTCGATGCGGCGGAGCGCGATGCCGCATATGCCGCCCTCGTCGCCGAGGGCCGCGCCGTCCCGCTCGCCGATGCGGCGATCTCGCGCGAGGCGTTCGAGACCCTCGCGACGCGCGTCGAGCGCACGCTCGCGATGGCCCATCGCAAGGCGCCGCTTCGCGTCGGCGCGTCGCGCGAGGAGGTCCGCAGCGCGCTCGACCTCCCGCCGAAGCGCTATGCCGCGCTCGTCGCGCGGCTCGTCGCGGATGGCCGCATCGCGGAGCGCGGGAGCGCGCTCGCATTGCCAGCGCACACGCCGGCGCTCACCGCGGAGCAAGAGGCCCGCTGGACCGGCGCCCGCGCGGCATTGGCGCGTGCCCCGCTCCAGCCGCCGAGCGCGGTGACGCTGCGGCGGGACCACGGGATCGATCTCGAGGTCCTGGTGGCCCTCGCCGATCGCGGCGACCTGATCCGGGTCGGCACGGACGGCGTCTTCCTGCCAGACGCGGTCGAACGATTCGGCGACGCGATCATCGACGCACTGCAGGATGGCCCGATGACCGTCGCGAAGGCACGCGATCTCACCGGATCGAGCCGGAAGCACGTCCTTCCGTTGCTACAATTCCTCGACGATCATGGCCTGACGCGACGCGTGGGCGATGATCGCGTCCTCATCCACGATCCCGCTACCAGCCACCAGCAGCTCCATCGCGCGATCCATGGCGCTCGCAGCCACGAAGGGGAGAGGCAATGAAGTTCCGCGCCGTTCGCCCGGCCGACGCGGCCCAGGCCGACGTCACGATCGTCCCGCTGTTCGACGACAGGCAGGCACCGAAGTCTCTCGCGCGCGGCAAGCGCGCGATCGTGGAGCGTCTTGCCGGAGAGCGCGGCGCCGCGAGCCTCTACAACGTGTTCACCCACGTGGGCGGGGACAAGGAAGGCCGTGTCGTCGTCGTCGGCGCCGGAAAACGTGCCGAGTACGACGCCGAGCGCGCCCGGAACATCGCGAGCGCCGGCATCAAGTCGCTCTGGAAGACCGACGCGAAGACCGCCGCGATCTACGTCGACGGGACGATCGGCGAGGCGCGGGCCGTTCAAGCCGCGGTCGAGGGCGCCCACTTCGCGATGTGGCGGCCCGAAGCGCACCGGAGCAAGCCTGAGGAGCGCCGGCTGCCGCCGCTTTCGACCGTGAGCATCGTCGCCGAAGGGAACGTCCGCGATGCGATCCGACGCGGCGACGCCGTCGGCCAGGCGGTGAACCTCGCCCGCCGCATGGCGAACGAGCCCGCGAACAAGATGACGCCCACGATCGTCGCGCAGGAGGCTCGCGCGCTCGCGAAGGAGGCCGGCCTGGACATCGAGGTGCTCGACCGCAAGAAATGCGAGAGCCTCGGGATGTTCAGCTACCTCTCGGTCGCGCAGGGCAGTCACGAGCCGCCGCAGTGCATCGTTCTTCGCTACCGCGGCCGCGGCGGCAAGGGCTTCGACCTTGGGATGGTCGGGAAAGGCATCACCTTCGACTCCGGCGGCATCTCGATCAAGCCTGCCGAGGGCATGCACCATATGAAGGCCGATATGACCGGCGCGGCCTCGGTCATCGCCGCGATGACCGCGATCGCCGCGCTCAAGCCAAAGGTCAACGTCATCGCGGTCGCTCCGTGCACCGAGAACCTGCCAGGCGGTGGGGCGACGAAGCCCGGCGACGTGTTCACGAGCATGAGTGGCAAGACCGTCGAGGTCATCAACACCGACGCCGAAGGCCGCCTTGTCCTGGTGGATGGCATCACGTACGCGCAGCGCGAAGGCGCGACGCGGGTCGTCGACGTCGCGACGCTGACCGGCGCGATCGCCGTCGCGCTCGGGAACCACTTCAGCGGCCTGTTCGGAAAGCCGGACTCCTTCGTCGACGAGGTCCGTCGCGTCGGCGTCGAGGCGGGGGATCGGTTGTGGCCGATGCCGCTCACCGACGAGTACCGCGACGAGATCAAGAGCGACATCGCCGATCTGACCAACAGCGCCGGCCGTGAGGGCGGCGCGATCAAGGCCGCGGCGTTCCTCGATGCCGCCGTCGAGGACGGCACCGAGTGGGCGCACCTCGACATCGCGGGGACCTTCTGGAGCGACCGCGACCGGTCGCATTCGCCGAAGGGGCCGCAGGGTCCGTCGGTCAGGACGCTCGTCGCGCTCGCGGAGCGCTACGCCCGGACCTAGGATAGAACGGATGAGCGAATCCGTTCTGGTCGTCGGTGCAGGACTGGCCGGGTCCGAAGCGGCCTGGCAGCTCGCGCGGCGCGGCATCCCGGTCGAACTCCTCGAGATGCGGCCGAACAAGACCACGCCGGCCCACCGGACCGCGCGGCCGGCCGAACTCGTCTGCACGAACTCCTTCAAGTCCGACGTGCCCGAGGTCGCCGCCGGCCTCCTGAAAGAGGAGCTGCGCCAGCTCGGCTCGCTCGTCCTTCGCGCAGCCGATGGCGCCCGCGTGCCATCGGGGCAGGATCTGAGCGTCGACCGCGACGCCTTCGCGTCCTCGGTCGAGGCGGGGCTCGCCCATGCGGGTGTGCGGCGGGTCGGTGGCGAGCTCACGGCGATCGACCCTGCGCGAACGACGATCATCGCCACCGGCCCGCTCACGTCGCCGGACCTGGCCTTGGCCATCGAGCGGCTCACCGGGCAGGAGCACCTGCACTTCTTCGACGCGGCCGCTCCGATCGTCGTCGGTGCGTCCCTCGACCACAGCGTCCTCTTCCGGGCGTCGCGCTACGGGAAGGGCGGCGACGCCTACCTGAACATCCCGCTGGACCGCCCGGCCTACGAGGCCTTCGTCGCCGCGCTCGTCGGCGCCGAGCAGGTGGAGCTACGCGATTTCGAGAAGACGATGTGGTTCGAGGCCTGCCTGCCTGTGGAGGAGCTCGCCCGCCGCGGTCCCGAGACGCTCCGGTTCGGTCCGCTGAAGCCGCTCGGGCTCGTCGATCCGAAGACCGGGAGGCGCCCCTACGCCGTGGTGCAGCTCCGCCCGGACGACGCGGCGAGCGATCTCTACAACCTCGTCGGGTTCCAGACGAACCTCCGCTGGCCGGAGCAGCGCCGGATCTTCCGCTCCCTGCCGGGGCTGGCCACCGCGGAGTTCGCCCGGCTCGGGGTCATGCACCGCAACACGTACGTGAACTCGCCCGCTCTGCTCGGCCCGTCGCACCGGCTGCGCTTTGCGCCGCGGACCTCCCTCGCGGGGCAGCTGGTCGGCGTCGAGGGCTACCTCGAGTCGGCGATGAGCGGCCTGGTCGCGGCCCTCAACGTCGCAGCGGGCGTGGCCGGGGAGGGGGATGTCGTGTTCCCGGACGACACGGCGATCGGCGCGCTGGTCCGGTATGTCACGACGCCGCAACGCGAGTTCGCCCCGATGAACGCCACCTGGGGACTCTTCCCGCCGCTCGACGAACCGCTTCGCCGGGCGGACAAACGCGAGCGGGCCCGCGCCCACCTGGCTCGGGCCCGGGCGTCGTTCGCGCGCTTCGTCGCCTCGCGACCGGATTTGGTCGCACCGAGCGTGGTCGCAATGGCCGAGTCCGACCCGCAGCCCGACGCGCTCGCCGCCATCCCGTGACCGAGCAGCTCAGCTTCCCGCTGGGCGAGGAGCGGCCGGACATCCTCCGAGCCCTCACGGCCGAGCAGCGCGAAGCGGTCGAGCACGGCGAAGGTCCGCTGCTCATCGTCGCCGGGGCCGGCACCGGCAAGACCCATGTTCTCACCGCGCGGATCGTCCACCTCATCGCGTCCGGACGGGCGAAGCCCCATCAGATCCTGGCCCTCACGTTCACCGAGAAGGCCGCCGCGACGATGCAGGAGCGCGTCGACCTCTACACCCCGCTCGGTCTCAACGACGCCGCGATCAGAACGTTCCACTCGTTCGGGGACGAGGTCTTCCGCGAGTTCGCGCTCGAGCTCGGGCGGGCCGGCGAGCTGCGCGTGCTCTCGCCGGCCGAACAGGTCATCTTCGTCCGCGAGCACCTGTTCTCGGACCTTCCCCTGAAGCGCTACCGGCCGGCCGGGGACCCGGTCCGGCATGTGCGCGCTCTCCTCGACCTCTTCGGGCGCGCCCGCGACGATGACATCGCCCCTGAGGATTACGTGGCCTTCGCCAGGAACATGGTGGACGAAGCCGGCGACGACGCCACCCGCGACGAAGCCGAGGCCCAGGCCGAGCTCGCGGCGACCTACGCCGCGTACACGGCGCTGAAGGAGCGGGCCGGGGTGATCGATTTCGGCGACCAGATCGCCCTCTCCCTGCGCGTCCTCCGGCACCATCCCGGGGCCGCGCGCCGGCTCGCCGAGCGCTACCGATACGTCCTGGTCGACGAGTTCCAGGACACCAATGACGCCCAGTTCAAGCTGATCGAGCGCCTGGTCGCGGCGCACCGCAATCTCACGGTGGTCGGCGACGACGACCAGTCGATCTTCGCCTGGCGTGGCGCGACGCTGTCGAATTTCGATGCGTTCCGGGCGGCCTACCCCGACGCCAAGGTGGTCACCCTGGTGGAGAACCGCCGATCAGGCCAGGCGCTCCTGGACGCGGCCTACGCGCTCATCCGGAACAACCCCGACCGGCTCGAGGACCGCCTCGGCATCGACAAGAAGCTGCAGGGCCGCCCGGCCGGCGAGGCCGTCGAGGTCGACCACCTTCAGTTCGCGAGCGGGGCAGAGGAAGCCGAGGCCGTCGCCGACCGGATCGCCGACGCGGCGATCAAGACCGGGCGGAAGCTCGGCGACTTCGCGGTGCTCGTCCGGAACAACTCCGACGCCACGCGCGTCCTCAACTCCCTTGCCCGCCGGGGCCTCCCGGCGCACTTCTCGGGCGGGGGCCAGCTCTACGACCGCGACGAGATCCGGCTGCTGGTGTCGTTCCTGACCGCCGTCGCTTCGCCTTCGGACTCGCCGCACGTCTATTTCCTCGCGACGTCGTCGCTGTACGCGTTCCCGCCCGCCGAGCTGGCGAAGCTCGCCGAGGCCCAGACCCGCCGGCAGCGGCCGCTCCGCGATCTGTTCGAGGAGGTCGCTCGCGATGAGGCCCCCGGCTTCTCCACGGACGCGGTGGCCGCCGCGAAGAAGCTGATCGACGACCTCGAGCTGTACTCCGCGCGCGCCGCGGAGCGCACGACCGCGGAGCTGCTATTCGACTTCCTTGAGCGATCGAAGCTGCTGGATCGCTACCGCGATCCGGATTCCGCCCTCGCTGAGGAGCAGGGCCGCAACGTGGCGAAGTTTCTCCGCCTCGTTCAAAGCGCCGGCAAAGCCTTGCCCACGGACCGCGCGTCGTTCGTCGTGCCGCACCTCCAGCTCCTTCGGGAGGCGGGTGACGATCCCGCCGCCGCCGATTTCGAGCAGTCCGAGTCGGCGGTGAACGTCCTCTCCGTCCACAAGGCCAAGGGGCTCGAGTTCGGCGTCGTGTACCTCGTCGTCGCGACGGAGGAACGGCTGCCGGGGAGCCTGCGGCTGCCGGATCTTCGCCTGCCCGAGGGCCTAGCCCGCACGCCCCAAAGCGACCGCGACCGCCACGTCGCCGAGGAGCGCCGGCTCGCCTACGTCGCGATGACGCGGGCGAAGGACGCGTTCTTCTTCACCAGCGCGACCGACTACGGCGGGACCCGCGGTCACCGCCCAAGCCGGTTCATCGGCGAGGCCCTCGGCCGCCGCCCGGCCGCGAGGAGCGTGCGACTTGCGGCGTATGACGAGCTGCAGCGATTCGCCGTCGCGCCGACCGAGGTCGATAGCCCGCTGCCGCGCCTCGGTGCGGACAACGTGCTGACCCTCTCGTACACCGAGATCGACGACTACCGGCGCTGCCCGCTCCGCTACCGGTTCGCCCACGTACTCAATATCCCGGTGCTGGACACGCCGCCGATGGTCTACGGCAAGGCGCTTCACCGCGCCGTCGCACACTTCCTGCGCCGCAAGCAGGAGGGCCACGATCTGGGGCTCTCCGAGCTTGAGGCAACCTTTCGCTCATCGTGGGTCGGCGGGGGATTCATCTCGCCCGAACACGAGAGCGAGCGGTTCGAGGCTGGGCTCGTCGCGCTCCGCCGCTTCTTCGAGGATGAGCAGGGCAGACCTGCGCCGGAGCTGGTCGAGCAGCGGTTCTCGTTCATGCTCGGGAACGATCGAGTCGTCGGCCAATGGGACCGCGTCGACAAGACTGCCGATGGGGTCGAGGTCGCGGACTACAAGAGCAGCGTTCTCGATGGCCAGGAAGACACCCCGCAGCGCCGAGCCGCGAAGAACATGCAGCTCCCGGTCTACGCCCTCGCCTACCAGAAGACCTTCGGCGAGTTGCCGGCGAAGACCGCGCTGGTGTTCCTCGAGACCGGACAGCGCGGTGAGGTGAAGCCGACGCCCGACGCGATGGGCGCGATCGCCGCTGTGATCACCTCGACCGCCGGGAAGATCCGAGCGCGGCAGTTCCCCGCGGAACCGGAGCGGCCCGAAGCGCGCACCTGCATCCAGTGTCCCTACAACGCCATCTGCACCGAATCGTGGAGCGCGCGGCAAGTGCGGGGCGTCGTGGCCTAGCGATCGCCTGGCCAGACTGTCGTTGCGAAAAGACGCATCCAAAGTTGGTTGCAGCCAGGGACGCACCCGGCCGCAAAGACCTGGGCGCGATCCCGTACATCGATGTCGCGGATCACGACATCGCTGTCGCGGTCGCGGGCGGGCCGTCGCGGCCTGGCGGACGGACGAAACGGACGAGGATGAACAGGGCGATGAGGATCGCGCCGGCGAGCAGCACGAAAACGCCCCGGTAGCTGAAACGGGGAAGGAAGAGCTCCGCGGCCACGACCACTGATGCCGGGATGGCCACCGATTCGGCGGCCGCCTTGAGGCCGGCAAACACCCCGGTCTTCTCGGGCGGCACGAGGGCCGCAAGGAGCGGCCACCCGGCGGCCGTGGCCGCGCCGTTCCCGATGCCGGCCAGCACCACGACCGCGATCGTCTCGGGGAGCCGCTGGATGATGATCCCTCCGAATGCCGCGATCGCGAGCAGGATCCAGCCGACGACGAGCACCGGTTTCGTCCCGATGCGGTCGGCGAGCGTGCCGAACGCGACCGCGGCCACTGCCGTGACGAGGAGCGTTCCGGCGGCAAGGGCCAGCGCGACCGGCTCGGTCTCCCCGATATCGACGGTGATGAACAGGGTCAGGTAGGGGAGCACCGCGCTGAAGCCGACCATGAACACGAAGATCGCGCCGAGGTAGCGCAGCGCCTGCCGATGCTCGGTGAGCTCGGCGAGGTAGCGGCGGCGGCCCACGCGGGTCTCGGTGACGTCGACGACCGCCGGCTCGCGGACGCCTCCGACCGTGATCCCGAAGGTGATGACCATGAGCCCGGCGACCAGCAGATACGACCAGGCCGGGATCCCGCCGGTCCCGGCCGCAGTGGAGATGAGCAGGAGGAACGCCACCTGGCTGGCTAGCTGGATCGCTGTCGAGACGCCCTGGAGGATCCCGCGCTCGCTGAGCGTCGTGATGTCGGCGAGGAGCGCGACGTACGGGTCGGCTGCGGCATTGAAGAAGATCGAGAAGAGGAAGATCCCGACGGTGAGTCCGAGCACGTCGTGCTGCGTCGCGGCGAAGAGGAAGAATGCCGCTGACAGCGGGATGCCGAGCGCGATGAACGGCCGCCGCCGGCCGAACCGGCCGTGTGTGCGATCCGAGAGCGCGCCGACGGTCGGCTGGATGATGGCGCCCTCGATGCTCCGTGTGCTCGACAGCAGCCCGATGAGCAGGTCACCCGCGCCAGCGGCCTTCAGGAGCTGCGGCAGGACGAAGTTGTTGAAGGCGAAGAATGCGCCCGCGCCGATCGAACCCGCAGAGTAAAGGGCAGTCTTCGTCCGGGTCAGCGGCTCGGGCACCCGGCGGACCCTAGTGACATGGCGTCTGATATCTATTGTGGTATCAATCGAACACTCGTTCTAGCATGGGCGGGCTGCCGATCGGCCGAGGGAAGGAGGATTCGAGCGTGGAGATCCTCGCCGCCGCGATCACGGCCGCGGCCATCGCCGCGGTCGTCGTCGCCGTCGTCCTGGCGCGGCGCCGCCCTGCGGATACCCCGCTCGCGCTCCTGCAGCAGGGGATGCGCGCAGACGTAGCGCTCCTTCAGCAGACCATGGCCGAGCTTCGCGGCGCCAACACCCAGTCCCTCGCCGAGCTGCGGAGCGACGTGCAACGTTCGCTCGGCGCCACCGAGCAGCAGCTGCTCACGCAGTCCGGCTCGACGCAGCGCACCCTCGGCGAGCTCGGGGTGAAGCTCGCGACCCTGGGCGAGCAGAGCGCGCGGATCGGCGAGCTGGCGAAGGACGTCGGGTCGCTGCACGACCTCTTCCGCGCGCCGAAGCTGCGTGGCGGGTTCGGCGAGGTGATGCTCGAGCGCGTGCTCGCGGACAACCTCCCGGTCGGCGCGTTCGAGCTCCAGTACGGCTACCGCGACGGCTCGCGCGTCGACGCGGTGGTGCGGTTCGCGGGACGCCTCGTGCCGATCGACGCGAAATTCCCGATCGAGTCGTTCAATGCCATGAGCACGGCACGTGACGATGCGGAGCGCGCCGCGCGGCGGCGGGCCTTCATCCAGCAGGTGAAGCGCCACGTCGACGCGGTCGCGAAGTACATCTCGCCCGCGGAAGGAACCATCGACTACGCGTTCTTGTACTTCCCCGCGGAAGGCGTGTATTACGAAGCCGCGATCGCCGAATCGGACCTGAGCGATTACTGCGCGGAGCGTCGGGTACTTCCGACCTCGCCGAACACGCTGGTGGCGTATCTGCAAATGGTCTCGCTCGGACTACGCGGTCTCGCGATGGAGGAGCGGTCGCGCGAGCTGCAGGAAGGACTGCGGCGCGCGGCGCTCGAGCTGGAAAAGTTCCGCTCGGCGTACGACACCCTCGGTGACCACCTGCGCAACGCGACAAAGAAGCACACCGACTCCCTGCACGGTCTCAATCGGACCGCGGACGCGATCGAAGCTGTTGGACGGCCGCTTGGGAGCGCGGAGCAGGGAACGCTTCCGCTCACCGGCGAGGAGGAGAGCACCCTGCGGCGCCTCCCGTTCGTGGCCCGGGGGGACGACCGCTGACCGGGACGCTCCTCGCGATCGCCGCAGCCGGGGTCGCCATCGTCGCCTTCACCGTCGCGACGCGCGATCCCGATGGACCGCTGAGCGTCGGGCTGGTCGTCGCGGGTGCCGCGATCACCGCCGGCGCGCTCGCCGCACTGGCGCTCGTGTCGGCGTCGACGCGCAGGGCTAGCCGCGGCACCAAGCGCGATGCGGCCGTCGCTCGCGGGCTGCGCCGCGGGGCGATGGTCGGGTGCGTCCTCGCGCTCGTCGCACTCCTGCGGGTGCTCGATGGGCTCACGCCGCTCACCCTCGTCTTCGTCGTCGTGCCGTTCGTCGCTGCGGAGGTCGTGCTCTCGACGCGGCGGGCCTGACTTCTCCGATACGCTCGCAGCGCCGATGGATCTCCAGCCACTGAAGCAGCGCGCCGCCGCGCGCATCGACCAGGCCGCCGCCGCGCTCGACCGCCTCGCGCTCGCGATCCACGATCACCCCGAGCTCGGATACGAGGAGCGCTTCGCGTCGTTGGCACTCGCCGACTACATCGCCGAACAGGGCCTGCCGATTACGCGGGGCGCGGGCGGCGTCGAGACGGCGTTCGTCTCCGAGACGAAGAACGGCAGCGGCCCGACGGTCGCGATCTGCTCCGAGTACGACGCCCTGCCCGGGATCGGCCACGGCTGCGGCCACAACCTCATCGCGACGAGCGGGGTCGGCGCCTATCTGGGGGTCGCTGCCGTCACGACCGAGCTCAAGGGCTGCGTCCGTCTCATCGGCACGCCCGCCGAGGAAGGCGGAGCCGGAAAAGTGAGGCTACACGCCGCCGGCGTCTTCGACGGCGTGGACGCCGCGATGATGTTCCATCCCGCCGACGCCGACGTACTCGATCCGTTGATGGTCGCGCTGCGGGTGCTACAGATCGAATTTCGCGGCAAGGCCGCGCACGCCGCGGCGTCGCCGTACGCCGGCGTGAACGCGCTCGACGCGCTCATGCTCGGGTGGGGCGCGATGTCCGCGCTCCGCCAGCTCGTGCGCAGCGACTCGCGCATCCACGGGATCATCACCGACGGTGGCCAGGCGTCGAACATCATCCCCGAGCGCGCCGCGGCGAAGATCGTCGTGCGTGCCGCCGATCCGTCGTATCTCGGCGATCTGCGCAGACGCGTGCTCGCGTGCTTCGAGGGTGCGGCGACGGCGACCGGGTGCGAGCTGCGTTACGAGTGGGGTGAAGCGATGGACATGGTCACGACGAACCAGCCGATGGCGACGGCGTTCTTCGAGAATGCGCGGGGGCTCGGCCGCGAGCTCGGGTCGCGGCGTGCGGGCGAGACCTCCGGCTCGACCGACATGGGGAACATCAGCTCGGTCATCCCGTCGATCCATCCGTTCCTGTCCGTGAGCGACGATCGCGTGCCCTGGCACTCGCGAGAGTTCGCAGCCGCCGCGCGGACGCCCCGCGCGCTCGAGACGATGCACGTCGCGGCCAAAGCGCTGGCGTTCACCGCGATCGACCTCCTCGGGCGCCCCGAGCTGCTGAAGCAGGCGAAGGCCGCGTTCACGCCCGCCCGCGCGAAGTGACCGAACTGGTCATCCGCGGCGGGCAGGTCATCGACGGCACCGGCGCCGCGCGGCGCCGCGCGGACGTTGCCGTCCGCGACGGCCGTATCGTCGGGATCGGCGAGGTCGGCAGCGGCTTCGGCGCCCGCACGATCGACGCGCGCGATCGGGTCGTCAGCCCGGGATTCATCGACATCCACTCGCACTCGGACGAATCCGTCCTGATCAACTCGGCGCTCGAGAGCACGGTGCATCAGGGCGTCACGTGCGTCGTCGCCGGGAACTGCGGCGGCGCGTCCGCGCCGGTCATGGGCCTGGCCGCGGAGGAGCTCGATCGCGACATCAAACGCTACGACCTCGAGCGCACGTGGAGCTCGTTCGGCGAGTACGCGGACGCGATCGACCGGTCCGGCACCGCCATCAACTTCTGCTCGTTCGTGGGCCACGGCACCCTGCGGATGTGCGTCATGGGCGCGGATGACCGGCCGCCGACGGGCGGCGAGCTCGCGGCGATGAAGGCGCTGCTCGCGAAATCCCTCGAGGATGGCGCGATCGGCCTCTCGACCGGGCTGATCTATCCGCCGAGCGCGTACGGGACCAGCGCTGAGATCGGCGCGCTCGCGACGATCGTTCGCGAACGCGACGGGCTGTACGCGAGCCATATCCGGAACGAAGGCGACGAGCTCTTCGCCGCCATCGACGAGAACCTCGAGATCGGCCGGCGGAGCGGGGTCCGGGTGCAGCTCTCGCACCACAAGGCCTCGCAGAAGCGCAACTGGGGCAAGGTGAAGGAATCGACCGCGATGATCGAGCGAGCCCAGGCGGACGGCGTCGACGTGATCGCCGACCAGTACCCCTACACGGCGTCGTCCACCGGCCTCGCGGTGACGATCCCCAAGTGGGCCCACGCCGGCGGCTCGATGGCCCTCTGCGGGCGCCTCTTGGATCCGGCGGTCCGGCAACGGATCCGCGGTGAGTACACCGAGACCGAGCGGAACTGGCCAGACATCGTGATCGCTCGCGCGATGCACCATCCGGACTGGTCCGGGAAGAGCGTCGCCGCCCTCGCCGCGGCGGCGACGAAGGACCCGCTCGAATGGACCTGCGATGCGCTCATCGAACATGACGGCGCGATCGACATCATCCACCACTCGATGGACGAGGCCGACGTCCGGTACGTGATGGCGAAGCCCTGGGTGTGCGCGGGCAGCGATTCGCGCGCGAACGCGCCGTACGGACCGCTCTCGTTCGGGAAGCCGCACCCGCGCTCGTACGGTACGTTCCCGCGGATCCTCGGTCACTACGCGCGCGATGCGGGCATCATCACGCTCGAGGACGCCGTGCGGAAGATGACGTCGCTGACCGCCTCGCGGCTGAAGCTGCGCGATCGCGGGGTCGTCCGCGAAGGCGCCTGGGCCGATCTCGTGGTGTTCGATCCGGACCGGATCATCGACACCGCCACGTACGACGACCCGCACCGCTACCCGACCGGCATCGATCACGTCATCGTGAACGGCGAGGTCGTAACGCACGGCGACGAGACGCTCGCCGAGCGGCCCGGGCGGTTCCTTCGTCTCGGCCGCGATGCCGGTGTCTGACCCGCGCCGCGTCGCGATCCTCGCCGAGGGCCTGTTCACGCCCCAGACGGCGAAGACGGCGATCGGGGTCCTGCGGTACGCGCCGTATCCGGTCGTTGCCGTCGTCGACTCGACGCGTGCCGGGACGGATAGCGCGGACGCGATCGGCGTCGGCCGGGGCGTGCCGGTCGTTGGCACGATCCTCGAGGCGATCGCCCGCGGCGCCACGGTCCTGCTGATCGGCACGGCCGCGCCAGGGGGCCGCATCGCCGACTCATACCGGCCGCTGCTCGCAGACGCGCTGGGCAGGGGCCTCGAGGTCTGGAATGGGCTGCACGAGCGCGTGCTGGCGGACCCGGCCTTGCGCGACGCCGCGCAGCGGGGCGGCGGTCGGGTCCGCGAGCTCCGCGAACCGCCGGCGGATCTCCCGATCGGCGGCCATCGTCAGCGGCGAGCGGCAACGTGCGTGGTGCTTACGGTGGGCTCCGACGCCGCAGTGGGGAAGATGACGGTCGCCCTCGAGCTCGTGCGCGCGCTGGAGCGCGCTGGGAAGCGCGCCGCGTTCGTCGCCACCGGTCAGACCGGGATCGCGATCGCGGGCGAGGGCATCTCCATCGATGCGGTGGTCGCGGATTTCATCGCGGGTGCCGCCGAGCAAATGGTCTGCGACGCGGCCGAGCGGGCCGACTGGGTCGTCGTCGAGGGCCAGGGCTCGCTCACGCATCCCGGCTTCTCCGGCGTGACCCTCGGGCTGCTGCACGGCAGCGCCCCGGACCTGTTGGTCCTGTGCCACGACGCGTCGCGTGCGGAGGTCAAAGGATTCCCCGGGCTCTCGCTGAAGCCGCTTCCCGAGCTCGTGCGGCTCTACGAGGATGCGGCCACCTGGAGCCGCGCGGCGGGCACGCGGGTCCCCGTCGTCGGGATCGCGCTCAACACCAGCGCGCTCGACCTGGGCGCGGCCAGGCGCGCGGTCCAAGCGGCCGGGACCGCGACGGGCCTCCCGGCGGCCGACCCGGTCCGCGAAGGCGCGGCAGGCTCCGATCGATTGGCCGCGGGACTGGTCCGATGAGGTTCACCGTGCGCACGGTCGACGTGCATCTCGCCGTTCCGTTCGCGATCTCGCGCGCCGTCCGGACGGAGAAGCGTGTCGTGCTCGTCGAGCTTGACGACGGCGGGCGCATCTCCTACGGGGAAGCGTCCGCGGACCCGTTCTTCGGGGAGACGAGCGAGTCGTTGGAGGCGGACGTCCGCGGCGCGTTCGACTGCGTGCCCGAGGATCCGCGCGATCTCGCGACCCTCCGTGCGCGTCTCGATGCCCGATTCCCGCATGGCGGCGCTGCCGCGTGCGCGCTCGACGTGCTCGGGCACGACCGGGCTGCGCAGGAGGCCGGCCAGCCGCTGCGCACGTTCCTCGGGCTGGCGCCGGCGGAGGCGCCGCCGACATCGTTCACGATCGGGATCGCGGAGCCCGCGCTCATGGCCGAGCGAGCGACTGCGGCCAAGGCAGCCGGATTCAGCGTGCTCAAGGTCAAGCTCGGACACGGGGACGATGTCGCGATCCTCGACGGGATCCGGCGGGTCTTCGATGGCGCGATCCGCGTGGACCCCAATGGGGCGTGGACGGCCGAGGAAGCGCCGGCCCGGATCGAGCGGATCGCGCCGTTCGGCCTCGAGTTCGTCGAGCAGCCGGTCGCGCCCGCGGACCTCGAGGGTCTTCGTCACGTGCGGGAGCACAGCCTGCTCCCGATCGTCGCAGACGAGGCGGCGGTGCGCCTCGCTGATGTCGACCGGCTCGCCGGCGCCTGCGATGGGATCAACGTGAAGCTCCAGAAATGTGGCGGCATCGCGGAGGGCCGAGCCATGATCCAGCGGGCGCACGAGCTCGGTCTGAAGGTGATGCTCGGGTGCCGGGCCGCGGAGACGAGCGTCGCCATCGCCGCCGCCGCGCATCTCGCACCCGCCGTGGAGTGGGCCGACCTGGACGGCAACCTGCTCATCGTCGACGATCCGTTCATCGCGGTGCCCGTGGAGCGTGGCCGATTCGTGTTCAGCGAGCGACCTGGCCTCGGGGTGCTTCGACGCGCGTGACGCGGCGCTGGGAGATCGCGGTGCTCGCGATTGCGCTCGCGGTCGCGGGACTCGTGACGCTCGCGCTCGTCTTCGCCGGGCCGAGCACGTACGAGGCGCTTGCGCGCGATACGGGCTTCGCGCCTGCGACGTTCCACATCGCCGATGACCGCGGCGTGTCGAGGACGGAGCCGGTCGAGCTGCCGCGCCTGCTGGACCTGCACGAGCGCTGGCTCGCCTACGTCAGCGGCCGCGCGGACGCCCCACCAAGCGAGCCCGGGGTCGTCCTCTTCACGGCGGACGAGTACGCCCACATGGCCGACGTGCGACGGGTGTTCGTCGCGTTCGAGGTCGCCGCGGCGATCGGCGGGATCGCCGCGATCCTCCTCGTCGCGCGGGTCGCGCAGCGTGGGCGGCGGGCGGCGTTCGCCCTGCTCCGCGCCGCGGCCGTCGCCGCCGGCGCGGGCGCCGCCGTCGTCGCGGTCGGAGCGGCGGTGGCGTTCGACCCGCTGTTCCTCCTGTTCCACCAGGTCTTGTTCCCGCAGGGGAACTTCCTCTTCGACGCGGACTCGAACCTGCTCGCGGTATACCCCGATCCGTACTGGTACGGCGTGACCCTGAGGGTCGGGCTCGCGTTCGTCGTGGCGATGGGGGTCATCGCGATCGCTGCGGCCGCGACGTTGCGCCGGGGCCATCGTTAGACTCGCCGAACGTGAAGCGAGTCCTTCTCATCGAAGACCTGCCCCAGGTCGCGGAGCACCTGAAGAGCATGCTCGCGCGCGAGAAGGACGTTGAGGTCGCCGGCGTGCAGGGCCAGGCTGAGGCCGGCATCACCCAGGCCAAGACAGAGAAGCCGGACGTGGTCCTGGTGGACGCGCTCCTCCAGGGCAAGGTCACCGGATTCGACGTCGCGAAGCGGATCCGCGCGGCGTCGCCGGGGACGCGGATCGTCGTCGTCACGGTGCCGCAGCGGCCCGTGGACCCGCGGCCCGAACAGGGGATCGACGCGGTGTTCGTCCTGCCCGGCGGCGCGAACGAGCTCGCGTCGGCGCTTGGCGGCACGAGAGGCGGGAAACACGAGGGCGGCGGCCAGATCATCGCCGTCTATTCGCCGAAAGGCGGGACCGGCAAGACCACCATCGCGGTCAACCTCGCGTGCGTGCTGCGCCGTAACGGCGCGTCGGTCGCACTGTTCGATGGCGTCATGCAGTTCGGTGCGGTACGTCACCTGCTGCCGGTTCCGCCGGCGACGCGCTCGATCGTGGATCTGCCGGCCGGCGCCGCCATGCGCGGCACGCTGGCGGAGGCGATCTGGGAAGGTCCCGGCGGTATCGATGTGCTCCTCGCGCCGCCGCGGCCCGAAGAGGCCGATCTCGTGGCCGTGAGCGAGCTCACGAACGCGATTGGGCTGCTCGCCGGCAACCACGACTACGTGATCGTCGACACGCCGGCTCGATTGTCGGAGGATACGCTCGCGATCCTCGACGCAGCCAGTGTGATCCTGATCATCATCACGTACCAGGGCTCCACGATCGCGAACACGCGATCGGCCATCGACACCTTCGAGGCGCTCGGCTACAAGGGTCAGAAGCCGCTGCTGCTCGTCGTCAACCAGTCCGACCTGACCGCCGGCCTGTCCAAGGGCGGCATGGAGCACGCGCTCAACCTGCCGGTCGTCGGTGAGATCCCGTCCGACTCGAAGCTCGTGAGCGAGTCGAACAACAAGCAGGCTCCGTTCGTCCTTTCGAACGCGAACGCGCCGGTGTCGCAGGCGGTCGCGAACCTCGCGAACGCGCTCGTCAGCCAGCAACGGAAGCGGTGACCGAGGCCGCAGATCTGCCCATCGGGGTCTTCGACTCCGGCGTCGGCGGGCTCACGGTGTTGCGCGAGATGCGCCGCCAGCTTCCCGGCGAGTCGACCATCTATCTCGGGGACGAGGCGCGCATGCCGTACGGACCCCGACCCGCGGATGAGATCGTCGCTTTCACTCGCGAGGCCCTCGGCTGGTTCAGCGCGCGCGACTGCAAATTGATCGTCCTCGCGTGCAACACGGCGACGTCCGTCGCGCTCGACGTGGTCCGCGACGAGTCGCGCGTTCCGATCATCGGCGTCGTCCGGCCCGGCGCGGCCGCCGCGATCTCGGCGTCCGCTCGGCGATCGATCGGCGTGCTCGCGACGACGGCCACGGTCCGCTCAGGCGCGTACGCGCGGGCCCTCCGCGACCTCGATCCGCTGGCCGACGTCATCCAGCAGGCGTGTCCGGCCCTCGTGCCGCTCGTCGAAAGTGGGAAGGCCGACAGCGCCGAGGCCGAGGCGGCGGTGCGCGGCTACGTGCAGCCGCTCCTCACCGAGGGCGGCGTCGTGCAGCCGGTCGTGGACACGCTGCTGCTTGGCTGCACGCACTACCCGCTGCTGCGAGGCGTCATCGAGCGCGTCGCCGGGCCGGGCGTGCGTGTCGTGGACTCCGCGGCCACGACGGCCCTCGCGGTGCGCGAAGTGTTGCTCTCGCACCGGCTGGTCCGGACGACCGGGGCGCCTGGGCATCGCGTGTTCGCGACCGGGCCGACGGACCGGTTCCGCGGGGTCGCGCGCGCGATCTTCGGGGAGGACCTGCCTGCGGTCGAGCAGGCCTCACTCGGGTGAATCTCAGCTCGACCATCACCGGGCTCGCCTACGGCGGGAAGACCACGCTGTTCAATCTCCTCACCGGTGGCCATGCGCCGACCGGGGCGTTCGCCGGTGCCGAGGGCGAGACGAACATCGGCGTCGCGAAGGTCCCCGACGGGCGCGTCGACAAGCTCTCCGCGCTGTTCAAGCCGAAGAAGACGACCTTCGCCGAGATCACGTATCGCGACCTGGGCCTCGCGAAGAGCGCTACGCCGGGCGAGGGGATCAGCCCGAAGAAGCTGGGCGATCTTCGCAACTCGGACGCGCTCGTGCACGTCGTTCGCGCGTTCGCCGATCCGTCGGTGCCGCACCCCGAGGGGTCGGTCGATCCGTTGCGCGACATGGCGACGCTCGACCTCGAGCTGCTGTTCTCGGACCACGCGATCGTCGAGCGGCGCCTCGACTCGCTCGAGCGCGAGATGCGGAGTGCGAAGGGGCCGGATCGCGAAGCGAAGGAGCGCGAGCTCGCGTTCCTTCAGCGCGCGAAGCCGGCGCTCGAGACGGAGACGCCGCTGCGCGATCTCGAGGTCGAGCCGGAGGAGCAGCGGCTCATCCGCGGTTACCGGTTCCTCACCCTCATGCCGCAGCTCGTGGTGGTGAACGTGGACGAGGGCGACGTCGCCTCTCCCGATGCCGTGCTCGCGCCGTTGCGCGCCGCGGCCACGATGCATCGCGGTACCGCGGTCGTGGCCGTGTGCGCGAAGATCGAGGCGGAGATCGCGGAGCTGCCCGCCGAGGAGGCGAGCACGTTTCGCGCCGAGCTCGGGCTCGCTGAGGCGCCACTGGATCGGGTCGTCCACGCGACGTACGACCTGCTCGGGCTGACCTCGTTCTTCACCGCGGGCGAGGACGAGGTTCGTGCGTGGACCATCTTCAAGGGCTCGACCGCGCAGCAGGCGGCCGGCGCGATCCACTCCGACCTCGAGCGCGGCTTCATCCGTGCGGAGGTCATTCGCTGGGACGAGCTGCTCAAGGCCGGCAGCGAGGCGAACGCGCGCAAGCAGGGTCAGCTGCGCACGGAGGGCAAGACCTATCAAGTCGCTGACGGCGACGTGATCAACGTACTTTTCAATGTCTAAGGCCGCGCGCATCCCGTTCCTCGCCATCGGCCACACCGCACGCGATGAGTTCCCCGACGGGCGCTGGCGGCTGGGCGGCTCCGCGCTCTACGGCGCGGCGACCGCGGCCAAGCTCGGCGCGGCCGTGACGCTCGTGACGCGTGCCGGACCGAAGGAGCGCGACGCCCTGGAGACGCTCTGCCAGGAGCTCGGGATCGCGCTCCGCGTGCTTCCCGGCGACGTAACGACGACGTTCGCGTTCACCTACGACACCACCGGCCGTCGCACGCTGCGGTTGCGCGCGAGGGCTGCGCCGATCGCACGCACCGACGTCGGCCGCGCGGTCACCGCGCCGAAGGCCGTCCTGCTCGCATCGATCGCGGGGGAGCTGGACGCGTCCCTGTTCGCGCCATGGTCCGGCGCGAAGCGGGTGCTCGCCGCGCAGGGGCTGCTTCGGTCGTTCGGCGCGGACGGGACGGTCATCGCGACCGCCTGGACGGACTACGCGCGTCTGCTGCCGAAGGTCGACGCGGTCGTC
Source organism: Chloroflexi bacterium UBA4730 (assembly GCA_002404155.1). Classification (GTDB taxonomy): domain Bacteria; phylum Chloroflexota; class Limnocylindria; order P2-11E; family P2-11E; genus UBA4735. The sequence continues at coordinate 4,394 of DHJC01000081.1, read as the reverse complement.
GTGAGCGAGGAGGACCACGCCGAGGATCCGACGTGGCTGCCGTACACGACGGTCGTGGTCACCCAGGCGGAACGCGGGTCGGACCTCCGCGCGCGCGGAGCGACCACGCACGTGCGAGCCTTCCCGGTCGCGGCGGTGATCGACCAGACGGGCGCCGGGGACGCGTTCGCCGCCAGCCTGGCGCTCGGCCTTGCGGAAGGGTCGCCGCTCATCGAGGCCGCGACGTTCGCGAGCGCCGCGGCGTCGTTCGCGGTCGAGGGACTCGGCATGTCCCGCCTGGCGGATCGCGCGCGGGTGCGGGAGCGCATGGGGAATTGAGCGTGGATTGGGCCGTGCTCGACCGCGGCGCCACGGACCTGGATGGTTCCGCGGGACTGATCGTGCTGGACGCGGGCGGCACGGTGCTCTACGAGCGCGCGGCCGACGAGTCGTATGCGGCGGCGTCGGTCATCAAGATCCCGATCCTGATGACGGTCTACGCGGACGCGGCCGAGGGCCGCCTGTCGCTTGACGAACGGATCGGCGTGGGGGAGCACATGCCGGGTACCGGGGTGTTGGGACACGTGCGCGGCGTCGCGGACCTGACGATCCGCGACCACGCGACGCTCATGACGATCGTGAGCGACAACACATCGACGAACCGGCTCATGGAACGGGTCAGCGTCGAGCGGATTGCGGAGCGGATGCGCGAATGGGGCTGCGTGCGGACCGAGCTGCGCCGCAAGATGTTCGACTTCGAGGCAGCCAACCGCGGCCTCGATAACGTCGCGAGCCCGCGGGAGGTGGCGGGCCTGCTGCTGCGGCTCGTGCGCGGCGAGCTTGTCGATCGGGCGACCTCCGACGCCGTCCTCGCGGTCCTCGAGGCGACCCAGGACGACGCGCTCATCCGGCGGTACCTCCCGGCCCGGACGAAGGTGGCGCACAAGACCGGCTCGCTCGACAAGGTCCGTAACGACGCGGCGGTGATCTGGGCCGAGCGGCCGGTGGTCACGGTGGGTTTCGTGAACGGTGTCCCGGACATCCGGCCGGCCCGGTCGCTGCTCGGGCTCCTCGGGTGGCTGGCGTTCGGCGCAGCGGGTGGCGACGCGGAGGGGCTTCCATCCGAGTGGCCCGAGGCGCGATGATGGTGGCGATGCGGAAGGGTTCGCGGGCCTCGGGCCGGTCCTTGCGCGGGCGCGCGGGCCGCGCCGCTGTGGCGACGCTCGGCCAGCCCTCGCTCGCGATGCTCCTGCTCATCGCGGGGCTGCTGCTCGCGAGCGCGTTCGTGGCGATCGAGATCCAACGCAACGCGCTCGCCCACCAGGCGGCGATCTATCGCGCGGATATCGCGGTGGCCGAGGCGGCGCACACCCAGCTCAGCGCCGCTGTCGCGACGGAGAAGACGGACGACTACGTCGTGAACAAGGCGCGCGACCTCGGGTACGTTCTGCCGGGCGAAGCACTGATCGGCGTTCAACAGGAGGCAGGCACTCCCGCTGTTGTTGTGCGCGCGCCTGCGCCGTCGCGTGTGCAGAGGTGGTTCGCGCTCTTCTTCGGATCGCGCTGACGCGCGGCGAGCGCACGCTTCCTTTCGATACGCTCATCACGCGAACGATGTAGAATGACGTTCGCGGGATGGAGCAGCGGTAGCTCGTCGGGCTCATAACCCGAAGGCCGAAGGTTCGAATCCTTCTCCCGCAACAGATCGCCCGGGCTGAGGTCCGGGTGTTCTCGTATCCGGGTCCTATTGCACCGGGACGCCGCGTTCGGTAACACGAAATGGTGCCGTACCGAGACCCTGAACAGCGACGCGCCTATGGACGCGACTGGATGCGTCGCAACGCCGACACGGCGCGCACCGCAATGCAGCGATGGCGCGAGCGGCATCCCGAGGCGCATCGTGCCGAGAACGCGGCCTACTACGCGCGCCACGCGGAACGGGTGAAGCGGCGCATCGCGCGATACCACCGCGCCAACCCGGCTGTCGTACGTGCGAAGTCCCACAAGCACCGTGCTTTGCGGTTCGCCGCGGAGGGCGCTTTCACACCGGCGGAGTGGGACGAGCTCGTCCTCGCATCTGGCGGCCGCTGCGCGTATTGCGGTGAGCTCGCAGCGTTGGAGCCGGATCATCGAACAGCGCTCTCGCGCGGCGGTTCGAATCGCATCGAGAACATCCTGCCGGCATGTCACCGGTGCAATGCGCGAAAGCATCGGACCGAGGCGGAGTTCCGCGCGCGTCTCGCCGCGGAGAAGGACCGCCAGCCCCCGGTACAATTGACGTCCCGGGCTGGGTAGCTCAGCTGGCCTAGAGCAGGCGACTCATAACCGCCAGGTCGTGGGTCCGAATCCCACCCCAGCCACTGCGTGAGCACGACTCGATCGATCCGCGCCGCGGTCCTCGCCTTCGTGCGTGAGCACGACCTCCTGCCGCCTGGACCCGTCGTCGTCGCGGTCTCCGGAGGCGCGGACTCCACGGCGCTCCTCCTTCTGCTGAGCAGCCTCGCGCCGCAGCTTGGACTCGACCTGCACGTCGCGCACTTCGACCACCGCCTGCGCCCGCGCGCATCGGCCAAGGACGCGCAGTACGTCGCCGATCTCGCGCAACGGCACGGCGCCACGATCCGCATCGGACGCGCGGACACAGCACCGAAGAGTGAGGACGACGCCCGCGAGCTCCGCTACGCGTTCCTCCGCCGGGCGGCGCGCGAGGTCAGGGCCACGCGCATCGCCACCGGTCACACCCGCGACGATCAGGCCGAGACGGTGCTCCTCCACGCGACTCGGGGAAGCGGACTCGCCGGCCTCGCCGGCATGCGGCCGCAGCGCGACGGCATCGTCCGCCCGCTCCTGGTCATTGGCCGGGACGAGACCGAATCCGTCTGTACGGAGGCGGGCATCTCACCCCGCGAGGATCGAACGAACGCCGATCTCAGGTACGCCCGCAACCGGATCCGTCACAAGGTGCTGCCCGAGCTCGAGCGCGTCAATCCGCAGGCGCGCGCGGCCCTCGCGCGTCTCGCGGACGCGGCCGCGACCGTGGCGGATGCCAGATCGCACGCCGCGGAGCGGACCCTGGATGCGGCCACGACCGGCGAGGGCATCGCGCTCGATGGCCTTGATGCTGCGCTGCGTGACGAGGCGCTCGCGCTCGCTTGGAGCCGCGCGACCAGCCGGACCCTGGCGGCGAGGCACCGCGCGGCGTTGGCGACGCTCGCCGCGGCGCGCGAGGGGAGCGCCAGCCTCGATCTGCCCGGCGGCCGCGCGATCCGCGAGTACGGCATGCTCCGGATCGAGCACCCGGCGGCTCCGAGGATGGGACGACCCGAGGATGCGCGGCTGCTCCGTCTGGTCTGGGGTCACCCGGTCGACTGGGCCGGCTGGACGATCACGCTCGGCGATCACGCGCCCGCCGGCGCTCGGCTGAGAGCGCCCGCGCCGACACACGGTGACCTTGTGATCCGCGGACGCCGTCCGGGAGATCGGCTTGCCGGGCGGCTTCGTATCAAGGTGCAGGACCTCTTCACCGATGCGAAGGTCCCGGTCCGCGCCCGAGCGTCCCATCCGCTCGTCGCGACCGGCTCCGGCGAGGTCTGGTGGGTGGTCGGTCTGAAACATGCCAACGCAGCGGCGGAGCCGGGGCACTGGATCTTCGCGACGCCGCCCCCGGCACAGATCGAGGCATTGCGGCGTTACACGGGTAACATCGACGGAAGCGACCGCCTGACGGCGGAATAGAGAGGACACGGCAACGAACTTCGATAACCGGATCTTCAAGAACGGCGTCCTGACCCTGCTCCTCGTCTTCATGGGCGTGGCGCTGCTCTACGCCTATCAGAAACAGGGCCCGTCGACCCAGGTCGTCACCTACGACAAGGCAATCTCGGAGATCCAGAGCGGGCAGATGAAGTCGGTCACGCTGAACACCGACACGGCGACGCTCAACAAGATCGACGGCACGACCGAGACCGTGAACATCGGCACGAACGACGGCGGCGCGTTCCAGAAGATCGTCGTCGACTACAACGCCACCCAGCCGGCCAACAGCCGGGTCACGATCACCCTCCCGCACGACTCGCAGACCTTCGGCCTCATCGGCTCGGTCCTGTTGAGCTTGCTGCCGGTGCTGCTGATCGGTGGATTCTTCATCTACATGATGCGGCAGGCGCAGGGCACGAATAACCAGGCGCTGTCATTCGGGAAGTCGCGCGCGCGGATGTTCGTCGGGAACAAGCCAGCGACGACGTTCGATGACGTCGCAGGCGTCGACGAGGCGAAGCAGGAGCTCACCGAAGTAGTGGAGTTCCTCAAGTACCCGGAGAAATTCTCGACGCTCGGCGCGCGCATCCCGCGCGGCGTGCTGCTCGTGGGCCCGCCCGGCACCGGTAAGACGATGCTCGCGCGCGCGGTCGCGGGCG
>DHJC01000092.1:10605-74897 GCA_002404155.1 Chloroflexi bacterium UBA4730 | reverse complement strand
CTTCCGTTCGACCCGAATCTGACGTTTGGGCCGCTGCGGATCGCGTGGCACTCGCTCTGGTCGCTCGTCGGGGGGCCCCGCTCGAGCGTTTTGGCGCGTCCACGTCAGCGCATTCTGGGGACCTCCCCCGAACGGCGGATCTTGTCCCGCTGCGAGCGGATACACCCCGAAGGGTCTGCTCTGTCCTCCCGGGCTGCCGCATGCTGCGAGCGGATGAACGCCACCGTCGTGCGGAGAGCTGCTCTCTTGGCGGCGCACCTGGCGCTCGTGGCGCTGATCGCGCTGGCGAACGCCGCAGTCGACGCGCGGTTGCAGTTCTCGGTCTTTTATCTGATCCCGATCCTCAGTGGCGCGTATTGGGGCGGTCGTTGGGTCGGGCTGCTGAGTGCCCTCGCCGCCAGCCTCGCATGGTCCGCGAACGCCGAGTACGGACCAGCGCACGCAGACACGCTCTTCGTCGCCGTGTGGAACTCGTTCAGCCGGCTCGCGGTGTATCTGACCCTCGCACTTGTCGTTGACGGCTTCGCGCGCGAACGCCGACACGCGACGGAGCTGGCGCGGACCGATGCGCTGACGGGACTGCCCAACGCCCGCGCACTGAGCACACGGCTAGTCGAAGAGACCGCCCGCGCGCGCCGCACCGGCCGCGCCTTCGCGGTGCTGTCCATCGACTGCGATGACCTCAAGATGGTCAACGATCGCCACGGACACGCCGCAGGAGACGAGCTGCTGGTGATCACGGCAAAGGCCCTGGTGGGCCAGCGGCGCATCACCGATTTCATCGCGCGTTCGGGCGGCGATGAGTTCATCTCGCTGCTGGGCGAGATCGATGGGCCGAGCGCGCTGGCGGTCGCCGAGCGGATGCGCGCACTCGTCCACGCGGCCGCGTTCCGGCCCGCGGGTGCGGCCGTGGTCATACCGAGTGTCTCGATCGGGGTGGCGCTGTCGGATGCGGACCCAGATCCCGTCGTGCTTTTGCACCGCTCGGACACCGCGCTGTACGAGGCGAAGCAGGCCGGACGCAACCGGGTCGTGGTCTGGGAGGCCGGGCGCCGCGAGGTGGGGTTGACCGACGAACAGGCGGCGCCCGCCGGCGACCACGACGCAGGCACGTCGAAGGTGCGGAGCCGTGACCGCATACAGCAACATGGCGCTCGGCGATGAGGCCCGCCTTCACCCGCGGTTAACGCCCAGCAGCTGATGGCCTCTACCACTATCTCGGTGCTAGGCCGCGCGCGCCTCCCACCGCAGGGGGCGCAGACAACCTGCGCCTCGCTGCGATCCACGGGTCCCTGCTCCTCGTCGCCTCACCCGCTCAGCGTGGAGCTCGGGCTCAGCGGCGATCGTCGAGAGTGCCCTCGGCGTGATCGCCCGGGAACTTCCTCGACGCGAGGACGATGCCGGGGATCGATTCATCGCGTCGTTCGCCTCGATCGTGTGTTGGCGTTCCCGGCCGGAGCCGACGCGGACCGGCCTGCTGCGCGAGCAAACGACGGATCACCGACCACACGCCGTTCTCAGCGCTCGTGAGCGTCGTGATGCCGCCATACGGTACGCACCCCGCCGTTGGTCCACGACAGGCATGAGCACTCCCGGTGGGGAGTGCTCGGCGACGACGGATAGGAAGGGTTGGAGAGAACGAATCAGGCGCAGCGCGGGCGGATTGAGAGTGGATGGATCCGTACGCGAGAACAAGGCCGCCCAGGCCGTGCACGACCCTCAGTAGCATCAAGGGATTAGGCCCGGTGGGCGGAAGAACACCACGGTTCCAGCCAGCCCCGCAACTAAGCCGAGCAGCAGACTCCAGGCGACCTCACGCCGATGCGCGCCGATGCCGCAGACGGCCGCGAGAACGAGGCCGGCAATGACGAGCACGAACCCACCGCTGAAGAACGGGACAAGCCCGTAACCAATCAACGCCCCGGCAGCGACGCTCCCAATGAGCCAGCCTGTCATCCGTGCACGACAAGCACTCTACTCATGGGCGCGGCCCTCAACGGTCCGATCACGCGGCTGAGTGCGCATCTGCGACGCGAGCTCCGCAGTGCACAAGCGGAGCGCGATGCCGGGCGGGGGGGGGGGCGGGTCTCAACGTATTTCGGGATATGGGGGAAAGAGCACGATCTCGGCTCACACACATGCCCGCGAAATCCAGGGTTTCGCCATTTCGGCCCAACGCGACCTCTTGTGGCGGCGCCGGCGTGCGGAACCGCGCCGTGACCGAGCTGGCGGCTGGATACCGGCGGTACGTCACCGTGGGCGGCGTCCGCGTCACGACGCCCACGCGAGACCGCGACGCCATCACCGCGTGCGTCGTCTGCGGCGGCGCCCTGCGCCCGCCGGGCTATAGCGGTCGGCCAGGGAAGTACTGCAGCGACAGATGCCGATGGGCCTACTGGACGAGTCGCCGCACCGATGACCGCCGTACTCGAGCGCGGCGCGTCCTCCACCAGGCGGTCCTGCGCGGCAAGATCGCGAAGCCCGACGCCTGCGAGCAGTGCGGCGCGGGCGGACAGATCGACGGGCACCACCACGACTACGCTCTCCCGCTCGCCGTCGCGTGGCTCTGCCGTCAGTGCCACGAGCTCCGGCACCCGCGCGGCCTTCCCGACGTTCGCCTGCCGCTCGAACCGGAGCGAACGTGAGGCGATCGCCGGCATCACAAGCGCGGCCGCTGACCGCCCGCGAATGCGCAACGCTCGAGCGCATCGGCCGCGACCTGACGCACAAGGACATCGCCGCCGAGTTCGGCATCTCGATCAACACCGTGGCCAACCTCGCGGCGAACGCGTACAAGAAGCTCGGCGCCCACAGCGCCGCGGCCGCGGTGCTCGCCCACCGTGACGCGCATCCCTGGTGCGGCACGCGCATCGACTTCGGGCCAATCCTCGAGCGCATCAAAGCGTCGCGGACGGGGTAGAGAAACGCACTATCAGCGCGCGCCGGCACTCGGCCGCGCCACGGGACCGGGCCGGCGAATGCGTACAAGAAACTCGGCGCCCACAGCGCCGCGGGTGCGCCCGTCACTGCGCGCGCGCGCGCTGCAGCTCCCCCAAGATGGCTGTCTGCGCCTCGTTGATCGCGTGCACCTCGACGGTGAGTCGATGGACCGCGGTGAGCGTCTCGTGATCCGCCTCTGCGCGCGCGTCGTTCGCCGCTTGGATCACGTTCTGGCCGACGATGATGATCGGCAGGAGCACGAGCTGGAGGAACGTTTGCGCGATCCATGCGACGATGACGATGACGTCCCCTGAGCCGAGCGCTGCCGACAGCGAGATGAGCGCGATTCCGGCGAAGAGATATGCGACCCACATCGTGCCGACGGTCTTCGTGATGCGGACGGCGAGCCACGCGTTGAAGCGCCCGATCGCGCTCCCGCCGTGGACCTGCGCGTGGACGTCTGACGGAGTGCTCTTCCGCCTCTCGCAGATCCGGGACATAGATGGCTATATGCCGGAATCGAGCCACCACCGCTCAGCCTGCCGCGTCGGTCTCGTACGCGAGCCCGTAGCGCCCCGCCAGCTCGGTGATGGCGTCGTCGTCAGTCTCGCCCGAGCCGATCGCCGCTTGCCACTCGACGAAGTAGCGATCGATGCCGCCGGGGACAAAGAGATGGAGCATGCGTCCACCGGATGGACCGACGATGAAGCGATGCGGCACACCGCGCGGAAGCCAAATAAAGGAGCCGGGCGTCGCGGTCAGCCGCCCGTCGCCGCGCTCCCAGGAGTAGCTCCCCTCGATGACGTAGAACGCCTCGTCCTCGCGTGTGTGCACGTGCCGGCGCGGGCCGGTGCCGGGCGTCTGGCCTGCGCTCTCGATGAGGGACAGACGTCCACCGGTTTCCGCGGCGGCCGCGCGCACGGTCAGGCCGAGGTCCGGCAGCCGGATGTCGCCGCTCAACAAGGCGCGCGGTCGGCGACGCGAAGGCACGCGCGCTCCGGCTGCGTGCCGATTCCGGCAAGCGGTGATCCGATGAGGAGCACGCGCGCCGGTCCCTTGCCGCAGTGCGAATGTGAGTGCACGGTGCCGCGCGGTACCAACGCGAACGTTCCGGCAGGTGCGGCGTACGTCTCGTCAGCCGCCGTGATCGAGATCTCGCCCGACGCGACGTAGATCGCCTCCTCGGCATCGACATGGACGTGCGGTGGAGTCGGCGGGTCGCCCGGCGTGCTCACGATCTCGACGATGGCGTAGGCGCCGCCGGTCATGCTCCCGTCGATGACGAGCGCCTGCCCTTCGCGGGAGATCGCGACCTGCGGCCTGGCGTCCGGAGGTGAGGTGCGCTCCCCGCGCACGCCGTGGCTGAGGCGCGCCGCGTCGATCTGTTGGGCCGACGCGCCGCGATCACGGAGGCGAGCACGCTCCAAGAACCACTGCTCGATACCTGCCGGCGAGAACAGATGCAGGTAACGCGCGGATGCGCTCCCGACGGTCCACATGTCGTGCAACGAGCCGCGCGGGACCAGAACGAACGATCCGGTCGGCGCGTGGACGAGCTCATCGTCCACGCGGATCTCGCGTGATCCGATCGAAACGTACTCGGCCTCGTCTTCGAAGTCGTGACTGTGCGCGCCGCCCGGTCCACCTGGAAGACCCTCGAGCTCGAGGGCGAAGTACGCGCCCGACGTGTGTTCGCCGGTCGCGAGCAATCGGAACGTGCCGAGCATTCCCTCGCCGGGCCGGACCAGGTGGATCATGCCGTGCGCCGCCGCATCGGCCGGGATAGTACGTCCCGTCAATCAGAGTCCGTGCGACGTGAGCACGCAGGCGTTTTTGGCCGGTGCGATCTTCTTCGCCGTCGATGCCTTCATCGTCACGGAGAAGTCCACGGCACGCTCGCCTGTTCCGGGACGATGGCGTCTGGCACAGCCGATCCTTCCCTTATCTGTGATCGGACCCCTGTCAAGTGAGGGTCCGCTTGTTGTGGATGATGGCTGGGTCGGCAATGCGCACACGCGTCGAACCGGAGGCGCGTCAAGGTAGAGCGCCCGCAGCGAGGCGCGCGACGAAGGCCATGGCGCGGTCGACCCAGCTCAGGCGGTCACGTCATGGTCGGTTCCTCCGTGAGCGAGAGGCCCATCGCTCGGGACGGCTGCACGGCGGCGCCCAGCCTTATCTGGGTGCACGAGCCAGATCGTGATGGCCCGGCCACGTGATGATCGATTGGGGCGAACCCCGTGGTGTGTTGCGGCCGCTCATTCTTTCCGGGACGTCCGCCGTAAGCGGCGGCGACAAGGGAATCGGCGGAGCCGGCCGCGAACATCAGTTGATCGGGGCGCGAGCGCGCAGCAGTCCCCATGATCAGGCCGCCTGCTGGAGGGTGGTGCCAGTGGTCGACCAGGCGTCCTCGCCCAACTCGCGCAGTGTGTGATAGCAGCGGCGGATGAGCTTGCGGGCGACCGAGAGGGCCGGCCGCTTGCCGCCGAGGCGGTCGGTGAGGCTCATGAGACGCTCGGGATCACATCTGGTCGGCGACTAGGGCGAACGTCGTCCGATGGGTCGGAGCAGGGCGTCTGTTCCCTTAGCGTCGCGGGTCGCGGCCTTCTTGTGTCTCGGTGTCCCGTGCGGCGTGGGGCTCCGGATCCCATCCCTCGTTCGGTCCGGTGCTGAAGGTCGACCGGCGTGGCGGGAGCACCTTTGGGCGCCGCGGTGGCGGGACGGTCCGACCGGCCGCGAGCTGCATGCTCGACCAGCCCGTCATCGCCATGTCGAGCCGCGACAGAACTTCGAGGACCGACGAGCCAATCAGCGCGAAGCTCGGCCACTCCTCGATGAACGCCACACACGCCGGCTCATCACCGGCGATGATTTCCACCCGGACGCGATAACCGGCGCGCTCGAGCTCGCCCGCATGCCAGGTATCCACCAGTCGAGTCTCGGTACCGGCGTCTCGCGCGCCTAGCGCTTAAAAGGCCGTAGCCTCGGCCGGGAAAACGAGCCCTTTTCGGTATGGCCGACCGTACATGCCCATTCGGACAATGTTGGTTATGACGTTTGCCCCGCAGCCCCCACTTCAGCAGCGGCCGGTTCTCGCGCTACCCCGTGCCGGTGCTCGAGAACGAGCGCGAGCGCTTCGAGCGCTACCGGGCCGAGCCCCTCGGGGGTGCACTGGCCGAGCACCTGGCCTTGGCGATGGTCCAGCAGGACCGCGCGGTCGCCGCCGGCCGCTCGGGCGCCGAGGAAGGCCGCACCGTGGCCACCCTGGCGCGGGCCCCGAACGACACGCGGAGCTGCGACCGCTCGGCGACCTTGCGCTCAAGGGCATCGGCCCGACCCCCGCGTGGGAGCTCGTCCACGTCCGCCCATGCTGCGGTTCGTGGATCCGCTGCGTTCCGCGGAGTGACGCCGGCGAGCAGCGACAACAGCGAGCTCTATGGCTGGCCGATCAATCTGACCCGCGAGAGCGAGAGCGCCGAAAGCGCCCAAACTGGGGGGATAACCGACCCCGGAGGCCGGATAACCGACCCGCCCGGGGTTCCGGGCATTCAAATGACATATTGAATGGCTCGCTCAGACCGGGCTGCCCTCGCTCGGCCGGCTGGGAACGTTGACCTCGGTCATCACGCCAGTGAGACCGCCCGAGAACGTGAGCGCTATCGTCCGGGCGACCGCCGCGGACGGGGAGGCCGCCGACGACGACGTTGCGGCGCTACACGACACCGCAAGCACCACACCGGCGAGGGCCAGGTCGCGCATCGCCGGACGATACGCGCCTAGCCCGCGACCACCTGGGCGAGGATCCGGATCCCGAGCGCGATCACCACGCCGTTCGCCACGATCGTGAGCACGGTGCGCGTGTTGGGGCTCAGCCGTCCGTGCAGCGAGCCGCTGAGGACCGCGAGGATCGCGTGCCACGTCAGCGACGCGGCGAAGACGCCGACGATGAAGGCGCGGGCGTCGTTCAGCACCGCGCCGGCGAAGCCGAGCGCGATCGCGAGGAAGTAGGCGAGGGTCGCGGGGTTCACCATCGTGATGGCGATGAACCGCACATAGGTCGCGACCAGATCGCGCGCGTCCGGCGCGCCCGCACTCGTCGGCTCGCCTCGCGCGCTCAGCATCCCGCGTACCCCGAGGCCGATGAGGACGACGCCGGTGGCGACGCGGAGCAGCGGGTCGATCGCGCCGAGGAGCGGGACGAGCGCCGCGCCGGCGAGCACCGCGACGACGCAGTAGACGCCGTCGACCGTCGCGGTGCCCCAGCCCGCGGCGAGCGCGGACGGGAACCCGCGCTGCAGCCCGATGCGCACGATGAGCGACGTCACCGCGCCCGGCGGCATCGCGATGGCGAAGCCGGCGATGAGACCGGTAAGGAAGGAGGACATGGCCGAACGCTAAAGGAGGTCGCGGGTCTCGCGCTCGATCTCGCTCACCAGCCGCTTCGGGTTCGTCACGATCTGCTCGAGCGCCCGCGCGATCGTGCCGCGGTGCTCGGGCGCGAGATCCGCAGGGACCTCATCCTCGTCGAGGATGTCGATGGCCCCGTCCGGCTTCACCAGCACGTCGATGATGAGATCGCGCCAGGCTACCTGCGCGTCGGTGATGTCATCGACCAGTCCGACGTTGAAGTAGTACGCGAGGGTCTTCCCGTTCTCGAGCCAGTGGTAGACGTTGTACGGCCGGTCGATCCAGAAGTGTCCGGCGGTGTAGCCGCCCTTCGGGAGGACCATCCCGCCGACGTGCCAGTCGCGATCGAGGTCGTAGCGGATGACCGCCCGCTTCCCCGGCTCGACCAGGAGGGCTCGGCACGCGAATTCCTGCACCGAGCCATCGAAGCGCGTCTTGCGCTCGATGATCGACCCGTCTTTTGACACTCCACTACGCATCCGTAGCATGACTATGGCGTGAGAGAGCTGTACCAGGTGGTCGAGGTCGGGCCCGCCTGGTATCAGGACAACATCCCCTGCCAGGAAGCCTGCCCGGTGAAGACGAACTGCCGGGGCTATCTGAACCTCGCGGCAGCCGGGGAATTCGAGAAAGCCTGGGAGCTCGCCCTCGACCCGAACCCCATGGCGAGCATCTGCGGCAGCGTCTGCGCGGCCCCGTGCGAGACGGCCTGTCGCCGTAAAGAGGTCGACAAGCCGCTCTCGATCCGCTACGTCAAGAAGTTCCTGTCCGACTGGACCCACGAGAACGTCACGGTGGACGGGAAGGCGTACCGCCAGCCCGCCCCGCCCATCTATGGGCCACCCGCGAAGAAGGTCGCGGTCGTCGGCGCCGGCTGCTCCGGCCTCTCCGCGGCGAGCGATCTCGCGAAGCTCGGCTTCGGCGTCACCGTGTACGACGCGCTGGACCAGGCTGGCGGCACGACGCTCGCTGGCGTGCCGCCGTTCCGCCTGCCGCGCGAGGTCATCGACCGCGACGTCGCCGGCATCGTGAACGAGAACGTCGAGCTGAAGATGTCCACCTACGTCGGCCGCGACATCACGATGCGCGAGCTGCACGAGCGCTTCGACGCGGTCCTCGTGACCGCCGGCTGCTTCGAGCCGACCTACATCGGGATCCCCGGTGAGGACAGCCAGGGCGTCATGGCCGGGATCGTGTTCCTCGAGCGCGCGTACCGCGGCCGCCCCGTGGAAGTGGGGAAGCGGGTCGTGGTCCTCGGCGGTGGCTACACCGCGATGGACTGCTCGTCGACCTCATGGCGCCTGGGCGCCGAGGACGTCTACGTCGTCTATCGACGGAGCCGCGACGAGATGGTCGTGGACGAAGAGGAGCTCGGCGAGACGGCACGCGAGGGAATGGAGTTCGTGTACCTCGCGTCGCCGGTCGAGGTCCTCGCCGACGCGAGCGGCCACGTTCGCGGCGTGAAGTTCGTCCGGAACCGCCTCGGCAATCCGGACGCGAGCGGCCGGCGCGCGCCCGAGCCCATCGAGGGCTCCGAGTTCGAGATCCCGTGCGAGACCGTGCTTCTGGCGCTCGGTCAGGCGCCCGATCGCACGTTCATGGCCGACTTCGAGCAGTTCCGGGTGAAGCGCTGGCGCGACGTGAAGGTCGATCCGGAGACGTTCCAGACCGAGGTCGAGTCCATCTTCATCGCTGGCGACTACCGCACCGGCCCGACGACGATCATCGAGGCTGTCGCCGAGGGACGTTCCGCCGCGCAGCAAATCGCGCGGTACCTCGATCCGATCGCCGCGTCCGTCGACGTCCCGGAGTACCACGAGATCGTGACGCTCCGCCGCTCGAGCACGCCGGACAACATGGGCCAGATCGCCGGCGAAGGCCCGCTCGCGCGGATCTACCACAACATGTCCGTCGACTACGACCGGATCCCCCGGCAGGAGATGCCGAAGCTCACGAAGGGTGAGCGGCGCGGTCTGTTCCTCGAGGTGAACCGCGGCTACGAGACCGCGCAGGCCGTCGCGGAGTCCGATCGCTGCCTGAAGTGCAACTTCAACATCGAGATCATCGGCGAGCTCTGCATCATCTGCGGTGGCTGCGTCGACGTCTGCCCGATGGACGTCATCCACCTCGTCGACATGGCCGACATCGTCGACGACGGCTCCATCCCCGGCGTGGCCGAGGCCAAGAAGTGGGAGCAGGGCGTCGCGTTCTTCCTCGATGAGACCGCCTGCATCCGCTGTGCGCTCTGCGTCATCCGCTGCCCCACCGACGCGATCACGATGAACCGCTACGGCGCCGTGACGCCCTCGGTCGGGCGGGTCCTGCCCAAAGAATCCATCGACGACGAGATCCACCTCGACCTCACCGTCGGAGGCCGCAAATCGATCCGGCCGCTTCCCATGTACGATCCCGTCGTCGCGTCCGGCTACAAGCAGCTCAACGGCAACGGCAACGGGCATCCCCACACCAACGGAAAGGGCACTGCTGTGGAATCATCTGAAGCAGCGCACACCCACTAGATGCTCGAGCTGCCGGCCGAAATGTGGCGCCGGGTCAAGAGCGGCCCCCTCTGGAAGTCGCTCTTCCGCCACGGCTACCCCGACTCGCGCAAGAACCAGTCGCTCGCGGTCTTCACGAACGTGTTCCTGCACCTGCACCCGGTCAAGGTGCGCCGCCACGCGCTCGCGATCCCGTACACGTGGTGCATGGGTGGGCTCTCGTTCTTCCTGTTCCTCGTGCTGACCCTCACCGGGACGCTGCTGATGTTCTACTACCGCCCGACCACCGATCTCGCCTACGCGGACATCAAGGACCTGGAGACCGTCGTCGTGTTCGGCCAGATCCTCCGCAACATGCACCGCTGGGCCGGGCACGGCATGGTCATCACCGTGTTCCTGCACATGGTCCGGGTCTTCTACACCGGCTCGTACAAGCCGCCGCGGGAGTTCAACTGGGTGGTCGGCACGCTCCTCTTCGTGCTCACGCTCGTTCTGAGCTACACCGGCTATCTGCTCCCGTGGGACCAGCTCGCGTTCTGGGCGGTGACCGTCGGGTACAACATCGCGCAGGCCGCCCCGTTCGTCGGCAACGAATTCGCCTTCGTGCTCTTCGGTGGCTTCCAGCTCGGCGCGAACGCGCTGCTGCGGTTCTACGTGCTCCACGTCGTCGCGTTGCCGCTGGCGACCGGGTTCCTCATTGCCATCCACTTCTGGCGGATCCGCAAAGACGGCGGCATCTCCGGACCGCTGTAGTAGATGACGACACCGCGCGGCCCACAGCCCTTCTCCGGCCAGGAGAAGCGCCTCCGGCTCCTCGCGTTCGTCCGCCAGGACTCGGTCGTGCGGGTGGACAAGCGCGTCGAGGACACCGCGATGGTCTGGCCGCACCTGCTGGTCATCGAGTTCATCGCGGCGATGCTCTGGTTCATCGGCCTGTTCATCATCTCCGCCGCGTTCAACGCGCCGCTCCAGGACCACAGCACGCCGGACTGCACGCCGAACCCGTCGAAAGCGCCGTGGTACCTGCTCAACCTGCAGGAGCTGCTGCTGCACATGGACAAAGGCCTGGCCGGTGTCATCGTGCCGACCGTCTGGATCGTGTTCATGATGGCGATCCCGTACATCGACCGGTCGCGTGAGGGCGTCGGGATCTACTTCACCTCGCCGAACGGGAAGCGGATCGCGTACTTCGCCGCCGCGTACGCGACGGCGCTCACGTTCTCGCTCATCCTCCTGGACAAGCTGCTCAAGGACCACGGCTACATCCAGTTCGCGAGCGACAACTTCCCCGGCGGGAAGCAGCTCTTCCCTGACTACATCATCCCGATCACGACGATGATCGTGCTGTCCGCCGCGCTCGTGCTCCTGGTGAAGATCATCTTCCACGGCAACACCCGCGAATGGATGATCGCCGTCTGGACGGGCTTCGTGTGCGTGTACCTCGTGCTGACCATCGTCGGCACCTCCATGCGCGGTCCAGGTATGGATATGTACGCGCCGTGGGCCTTGCCCTCGACGCACCAGTGCTTCGCCCCGTGATCCGACCGCACGACGACGTCACGACGAGCAGCAGCGGGATCCTCGGCCGCATCAAGCGCCGGCAGCTGCTGCGGCTCGGCTTCCTCGGCGGCACCCTGCTCGCGCTCGGCGAGATGAGCGCGCTCATCTATCCGTTCATGAAGCCGAACAAGATCGTCGGGCTCGGCGCGAAGGTGCCGGTGGGCTCCACCGCCTCGCTCATGGCCCAGTTCCAGTCGACGCAGGACGTGCCGATCCTCAACACCCTGGGCCGGTTCTTCCTCCTCCACCCGGAGGGCGGGATCATCGCGGCGTACCGCAAGTGCACCCACCTCGGTTGCACCGTGCCGTACGTGGCGGCGGAGAACCGGTTCCACTGCCCGTGCCACGGGTCGCTCTACAACAAGAAGACCGCGGTCGTGGAGGGCGGCCCGGCGCCGAAGCCGCTGCAGCTGTTCCACATCGCCGAGCAGAACGGCACGCTCATCGTCGACACGAACCCGCTCAACGTCATCGACCGCCAGAAGAACGAGTGGGACCCGTCGGTGCTGGAGATCAAGGCGTGACGATCGACATCAACGTCGTCCTCGCCGGCCTCAGCATCGTCCTCTTCGTCGGGCTGATCGGGTTCTTCGCGTTCGTCATCCGCCACCAGAACGTGGTCGAGCCCGATCAGAAGCCGGTCGAGGGCGTCGAGCTCATCCGCCAGCACTACGGTGCCGGCGAGACGATCGAGCAGCCGACGCCGTACTACGTCGCGCCGATCCCAAGCTCGCCCGACCCGCTCGAGATCGCCGGCAACCTCGACAAGAAGATCGTGCTCGGCGGCTTCATGCTGTTCGCCGTCTTCGCGCTCGTCGGCGCGTACCTCTTCACGCTCCTCGTCGTGCGCGCCGACGCGAGCAGCGAGACGTGGCGGGACAAGGTCGCCGCGCAGCACCAGCAGGACGCGGCCGTCACGCGGGGCCGGAACCTCTACGCGAACTTCTGCTTCGACTGCCACGGCAAGGACGGCAAGGGCGACGTCGGGGTCGGCCTGCCGCTCAACAAGCCCGACTTCAAGTACGACACCATCAAGGCCGATCCGGCCAAGCTCGCCGTCACCGAGTCGCTCCTCGACCTCACCATCCACCGCGGCCGCCCGAAGCCGCCGCCCGGCATCTCGATGCCGGCCTGGGGCACCGCCGACGGCGGTTCGCTGAACGACGAGCAGATCAGCCAGCTCATGGCGTTCATCGAGCATGGGACCGACGCGGACTGGGGCGACATCGTCACGATCCGTCGCGAGCTCGCGCTCTCCGAGGTGCCCAACCCGCCCAAGCCGGTGGTCACGAGCACCGATCCGGTCGAGCGCGGCCACCAGCTGACGCTCACCTACTGCACGACCTGCCACAGCTTCACGACGGGCACGACCTCGCCGGTCCCGCAGGCGCCGAACCTGGGCACCTACGGCTCCGCGGGTCCGCTCAACACCGAGAACAAGGCCGCGAAGGCCGCGGCCGGCTCGAGCGATCAGTGGCTCATCGACTGGGAGTCGCACGCGCCGAAGGTGAAGCCCGGGATCATCATGCCGATCTTCGCGCAGGCCGAGGGCGGTCAGCTGACGCCGGAGAACATCACCGACATCGTCGCCTATCTGAAGAGCCTGAAGTAGGAGAGAAGCGATGATCACAGAGATCGGCGAGGCCAACGAGTTCTACATGGTCGCGGTGACGACGATCATCCTGATCGCGACGCTCTACTTCCTTCAGAAGTGGTGGACGAACTACCGCTAGACGCGCCCTCGCGACCGCGCCCGCACTTCCGCACGCTCAATCTTCTCGTCGGCCGCATGACGACCATCAAGCTCGCGTACTGGGCCGCGCTCACGGTCTGGGAAGTCTGGGGTCCGCGCGGCTGGTCCATCCAGTTCGCCGCGGCCGCATCGGCGACTTCGATGGCCTGGGCCGCGTGGTCCGCGCGGCGCATCGACCCGCGCGCCGGCGGGATCCCGCGCTCGATCCCGACCGTCGCGACCGCGTTCGTCACCGCGTCGGCCGTGGCGGCGCCCGCGAGCCTGCCGCTCCTCCTGATCGAGCGGCAGCGCTCGATCGAGGGCTGCGCGCAGCAGCTCACCTGCAATCCGACCGCACTGTTCCTCTGGATCGCGGTCTTCGCGATCGGGTTCCTCGTCATCCCCGCGGTCTTTGGGCTCGCGCTGCGGCGCACCGAGCCCGCCTAGCATGCGCGCGTGACCCGGCGGATCATCCCGTGCGGCGGCCGCGAGCTTTTCCATCCCGCGCTCGTCGATTACGTGCTCTCGTTCGCGAAGCCGAAGCGGCCCAAGGTGCTGTTCCTCCCGACGGCCTCAGGCGACTCCGCCGGGTACCTGTTGACCTTCTACCAGCAGCTCGCCGGACGCGAGTGCGAGCTCAGTCATCTGTTGCTGTTCGATCGCGCGATCGGCGACATCGATAGGCTTGTGCGCGACCAGGACGTCGTGATCGTCGGCGGCGGCAACACCGCGAACATGCTCGCGATCTGGCGTGTCCACGGCGTCGACCGCGCGCTCCGCGCCGCGTACGAGGCCGGCACCGTCCTCACCGGCTGGTCCGCCGGGTGCATCTGCTGGTTCGAAGGGGGCACGACCGACTCGTTCACGCCGGAGCTCGGCGCACTGCGCGACGGGCTCGGATTCCTGAAGGGCAGCGCGACCCCGCACTACGACAGCGAGGAGCGGCGTCCGATGGTCTACCCGCGCGAGATCGCGGCGGGCCTGCCTGAAGGGATCGCGCTCGACGACGGCGTCGCCGCGAGCTACGAGAACGAGCAGCTGGTCGAAGTCGTGAGCGGACGCGAGGGTGGCCGCGCGTTCATGGTGGATCGCTCCGGCGAGCGGCCACTCGCGGTGCGGCGGCTGGGCTAGGCCGCCTGGCCCGGACGGGCCGCGAACAGATCCACGATGTTGCCGTCGGGAACGACGACCTGCGCGTACCGCTGACCCCAGAACGCGTCGTGAGGGAGCGCCTTCGACGCATGGCCCGCCGCGGTCACCTTCGCGTGCACCGCATCGACCTCCGCCGGGCTCGCGCACGCGAACGCGAGGCCCATGCGGTGGCCTGTCGGCGCGGTCCATTCCGGGTCGAGCGCCTTGATGCGCGTCAGGTCGTCGAGCATCAACCGGAGCCCGTTCGGAAGTACGGCCTCGACGTGGTCGCCGCCCGGCTCGGGGAACGCGACGCCGAGCAGGCGGTAGAAGCGGATCGACGCGGCGAGATCCTTCGAGGCGATCCCGATCGCGTTCAGCGACGGCACGGCCCGGACCCTAGATGAACGCGCGCAGCCGCGCCACGAACGCGTCAGCCGCCCGCGAGTGGTGGCGATCGCGGCGGAACGCGACGCCGACGGAACGCGACAGCGTCGGCTGTGCGATGCGGACCGCGACGAGCCGCCCGCCGCGCTCGACGACCATGCTCGGCACGACCGCGACGCCGACCCCCGCGGCGGCCATCCGCAGCACCCCGTCCATCTCGGCGCCCTCGATCGCGAATGTCGGGTGGAACCCGGCCTGCTCGCAGGCGGTGATCGTCGCGCTCCGCAGGTCGTAGCCGTCGCGGAACATCACGAGCGGGACGCCGCGCAGCTCGCTCACCTTCACCGTCTTGCGCCGCGCGAGCGGATGCTTCTTCGCGACGGCAAGGACGAGCTCCTCGCGGATGAGCGGCGTCGTCTCGAACAGCTCCTCGCGCGGCACCGGGAGGATGACGAGGGCGAGGTCCAGATCACCTGCCGCGAGGTGATCGACGAGATCGCGCGAGCCGGCCTCGACCACGTTCAGCGTCACGCCCGGATGCTCCGCGTGGAACGCGGCGAGCACGCGCGGAAGCAGGACCGTGCTGAGGCTCGGGGTCGCGCCGACCGACAGCCGGCCGCGCTCGAGCGTCGCGAGGCCGGCGACCTCCGACCGGGCGCCGTCCAGGTCGGCGAGCACGCGCTTCGCCCAGGGCAGGAGGATCGCGCCGGCGTCAGTGAGGAGGATGCCGGCCTTGCGCCGCTCGAGCAGCACCGCGCCGAGCTCGGTCTCGAGCTTCCGCACCTGTTTGCTCACCGACGGCTGGGCCACGTGAAGGTCGCGCGCAGCCGTCGTGAACTTGCCGGTCTCGGCGACGGCGACGAAGTAGCGCAGCTGCTGAAGCTCCACGACCATTCATAGCCTACGGCTATGGTTCGTGTCCCATCCATGTCCTTGTCAGCAGGGCACTTCGCGGCCTAGCGTTCGACCGATGGCGACGGCCTCCGGCGTGCGCCGGATCGGGGACCGCGTGGAGCGGAAGGACCTCTGGTGGGTCGAGCCACTCATCTACGTCGTCGTCCTTGGCGGCTTCGTCGTCTACGCGACGTGGGCGAGTCTGGCGAACGGCAACTACTACGCGGATCCGTACCTCTCGCCGTTCTACTCGCCGTGCCTCGCGCAGAACTGCGTGCACCCCACGCTCCCGCTGCTCGGCTCGTGGTGGAACCTTTCGCCGGCGATCCTCATCGTCGGCTCGCCGCTCGCGTTCCGCTTCACCTGCTATTACTACCGCCGCTCGTACTACCGCGGCTTCTTCAGGTCACCGCCGGCGTGCCTCGTCCCCGACGCGCCGAAGACGTACAGCGGCGAGACGCGCTTCCCGTTCATCATCCAGAACCTCCACCGCTACACGCTGTACATCGCGGTGCTGGTCCTGGTCGTCCTTTGGTGGGACGCGATCGAGGCATTCAACTTCCACGGGCACTTCGGCATCGGCCTCGGCACGGTGATCATGGTCGCGAACGTCCTGCTGCTCACCGGCTACACGTTGGGCTGCCACTCGGCGCGCTACCTCGTCGGCGGCTACCTCGACTCGTTCCACAAGGCATCGCTCCGGTTCCGGCTCTGGACCTATTCCAACCGGCTGAACGTGCGCCACAACCGGTGGGCCTGGGCGAGCCTCGTCGTCGTCGGCCTCACCGACCTCTACATCCGCCTCGTCGCGATGGGCGTCATCGTCGATCCCCGCTGGATCTCGTGAGCCGGAGATGAGCCGGAAATGAGCCGGAAATGAGCAAAGAGGGGATCGAGCGGCACGACTACGACGTGATCGTGGTCGGGGCCGGCGGTGCGGGGCTGCGCGCGGCGATCGAGGCGTCGGCCGCGGGCGCGCACACGGCGCTCATCTGCAAGTCGCTCCTCGGGAAGGCTCACACGGTCATGGCCGAAGGCGGCATCGCCGCCGCGCTCGGCAATGTGTGGAAGGAGGACAACTGGCGCGTCCACTTTCGAGACACGATGCGCGGCGGCAAGCTCCTCAACAACTGGCGGATGGCGCAGCTGCACGCCCAGGAGGCGCCGGACCGCGTGCTCGAGCTCGAGGAGTGGGGTGCCCTGTTCGATCGGACGAGTGACGGACTCATCCTCCAGCGAGACTTCGGCGGCCACCGCTACGCGCGGCTCGCGCACGTCGGCGACCGCACCGGGCTCGAGATGATCCGCATCCTCCAGCAGCACGCGGTGCACAAGGGCATCGACGTATACATGGAGTGCACGCTCCAGCGCCTCCTCACCGACGGCGGCAAGATCGCGGGCGCGTTCGGCTACTGGCGGGAAAGCGGGAAGTTCGTCCTCTTCGGCGCGCGTGCCGTGGTCCTCGCGACCGGCGGCGGTGGGAAGGCGTGGAAGATCACGTCCAACTCGTGGGAGTACACCGGCGACGGGATCGCGATGGCCCTCGACGCGGGCACGGACCTCATCGACATGGAGATGGTCCAGTTCCACCCGACGGGGATGGTGTGGCCCCCGAGCGTCCGTGGCCTGCTCGTGACCGAGGGCGTCCGTGGAGACGGCGGCATGCTGACGAACAACGAGGGCAAGCGGTTCATGTTCGATTACATCCCCGAGTTCTTTCGGGCCGATACCGCCGAGAACGAGCGCGAGGCCGACGCGTGGTACGAGGACAAGAAGAACAACCGCCGCACACCGGACCTCCTGCCGCGCGACGAGGTCGCGCGCGCGATCAACACCGAGGTGAAGGCCGGTCGCGGCACTCCGCACGGCGGTGTGTACCTCGACATCGCGTCGCGCCGCTCGCCGGAGTTCATCAAGAAGCGGCTGCCGTCGATGTATCAACAGTTCAAGCAGCTGGCCGACGTCGACATCACGACGACCGCCATGGAGATCGGCCCGACGTGCCACTACTTCATGGGTGGCGTGCGGGTCGAGCCCGAGACGGCCGCGGCGACGGTGCCCGGGCTCTTCGCTGCGGGCGAGGTCGCGGCGGGTATGCACGGCGCGAACCGGCTCGGCGGGAACTCCCTCTCGGATCTGCTCGTGTTCGGCCGCCGGGCCGGTGCCGGCGCGGCGGCCTATGCGAGCCGGACGAACGCCCGCGCGGTGGATGACGCGCAGGTGGAGGCGGCCGCGCGCTCGATGCTCGCGCCGTTCGACGGCGAGGGGACCGAGAACCCGTACGCGCTCCATGCCGAGCTACAGGAGACGATGCAGCGCCTCGTCGGCATCATCCGCACCGAGGCGGAGCTCCAGCAGGCCATCGCGACGCTCGACGTGCTCGGCGAGCGGGTCGACCGCGTGACCGTCGAAGGCAACCGGCAGTTCAACCCCGGCTGGCACCTTGCCCTCGACCTCCGGTCGATGATCACGGTGTCGAAGGCCTGTGCACGCTCGGCGCTCATGCGGCAGGAGAGCCGCGGAGGCCACACCCGCGACGACTACCAGAAGGCGGATCCCGAGTGGGGGAAGAAGAACGTCGTCACCCGCAAGCGCGGCGGCCAGCTCGAGCTCGCGACCGAGCCACTCCCGCAGATCCCGGAGGAGCTGCGCCAGCTCGTCCTAGCCGAGGAGAAGCAGCCGGCATGACCGACGAGACGCGCGACGCCACGATGTCCATCTGGCGCGGGACCAAGACCGGCGGCCGCTTCGAGACGTACACCGTGCCGATGGTCGAGGGCATGGTCGTGCTCGACGTCATCCACCGGATCCAGGCGCTCCGCGCGCCGGATCTCGCGGTCCGCTGGAACTGCAAGGCCGGCAAATGTGGCTCGTGCAGCGCGGAGATCAATGGCCACGCGCGGCTCCTGTGCATGACCCGGATGAACACCTTCGCGCCCGGCGAGGAGATCACGGTCTCGCCGATGAAGACCTTCCCGATCATCAAGGACCTGGTCACGGACGTCTCATTCAACTACGAGAAGGCGAAGGAGATCCCCGCGTTCAAGCCGAAGCCGAAGGAGGCCGACGGCACGCGCCGGATGTACCAGGAGGACATCGATCGCGTCCAGGAATTCCACAAGTGCATCGAATGCTTCCTCTGCCAGGACACCTGTCATGTCATCCGCGATCACGAGGAGAATAAGAAGGCGTTCGCCGGCCCACGGTTCTTCGTTCGGCTCGCCGCGCTCGAGATGCATCCGCTCGACACGAATGACCGCCTCGAGCTCATCCGCCAGAAGGCCGGACTTGGGTTCTGCAACATCACCAAGTGCTGCACCGAGGTCTGTCCCGAGGACATCCACATCACGGACAACGCGATCATCCCGCTCAAGGAGCGGATCGTGACCGAGTTCTACGACCCCTTGGCCTGGGTGAAGCGGCGTGTTCTCTCCAAGGGGGCGCAGCAGCCGGGCCCGGGCGAGCCGGAGCCGCCGTCCGCCAAGGCCTAGCGGTGGACCGGCGCCGCGCGTTCGTCGTCGCGGCCGGCACGCTCCTCGCGCTCGTCCTCGTGCTGCTCGTGGTCCGCCCTGGTGTCGAGCGCGGTGGGATCCGAGAAGTCCTGATCATCGCCGCGATCCTCGTCGCGATCCTGCTTTTTGAGCGGTACCTTCGTTCGCGGTAGCTGATCCCGCCTAGACAACGTTCCGCCAAGACCCCCTGCTAGCGTCACGACCGACGATGGGTGGGGTGCGGAACCGCGCCGCAACGACAGGTCTGATCCTCGCGACGGCCCTGGTCTCGATCCCGTTCCTCGCGCTGGGCGCGGTCGGGCTCGTCATGATGCCGGTACAGCTGTGGCTCGTCGGCGCGCTCTACGCCGCGACCGTGCTGCTCGCGACCCGGCCCATCCGCATCCATCCCGACGCCGACCTCAGCCCGTCCGACGTGGCCATCGTCGCCGGGGTCATCTTCCTCCCGCTCGGCGCCGTGTCGATCGTCGCGGCGCTCGCGCGCATGACGAGCGACATGATCAACCACAAGCGGCGCGAGCAGATCATCCGCAACGCCGGGGCGATCGCGATCTCGAGCGGCGTCGCATCACTGCTCTATGCGATCGCGTGGCGCAGCCTCGCCCCGCAGGTCGATGCGCCGGCCTCGATCCCCGCAGCGGTGCTCGCGGTGTTCGGGCTCGTGGCCGTCGATCTCGGCCAGCTGTATCTCCTGCTCGCGGCCCTGCGCGGCGCATCGCTGGAGCGTGGGTGGCGCTGGCTCGTCCGTACCGGGCGCGCGCAGCTCCTCTGGAGCCTCGCGGCCGTCATCACGATCGAGATCATCGTCATCCAGCCGTGGTTCCTCGTGCCGGGGATTCCCGCACTCGTGTTCGGATACCTGGACATCCGGGCCCGTTTCGTCGCGGAGCGGCGGGCGCGGCTCATGGCCACGCTCGTCGAGGTCGGCCACGCCGTCGGCATGTCGCTCGACACGACCGAAGTGTTCCGCGCGGTGTACGCGCAGGTCCGAACGGTGCTGGAGACCGACGCCTTCTTCGTCGCCATCGTCGACCGCGCGCGCTCGGTCATGTCGTACCGCTTCCTGGTCGACGCCGATCGCGAGCTGCCCGGCGAGGATGGTCCGGTGGACGGCACGCTCGCTGGACTCGTCGTCGAGCGCGCCCAGCCGCTGCTCGTACGCGACATTGCGCGCGACCTGGCGAAGCTCGGGCTCGTCCGCAGCGCCTGGGGGACGATCAACGAACGGTCGGTCCTGGTCGCGCCGATGCGCATCCAGGGCGTCGTCGTTGGGGCGCTGTCGGTCCAGAGCGTGAAGCCGAACGCGTACGACGAGGGCGATCTCGAGCTCCTCGTCGCGATCGCGAACGAAGCGGCCATCGCGATCGAGCGTGCGGACCTGTACGCGCGCGCGAGCGGCCTCTCCAAGCGGCTCGTCGATCTCCATCGCACCGGCGTCGAGATCAACAGCCAGCGGCGGATGGAGGACGTCATCCAGCTATTCGCGAACGCGTTCGTGTCCTCGATCGGGCCTCCGCGGCGGCGGTGTACCTGGATACGGGCGGCGAGAGCCTCGAGTTCGCCGGCAACACCACCGGCCGGCGGCCGACGGAGCATCTCGCGCTCTCGAAGGCCACGCCGAGCGACTACATGACCGCGCTCGAGTCCGGCAAGCCGGTCGAGATCACCGACGCCGAGCAGGCGCCCGATCCGACGCGCGCGCGGCTACGGGAGTGGGGCCACCGCGCTCTGCTCGTGCAGCCGCTCCGCGCCGCGTCCGAATCCGTGGGGCTCCTGCTGGTCACGTGGACCGAGCCCCACCGGTTCACCGACGACGAGCGCGAGCTCATCGGGGTCCTCTCCGGGATGGGTGCCACGGCCATCCGCTCGATGCGCCTGTATCTCAAGCTCGATGACGCATATCTGTCGACGGTCTCGAAGCTCACCGCGATGATCCAGGCCCGCGACGGCTATCACGAGGATCATCAGCGCCGCATCGCGGCGGACGCGGTCGCGCTCGGCGAGCGCCTCGGGCTGGGCGACGACGTGCTTCGCGACCTCCGCTACGCGTCGCTGTTCCATTCGCTCGGCAAGATCGGCGTGCCGGCGACGATCCTCGCGAAGAGCGGCCCGCTCACGACCGAGGAACGCAAGATCGTCCAGGAGCACCCGCTCCTCGGCGCGCGCATCCTCGAGTCGATCGAATTCCTGCGCTCGGTGGTGCCCATCGTGCGCCACGCGAACGAGCGCTGGGACGGCACCGGCTACCCGATGGGGCTGACGGCCGATGCGATCCCGCTTGCCGCGCGGATCCTGTCCGTCGCGATCGGCTACGAGGCCATGCTCGCGGATCGTCCGTACCGGCGCGCGCTCCCGGCGGAGGCCGCCATCGCGGAGCTGCGCACCCTCGCGGGCGTGTGGTACGACCCGAAGATCGTCGACGAGTTCGTCACGATGATCGAGGCCCGCGGCGCCGTGGCCGCGGCGGAGGAGGAGGTCGGCGCGTCGCGAGAGCTGTCGATCCTCGCCGAGATCACGCCGGAGTTCCACACCTTGCTCGACATGCAGCAGCTCCTCGCGCGCATCCTCGCGATCCTCGAACGGCATATGGCCGGCGCGGCGTTCACGATCTT
Organism: Chloroflexi bacterium UBA4730; assembly: GCA_002404155.1. Taxonomy (GTDB): domain Bacteria; phylum Chloroflexota; class Limnocylindria; order P2-11E; family P2-11E; genus UBA4735. The sequence continues at coordinate 53,227 of DHJC01000092.1, read as the reverse complement.
GCTCCGCGAAGAGACGACCGGCGACCTCGTTGTGCGCTCCGCCGCCGGGTCGCGGACGGACCTGGCCGGCCCCGCGCGGGTCGAGAAGGGCCGTGGGCTCTCCGGCTGGGTCGTGGAGCGTGGTGAGGCCCAGATCGTCGACGACGTGCGCACCGACCCGCGCTACCTCGGCGATCCGAGCGTGCGCTCGGAGATGGTCGTGCCGCTGCTCTCATCGGGCCGCGCGATCGGCGCGCTCGTCGTGTCACATCCGTCGGTCGGCGTCTTCGGCCGGCGGGACCTCACGCTCCTGCAGGCGGTCGCCGCGCAGATCGCCGCGGCCATCGACGTTGCCGAGCTGCACGAGCGACTGAAGCGGGCGGCCAACACGGACGCGCTCACCGGCATTCACAACTACGGCTACTTCTACGGCCGCCTCGAGGAGGAGGTCGCGCGTGCCGAGCGCCGCACGACACCGCTCGCGGTGGCGTACTTCGACATCGACGGCCTGAAGCGGATCAATGACACGTACGGGCACCTTGCCGGCGACGCAGTGTTGCGCACGCTCGGTGGGGTCATCGGCCGGCGCGTGCGGATGGAGGACATCCCGGCCCGCTACGGGGGTGACGAGTTCGCGATCGTCATGCCCGACACACCGCGTGACGAGGCCGAGCGCGTCGTGCAGCGGTTGATGGATGAGCTCGACCACAGCGAGGTCGAGCTGTCCGACGGCGGGAAGATCCGCATGCCGGCGCGGTCCTGGGGCATCGCGACGTACCCGCTCGACGGGAAGAGCGCGAAGGCGCTCGTCGAGAACGCCGACACCCGCGCCTACGCCCGCAAGCGCGCGCGAACCGATATAGCGCCCTGACCAGCCCGAAGCGCGTGCTCACCTAAGTGGAGCATGCCGACCACGTCGGGCTGATCCGCGACGCGGTCGGCGCGGGCGAGACCTGGCTCGAGCTCGGATCCGGCACGGGAGCGTTCACCCTCGCCCTCGCGGAGCTGTTGGGCGTGGACGGCACGATCCACTCCATCGATTCGGATCGCGGCGCGCTCGCAACGCAGGCGAAGGCGATGCGCGCGCGGTTCGCCGGCGTCCGGTTCGACCAGCGGACCGCGGATTTCACCCGGCCGCTCGGATTCAGCGGCATGGACGGCGTGCTCATGGCCAACTCGCTGCACTTCGTGCAGGACAAGGCGCCGGTGGTGGCGCTGGTCCGCTCGTACCTGCGGCCCGGTGGCAGGTTCGTGCTCGTCGAGTACGACGCCGACCGCGGGAACTTGTGGGTGCCGCACCCGATCGGCTACACGACGTGGCTCGCGGTCGCACCGGGCGCGGGGTTCAGCGCGACGCGGCTCCTCGGGCGCGTGCCGAGCCGGTTCCTGAACGCGATCTATTCCTGCGTGTCGACCATGCCGGAGGGACGGGTCGAGGCGGGGAACGCCAGGGACATAGATCGGCCGGCGCGCCCGATCCGTACAGTCTCAAAGGGGATCGACATGAAGAAGCTGCTCGCGAGCCTCCTGGCGGCCCTGCTCCTCGCCGGCGCCTGTGGCGGGGCCGGTGGGTCGCCGGGCGGCACCGACGTGCCCGCGATCCGCTACTAGGCCTAGCCCAGCAGGTCCTTCACGATCTCGCGCTCCTTCTCGAGCTCGGCGATCGTGGCGTCGATCTTCGACTTCGCGAAGGCGTCCACCGTCACGCCCTGGACGATCTCGTACCCGCCATCGCCCCTCGAGCGCAGCGGGAAGGACGAGACGATCCCGCGGGCGACGCCGTAGCTCCCGTCGGACACGACCGCCGCGCTGAACCAGTCGTCGCCAGGCGTCTTCGTGACGAGGCTCTTCACGTGGTCGACGATCGCCTGCGCCGCGGAGAACGCGCTGGACGCGCCGCGTGCGACGATGACCGCCGCGCCACGCTTCTGCACCGCCGGGATGAACTCCGTCTCGAGCCAGGTCCGCGCGACGACCTGGTCCGCGGGCGTGCCGCCGACCGTCGCGTTCGTGAAGTCGGGGTACAGCGTCGCGCTGTGGTTGCCCCAGATCGCGAGGTGCTTCACGTCTCTACTGCGCAGGTGCGCCTTCGTCGCGAGCAGCGACGTCGCGCGGTTCTGGTCGAGGCGGGTGAGCGCGGACCAGCGGTCGGCGGGGACCGTATCGCCGGCGGCATGCTGCGCGATGAGGCAGTTGGTGTTGCAGGGGTTGCCGATCACCACGACATGCACGTTCTTCGAGGCGTGCTCGGCGATCGCCTTGCCCTCGTCGACGAAGATCGGGCCGTTCTTCCGGATGAGGTCGCCACGCTCCATGCCCGGACCGCGCGGCACGCTCCCGACCAGGAGGACCCAGTCGGCGCCCGTGTGGCTCTCGGCGCGATCGCTGCTCGCGGACACCCGCGCAAGGAGCGGGTATGCGCCGTCCTCGAGCTCCATGACGACGCCCGTGGCCTTCTCGATCATCGGCGGAATGTCCGAGAGCCGGAGGTCGATCTCGGTATCGGGGCCGAACATCTCACCGGCCGCGATGCGGGGGAGCAGGGCGTACGCCACCTGGCCCGTGGCGCCGGTGACGACGACGCGGACCAGGCTCATGTGGGCTGCTTCGCATCCGCGCCGCCGTACACGACCTCGGCCTCGATCTCGACCAGGATCCGCGAGTCGATGAAGTTCACCTGGACGATGGTCGTGGCCGGGCGGATGTCGCGGAAGAAGTCGCCGTGGATCACCGCGACGCTCTCGATGGCGGCGACGTCGGCGACGTACACGCGGGTCATGATCGTGTCCTCGAGGCGGCCGCCGAGGTCCTCGATCGCGGCCTTGACGATCTCCAGCGCCCGCTTCGTCTGATCGGTGATGCCACCCGGCAGCGGGTTGCCGTCGTCGTCACGTCCCGCCGTCCCGGCAACGCGGATCACGTTGCCGTGACGGATCGCGCGCGAGTAGCCGAACTGGAACTCGTACTTCGTCCCCGTGCTGTAGCGGAACCGCTCCGGGTTGTTGGCGTCCTGCTCAGGCATGGACCGCCGCCAGCTGCGTGATCACGGCGTCGGCGAACTCCCTCGTGCCGACGGCCGTCGGGTCGTCCCGATTCGGCTTGAGGTCGTAGGTGACGTCCTTGCCGACGGCCACGACCGCGGCGATCGCGCGCTCGAGCCGGTCCCCGGCCGCGCGCTCGCCGATGTGCCGGAGCATGAGCGTGCCCGCGAGCATCAGGGCCATCGGGTTCACCTTGTTCTGCCCCGCGTACTTCGGGGCGGAGCCGTGGATGGCCTCGAACACGGCCACGCCGTTCGCGCCGATGTTCGCGCCCGGCGCAACGCCGAGCCCGCCGACGAGCCCGGCGACGAGGTCGCTCACGATGTCCCCGTACAGGTTCGGCAGCACGAGCACGTCGTACAGCTCGGGCTTCTGCACGAGCTGCATGCACATGTTGTCGACGATCCGGTCCTCGAATTCGATGTCCGGATAGTCCCGCGCGACCTCGCCGGCCACCCGGAGGAACAGGCCGTCGGTGAACTTCATGACGTTCGCCTTGTGGACCGCGGTGACCTTCTTCCGGCCGTTCGCCCTCGCGTACTCGAACGCGAACTTCACGATCCGGCGGCTGCCCATCTCGGAGATGGTCTTGATCGAGATGGCGGCGTCCTCGCGGATCTTCGTGTTGCCGGCTTGTTCGATGACGGCGCGCACCGTCGCGAGCTCGGGGGTCCCGAGATCGAATTCGATGCCGGCGTACAGGTCCTCGATGTTCTCGCGGACCACGACGAGGTCGACGTTGCCCATCGGCGCGCGCACGCCCGGATACGTCTTCGCCGGACGCAGATTCGCGTAGAGGTCGAACTCCCTGCGGAGCGCGACGTTCACCGAGCGGAACCCCTTCCCGAGCTCGGTCGTGAGCGGGCCCTTCAGGCCCACCTTGTTCGTTCGAATGGACTCGATCGCCTCCGGCGGGAACGGTGTGCCGTACCTCGCGATCGCGGGCAGGCCGATCTCCCGGCGGTCCCACTCGATCTCGACGCCGGTCGCCTCGATGGCCCGACAGGTCGCCGCGACGATCTCCGGGCCCGTGCCGTCGCCGGGGATCAGGGTGATCCGGTGGCTCATCGTGGTGTTTTCGCCGCTTCCTTCGCCGTCTTCACCGCGTCGTCGCCGGCGATCGATCGGTTCTGGCTCTCCTGCGGCGAGCCCTGGTCCGCGGCGCCGCTCACGACGACGCCGGCCGACAGGCCCTCGCCGCCGCGGCGGAGCTCCGCGAGCAGCCCACCGGCGAGGAGCGTGCGCGCCTCGCTCGGGAGGTAGCTCGCGCTGAGCGGGATCTCGACGCCGTTGTTCGTGCGCGCGGTGACGATCTCGTTCTCCGTGTTGGACCCGAGCGCGTCGCGCAAGCCATCGATCGTCAGGACGTCGCCCTGCTCGATCTTCGCGAGATCACTCTCGTTCTTGAACACGAGCGGCGGGATCCCCTGCGAGATGAGGTTCCGCCGGTGGATCCGGGCGAAGGACTGCGCGATCACCGCGTGGATGCCAAGGGCCTTCGGCGCGAGGGCCGCGTGCTCGCGGCTCGAGCCCTGGCCGTAGTTCTGGCCGGCGACGATGAACCCGCCGCCCTTCTCGCGCGCGCGCTGCGGGAACTTCGGGTCGAAGCGCTTGAACGTGAACTCGGCGATCGCGTTCACGTTCGACCGGAGCGCCATGACCACCGCGCCGTCCGGCGAGAGGTCCCCGGTGGAAACGTTGTCACCGAGCTTGATGATGACCTCGCCGTGCAGCATGTTCTGCAACGCCGTCTGGCGCGGCGGCGGCTGGATGTTGGGCCCCTTGATGACGTGGATCTTCGCGGCCTCGTCGGTCGGCGGCGGGACGAGGATGTTCGAATCGTCGATGCCGGGGTCCATCGCCGGGATCGTGAACGTCGGCTCCTCGCCCAGATCGCGCGGGTCGGTGATGACGCCGCGCAGCGCGGTCGCCGCCGCGGTCGTCGGGCTGCACAGGTACACTTGGTCGTTGTCCGTGCCGCTGCGGCCGGGGAAGTTGCGGTTGAAGGTGCGGACCGAGACGCTGCCGGTGGGCGGCGCCTGGCCCATGCCGACGCACGGGCCGCACGCCGGTTCCAGCATGCGCGCGCCGGACGCGAGCATCGCCTGGTACGCGCCGCCGTCGGCGAGCGCGTCGAGGATCTGCTTCGAGCCTGGGGTCACGGTCATGAAGACCTCGGGGTGCACGGTCTTGCCCTTCATGACGGCGGCGACGATCGCGAGGTCCGAGTAGCCCGAGTTCACGCTCGAGCCGACGCAGACCTGCTGCACCTTCGTGCCCGCGACCTCCCGGACCGGCACGACATTGCCGGGACTCGACGGCTTGGCGATGAGCGGCTCGAGCGTCGCGAGGTCGATGACCTCGCGCTCTTCGTACGTCGCGCCCGGATCGGCCGCGAGCTCGACGAAGTCACCCGGGCGCTGCTGCTCGATGAGCCATTCCTTCGTCCGGCGGTCGCTCGGGAAGATGCCCGTGGTCGCGCCGAGCTCGGCGATCATGTTGCAGATCGTCCCGCGCTCGGGGACCGACAGCGTCTCGACGCCGGGGCCGGTGAACTCGAAGATCCGGCCGACGCCGCCCTTCACGTCGCGGCGCCGGAGGAGCTCGAGGATGATGTCCTTCGCCTGGATCCATGGCCCGAGCTTGTTCTCCAGGCGGACCTCGACGACCTTCGGCATCGCCATGGTGAAGCCGTGTCCGGCCAGCGCGACCGCGACGTCGAGGCCGCCGGCCCCGATCGCGATCATCGAGACCGAGCCGGCCATGACGGTGTGGCTGTCGGCACCGAGGAGGATCTGGCCCGGCTTCGCGAAGCGCTCCATGTGCAGGTAGTGACAGATGCCCGTGCCCGGCCGGGAGAAGTGGATCCCGTGCTTCTGCGCGAAGGAGCGCAGGAACATGTGGTCGTCGGGGTTCCTGAAGTCGATCGCCAGGATGTTGTGATCGACGTAGACGATCGCGAACGGGATCTTGATGCGATCGACCCCGAGCTCCTCGAGCTGGAGGAAGCCCATCGTCCCGGTGGTGTCCTGGAGGAGGCCCTGGTCGATGCGAAGTGAAACCTCGGTGCCGACCTTCAGCTCACCGGCGGTCAGATGGCTCTGGATGATCTTCTGGGTCAGGTTCAGCCCGGCCACAAGACGCCTCCCCGTTGAACCCTGCTCGCTCATGGCATCGTAGGCCCGTAACTGCCACATAGGCTAGTCCGATGGACTTGCTATCACCATAGGAATTCTCTATATCTGAGCGATGGAGCTGGGCCAGGTCGAGGCCTTCGTCGAGGCGAACCGCCGTGGATCGATCAGTCGCGCCGCCGACGCCCTCGGCCTGACCCAGCCGACCTGCACCGCCCGCCTGCACGGCCTCGAGCGCGAGCTCGGGGCCCAGCTGCTGGTGCGGGGACGGCGCGGCGTGGCGCTCACGCCGGCGGGGCGGCGCTTCCTGCCCCGCGCCATCGCCGCGATGGACTCGTTACGCCGCGGCGCGACCGAGGCGAAGGCCGGCATCGAGGCTCGGGGCAGCCTCCTGGCCATCGGGCTCGCCTCGGACCTCGCGTTGTACCTCGCACCGCGGGCTCTCGCGCGCTTCGCCTCGCGCCATCCCCAGGTCGAGACGCTCGTGCGGAGCGGCCACTCCCGGTTCGTCGCGGACCTCCTCCGCGCCGAGGAGGTGGAGCTCGCGCTTGTCAGCCAGCTCGTCCTGCTGCCGGATCTCGCGTCGCGCGTGCTGTTCACCGAAGCCGTGCCGGTCGTGGTCGCGCCATCGCATCGCTTGGCGCGGCGGAGCGCGGTGAAGATGGACGAGCTCGCGCAGTCCGGCCTCGTCGTGCGCGACCCCGCGGCCTATCTCCACTCGATCACGCTCGCGTTCTTCGCCGGGGGCGATACGGCGCCGCGGATCCTCATGGAGCTCGACAACACCGAAGCCTGCAAGCGCGTGGTGCTGTCCGGGCTCGGCGCGGCGCTGCTGCCGGAGATGGCGATCCGGGCCGAGCTCGGGCACGGCGATCTCGTGCAGCTGCGTGTGGAGGGACATCCGCCGCCGAAGCGAGCGATCCACGCGCTCACCCGGCAGGGCGCCGAGCTCTCGGCCGCGGCGACCGCCTTGCTACGGTTGATGGGCTGATGGATCTCTCCGCGATCATCGCCATCGTCCTCATCGATCTGGCGCTCTCCGGCGACAACGCCCTCCTCATCGGCATGGCCGCGCGCCGGCTGCCGGATGCGCAGCGCCGCCGTGCCATCCTCCTGGGCGGCGGGCTGGCCGTCGTGCTACGGATCGTCGCCGCCGCGATCGTGACGTTCTTGCTCGCGATCCCGTACCTGCAGCTTGCCGGCGGGATCGTGCTCGCGGTCATCGCGTACCGGCTCGTCCGCCCGAACGCGGCGCACGACGGCACGAGCGTGCAGCCGGCGGGCACGCTGCGCGAGGCGGTCATGACCATCCTCGTTGCGGACGCCGCGATGAGCGTCGAGAACGTGCTCGGCGTAGGCGGCGCGGCCCACGGCGACCTGCCGCTGCTCGTGTTCGGGCTCGGGTTGTCGATCCCGGTCGTCCTGTTGGGCAGCGGCGTCATCGCGGCCGTCCTCGACCGTGCGCCCCGGTGCATCTGGCTCGGTGCGCTCGCGCTCATCTGGACCAGCGCCGACATGATCCTCGGCGATCCCGCGCTCGACCCGCATATCGCCGACCACTGGGCGATCAGCGCCGCCGCGGCGCTCGCCATCCTTGGCGTCATCGTTGGATCCCGCGCGTTGCGCCGCGGCCCGGCGTAGCGTCTTCGCGTGGAGACAGCTCCGGTGCACGGCTCGGTCGGCACCGTTCGCACCCAATCCCTCGACCTGGCGGAGCCGCTCCGGCTCGACTCGGGGACGACGCTTGCGCCGGTGCGGATCGCGTACGAGACGTATGGCACCCAGGTGCCGGCGAAGGACAACGTGATCCTCGTCTGCCACGCGCTCTCGGGCGACGCCCATGCGGCCGGCTGGAGCGACGACCCGACCGCCCCGACGACCGTGGACGGCGTCGGTGCGGCCGAGCGCGGGAGGAGCGGCCTCGGCTGGTGGGACGGAATGATCGGGCCGGGCAAAGCATTCGACACCGATCGCTATTTCGTCGTGTGCACCAACCTCATCGGCTCCTGCCGCGGCTCGACCGGGCCGGGCTCGATCGACCCGGCGACGGGGAAGCCGTACGGGGCGGCGTTCCCGGTGCTCACGGTCGGCGACATGGTCCGGGCCCAACGCGCGTTCCTGCACCAGCTCGGGATCGAAACGCTGCTCGCCGTCAGTGGCGGGTCCCTCGGGGGGCAGCAGGCCCTGGAGTGGGCCATCGCGTATCCCGACGCCGTCCGCGCGATCGTGCCGATCGCGAGCACCGCGCGCCTCGGGACCCAGGGCGTCGCGTGGAACGCGATCGCGCGCAACGCCATCACCAGCGATCCCGACTGGCAGGGCGGCGCGTATTACGGCACCGGTCGGTCGCCCACCGCCGGGATCAAGGTCGCGCGGATGGTCGGCCACATCACCTACCTGTCCGCCCAGGCGCTCCGCGAGAAGTTCGGGCGGCGGTTCCAGCGTGGCGGCGACGAGCCGCGGTACGAGCTTGCGGCTCCGGACTTCGAGGTCGAGTCCTACCTGCGGTACCAGGCCGAGGCCTTCGCTGCGCGCTTCGATGCCAACGCCTACCTGTACATCTCGCGCGCGCTCACGTACTTCGACCTCGCGCGAACGTACGGCCGCGGGTCGCTCGAGCGCGCCCTTGCGAGGGTCCGCGCGGCCACGCTGCTGTTGTCATTCTCCTCCGACTGGCTGTACCCGCCGCGCGACTCGGAGGAGATCGCAGCGGCCCTCCGCGCGAATGGGGGGGACGTCCGGCATGCCATCATCCAGGCCGACTACGGCCACGACTCGTTCCTACTGGAAGAGGCGGAAATGACGCGCGAGATCACCGCGTTCCTCGACGCGCTCAGCGGGGACCGGGTCGGGGAGAAGCTCGCATGAGCCAGGACCAACGAGGCAGTGGCGAGCAGGGGACCCGCGAGTTCGGGTTCGACACCCGCGCGATCCATGCGGGGCAGCGGCCCGACCCGTACACGGGCGCGCGCGCGACGCCGATCTTCCAGACGACGTCGTACGTGTTCGAGGATCCGGAGTCGGCCGCGGCGTACTTCAACCTGCAGGAGTACGGCAACACCTACACGCGGATCATGAATCCCACCACGGCGGTGTTCGAAGAGCGCGTCGCGAGCCTCGAGGGTGCTGCCGGTGGCGTCGCGTTCGCGAGCGGTCTCGCGGCGCAGGCCGCCGCGCTGTTCACCATGCTCACCCCCGGCGATCACGTCGTCGCCTCGAGCGCGCTGTACGGGGGCACCGTCACGCAGCTGAAGCATCTCGCCCGCAAGCTCTCCCTCGACGTGACCTTCGTGGATCCCGACGATCTGTCGAGCTGGCGCGCCGCGCTCCGGCCGAACACGAAGGTCCTCTACGGCGAGACCATCGGCAATCCCGGCGGCAACGTGCTCGACATCGAGGGGGTTGCCGAGATCGCCCACGGTCACGGCGCGCCGCTGATGGTCGACTCCACCTTCGCGACGCCCTATCTCTGCCGGCCGATCGAGCACGGCGCCGACATCGTCGTGCACTCGGCGACGAAGTTCATCGGCGGCCACGGTACGAGCATCGGCGGCGTCGTCGTCGAGGCCGGGACGTTCAACTGGTCCAACGGACGGTTCCCGGTGGTGGCCGATCCGTCGCCCGCGTATCACGGGCTCGCGTTCCACGAGACCTTCGGGATGTACGGCTACCTCATGAAGCTGCGCGCCGAGTCGCTCCGCGATCTCGGTGGCGCGCTGTCGCCGTTCAACTCCTTTCTGTTCCTCCTCGGGCTCGAAACGCTGCCGCTCCGGATGGCTCGGCACGTCGAGAACGCGGTCGGTGTCGCGCGATTTCTCGAAGGGCACGCCGCCGTGGCCGCGGTCCGCTACCCCGGCCTGGACTCGAGCCCGTATCGAGACCTCGTCAAGCGTTACCTCCCGCACGGTGCGGGATCGATCTTCGTGTTCGATCTGAAGGGCGGGCGGGATGCCGGCCAGCGATTCATTAGCGGGCTCGAGCTGTGGAGCCATCTCGCGAACGTCGGCGACGCGAAGAGCCTGGTCATCCACCCCGCGAGCACGACGCACCGCCAGCTGAACGACGCGGAGCTCGCGGCCGCCGGCGTCGGCCCGGGCACCATCCGGCTGTCCGTCGGGCTCGAGACGCTCGACGACCTGACCGCCGATCTCGCGCGGGGCCTCGCGGCGGCGACACCGTGACCAGCCCGGTGCGCTACCAGGATCCACGGGTGATCCTCGCGACCCTGCGATCGGCACGGACCGTCGCGATCGTCGGTCTGTCGAAGGACCCGCTGCGGCCATCCAACTTCATCGGCTTCTACCTGAAGCGGCACGGCTACACGATCGTCCCGGTGAACCCGCGCGAGACCGAGATCCTCGGGGAGCGCGCGTACCCCAGCCTGACGGCGATCCCATTCCTGGTGGACGTGGTCGATGTGTTCCGGCGGCCCGACGCGGTGCCGGATATCGCGCGTGACGCCGTCGCGAGCGGCGCGAAGGCCCTGTGGCTCCAGTTCGGGGTCATCAGCCCCGATGGCGCGAAGATCGCAGAAGACGCCGGGCTCGACGTCGTGATGGACCGCTGCATGAAGGTGGAGCACGCCCGCCATCTCGGGCGGATGCACTGGCTTGGCTTCAACACCGGCCGGATCACCGCGGTGCGCGAGCGTGGCCTTGGCTGAGCCGGTCCGCGCCGTCGCGCTCGTGTGCGAGGGGCCTGACCGCCCGGGCACCCTGCACGCGATCACGCGCGTGATCCTGGCGCATCGCGGGAATATCACGGGCATCGAGATCCCCGAGCGTGGCGATCGCGCGCGGGTGCACGTCGAGGTCGACCTACCGGCCGACGCCGCGGCCGAGGCGCTCGTCGCCGAGCTGCGCGGGCTGGACGTGATCGATAGGGTCGAGCTGGTCCCATCGATGGCCGAGGTCTACGGGAAGCGGATCATCGTCGTCGGCGGTGGCGCGCAGGTCGGACAAGTCGCGCTCGGCGCGATCTCCGAGGCCGACCGCCACAACATCCGAGGCGAGAAGATCAGCATCGACACCATCCCGATCGTCGGCGAGCAGAACCTTGCCGCCGCGGTCCGCGCCGTGGCCCGGCTGCCGCGCGCCGTCGCGCTCGTGCTCGCGGGCGCGCTCATGGGCGGCGAGATCACCACTGCCGTCGAGGAGGTCCGCGCACGCGGCATCCTCGTCATCAGCCTGAACATGGCCGGGTCGGTGCCGAAGGCCGCCGACCTCGTCGTCAGCGATCCGGTGCAGGCCGGCGTCATGGCGGTCATGGCGGTCGCCAAGACCGCGAGCTTCGACATCGCACGGCAGCGAGGGCGCACCTACTAGAGTCGGGAAGATGCCGGCAGAGCGCGGAGCCACCGTCGAGTTCCGCGATGTCACGAAGCGCTACGTGGATCAGATCGCCGTCGACGGCCTGTCGCTCACCGTCCCGGCCGGGAAGATCTGCATCCTCGTCGGCCCGAGCGGCTCCGGGAAGACGACGTCCCTGAAGATGGTGAACCGGCTCATCGAGCCGACGTCCGGGGCGATCCTCATCGATGGTCACGACGTCCTGAAGGAAGAGCCGACCCAGCTCCGCCGGCGGATCGGGTACGTCATCCAGCAGGTGGGCCTCTTCCCGCACCAGACCATCGATGAGAACGTCGCGACCGTGCCCCGGCTCCTCGGCTGGACGAAGCAGCGCATCGATGCCCGGGTCACGGAGCTGTTCAGCCTCGTCGGCCTCGATCCGGGCCGCTACGCGCGGCGCTATCCGGCGCAGCTCTCGGGCGGCGAGCGTCAGCGCGCCGGCGTGGCTCGCGCGCTCGCAGCCGAGCCGCCGGTCATGCTCATGGACGAGCCGTTCGGTGCGGTGGATCCGATCGTCCGCGAGCGCCTGCAGAGCGAGCTGCTGCGGATCCAGCGCGACCAGGGGACCACGGTCCTGTTCGTGACGCACGACATCGACGAGGCCATCCGGCTCGGGGACCGCGTCGCCGTCATGCGCGGCGGCAAGCTCGTGCAGTACGCGCCGCCTGGGGAGCTTCTTGCGCACCCGGCCGACGACTTCGTCGCGCAGTTCGTCGGATCGGACCGCGGCCTGAAGCGGCTCGGCCTGCTCACCGTCGGCGGGGCCGACCTCGATGCGACCGTGGACCGAGCCAGCGTCGATCGGAACGCGCCGGTGCTGGCGCCATCGACGACCCTGCGCGACGCGCTCGTGCGCCTGCTCGCGAGCGAGTCGCAGATCGGCGTCGTCGTGGGCGGGGACCGCTACCTCGGGGTCCTCACGCTCGCGACGATCGGCAAGATGATCCGGAGCGACTCATGACCGAGGGTGAGCCGCTCGTCCGCTGGGATTGGGTCGCCGGGCATCTCGACGAGATCGCCCAGCGCCTGCTCGAGCACGTCGAGCTGGCGGCCATCGCGGTCGGCGTCGGCTTCGTCATCGCGTTCGGGCTCGCGCTGCTGATCGTCCGGCGCCCGCGCCTCGAGAGTCCGATCACGTTCGTGACCGGGACGCTGTACACGATCCCGAGCCTCGCGCTTTTCGTGCTCCTCATCCCATACACCGGCCTCTCCGTCCTCACCGCGGAGATCGGCCTCGTGAGCTACACGCTCCTCATCCTCATCCGCAACATCGTCGGCGGGATCCGCGGCGTGCCCGCGGACGTGCTCGAGGCGGCGACCGGGATGGGCTACACGCCGCGCCAGCGGCTGTGGCGCGTCGAGATGCCGCTCGCGCTCGCGGTGATCATCGCCGGCGTGCGGGTCGCCACCATCAGCACTATCGGGCTCGTGACCGTGACGGCGCTCATCGGCCAGGGCGGGTTCGGCTACTTCATCCTGATCGGCATCCAGCGGTTCTTCTCCACGGAGCTCATCGTCGGCGCGGTCTGCTCCGTCATGCTCGCGATCGGCGCCGATGGACTGCTCGTGCTGCTTCAACACCGGCTCACGCCGTGGACCAGGCCGGCATGAGCCTCTTCGTCGACACGCTGCGATGGTTCGTCGATCCAGCGCATTACCAGGGGAGCGACGCGATCCAGACGCGCATCTTCGAGCACGTCGAGCTCTCCGCTCTCGCGATGCTCCTGGCGGCGGCCATCGCGCTGCCGATCGGCCTGTACCTCGGTCACACCGGCAGGCTCGCGTTCGTCGCGGTGAACGTCGCGAACATCGGCCGCGCGCTCCCGTCCCTCGCGCTCCTCGCGTTCGCCCTGCCGCTGGCCTTCGCCCTCGGCCTGGGCCTCGGGTTCTGGCCCACGCTCATCGCCCTCGTGCCGCTCGCGATCCCGCCCATGCTCACGAATGCATATGTCGGGGCCCGCGCGGTGGACCGCGACGTCATCGAGTCCGCGCGGGGGATGGGGATGGGCGAATTCGAGATTCTGCGGCGGATAGAGATCCCCCTGGCGCTGCCGCTCGTACTCGCGGGCATGCGGACGTCGGCGGTCAATGTCGTGGCCACGGCGACGCTCGGTGCCCTCGTCGCCGGGGGCGGCCTCGGCCGATACATCGTCGATGGCCTCGGCCTGCAGGAGTACGACCGCTTGTTCGCCGGTGCGCTCCTTGTCGCGCTCCTGGCTATCCTCGTGGAGGTGGCGTTCGGCACATTCGAGCGCCGGGCGACGTCGCCGGGATTACGCACGGCGGCCGCCACGTTCTAGCCGTATCCCCGTCAAAGACGGGGATACTGTCCGCGTGGGCCGAGAGACTGAGCGCTGCGGCCCGGAAGGAGTCCCTCATGCGCGCATCGATCGGGAGACTGGTGACCGGGTTCCTGGTGGCGGTGATCGTCGCGAGCGCCTGCGGCGGCACCACCGGCGCGGCCAAGCCGAACGTCACGATCGGCTCCACCAACTTCCCGGAGCAGCTCATCCTGGGTGAGCTGTACGCGCAGGTCCTGGAAGCGAACGGGTACACCGTCACCCGGAAGTTCAACCTCGGCGCACGCGAGATCGTGTTCCCGGCCCTGACCAGCGGCCAGATCGACCTGGAGGCCGACTACCTCGCGACGCTCCTTGCGTTCGTGAACAAGACCGCGACAGGGTCGACCGATCCGAAGACGACCTCGACCGCGCTCCAGAAGGAGCTCGACAGCAAGAACCTCACGGTCCTCGATTTCGCCCCGGCGGTCGACCAGAACGGCTTCGTCGTCACCAAAGCGACGGCTGACAAGTACAAGCTGACCAAGCTGTCCGACGTCACGGCCGTGGGCAATCAGCTCGTGCTCGGTGGTCCGGCGGAGTGCCCGAACCGTCCGTTCTGCGCGCTCGGTCTGAAGAGCACGTACGGGATCACGTTCAAGGACTTCAAACCGCTCGACACCGGCGGCGCACTCACCGTTGCGGCGCTCAAGGGTGGGCAGATCGACATCGGGCTGCTGTTCACGTCCGACTCGACGATCGCGACCAACGGCTTCGTGCTCCTCGAGGACGACAAGCACCTGCAGCTGTCGGACAACATCGCGCCGGTCGTCCGGAACGATCTGCTCTCGAAGGCCCCGAGCGACTTCAAGTCGCTCATCAACTCCATCGCCCCGAAGCTCACGACCGCGGAGCTGACGGCGATGAACAAGCAGAACGACGTGGACAAGACCGACCCCAAGGACATCGCGAAAGCCTGGCTGAAGAAGATGGGCCTCATCAAATAGGCGGCTGGATCTCGCTCGGCGGCACGCTCGCATCGAGTGCGGCCGTCGCGTCGTGGGGTGATGGCGGAGAGTGCGAGCTCTTCGCCGTCCACGACGACGGCGAGCTCCGTGACCGGTACTGGGACGGATCGCGCTGGCATGACTGGGAATCGCTCGGAGCCGGCTTCACCGGCCAGCCCGCGGCCGCGGCCCGCGGCGCGGACCGCATCGACGTCTTCGCCTTCGGCACCGACGGCCGGCTCCGGCATCGGTGGTGGGACGGCACCCGCTGGGTGGAGTGGGAGCTTGTCCCGGACGCGCCCCGCGGCGACGCCGTGACCTGCAGCTGGAGCGGCGCGCGGCTCGACGTCTTCGTCGCGAAGCGCGGCGCGGACCTGTGGTACCGCCCGCTCTGATGGCGACGCCCGGCGCGTTCGATCTCGTGGTCATCGGCGCGGGCGCCTCCGGCGAGGCCGCGACCCATCTCGCCCGCGGTCGCGGCGCATCCGTCGCGATCATCGACCGGGACCTGTTCGGTGGCTCGTGCCCGTTCTGGGCCTGCATGCCCTCGAAGACGCTGCTCCATGCCGCGGAAGCCAAGGCCCATGGCGGGGACTACCCCTGGTCCAAGGCGTCGGACCGGCGTGATTACATGATCAATCGGATCAAGACCGACTACCCGAACGACGGCAGCCACGTCCACGCCCTCGAGAAGGCCGGAGCCACCGTCTTCCGCGGGACCGCCACGCTCGCGGGGCCGGGCACAGTCGTCGTGACCCACGAGCGCACCACGCACGAGCTCACGGCTACGGACGTGATCATCGCCGTGGGCTCGGTCGCGAAGATCCCGCCGCTCGAGGGGCTCGAGCGCGCCGGGTACTGGACGAATGTCGAAGCGACGAGCCTGCGCGAGCTGCCGAAGAGCATCGTCATCCTCGGCGCCGGTCCGTCGGGTGTCGAGATCGCGCAGTACCTCGCGCGCTACGGCGTGCGCACGGCGATCGTCGGCCGGGTCAATCCGACTGACCATCCGCTGAGCTCGGCGTTCCTCGCCGAGACCCTGCGCCGATCCGGCGTTGATGTGCGCGAGAAGGCCCGGGCCGCGCGGATCCGTCCGAAGGCCGGCCCCGACGGCGAGCACCAGGTCGAGCTCTCCGACGGGACGAGCGTCTCGGGCGCGATCATCCAGCTCTCGGTGGGCCGCAGCTCGGCGACAGCCCTGGGCGCGCTCGGGCTCGCCACCATCGGCGTGACGTACGACGGCGGCGACACGATCAGGGTCGACGACCGGCTGCGCGTCGCCGAGCACGTCTACGCGGTCGGTGACCCCATCGGTCACGAGCTCTCCACGCATCTCGGCCACTACGAAGGCGAGATGGCCGCACGGATCGCGCTCGGCGACGACGTGACGGTCGATTTCAGCGCCACGCCTCGGGTCGTCTACACCGACCCGGAGACTGCCGCGGTCGGCCTCCGGCTCGACCAGGCCGAGGAACAGGGGATCGACGCCTTCGAGGAGACGACCGGATTCGCGAAGAGCACGAAGGGCTACGTCGTCGAGGCCGACAGCGGCCACCTGACGATCGTCGTGGACCGGACGCGCAAGGTGCTGATCGGCGCGTTCATCGCCGGCCAGGGCGCGGGCGAGGCCATCCACGCCGCGGTCCTCCCGATCAAGCTCGGCACGCCCATCGACACGCTCGCGCAGACGGTGCATGCGTTCCCGACCACCGCGCGCGTGTTGAGCGGGCTCTTCTCGGCGGCCGCGGCGAAGCTCCGCTGACCGTGGACGAACGCTACCTCGAGCTGCTCGACTACCGTCGGCGCGTGAACACGCTCTACGCGGAGGTGCGCGCGCTGCTCGCCGACGATCCGGTCGCCGCGCACGGGTACTGGCGGACGGCCCGCGACCTGCTCTTCGGGGCCCACCCCCAGTCCGCGCTCCCGCAGCACGAGCGCGCGAAGTTCACCGGGCTCGCCTATACGGAGTACGACCCCGCGTTCGCATTCAGCGCGAGCGTGCGACCGTTGCCGCACGAGCGCTACGACGTCGGGACGAGTACCGGCGACGTCATCCCGTTCGTCCGGTTCGGGGCAGTCGACCTTCCCGTGGGCACGCTCGAAATCTTCTGGCTCGACGCGTACGGTGGCGGGGTGTTCCTGCCGTTCCGCGATGCGACCGCGGGAACGACGACCTACGGCGGTGGCCGCTATCTCCTCGACACCGCGAAAGGCGCCGATCTGGGCGGCGATGGGGGGACGCTCAGGCTCGATTTCAACTTCGCGTACCACCCGAGCTGCCACTACGACCCGCAGTGGGTCTGCCCGCTCGCCCCGCCATCGAACCGGCTGGCAGTCGCGATCGAGGCGGGGGAGCTGACGTATCCCGGCGCGTCGGCGCACGAGCTCCAGTGGTGTGCACCGTCTTGATGAGCCGCAGGCGCTCGTCCGTGAGCCGCAGGCGCCCTTGATGAGCCGCAGGCGCTCGTGCGTGAGCCGCAGGCGCTGATGACGGCGCGCCAGCGCTGGACGCTCATCGCCGCGATCCTCGGGTCGGGCATCGTGTTCCTCGACTCGACGGTCGTGAACGTCGCGCTTCCGAAGATCGGCCGGGAGCTCCCGAGCAGCCTGTTCGGCGTCCTCGAGGGTCAGTCGTACATCTACAACGGCTACCTCCTGACCGTATCGGCGCTCCTCATCCTCGCCGGCGCGCTGAACGACTTCTACGGGCGCAAGCGGATGTTCACCCTCGGGCTCGCCGGCTTCCTCGTCACGAGCCTGCTGTGCGGCCTCGCGCCGAATATGGAGCTGCTCGTCCTCTTCCGCGTGCTGCAGGGGGTCGCGGGCGCGCTCCTCGTGCCCGGCTCCCTCGCGCTGCTCACCGTCACGTTCACTGGCGAGGCGCAGGGTCGCGCATTCGGACTCTGGGCCGCGGCGTCCGCCGCGACGACGATCCTCGGTCCGTTCGTCGGCGGCATCCTCGTGGACTCGATCTCGTGGCGCGCTGCGTTCCTCATCAACGTGCCGCTGCTCATCGTCGCCCTCTGGGCGACCGCGACCCATGTCCAGGAAAGTCGCGATGAGGACGCGAGCGGCCGCTTCGACTGGCTCGGCGCGTTGGTCGTCGCCCTTGCGGTCGGCGGCCTGTCGTTCGGCGCGATCTACGGGCAGCAGCGGGAGTGGAAGGATCCGCTCGGCTTCGTGATGCTCGGCATCGGTGCGGTCGCGACCATCGCGCTCCCGATCCTCATGACCCGCCGCGCGGATCCGCTCATCCCGCCGGAACTGTTCGGCTCGCGCAACTTCACGGTGACGAACATCTCGACCTTCCTGATCTACGGCGCGCTCTACGTCCTGGGGTATTTCATCACGCTGTTCGTGCAGGGCACCGTCGGCTTCACGGCGGCGGCCGCGGGCCTCGCGTTCCTCCCGTCCGGGCTGTTCCTCGTGGTCCTCAGCTCGCGGTTCGGAGCGCTCGCCGGGAAGTACGGACCCAAGGCATTCATGGCGATCGGTCCGGCCTTGATGTGCATCGGGACGCTCTGGTACCTGCGCGTGCCGGCCACCACGAGCCCCTGGCTCTTCGCCTTCGGCGACCCGGGTAGCTATCTCCCGCCGGCCAGCTGGTTCATCGACTTCCTGCCGGCGAGCCTGCTGTTCGGGTTCGGCCTGTCGATCATGGTCGCGCCGCTCACGACCGCGCTGATGACGAGCGTCCCAGCGAAGAACTCGGGGGTGGCGTCGGCGATCAACAACGCGATCTCGCGCGTCGGCCCGCAGCTCGCCGGTGCGGTGATCTTCATCGCGATCACCACGAGCTTCTACGCCGGGCTGCACGACCGGGCGCCGCAGCTCGACCCGAATAACCCCGAGGTCCGCAAGACGTACGCGCCGTTGAACGTCGTCGACCCATGCCGGGGCAACGTCCCGTGTCCGCAGTCCGCTGCCGCGGTCGCCCAGGCCCAGCGCGAAGCGTCGACGGACGCGTTCCATCTCGCGATGCTGATCTCCGCAGGGCTGCTCGCGGCCGGCGCGGCGGTGAACGGGCTCGGCATCAAGAACCGACCGGCGCCCCAGCCCGCCGAAGCGCAGCGCGCGGCGGCTTAGAGGCCGAGCGGCCCGAGCGCGTCGGCGAGCTGCTTGCGGTGCTCCGCGGTCTCGAAATCGAGGAGCGGGTTCGACGGCAGTAGATGCTCGATGATCGCGTTGTCCTTCCGGATGTAGACGGCCGGGTAGATGTCGCCGGCGGGGTTCGCCTCCACCGTGACGGCGACGCCGTCGGGGCCGCCGCTGTCGACGAACAGCTGCAGCGGAAGGATCCCGTCGTCGATGATCCCGCGCGAGCCATCGACCAGGATCGTGCGCGCGAGGTACGACTTCTGGTGCCACAGCTCCGGCGCGCGCGTGACCTCGGCGAGCAGGTACGGAAGGACCGCGTCCGCCTTCAGCTGCGGCCGGACCGGGTCGATCCCGAAGTACGTCTGCGCGAGATGCCGGGCGAGGATCCGCGCGTTGTAGCGGTGCCCGTGCACCGCGCCCGAGCTGCTCGGCATCCCGTGCTTCTTGAGTCCGGGCGCGCCCTGGGTCACGGTGCCCGCCATATACGCGCCGGGCAGGCCGATGCTCTCGAACAGCGGCGTGAGCGCCGGGATCTTTGTGCGGCCCGAGGTCTGCGCGCCGAGCGTCGGTAGGTCGCCGATCGGCGGGGTGAAGCCGGTGGTCGCGATGACATCGTCGACCTCGAACACGAGCGGACCGCCGCCGTCGCTGCGCATGGTGCGCACCCGGAAGCCGGCGGGAGTGCGGACGACCTCGTCGATGGTCGCGTTCACCAGCACGACCCCACCGCCCAGGATGTGGTCCTCGTACGGCTGCACGTACCGCGCGCGCACACCGACCAGGGACTTCGTCACGACGGAGAGGGCCACCGGGCGCGGCGACCCGAGGACGATCTGCTTCGCCCACGGCAGGAAGCCGTTCGCGAGCTCGAACGCCGAGACCTCCTTGCCGATGATGAAGATCCGCCTGCCGGCGTAAGTCTCGGGCGCGCGTGTGTCGGCGTAGTGCGGGACGACGTCGAGCCCGGGGATGTCGGGCTTCCAGGGCTCGGCCATCCCGAACGCGAAGACCGGCACGCGGCAGCGGTACTCGCCGGCAGTCGTCTCGAGCACGAAGCCATCGCCCTCGCGCCGCGTGCCGGTCCAGCGGCAGCCGTAGCGGATCTGGAGCCCGGCCTCGCGCGCAAAGGTCGCGAGGCTCGCTTCCATCTCCGCGCGCGCGGGGAAGTACGAGGTCCCGTCCATCAGCCCGGGCTGGATCGCGCGCAGCCGGTCCTCGTCGCCGATGAGCGAGTTCCAGTCGTAGCGCTCGTAGTACCGCGAGCCGCGCTCCTCGGGCGCGTACGGCTTCGTCCAGGAAAGGAGTCGCTGGAAGAACGGCCACCTGCGGAACATGCCACCTGGTGATGGGTCGGCGGAGATCACCGCGTGGCGCACGCCACGGACCTGCAGCGAGTAGGAAAGCTGGAGACCACCCGGACCGCTGCCGACAACGACGACCGGGTATTCGCCAGGCGGATGAGGTGGGGTCAGGTCCGCCAGCTGGTGGCCCTCTGGAGCTTGCGCGCCTCGGCCTTCAGCATCCGGTACATCACCGTCGGGTGGGCCAGCATGAAAGGCTCGACCGCCGGGCCGGGGATGATCGCGCACCGCAGCGTGCGCGCGGCCACGATGTCGGCCACCGGCGGCTCGCCGAGCAGCGCCGAGATCTCGCCGAAGAACTCACCGCGCCCCAGCGTGCCGTAGTCCGTGCCGCTGACCCGGATCGTCGCCTCGCCTTCGAGGATGAGGTAGAACGCCGAGCCGCTGATGCCCTGGCGCAGGATCCGCTCGCCGTCCGCGTAGCGGCGCTCTTCGACTATGTGGGCGATCGAGTTCAGCTCCGCCGCGCCGACGTCGGCGAACAGCGAGATGCCGGACAGGGTGTCGATGAGGTCGGCGGGGGCGGCGGCCATGCGACATGTCTAGGCCCGCTGCCGCGTACTGGCAACCGAGGGAGCCGGAGCGGACAATTCGCCCATGGCGACCGGCCCGCTCCCGCGCGGCACCCTCACCTTCCTGTTCACCGACATCGAGGGGTCGACGAAGCTGCTCAACGCCCTCGGGACCGACCGCTATCACGAGGTCCTGGAGACCCACACCGAGGCCCTCCGCCGGGCGTTCGCGAAGGGTCACGAGGTGCGCATCGAAGGCGACGCGCTCTTCGTCGTCTTCGCCACGGCCCAGGATGCGCTCGCGGCGGCCGCGGCCGGCCAGCGAGCCCTCGCCACGACCACGTTCCCGCACGACGCCGTCGTCCGCGTGCGGATGGGGATGCACACCGGCGAAGGAACGCCCGCGAGCGAGCGCGCCGGCGCGGACTACGTCGGCATCGACGTGCATCGCGCCGCCCGGATCGCCGCCGTCGCCCACGGCGGCCAGGTGCTCGCATCGGGCGCGACCCGGATGCTCGCGGGTGACGATCTCCCGGCGGGGGTGGCGCTCCGCGATCTCGGCGAGCACCGCCTCAAGGATCTCGCCCACCCCGAGCGGATCTTCCAGCTCGTGATCGACGGCTGCCCGAGCGAATTCCCCGCGCTCCGCACGTTGGATCGCACGCCGAACAATCTCCCGACCCAGCTGACGACGTTCATCGGTCGCGAGAAGGAGATCCGCGACGGACTGAAGCTGCTCGACGGGACCCGCCTCCTCACCCTCACGGGACCGGGCGGCACCGGCAAGACGCGCCTCTCACTGCAGCTCGCGGCCGAAGCGGCAGCCGGGTTCCCGGACGGGGCGTTCTGGGTGCCGCTCGCGCCGATCAGCGATCCCGAGCTCGTACCGTCGACGATCGCGCATTCGCTCGGGGTACAGGTGAGCGGCAACGAGCTGCCCATCGATCGGGTCACGGAGCACGTGCGCGACAAGAAGCTGCTGCTCGTGCTCGACAACTTCGAGCAGATCCTCCCTGCCGCTGCGACGATCTCGACCTTGCTCGACGCCGCCCCGAAGGTGAAGGTCGTCACGTCGAGCCGTGCGCCGCTACGGATCTCCGGCGAACAGGAGTTCCCGATCCCGCCGCTCGAGCTCCCGGATCCGGAACGGCTCCCGTCGCTCGAGGTCCTCGCGCAATCAGATGCGGTGAAGCTGTTCATCGAGCGTGCCCGCGCCGTCCGGCCCGACTTCATGGTGACCGCCGAGAACGCGGCGTCCGTCGCCGAGATCTGCGTCCGCCTCGACGGGCTGCCGCTGGCGCTCGAGCTCGCCGCGGCGCGCGTCAAGCTGCTCACGCCGCAGGCGATGCTGCCGCGGCTCAAACAGGGCCTCGACCTGCTCGCGAGCACCGCGCCCGACCGTACCGATCGGCAGCGCACGCTACGCGGCGCGATCGCGTGGAGCTACGACCTGCTCGATGACGGGATGAAGCGACTGTTCGCCCGCTCGGCCGTGTTCGTCGGTGGCGCGCAGCTCGAGCAGCTCGAGACGGTGTGCGGACCATCGACTGACATCGGCCGCGACGTGCTCGACGGCGTGAGCGAGCTCGTCGATCAGAGCCTCGTGCGGCAGCTCGAAGTGGCGGGCGAGCCGCGGTTCCGGATGCTCGTCACGATCCGCGACTACGCGCTCGAGCGCCTCGCGGAGCGCGGCGAAGAGGCCGATCTGCGCGCGCGCCACCTCGCGGCGTACGTCGAGCTCGCCGAGCGCGCGCAGCCCGAGCTGCAAGGGAAGGAGCAGAAGCGTTGGCTGGATCGCGTCGAGCTCGAGCACGATAACTTCCGCGCGGCGCTGGAGTTCGCGATCGCCGGCGGCCGCGCCGACGATGCCGCGCGCATCGTCCACGCCCTCTGGCGGTTCTGGCAGATCCGCGGGTACCTGCGCGAGGGACGGAGCTGGGCGGAGCGCGCGCTCGCCGTGCCCGGAGCCAGCCCGGCGCGCCGCCTACGGGCGCTCGAGGCGACCGGCGGCCTCGTGTACTGGATGGGCGATCCCGCGATGCTCACGTACTACTCGGCGGCGCTCGACCTCGCGCGCGAGCTCGGTGATCCCAAGGAGGTCGCCCTCGCGGCCTACAACCTCTCTTTCGCCTACACGATCCCGAACACCGACATGGTCCGCGGGCGCGCGCTCCTGGAGGAGGCCCTCGCGCTGTTCCGCGAGCTGGGCGACGGTGCCGCTATCGGCCGCGCATCGTTCGCGCTCACGAACGTCCTCGCGCACGGTCCCGACCAGCCGCACGAGGACCTCGTGCTGGCGCGGAAGACGATCGGCGAGGCGCTCGAGCAGCATCGCACGCTCTCGAACCAGTTCGATCTCGCGTGGGATCTGCACATGACCGGGGTCGTCGATCTCAAGCTCCGAGACCTGGAAGCCGCGCGCCGCGCATGGACCGAGGCGACGGAGCTCTTCATCGCGGCGGGCGACATGAGCGGCATTGTCCTCATGCTCAGCAACTTCGGCGAGCTCGCGAAGTCCGGCGGCGATCTCGAGCGCCATGACGTGCTCGTCGGCGCGTGGGCGGCGCTCGCGACGCAAACGGGCGTCGGCATCGCGGCGATCTTCGGCACCACGGAGGACCGGGCCCAGCCCGAGACCATCCCCTCCGAGCGGCAGCCGGCGGTGCAGCGCGGGATGGTGATGAAGCTGGACGATGCGCTTGGGTACGCGCTCCGAGCGGAGCCCGCGAAGACCGCCTGATGGCGGATAGTTCCGTTCGCGGGGGCGAGGACTCGACCGCCAGTCCCTTCGAGGGCTAGACCTAGACCGTCCCGCTCCCGCAGAGATCTGACCCGCTTCGCACCGGGAGGGTGTCGCCCCACGAGGGCTCGTCCATCAGGCCGTCGCAGGCGGGTCGAAGGACGGTGAGCAGCGATGCTCAACTGCGGCGTCGACTGGGCGAGCGACCACCACGATGTCTGCATCGTCGATGCGGATGGGACGGTCCGCTGGCGAAAACGCATCGGCCATGACCCCGAGGGGATCGCCCTGCTCCGCGCGGCGATCGCGGACGGCGAGCCCGATCCAGCGCAGGTCGCCGTCGCGGTCGAGACCAGCCACGGCCTCCTGGTCAGCGCGCTCGTCGAGGCGGGGTACGTCGTCTATCCGATCAACCCCAAGGCGGCCGAGCGATTCCGCGACCGGCGCAAGCCCAGTGGTGGAAAGAACGATCGCCTCGATGCCGAGGTCCTCGCTCAGGCGGTCCGGACCGATCGGGCGAGCCTCCGGCCGCTGCTGCCGGACTCGCCGCGGGCGGTCGAGATCGCGACGCTCGCCCGCGATCGGCACGCCCTCGTCCGCGAACAGACCCGGCTCACCAATCAGCTGCGCTCGGCGTTGAACGAATACTTCCCGGCAGCGCTCATCGCGTTCGACCTCGGTGCCGACTCGACCCTCGCGTTCCTGGCGCGCTATCCGACCCCCGCGGCTGCGGCGAAGCTCTCGGCGTTCCAGATCGCATCGTTCCTCAAAGCCCGCCGGGCCAACCGCGATCTCGCCGCCAAGGCCGCCGCGGCGAAGGAGGCGTTCCGGGCACCGGCCCTTCGGGCTCGCCCCGAGATCGCGCGGGCCAAGGCCCGATTGGTCCGGGTGCGCTGCGCCCAGCTCCAGGCGCTCAGACCAGAGCTCAGCGCGTACGAGCGTGAGCTTGACCGCCTTTTGAAGACGCACCCGGAAGGCGAGCTGTTCCGCAGCTTGCCAGGGCTCGGGGTGATCCTCGCCTCCCGGGTGCTCGCGGGGACCGGTGACAATCCTGCACGATTCGCGAGTGCCGCGGGGCTCTGCGCGTACGCCGGGACAGCCCCGATGCTCATCCAGAGCGGCAAGCGGGCGGTGGTGAAAGCTCGGCATGCCTGTCCGAAGGAGTTCCGCGACGCGGTCCAGCAATGGGCCGACCAGGCCCGCCGGCGATCCCCCTGGGCGGCGGAGTTCTATCGCCGACACCGCGAGCGGGGACACAACCACAACGAGTCGCTCCGGGCCCTCGGCAACCGGCTCCTCGAGCTGCTCTTCGATCTGCGTCGACGCGGGCTCCGATACGACGAAGCGGTCCATGCCGCGAACATCCGTTGGGCCGCGTGAGCGCCGCCTATTGACGGAGGGTGTCTAGGACTTCGGCGCGGCGGCCGCCAGCTTCTTGATCTGTGGCCCGTGCTCGCGGTAGTGGTCGGTGAGCCAGCCGACGATGTCCGCGAGGCTCGTGTCGTGCGGCGCCTCCCCGGCCTTGTACGTCACCGGGACCTTGCGCACGTAGTCCGGCGGCACGAGCGACAGCGTCGCCGTAGCGAAATCGTCGTGCGCCGACTCGAGCACCGCGACGGCCTCGTTGCGATCGCCGGCGGAGACGCCGTTCGTGGCGCGCTCGGCGTGCGCGGCCTCGACGCCCGGGTCCTGCGGCTGGAGCGCGAAGGCCTTGAACGAGCTGCCGATCATGCCCTCGAGGACACGACGGTAGTGGTCGACGGTCGCCGTGAGGTGTACGACGATGCCCGAGAGCGCGTACTCGTCCGACGCGCCGCGGTACTGGAGCGCGCCGTCGGGCACGCCCTGGAACGCCGCGGCGAGCTCGCCGCGGGCGACGAACAGCTCGTGCAGGTCGCGCTCGCGCTGCGCCTCGCGCGGATCGCTCATTCGAGCAGCTTCCCATAGGACGTGATGTCGTAGTGGAAGTCGTCCTGGTCGGTCTCGAGCGCCTTCACGAGGATGCGCATCGTCTTGTTCACGGCCTCCATCCGGCCGGTGATCTTCGGGTCCTTCTGGAGCGTCGTGTTCACGTCGTAGGCCTTCGCCGACCGATGGAGCATCCGGAACATCTCCAGCTCTTCCTCGAGCGTCACCGGCTTGTCGGTGGCCTTCAGGTACTCGTCCCACATCTTGTCGACGCCCTTCGCCTCGATCGTGTCGATCCAGGCTCGCTCGCTCTTGTCGTCGACGGCGCGGTACGAGTTGTAGACGATCTCCTTCGTGCCGGTCGGCGTCCGGCCGACGAGCAGTCGGGCCATGAATCTGGCGAGCGAGAGTCGCTCGATGACGAGGTCCTCGTCGAAGTTCCGCTTGAGGAGCATGACCGCGTTGATGCGCGCGGGCTCCATCGGATTCGTGAACACGCGCTCCTTCGGGAACACCGTCGTGATGTCGAGCATCGCGCGCGTGTTCTCGAACGCGAAGAACCGGCCGATCGTCGTGCGCAGCTCGTCGTCCGACATCTTGTCGAATGGCGACGTGCCCTTCAACTTCATGAAGACCGCGTCGATCGACGACGTGTTCTCGGTCATGAACTCAGGCGTCACGTCAGGGGCGTTCTCGAGCCGCGAACGGATCATGTCGTACGCCGCCTGCGGGAAGTTCTCGACCAGGTTCGAGCGGAGGTAGAAGACCTTCTCCGACGTGAACGCGTACGCCTCCGGATGGTCGACGTCGAGATCCTTGGCCACCGTCGTGACCTCGCTGTCATCGAGCGCGCGGCCGATGACCGTGGCGGTCGAGCCGTTGTGCTCCTCGAGCCAGCGGTACGTCTGCCAGCCGCGCGCGACGTCCTTCCCGTCGACGATCACCCGTGCCGGCGACACCGTCCGACCGTCCTTCGTCGGGTAGGCGTAGCGGACGTAGACCCAGTCATCGGAGTGGAAGCGGGTGTTCGGGAACTCCATGACGCCGTATGTGGACGTCGACTTTCCGGTGCCGGTGGGCGCGATGTAGAGCAGCCCCTTGCCGTCCTTCGTCACGACCGCGCCGTGGATCGAATGGATGCCGTATTCGACGGCGAGCTTGCGGCCGACCGCGCCGAGGACCCAGCTCTTGAGCTGGCCGTAGTACGACGTGTTGAAGAACACCACCGTGTCGTTCTGGCGGGAGTAGTACGCGGCCTCCTGCTCCGTCGGGATGCGGCCGAGCGCGACGACGAGCACGTCCGGCGTGTCGTGCGGTTGCTCGCCGGTCTGCCGGGTCCACTCCTCGAGCGAGTACCAGTTGTCGCGCCAGTACCCGATGAGGTGCTCGCTGTTCGTGATCGCCCGGACCCGGAGGCCGTGGATGACGACGTCGTGCGAGTGCACCGGCTGGTTCGACGCGGCGATGAACTGGAACGAGTTCGCGAGCAGGCGACGGAACAAGCCGGGCGTCGCGTCGACCATCTTGTTCCCGACGGGGGTGCGGCCCTTCTGCCGGGTGATCGTGTTCTTCGCGCCGATCGGCGTACCCGGCCACTCCGGGGCCATCGCGTCGTCGCTGGTCGGGAACGTGTACAGCTTGGGCTTCGCGGCCGCCATCGTCTCTCCCCTAAGTGGTCCGGCCGAATTCTATGGGCGGTGTCGGCGGTGCGTCGGAGCGCGTGATGCGCGCGACGACGAAGGCGATCACGACCGCGATCGGCAGCGCGAGGGCGACGGTCACGAGCAACGGCAGATGCGGATCCGCGTCGTACAACGAGCCTGCCGCGATGCCACCCGCGCCGAAGCCGGCCGCGTACACCAGCTGGAACGAGGCGTACCCGAGGGCGACGCGCGCAGGTGGGACGATGCGCTCCAGCAGCGCCGCGAGCACCGGATTCGACGCGACGTTCGCGCCGGCGAGGACGAGCCCGATCGCGACGAAGACGCCGTTCGACGCAAGCAGCGCCGCCATGGCGCAGCCGATGGTCAGCACGATCGCGTTCGCGATCACCGCGGGCGCCGCGCCGAAGCGGTCGGCGAGCCGTCCCCCGGCCGCCGAGAAGAGCGCTGAGCCGAGGCTGAGACACGCGATGTAGATGCCGACGAGCTCGAGTGGCGCACCGGCGACATCGCGCACGTACACCGGGAGGAGCGGCGTGGGGAGCACGGCGACGAACGCGCCGATCGGCGCGAGTGCGAGGAGGGCCCAGAAGGCCCGCGGGAATCGTCCCGGAGCGAGGAGGTGGGCGCCGCGTCCGGACGGGAGGCCGAGCGTGGCGGCGGTCGAGAGGCCGAAGAAGACCGCCCCGATGAGGATCGCGGCGCGCATCCCGAAATGCGCGGCGAGCGTGCCCGCGAGCGGCGAGGCGACGATGAACCCGCCGAAGAACGCCCCGTACACGGTGCCCATCGCGCGGCCGAGAAGCGCCCGCGGCGCGACCGCCGCGACGTGCGCGCTCATCACCGGCAACGCGGCGGTGCCGGCCCAGTACAGGATCGAGCTCGCGAAAGCCCATTCCCAGTGATCGAGCAGCACGAGCGAGAGCGCGCCGATCGTCCCCGATACGCCGCTCGCGACGATGACGATGCGCCGTCCGCGCCGGTCGGCGATCGCGCCGGCCGGAAGGACGAGCAGCCCGCCGACGATGTTGCCGACACCGAACACGAGGCCGATTTGCGACGGATCAGCGCCGAGGGACTGGAGATAGAGCGGCTGGAGCGGGCCGATGAGCCCGAAGCCGAGACCCCAGAGGACCTGGACAAGGACGAGGAGCCGGACGTCGCGCGGAAGGCTCAGCTCGTTCCCACCGTCGGCTCAGCCTATCCATCGACGGGTACCCTGACCGAATGGTCTCGCCGCCGGGGTGCCGGATCCTCGTGTACACGGGGAAGGGTGGAGTAGGGAAGACGAGCGTGGCCGCGGCCACGGCGCTGCGCTGCGCGCGGCGCGGAGCTCGGACGATGGTGATCTCGACCGACCTCGCGCACTCCCTCGGCGACGCGTTCGACCGCGAGCTCGGCGCGGAGCCGATCGAGATCGCGCCGAACCTTTGGGCGCACGAATCCGACGCGATGCACGAGGTCGCGAAGTCCTGGGGCGCGATCCAGGAGTACATCAAGACGATCTTCCTGTGGCGGGGCATCGACGAGGTGCTGTCCGAAGAGATGAGCGTCCTCCCGGGGATGGACGAGCTGGCCGCGCTGCTGCGGATCGCCGAGCATCACGACAGCGGCAAGTACGACCTGATCGTCGTCGACGCCGCGCCGACCGGCGAGACACTGCGGCTCCTGTCGTTGCCCGAGGCCTCGAAGTGGTGGCTCGAGCGGATCGTTCCGCTCCAGCAGAAGCTGACCAAGGTCGCCGGTCCGATCGTGCGCCGGGTGATCGGGATGCCGATGCCGAATGACGCCGTCTTCGCCGCCGGCGATCGGCTCTTCCGGCAGCTCGAGCATCTGCACGGGCTCCTCATCGACCCCGAGCGCACATCGGTGCGCATCGTCCTGAATCTGGAGAAGATGGTCATCAAGGAGGCCCAGCGCTCGTTCACGTACTTCCATCTCTACGGCTACGCGACCGACCTGGCCGTGGTCAACCGACTACTACCGAGCGATCCGGGTGCGTACTTCGCGGCGTGGCAGGAGGTGCAGCGGCGCTACCTGCCGATGGTCGAGGAGTCGTTCGCGCCCGTCCCGGTCAGGACGGTGCCGTACTTCGATCGCGAAGTCGTCGGGCTCGAGATGCTCGATCGCGTCGCGTCGGCGCTGTTCGGCGACGAGGACCCCGCGCGCGAGTTCTACCGCGGCAGGCCGTACCGGGTCGAGCGGACCGACAGCGGCTTTACCCTTGCGCTCGAGCTGCCGTTCGTCTCGAAACACGACGTGTCGTTGACGCGCAATGCCGACGAGCTGACCGTGCACGTCGGAGCGTTTCGGCGCAATCTGATCCTGCCTCGGCTCCTGCTCAATGCGCCGACGCAGGGGGCGAAGTTCGAGGACCGAACGCTGAAGATCCAGTTCGGGATGCCACCGGGAGCGGGCGTTGGAGGTGCGACATGACGGATCAGACGGCGCTGGAGACACGGATCAAGGAGCTCGAGGCTCGGCTCGCCCGATTGGAGCGACCGGTCTACCGCGTTGGAGACCAGATCGAGAGCGTCATTCGGACGGTCGTCCCGGATGAGACGCGCACCCATATGCGTGCCGCATGGCGCGAGCAGCTGCTCGCGCTGCGGGCATTCCTGGATCATTGGATCGAATCCGACCAGCGCGATGGGCCGGGCGCGCCTCGCGAGCGGATCGACGTGCAGTGACCGGGGTCGCGCGGGGCTTCTAGGGCGGGCTCAGGCCTTGCCCTTCACCACACCTTGCGTGCGGCGGTCCTCGAAGTCGGCGCGGGCGCGCTTGAGGAGCGCGCTGTCGGTCAAGGCGTCGATGGCGACGAGCGCGAGCGCCTTCGCCGCGAACAGCGCGTTCTCGTGGGCCTCCGGCGTCGCGGCGGCGTCGCGGAACGCGGTCGAGTGGCCCGGCGTGCCGTCGGCGGCGATCCCGATGTACGGATGGATCGCCGGCAGGATCTGGCTCACGTTCCCCATGTCCGTCGAGCCCATCCGCTCGTCGTCCTGCGTCGGCTGAACCGCCTGCCCCAGGGCGCGCATGTGCGCGGCCCACCGGTCGGCGAGCGGCTGCGACGGGACCATGTTCTCGTAGCCCGAGTTCTCGTGGACCGTGACTTTGAGCTTCGTGCCGGTCGCGGCCGCGGCGCCCTCGGCGCAGGCGATGAAGCGTTTCAGCACTTCCTGCTGGTAGCGGCGGTCGAGCGCGCGCACGCTGAACTTCGCCATCGCGTACTCGGGGATGATGTTCGCGGCGCTGCCGCCGCTCGTGATGATCCCGTGGATGCGCGCCTCCGGCCGCAGCTGCTGGCGCATCGCGTTCACGTTGTTGAAGGTCTGGATCACGCCGTCCAGGGCGTTGATGCCCTTGTCCGGCTGCGCCGCCGCGTGCGCGGCCTTGCCGTAGAACTCGATGTCCACGCGGTTCGACGCCAGCGACGTCCGGCCAGCGAGCGTCCGCGACGAGGGGTGGCACATCATCGCGACGTCGACATCGGCGAAGCCTCCGGCGCGCACGAGCGCGACCTTGCCGCCGCCGCCCTCCTCAGCGGGCGTGCCGATGGCCGCAAGTCGCCCGGGGAGCTCGTCGAGGACCGCGCGCACGCCGATGGCGGCGCCGGTGCCCATCATCGCGATCAGGTTGTGCCCGCAGGCGTGGCCGATGTCCGGGAGCGCGTCGTACTCGGTGAGGATCGCGACCGTCGGACCGTTGGCCTTGCCGGATGCGTCGCCGCGATACGCGGTCTCCACGTCCTTGTACTTCCGCTGGACGGCGAAGCCGTTCGCCTCGAGGAAGTCGGTCAGCTTGGCGGCGGACTTGTGCTCCTGGTATCCGATCTCCGGCTCACCGTGGAGCGAGAGCGAGAGCTTGATGAGGTCAGCCCGCTTCGCGTCGATCGCTTTGACGGCGCGCTCGCCGAGGGTCTTCGAATCGGTCATGACCCGCGGTGCCCGTCGATGAGCGCGAGGATCACCGTGTCGAGGGCGCGGTCGGCCTCTTCGAACAGTGCAGCGGCCTGCTGTGCCTCGAGCGCCCGCCGGCGGGCGACATTCGCGATCTCGGCAAGAAAGCGCGCCCGGAAGAACAGGAACGCCTGGGTCGCCTCGCCGAGCGAGAGTCCGCGGGTGCGCGCCTGGACGCCGTACTCCATACCGAGCGACGCGGCCTGCTTCAGGTATTCGTCGCGGCCGGTACGGCGTACCGCGTCGAGGTAGCCGATGAGCAGATCGCTCATCCGCACCCCGCGCTCGCGGAACCAGCGGAGCGATGCCTCGTCGAACCGCGAATGCCAGTCCTGCGCGGCCATGTCCGAGCGCACGCGCTCCAGGAACAATGCCGCGATGCGATCGGGCGGCTCGCCCATCGCGGTGAGCGACTGACGGGCGGCCTGACGGGGGCGGGGGAGCATGCCTTCGATCGACGCGCGGAGGAAGCGGCGATGCCCGCCCGGCGTCTTCAGGACGTCGACCTTCCCCTTGTCGGCCCAGCGGCGCAGCGTGTCGGGATCGACGCCGAGGATGCGGCTCGCCTCGCCGAGGGTGAGCCAGAGCGTGCCGGTCACGGGACCTCCGCCTCGGAAGATGGGTGAATGGGGGCAAGCCTAGCCCGGTCAGTCGGCCGGCGTCGGCTCCGACTCCGCCGCCGGTTCGACGGCCGCGGCCTCCTCGGGCGCGTCGCGGATGTCGTACTTCCGCAGCGGCCCGAGTGCGCTCACCACGACGGACAGCACCCCGAGCACGCCCGCGGCCGCGAACGCGACCGACGTGCTGTACGCGGCGGCGATGGTCGACAGCAGCGCCGGCGAGGCGGTGTTGCTGATGAGGATGAGCGTGCGGAACGCGCCGTTCACGCGTCCACGCAACGCCGCGGGCACCTCGCGCTGGCGCGGGATGAAGGCGTAGACGATGTGCGCGCTCCACGCGAGCTGCCGGCCGGTGACCGCGAGGACCACGGTCTGCCAGGTACGCGCGAACGACGCCGCGCCGCTCGAGAGCGCGGCGATCGAGACGACGATGAGCATCGTGAGCCCGAGGGGCCGGCCACGAGCCAGACGTGGCGCGAACGCCGAGCCGAAGATCTGGATCAGTCCGGTGAACGACAGCGCCAGGCCGATCGTGATTGCGTCAAGCTTGTACTGCTCGCGGAGCACGAAGAGGAGCAGCGTGTTCATCCCCTGACTTCCGAGATTGCTGATGAACATGAGGACGAAGAGCGCGCGGAGCACCGTGCTCCGCCAGATGAAGGTGAAGCCCTCGCCGACCTCGCTCTTCACGTTCGCGACCGTGAGCGGCGCCACCGACGCCGGATCGACATCGTTGAGCGGCGGCATCCGCAGGAAGACCACGAGCGACGGCAGGTAGAGGACCGCTGAGAGCCACAGCGCGTTCGCCGAGCCGTACGCGCCGGTGAACGCGAGCGCGCCGACCGAGAGGCCGCCGAGGCTCGGACCGACGATCCGGGCCACCCGGTCGGCGGTCAGATAGGTCGCGTTCGCGGCCGTCAGCTCCTCGGGCTCGACGAGTGCCGGCACGACGCTGAAGTCCGCGGTGATGCCCCACACGACCTCGAGGGTGCCGAGCAGAAAGGTGACGGCGTAGAGCAGGCCAAGCGAGAACCAGCCGATGTCGACCGACAGCGGGATGAATGCGGTCAGGAGGAAGCTCAGGACCGTCGTGATGGCCAGCAGACGCCGCTTCTCCGAGCGATCGATCAGCGCGCCGGCGAACGCGCCGAACAGCACGTACGGCACGGTCTCGATGACCCGGAGGGTCGCGGCTGCACCGATGTCGTGGGTCAGGTCGAGGACGAGCAGGGGAAGTGCCAGCCGCATGATCTCGTCGCCGATCGAGCCCGAGGTGATGGTCGCGGTGAATAGCGCGAACCACTTGTGACGCAGCGGGCCCGATCGCATGCGTGCGACGATAGAGAGGAATGACGCGCGTCGTTTTCCTTTGCGGTCACAACGCGGCGCGCTCGCAGATGGCCGAAGGGTTCCTGTGGGCGATGGCCGGCGACCGCTTCATCGCCGAGAGCGCCGGCACGGTCGCGAGCGCGCTGCACCCGCTCGCCGTTCGCGCGATGCGCGAGGTCGGGGTCGACATCTCTCGGCAGCGGAGCAAGTCGATCGATGAGCTGGTGGGGCCGTTCGATGTCTGCGTCACCGTGTGCGATGCGAACTGCCCGATCCCGCCGGGCGCCACGCTCCAGCTGCGCTGGAAGTTCGCCGATCCCGCGCTCGCGCGCGGCACCGAGGACGAGCGACTCGCGGCGTTCCGCATCGTGCGAGACGGGATCGAGCAACGCGTTCGCGCACTCGTCGCAACGCTTGCTTCGCCTTCCGCCACGTAACGGGTTGCGGTCGGTTCGGGCCGCCCGCCCGGTCTGGCACGACCTCTGCCGCAGCGACCGGTGTTCGGTCGACGACCGAAACCAAAGAAGGAGGCCTCGCAATGCAGGAGAAGCAGGGTCAGGATCCCCTCCCGCCGCGGCCCGGAGAGCATCCGCCGTCGCAGGTGGAGCAGGGGGAACAAGGCGGGCAGCCCATCGATTCGCCGCTTCAGCCGCGGCCCGCGCCGCAGCCTGAGACCCCGAAGACGATGTGACCGCGACCCCCTTGCGATCGCGAGCGAAGCGCCGGTGCAGACCGGCGCTTCGTAGTCATTGGTTCAGGCCGCTCGCGTTCACCAGGCCTTGGAGCATCGCGAGGATGGCGATGCCCGCGACGATCGACGTGGCGACGAGCGCCGTAACACCTGCGAGCGTGAGCAGGATCGTCTGGCGCGTGGCGACCCGTGGATCGAGGCGCTTCTCGAGGACGTCATACGCGATGGACGCGATCTGGATGGCCGACCGCGCCAGGACGAACGCGCCGGCCGCGATGCCGGCGCCGATAACGAACCAGATGAGGAGCGCGATCTCCATCGGTCGATGCTATGCGCTAGATTTTCGAGCGATGGCCGACCACGGAACGCCTCCGCCGCACAAACCCGACCCGCAGTACCGGCAGCAGGACCACATCATCTTCGCCGCGCTCGCCCTGCCGATCTTCGCCGTCACGTTCGTGATCATCGCGCTCATCGTCACGCTCGGGCAGCACTAGCGCCGACAGAGCCTTCAGTGGACGCGGCCCGCAGGGCCGCGGTGATACCTAGGGCTGGATGAAGACCTCGTCCACGTAGCACCACAGCCAGTCCTCCCCCGGCTCCATCGAGCGCACGATCGGATGGCCCGTCGTCTTCGCATGGCGGCTCGCGTGCCGGTTCGGCGAGGAGTCGCAGCAGCGGACCGCGCCGCAGCTCATGCACATCCGAAGGTGGACCCACTCGTCCCCGGTCGCGAGACATTCCGCGCAGCCGTCGCCGTCAGGCTCGACGCGCTTGATCGCGCTCCGGTGGGTGCAGCGGATCGTGCGGGCATTGAGGGTGGGCGTCGGTCGATCGTACGACGGCTCGTCAGGCGACGGCGAGACGTAGCCGCAGGCACACGAGCACCTGAACGCAGTGGATGGCCATATCGAGCGCGCTCATCGGACCAGCAAAGCGTCCCGGGTGGGCCGCCGCGTAAGCGCCGGCTAAGAGACCGCGGCCCCGTGATCGTTCCTTTGCGAACGCTTAGGCCGCGAGCCGCAGGCGGAACCGCGCGCCGCCGCCTGGGGCGGGCTCGAGGGTCACCGACCCACCGTGCTTCTCGGCCACGTCCTTCACGATCGAGAGCCCGAGACCGGACCCCGGCAGGTGCCGCGCGTTGCTGGCCCGCCAGAAGCGGTCGAAGACGTGCGGCGCGTCCTCGGGCCTGATGCCCGGGCCGTGGTCGCGCACGCTCACCTCGCCGTCCGCGACGCTCACCTCCACGACGCCGCCCACCGGACTCCACTTGCCCGCGTTGTCGAGGAGGTTCGTCACGGCGCGCGAGACCCGCGAACGCACGCCGCTGATGGTCGTCGGCTGGCTCACGACGGTGAACAGGACGTTCGGGTACCGGCCGCGCACGCCAGCAAGGGCGTCCGTCACGACCTCGTCCAGGCGTACGTCCTCGACCGGCAGCGATGCCTCCTCGTCGCGCGCGAGGTCGATGAGATCGGCGACCAGGGTCGAGAGGCGCTCCATCTGATTCACAAGGTCGGTGAGCACGGCGTGCCGCTCCGTTTCGTCCGTCGGGTGACCGCGCGCCAGTAGCTCGAGGTTCGTGCGCAGGCTCGTGAGGGGCGTGCGGAGCTCATGCGACGCGTCGGCGACCAGCTGCCGCTGCTGGCGCAGCGACACCTCGAGCGCGCCGAGCATCTCGTTGAAGCTCGCGGCGAGGCGGCTGAGCTCATCGTTGCCCGTCGCCGCGACACGCCGCGAGAGATCGCGCGTCCGGGCGACCTCCTCGACCACCGAGGTCAGGTGCTGGACCGGCGCGAGCGCGGCCCGCGCGACCACGGTGCCGAGCGCGGCGGCGAGCAGCACGCCCGCGAACGCGACCAGGGCCAGACGGACGCGCGTCTCGGCGAGGATGCTCTCGATGGGATCGAGCGGACCCCAGACCTCGAGCGCCGTTCCGCGCTGCGCTCCGGGCGATACCCAAACGCGCAGGTGCGATCCCTCAAGGGTCGTGTCGAAGAAGTAGGCCGGTGCGGAGCCGCTTGCGACCGCGATAGCGCCTGGCGTCACGAGCGCGACGACCGGCTGCGCGTCCGAGCGGCTCACCGTTCCGGTGTTGGTGCTCACGATCTGGGCGGCCACGTCGGACCTGCCGGACAGGCTGCCTTGCGGGCCGCCCGGGAAGCGGCCACCCGGGCCGCCCTCGCGCGGATTCTGGACGCCGTTCGCCGTATCTTGCAGCGTGTTGTTGAACTGGGTCAGGAGCTGCGTCTGAACGACGAAGTACATCAGCACCGCAGCGCCGACCACGGCGACCGCGACCGCCCCCGCGGCGAGGAGCGTGACCCGAAGCCGGAAGCTCATTGCTCGCGCATCACGTAGCCCACGCCGCGCACGGTGTGGATGATCCGCGGCTCGCCGTCGGCCTCGAGCTTTCGCCGCAGGTAGCCAACGTACACGTCGAGCGAGTTGGACTCCGGTCCGAAGTCGTAGCCCCAGACCTTGTCGAAGATGACATCGCGGCTGAGGACCTTCCCCTGGTTCGTCAGGAGGAGCTCGAGCAGCTGATACTCGGTGCGCGAGAGCTGGATCTCGCGCTCGCCGCGCCTGCAGGTCATCGCGTCACGGTCGATCACGAGTTCGCCGAACCGCAGCTGCCCGCGGACCTGGCCGTTCGACGGCGCGCGCCGCTCGAGCGCACGGAGTCGCGCGAGCAGCTCGTCGAGCGCGAACGGCTTCACGAGATAGTCATCGGCGCCGGCGTCGAGACCCGAGACGCGCTCCGACACCGCCGCGCGAGCGGTCAGCATCAGCACGGGCACCTGGTTGCCGGCCGCCCGAAGGCGGCGGCAGACCTCGAGCCCGTCGAGACCGGGGAGACCAAGGTCGAGGACCACCGCGTCGTACGGGACGGCCGTTGCCTGCTCCAGCGCCCGGACCCCGTCCGCTGCCAGGGCCGGCTGGTGCCCGGCGTGGCGGAGCGCCCGCTCCACCGCGCCCCGTACCGCGGGATCGTCCTCGACCAAGAGGACGTTCACGAGTCGAGTTTACGGAGGAGGGCCTAAGAACGGGCTAAGAACGGCCCGTTCGGCCCCGTTTCTTATGGCCCTTTCATGACCCGCCCTTCGCCACGTGCCACCTTGACTCACGAGCGCCCCGACCGGCGTGACCGAAAGGACCTGAGGCACATGAAGAACATCGAACGGGCCCTCATCGCGACCGGCGTCGCGCTGGTCTTCTCCGGAGGCATCGCGAGCGCCGCGATCCTTTGGACCTCGGCCACCGCCGCCGCGGCGCAGCCCGGCGCTGCTACCCAGCTCGCCGCACAGCTCGGCACGAACCCCGGCCCGCTCGCTGACAACAGCGGCCGCGGTGGGGCGGACCTCGTGACCGCGGCCGCGACGTACATCGGGCTCTCCGCCGCCGACCTCAAGACCCAGCTCGCCGCGGGCAAGAGCCTCGCGGACATCGCGGTCGCGAACGGCAAGACGCGTGACGGCCTCATCGCCGCCCTTGTCGCCGCGGAGCAGACCTCGATCTCGACCCTCGTCGACCAAAAGGGGACAGCGAACCCAGGCGGCCCCGGCAACGGTGGGCCGGGCCTCGGCGGCCGCGGCTTCGGCTTCGGCTTCGGCGTCCAGGGTGACCCGCTCGCCGCCGCCGCGACCTTCCTCGGCACAACGACCGCGGACCTCCGGACGAAGATGCAGGGCGGTCAGACCCTCGCGCAGATCGCGACGGCCGCCGGCAAGACGCGCGACGCGCTCATCCAGGCGCTCGTCGCTGACGCGAAGACGAAGATCGAGCAAGCCAAGACCGACGGGAAGGTCACCGCCGACCAGGCCACGCAGCTCGAGACCGGCCTGACCGACCGCATGACCAAGCTCGTCGACTCGACCGAGCCGGCCGGACGAGGCCCGCGCCGCTAGCTCACTCAACCCGTAATACCCATCACTCCCTCCTTGACCGACTGCGCCCGCCCCCTGAGGCGGGCGCAGTGCATTTCGGTTCACCTACTGTTCCGCCGATGGCGGAGACGCAGATCCGGCTGGCCGACCAGGTGGCGAATGGCACGATGTCCCAGGAGATCGCGGACCTGTTGCGGGAGACCGCGCAGGCCCACAAGAGCTTCCTGGTCATGGCGGTCCCGCGGCTCGCAGGTAAGACCACGACGATGCGCGCGATGCTCGCCGAGCAATCGAAGCTGGCGCTCGCCCTCGGCTACGACGGCGATGACGTCGATCCGCTCGTGGAACGGGCGAAGGGCGGCTACCTCATCGTTCCGGAGATCAGCCGCGGCGCGTGGTCCGCGGGCTACGTGTGGGCCGAGCCGGTGCGGCGCGCCTTCAACGGCATCACCCAGGGCACCGCGCTCGCGACCGCGCTGCACGCACCGGATCCCGACGAGGCGTTCTCGATCATCTGCCAGGGCTGCGGCGTGCCCGACGCGCACGCCGCGGGCATCTCGCTCGTCGTGTACCTCCGCTCGTTGGGGGAATGGGAGAACCCGACCCGCCGGGTCGTGAGCACGGTCCACGAGATCCAGGGCGTCAAGAACGGCAAGCCCGACGCGAAGCTGCTCTTCCGCTGGAATGAGGCGAAGGACCGGTTCGAGCGCGGGTCGTGATCGGCGGTGGGCTCCGCGAGCATTTCGCCCGCAAGGCGACGGCGGCCGGAGCCACGGTCAGCAACGCTCCAGATCCGGAAACGGCACGCCGGCTCCTTGGACCCGGCGGCGGTGACCACGTGACCGACGGCCTCTTCGCCGTCGCGGAGACCGGCTCCGTCGCGGTCTCATGGCCGCGCGAGGAGCGCGGTCGGGCCCTCCTTGCGGACCGGCTGTTCCTGCTCGTACCGGAAGATCAGGTGGTGGCGTCCCTCGATGAGGCGCTGGCCCGCATCGAAGCCCTGGTCCGCGAGGGCCGGCCGTACGTGACGCTCATGACCGGGCCGAGCCGCACGGCGGACATCGAGCGCGCCCTCACCGTCGGAGTCCACGGGCCGCGCGAGCTGCACGTGGTGTTCGTCGGGTGATCGCACCCTTCGCCGAACGGTACCGCCGCGCCCTGGCAGACCCGCGGCTCAAGCGCAATCTCCTCGCGTTCCAGCGCGCGTGGCGGCTGACTCGCGACGCGGCCTTTGACCGGCTGCAGGCCGAGGGGCCAGGGCTTGGTGCGTCGACCAGCTCGTTCGCCGACGCGAAGGCTCGCCTCGTGGCGGCGAAGGACAGCGTGCTCGCCGATCCGGATGCGGCGCGCGCGCGATTCGTCGCCGCGTTCGCCGCTCGCGGTGGGACGGTGCACGACGCGTGGACGGCCGACGACGCGCGGGAGATCGTGCTTCGACTGCTCCGGGAGCGCGACGTCAAGCTCTTCGCGAAGGGCAAGTCGATGGTCGGCGAGGAGGTCTTTCTCAACCACCATCTCGAGGCGGCCGGCATCCGCGTGGTCGAGACCGATCTCGGCGAGTGGATCGTCCAGCTCGCCCACGAGACGCCGAGCCACATGGTCATGCCGGCGATCCACAAGAGCCGTCAGCAGGTGGCGACGCTGCTCGAGGCCGAGACCCGCACCGACGTCGACCCGGACGACATCGGCGCGATGGTCCGGTTGGCGCGTGCGGAGCTGCGCCGCGTGTTCCTGACCGCCGATGCGGGCATGATCGGGGCGAACGCGCTCATCGCCGACACCGGCACGGTGATGCTCGTAACGAACGAAGGCAATGGCGATCTCGTGAGCACGCTGCCGAAGACGCTCATCGTCATCGCCGGCTGGGAGAAGCTCGTGCCGACGTTCGCCGATGCGGCGTCGCAGCTCCGGCTCCTCGCACGCAGCGCGACGGCGCAGGAGATCACGACCTACACGAGCTTCATCACGGGCGCCGACGACGGCCGCGAGATCCATCTCGTGCTGGTGGACAACGGCCGGAGCGCACTGCATGCCGATCCGGCCTTCCGCGACGTCCTGCGCTGCATCCGCTGCGCGGCGTGCGCCGATGTCTGCCCGTCATACCAGGTGGTCGGCGGACACGTCTTCGGCTACATCTACTCCGGGCCGATCGGCCTCGTGAACACCGCGGCGCACCACGGCCTTGATGCCGTCGCCGGCCCGCAGAGCCTCTGCGTGAGCTGCAACGCGTGCGCGACGATCTGCCCGGTCGACATTCCACTGCCGCAGCAGATCCTCCGGGTGCGGGCGAAGGTGGTCGAGGCGCACGGCCTGCCGCTCGCGAAACGACTCGCGTTCGCCGTCTGGTCCCGGCCGCGGGTCTTCGACGTCGTGATGCGCGCTGCGTCCGTACTCCAGCGGCCGGTCCGGCGCGGCGCGTTCCTCCGCGTCCCGTTGCCGCCGGCGCAGCGCTGGCGCAGCGTCCCCGCGCTCGCCGCGA
Organism: Chloroflexi bacterium UBA4730; assembly: GCA_002404155.1. Lineage (GTDB taxonomy): Bacteria > Chloroflexota > Limnocylindria > P2-11E > P2-11E > UBA4735. The sequence goes on along the minus strand of DHJC01000092.1, from coordinate 13,197 downwards.
CGCCCGCTCGCGACACCCTGCTCGGCCGGACCTTCGAGCCGGTGGAAACGGGGCCGTGGGCGAACAGCCAGGCGCGGGGCCGGACCGTCGCGTACTTCCTGCAGTGCATCACCGATCGGTTCGCCCCGGAGCAGGCCATGGCGGCGATCGAGCTGCTGCGCGCGTGCGGCGCGCGGGTCGTCGTGCCCGCGGGCCAGCACTGCTGCGGCCTGCCGCCGCTCGATGCAGGGGATCGGGCGACCGCCCGGCGGATGGCGAAACACACCATCCGCGCGCTCGAGGCCGTCGCGGCCGATCACTACGTGAGCGCCGGGGCGAGCTGTGCCATCGCGATCGCCCACGACTACGCCGAGCTGCTCGCGGATGAACCGGACTGGCGCGTGCGGGCCGAGCGCATCGGGTCCCGCACGCTCGACCTGCTGAGCTTTCTGGAGCGGGTCGCCGATCCGCCCGCACTGCCGCTCCGGCCCGACGCCCCGACCGTCACGATGCACTCTTTCTGTCAGACCACGAACGTCATGGGCTCCGGTGACGCGGGGCCGGGACTGCTGCAGCGCGCCGGGATCCCCGTGCGCGACCTCGCCGAGCGCGGGGTGTGCTGCGGGTTCGGCGGCTCGACGTCGATCGATCATCCGGAGCTCGCGCGCGAGATCGCGCAGCGGAAGCTCGACAACGTTCGCGCGACCGGCGCCGCGGTGCTGGCGACCGACAATCCCGGCTGCCTCCTGCATCTGCGCGGGGCGGCCGACGTGGCGCACGACCGGTTCGTCGTGCGCCACGTTGCCGAGGTGCTCTTGGACGGTGTGCGTCAGTAGCCCCTTAGGGCTGGGTTGGCCGCTGGCCAGCGTCTTCCTGGGCCTCACGCGCCGCGGACTCGGTCGCCTCGTGCGCCGGGTCCTCGTTGGACACGAAGACTCCCGGGGCCGCCGACGCGTCCGCCCGGACGGTGGTCGTGATCCCGGCGTTCGACGCCGCGAACACGCTGGTGGCCCGGAACGCCGTGGCGCCGACGACGCCGCCTCCGAGCATGGCCGCGGTCACGAGCCCTGCCATCACCGCACGCTTCAGGTTGCCGTTCATGGTTCTGATCCTTCTTTCTGTTGACCTCTTTTCGAGGCTTTGGTCCACCTTCGCCGTTGCGACGGCCCGGACCATGAAGGGAGCCACAGAATTCCTTAAGAACTGCCGCACGTTCGGCGTCACAACCGGTCGGCTCGGGAGTTGACGCAGTAGTGAGGGTCGGGATGGCAGCCCTGTTGGTCGTCGTGTCGTTGCTCGCGCTTGGCCGCCCGGCGCACGCAGCCACATGCGTCTCGTCGGTCGGTCCGGGAGTGCCGCCGCCGGCGACCCCCGCGACCGGGATCCCGGGCGTTCACGCCGCGTGGTACGGACAGTCGGGATACATGTCGCTCTGCGCCGGTGATCAACGGACCGCGACCGTCGCCTACTACAACTCCGGGTCGCGGGGCTGGGTCCTCGGACGCCTCGGCGAGGTCGCGTATCTGGGCACCGCGGCCAGCGATCCGGGCCAGGACGCGCCGTCCATCGTGGGCGGTGACGGGAGCTTCGGCTCGCCGGCGACCGGCTGGCCGCGATACAACCGGCCCGCCATCCAGCCCGCGTCGTACGTCGGACCGGGCCAGATCGCATGGTTCCAGTTCACCGTCCAAGCGCCGGCCGCACCAGGCACCTACCGCATCGCGATCCGTCCGCTGGTCGAGGGGGCGCAGTGGATGGAGGACTACGGCGTGTTCTGGCAGGTAACCGTCCTCAATCCCGATGGGAGCGCGCCCGCGGCGACACCGTCCGATCCGCGCGGCATGTACTTCGCCGTCGGCGCGGGAGTGGACGCGCGGGCGATCGCGGATGTCCACGAGGGCATCGATCGTGTGAGCGCGTATCTCGCCCGTGCTGTCGGCGGCGATCGCTCGCGCGCCGCGACGACACGGATCCGGGTCGGTGACGGATCCGATCAGTACTGCTGCCTCGCGCAGCTCGATGGCATCGACATCGTGACGAGCAACAGCGAGTGGGTGAGCCCGCGCGCCGCGGCCGCGGACACGTGGACCGCGGACACCGAACGCAAGGAGCTCGCGGCGCACGAGTACGTGCACGTGTGGCAGGGCGAGCTCGGCGGCAACGCGTGCATGCTCGGGCCGCGCTGGCTGTCGGAAGGGATGGCCGAGTCGCTCGCGTACCGCTCGCTCGTCGCGGATGGCCTCATCCCGCAGTCCAACATGGACACCTTCACCAAGCGGCAGATCAGCACCGCGACCAGCCATCCCACGCTCGCCCAGCTCGAGACCGAATGGCAGGACAGCGCGAACCCGTACAGCGTCGCGTACCTCGCGGTCGATCGGCTCCTTGCGGCGAACGGTCCGCTTCCGCTCCGCGCGTGGTGCGAAGCCGTTGGCCGCGGCGTCGAGTGGCACGCCGCCTTCGCGCAGGCCTTCGGCGAGCAGGCGGACGCGTTCTACGCGCGGTTCGAGTCGTACCGCTTGGCCTACCTGCGGTGATGCGCACGTGGCTCGCGCGTTCGCTCGCGGTCCTGCTCGTCACGCTCGCGTGCGCGACGCCGGCGGGCGCCGCGGG
>DHJC01000092.1:0-10515 GCA_002404155.1 Chloroflexi bacterium UBA4730 | reverse complement strand
GCGGGCGCCGCCGTAACCGGCGCGCTCGCGACCACCACCACCGGCCAGCTGCGCGCGTTCTGGGTCGACGCGTTCGGGGACGGGATCTACACCCAGGCCCAGATCGACCAGCTCGTCACCGATGTGAAGGCGGCCAACCTGAACGCGATCGTGGCGCAGGTCGTGCGCCGCGGGGACTGCTTCTGCAACCGCTCGAGTCTCCCCCGCACCTCGGTGGCTGGCGTGGCGCCCGCGCCGTTCGACCCGCTCCAGTCGCTCATCGACGCCGCGCACGCCCGGGGGATCCAGGTGCACGCCTGGATCATCACGACCGGCGTCTGGCAGGGTCCCACGGCGCCGACCGATCCCGCGCACGCGTTCAACCAGCACGGCCCATCGGCCACGGGCGCGAACAACTGGATCGACTATCGCTCGGACGGCGCCTCGAACCTCACGGACGAGTACTTCATCGATCCGGGCCATCCGGACGCGGCGGCCTACATCGTGAACATGGCGACGAGCATCGCGCGCAGCTACAACGTCGACGGCATCAACCTTGACCGGATCCGCTACCCCGATGGCAACCTTGGGAACCTCCCGTCGTGGGGCTACAACCCGACCGCCATCGCGCGGTTCCAAGCCGCGACCGGACGCACCGATCGTCCCCCGACCTCCGATCCGGCGTGGACGCAGTGGCGCCGAGACCAGGTGACCACCATCGTCCGCAAGATCTACCTCGAGACGTACGCGATCCGGCCGAACATCCGGATCAGCGCGGACACGATCACGTATGGCGCCGGACCGCAGATCGTCGGCGGATGGGAGAAGACCCGCACGTACGCCGAGGTGCTGCAGGACTGGGTCGGCTGGCTGCGGGAAGGCATCCTCGATCTCAACATCGCGATGAACTACAAACGCGACACCGACGCGCAGCAGCGCAGCTGGTACGCGCAGTGGTCCGACTTCGCGAAGGACTCGCAGTTCCAACGCCAGAGCGCGATCGGATCGGCGATGTATCTCAACGACCTCCCCTCGACCATCCGCCAGCTTCGCACCGCGGTCGCGGCCAGCACCGCCGGCGCGCCCTCGGCCGGCTGGACCGGCTACTCGTACCGCACGCCCGACGCGGCGACCAACGCGGGCACGCGGTCCGGCGCGTCGGCGCGGACCGAGCTCATCAACGCGCTCACGAAGCCGAGCAGCGACGATCCGGTGTCGCCCGCGGTCTTCGCGAGCCCGGCGGCCGCCCCAGCGATGCCGTGGAAGGACCAGCCGTCGTTCGGTCAGCTCCGCGGTATCGCGCTCGACGCGGCGGGAACGCCGATCGGCCAGGCCACGGTCACGCTGCACGACGCGAACAACACCTTCATCGCGCAGCAGGTCACCGACGGGTCCGGCTGGTTCGGCTTCGTCGATCTCGTGCCGGGCGCGTATCTCGCGACCATCGACGCAACGCGCGCGGTCGCTTCGGGCGGCAACGTGACCGTGACCGCCGGACAGGTCGCGAGCGTCGCGCCCGCACCGGCGCTGTGCACGTCGAGCGTCGGCCCGGGCATCCCGCCGCCCGCGTCGGTCCCCTCGGGGCAGCCCGGCTTCCACGCGTCGTGGTACGGACAATCGGGCTACCCGACCCTCTGCGCGGGCGATCGCTCGATCGCGACGGTGGCGTACGACAACTCCGGCTCGAAGGGCTGGGTCCTTGGCCGGATGGGTGAGGTCGCGTACCTCGGCACGTGGTCGCCATCACCAGGCCAGGACCAGCCGAGCCCGCTCGGCGGCGACGGACAGCAGGGCTCGCCGAACACCGGATGGCCGCGCTACAACCGCGTCGCGATCCAGCCGGCGGACTACGTCGGACCGAATCAGGTCGCCTGGTTCCAGTTCACCATCCAGGCGCCGAGCGCGCCTGGCACCTACCGGCTCTACATCCGGCCGCTCGTCGAAGGCGCGCAGTGGATGGAGGACATCGGCGTGTACTGGTACGTGACCGTCCGCTAGCTCCCGACGTCGCGCCGTCGCATCGAAGCGAGCGCCAGCCCGGTCCCCGCGATGCCGATCGCCATCAGCGTGGCGGCGCCGCCCCAGTCGATGCTCGTCATCGGCGTCCCGTACAGCACGAAGAACGACGTGCGGCCCACCCAGTCCGGCCAGCCGAACAGCGGGGCGAACTCCTGCGTGAAGTACGAGATCACGGCGACCGCGGCGACGAGCAGGACCGCGAGGCGCGGACGCCAGCCCACGAGCGCGTGACCGATCGCGCCTAGCGCGAACACGACCGGCAGCACCAGGGCCGTCGCGAGCGCGAGCCGATCCGCGGGCACCGGGATGTCGAAGGCCTTCCCGGCGAGGTACACGCCGACGCTGCTGACCACGGCGACAACGCCCGCGGCCACGAGCAGCGCCGCGATCCGCTCGAGCACGATGCGCGCGCGCGACGCGCCGGCCGCGAGCACCATCTCGAGCCTGCCCTCGGCGTCGTCGGCGGCCCAGGCGTTCACCTGCGCCACGACGAAGATGGCGATGAGCAGCAGCGCCGTCGAGAACCAGATCACACCGACGACGTCCGCGTAGCCGCCGATGCCCGCGCGTTGGAGATAGATCTGCATCGCCGGGATGTCCTTGAACCCGTCGACGATCGTGCGCGCGAGGGACGACAGGAAGTAGCCGAGGACCGCCATCGCGATCCCCCAGCCGAGGATCCAGCCGCGCTGCTGGTCGACCCCCGCGAGCACCGGGATCCGGAGGAGGGGATCCGCCGCCGGCCGCCGTCGCTGGCGGTCGGCCGCCGCGCGGCCCCGAATGAGCGCCCCACCGACGTCGCGGTGGCCGAACGCCCAGACCGACAGCGCGACGAGGACGGCGGCCACGGCGAGGCCCGCGATCGTCGCCGGCACATCGACCGAGCCATCCGCCAGGAGCGGGGCACTCCGGTCGAACAGATAGAAAGGAGAGAGCCACTTCAGCGCGCCTGGGTCGGCGCCGGCGCGGAGAGCCGAGTTCAGCGTGAACAGTGCCACGATGACGATGCCGCCGGTCACCGATGCGACGCGGCGCGTCGTGACGAGCTGCGCGACGACGAGCCCGACTCCGAAGCCCCAGAGGGTGAGGGCGAGGAGCGGGAGGAGCTCCGCCGATACCGCCGGGAGCGCCAGTGGATCGTTCGCGATCGCAGCGCCGAGCGCCGTCCCGGCGAGCGTGACCACGATCGAGGCCGCCGCTGCGACCCCGAAGGCGGCGGTGCGCGTCCCAAGCCAGCGCGCGCGCGCCACGCCCGCGGTCAGCCACGCTTCGGTCAGGCCTTTCTCCTCGTCGCCGCGGCCGGCTCCGGTCGCCGCCAGCATCGCCCAGACCGCGTAGATGATCGCGACCACGCTGAAGGCGCGCCAGGTGAGGTAGCCGCCGATGGTGTCGAGCTGCACCGGGCGGGGGAGGAGATAGGAGAGCTGCTGGCCGACGAGCGCCATCTCGTGTGCGAACACGAGCCGCTCGGCGTGGGTCGTGCCGGCGACCGAGACGTATGCGACCGAGTTGATGAACCCGGCGAAGCCGCCGATGACCGCGGTCGCGATGGCCCCGGTGCGGTGCGAGCGAAGCGCGAGCCGGAAGAGCGTCACTTCGTCGCGCCCGAGTAGTAGCTGAGGAAGACCTCCTCGAGGGTCGGCTCGCGGCTCTCGAGCGTCGCGACGCGAGCTCCCGCGATGGCGCCGAGGAGCTCGTCGAAGCTCCCGCGGTACAGCCCGGTGACTTGCCGCCCGTCGATCGCGAGGCCCTCGAAGCCGTTGAGGCTCCGCAGACGCTCCGCCGGTGGCGCATCGGCGAACTCGATACGCACGCGATGGGCCCGGATACCGGTGAGCTCGTCGAGCGTGCCCACGGTCGCCAGATGGCCTTCGCGCACGATGCCGACCCGGTCGCAGATTTGCTCGACCTCCGACAGGACGTGCGACGAGATGAAGATCGTGGCGCCACGGGTCCGCGCGTCGCGGACGAGGCGATAGAACTCCTGCTGGTGGAGCGGGTCGAGCCCGCTGGTCGGCTCGTCCAGGATGAGCAGGGCCGGCTTCGGCGTGAAGGCCAGGAGCAGCGCGAGCTTCTGCTTGTTGCCGTGCGAGTACTCGCGGTACTTGCGTCCGAGATCGAGATCGAGCCGCTTCGCGATCGCCTCGACCTCCGCATCGTCGATGTCCCCGCGGAGGCCCGCGATGTACGCGACGATCTCCGAACCGCGCCAGCCGCCGAATTGCGGCAGCTCGCCCGGCACGTACCCGACGCGGTGCTTCACCGCGACCGCCTCGCGGTCGGCGTCAAGCCCGAAGACGGTCGCGCTGCCGTGCGTCGCATGGGTCAGGCCCATGAGGAGCTTGATCGTCGTCGTCTTGCCCGCGCCGTTCGGCCCAAGGAACCCGAAGACCTCGCCCTCGCTCACCTCGAGATCGAGAGCGAAGATCCCCCGGCCCGCGCCGTAGTCCTTCGTCAGCTTTTCGGTGTGGATCGCGCTCGTCATGGCTTTCGTTCCGTTCCTCTCCGCCGCGTGCCGTACGACGCTAGCCCACGAGACGCCGACCCTCACGCCGGTGATCCCGGAGGCCCATTTTTTTCTCCACGGCCGCGATCGGCTCGCGTTCCTGCTGTTCCTCTGCACCCTGACGCCCTCGGAGTAGGGCGCCTGGCCGCGTTGGCCACGGTCTTGCGAGCGGGTCCGGGGTGAGCTTCAACGACAACGCCAAGCTCGATCCCTCCCAGGTCGAGGACGTCCGCGGCCGCCGGGTGGGCGGGGGCGGGCTCGCCGTCGGCGGCGGGCTCACCCTCGTTATCCTCGTCGTCTCGCTGCTCCTCGGCGTCGACCCCACGGCCATCCTCAATTCGGTCCCCACCGGCACGACCACCACCGATCCGAACGCGCAGACCGTCGCCGACTGCAAGACCGGCGCGGACGCGAATAAGCGCGAGGACTGCCGGATCGTGGGCTACGTCGATGCGATCCAGCAGTACTGGACGGACGAGCTCGCGAAGCACGGCTCGCAATACACGCTGGCCCCGACCGTGCTCTACACCGATGTCACCCAGGCCGGCTGCGGGACCGCGTCCGCGGAGATGGGTCCGTTCTACTGCCCGGTCGACGGCAAGGTCTATCTCGATCTCGCGTTCTTCACCGAGCTGCAGACGCGCTTCGGCGCGCAGGGCGGCCCGTTCGCCGAGGCGTATGTCGTCGCGCACGAGTACGGGCATCACGTCCAGGACATCCTGGGCATCCTCAGCAACGATCAGCGCACCGGACCACAGAGCATCTCGGTGAAGCAGGAGCTCCAGGCCGACTGCTTCTCCGGCGTCTGGACCAAGCACGCTGCCGAGACCGGCTACCTCCAGGCGCCGACTGACGCCGACATCGCGAGCGCGCTCGATGCCGCGGCGGCGGTGGGTGACGATCGGATCCAGAAGGAGACCTCGGGCAAAGTCGCACCGGAGGCCTGGACTCACGGCTCGGCCGCACAGCGGCAGCAGTGGTTCACCACCGGGTACTCGACCGGCGATTACACGAGGTGCACGCCCTAGCGGCCGTCTCGCGCTAGCGTGTCGGCGTGCCCGATCAGGTCATCGGTCCCATCGCCCTTCCCAAGGCGGGCTCGCGCGCCACCGGTGAGTTCACGTTCAGCGGTGACGCGGGGCTCGAGAAATACCGGTGGCCGTTCATCGCGATCCGCGGCGCATCCGATGGCCCGACGGTGCTCATCACCGCGGGGATCCACGCCGCCGAGTACACGGGGATCGAGGCCGCGATCCGCATCGGCCGCACGCTCGATCCGACGCAGGTACGTGGCACCGTGCTCGTGATCCCACTCCTGAACCGGCCAGGCTTCTACGAGCGGAGCATCTACGTGAACCCCGAGGACAACGACAACCTGAACCGGCTATTCCCGGGCCGCGCCGATGGCACCTGGGGCGAACGGTTCGCGCACCGGTTGCTCACGGAGATCGTGACCACATGCGACAGTGCGATCGATCTCCACGCCGGCGATCTCATCGAGGAGCTCACGCCGTTCGTGATCTACCGGCAGACCGGCGACGCCGCGCTCGACGCGCGCATCACCCAGATGGCCAATGCCTACGGCGCGAGGTGGGCGGTGCGGAGCGCGCCGACCGGGGAACGTCCCGGATCGCTCTACGCGGTCGCGAGCCTCAACGGGGTCGCGTCGATGCTCGCCGAGTCCGGCGGCCGCGGGCTGCTCATCGAGGCCGACGTCGCGCGCCACGTCAAGGGCGTGACGAACATCCTGCGCTCGATCGGCGCGCTGGCCGGCGTGCCCGACCTGGTGAAGCCACCCACGGTGGTGAACAGCTTCGACTGGCTCCGATCGCCGGTCGAGGGCATCTTCCACCCGCGCGTCGCCGTTGGCCACATGGTGAAGAAGGGCGACGTCGTCGGCGAGCTCGTCGATCTGGTCGGCGAGCCGCTCGCGACGATGCACGCGCAGACGAGCGGCGTCCTGCTGTTCATCGTGACCAGCCCGGCGATCAAGAAGGACGGGCTGCTGCTCGCGATCGGTGGGCTCGACGGCTGAGGCGTCGCCTCGCGAGTCACATCCAGCGGTGGCCTACGAGACCGGCGGCCACCGATCGCTCGCCGACGCGGTGGAGCCGCTTCGCCATCGCGGGTGTGACGAGCCGCGTGTGGGCGATGACCAGCAAGTGCTCCGGGATGAACCAGAGGTCCTGCTCAGAGGTCATCCAGTGCCGATCGTCGAAGCGCCGGAGGGCGACCGGTCGCGAGTACGTCCGTAGCGACCGGTCGCCACGCAGATTGAAGTACACGTCGAAGTAGCTGATCGCGAGCTCGCGCAGGGTGCGGTGCACCGGCTCGCGGTAGCGGCACCCGGTGTAGTTCGACATCGCGACGGCGCCCCAGTGGCCGCGCTCCTTGAACACCGCGAGGACGTGATCGGTATCGCCCTCCGCCTCGAAGTCGACGATGAACGGGGGACGGCCGATGGCGCGCAGCGCCGCGGCCGCGAAGATCGCGCCTTCGAGGCAGTGCGCCGTGCGCTCGTGCAAGACGCGGCGCGGCGACCACGCCGTCGTCGCGAGGTGGTACGGCAGCGCGTCGAGGAAGCGTTGGATCCCGTAGGGCGTCTTGAGGGAGCGAAGCTTCCGCGTCTCGGCCGGGGTGAATTCCTGCACGGCGACATTCTCGCGGCCGCGGCGTCCTAGAGCACCTCCGGAAGATCGCCGGCCGGCCGTCCGTCCGGCGGGCGATCGGCACCTACCCGAAGTACGCGTCCCTGTTCTGCTTCCGCGGCTGCCGTCGTGGTGTTCCACGCCCACCGTTACAGGCGACACTGGGTTTCCGTGTCGGGACGCGGCAGACTGCGCAGGTGAACGAGCCTCCGCCCAGCGATGCGGCGCTGTGGATCCGATTCGAGTTCGCGCGCCATGTGCATGCCTACTTGCAGGACCAGATCCGGTTCTCGGACGCAAAGGCCGGCGTGATCGCCGCTGTGACCGGGGTCTTGTTCGGAGCGTTCCGGCAGGTACCGCTCGCGCCGCAGCAGGCCTGGCTGCCTCCGACGTTCTCGACGGGCCTCGAGCTGTTGCTGGCCGCGCTGTTCATCGTGTTTTCGTTGCTGGCGGTCGCGAACGCATACCAGGTCCTCCGACCACGTTTGCCGGAGCGGTACGAACGAGTTGGTCTGCACCATCGACTCCTCGAGCGGACGACACGATTCTTCGATCGTGAGACGCCGCCCTATCGCGAGGGCGATCTGGTCAACTGGGCTGCGATCAGCGCCTACGTGACGGGCCCGGCGGGCGCCGCCGCCTACGCACGCGACGTGTTGGGAAAGACGCCGACCGAGTTGAGTGCGCAGCTCTCCGAGCACTCGGTGGTGCTCGCGATGATCGCCGGGCAGAAGTACCAGCACGTCCGGCTCGCCATGAACAATCTGCTGCTCGCTGCGACCTGCCTCGTCGTCTTGATGCTGGAACTCGGCGTGAACTCCTCGCGCTGACGCGGGGCTGGCACGATCTGACGCTTTTCTCGCGGGTCTCTCGAGCTCAGCGGGACGCGATTGGTACGCCTCATAGGCGGAGACATCACCCTCGTGTCCGCCCCCGGGCAGGGGTCGACCTTCACGATCACAGTCCCTGCGGCTGTCGCACCATGATCATTTGCTGAGCGGGGACGATCCAGAATCAGAGCATCACGCTTCAAGAAGAAGCTAGCCTCAGCGCGTTGCCGACGGCACTCGCATTCGAGAGCGTCACGAAGCGCTACCGCAACGGGGTGGTCGCGCTGAACGGCGCGAGCTGGAGCATTCCGGTTGGGGCGCGGACCTGCCTGCTGGGCCCGAACGGCGCCGGCAAGAGCACGGCGATCCGGCTCCTCGAGGGCGCGCTTCGGCCGAGCAGTGGCAGCGTGGTGCTGCTCGAGACGACGCCGGGCACTCCCGAGTATGCGGACGCGCGGCGCCGCACCGGCATCGTGCCGCAGAGTCCCGGGATGTACACCGACCTGACGACAAGCGACTACCTGGACCTCGTGCGCCGGCTCTACGGCCGCGGCGACGCGGGTCGGGTCATCGACGCCTTCGGCCTGGGGCCCTACCAGCAGACGATGCTCGCGGAACTCTCGGGCGGCTTCCGCCGGCGTCTGCTCCTCGCCGCGGCGTTGCTGTCGGAGCCGGAAGTCCTGCTCCTCGATGAACCGACGGTCGGGCTCGACCCGGTCGCGGCGCATGACGTTCACGAGTTCCTGACGACCGCGATGCAGGGCCGATCGACGCTGCTTTGCACCCACAACCTCGCGGAGGCAGAGGCGCTCTGCGACGACGTCGTCATCCTCCGCGGCGGCCGTGTCCTGCTGCACGAGCCGCTCGCTGAGCTCCGCCAGCGCGTCGCACCTCGGCTGCGCCTGCGCGCGCGGCAGCCGGTCGAGTCGCTGGTGGCGGCCCTCGCGCGGCGCGGTCTCGTGGCGGAGATCGAAAACGACGCGGCGGTCGTGAGCGTCGATGCGCGCCGCGCCGCACCCGACCTCCTGCGCGACCTCCTCGGCGAGGGCATCGACGTGTTCGAGTCCGTGCCGCTCGAGGCGTCGCTCGAGCAGCTGTTCCTGGACGTCGTGCGGGCATGATCGACCGTTCGGTGCGGATCCTCCTTGGAAAAGAGCTCGCGCAGCTGGGCCGCAGTCGCGCCGCGCTTGTGTCCGCGACGCTGATTCCACTCCTGCTCCTCGTGATCGTGCCCGTACCCCAGCTCGTCGCGTTCAGCAAGGCGCCGATCAACATCCCCGAGCTCCCAGGCGGTGGTCCAGCAGGGCTGCAGTCGCTTCGTGGCGCGGACTTCTTCGTCCAGCTCCTCTACCCGCTGCTCGTCACGATCTGCGGGCTGATCGTCCCGTCGCTCGCGGCGAGCTACACCATCGTGTCCGAGCGCGAGCGCCGCACGCTCGAGCTGCTGATCGCGCTACCGGTGCGGTTGACCGACATCCTCCTCGCCAAGCTGCTGTCGATCCTCACCCTGGGCACCTTGGTCACCGTCCCCCTGTTCGCGATCACCGCGACACTCGTCGTCATCCTCGACCTCGCGCCGGCGGGAACGATGCTGCTGCTGTTGATCCCGCTCGTCGCCGCCGTGATCTGCTCCACGTGCCTATCCCTCTTGCTCACGCTGCTCGCTCGCGATTTCCGGACGGCGAACAATGTGAACGGGATCCTCTTCTTCCCGGTGCTCATCGCGACAGTCGGCGTCCTCGGCGCAGTTGGTGGCAGCGCGCGGTTCTTCGTGCTCGGGGTCACGCTGCTGACGCTCGGCGCTATCGCGCTCGTCATCGGCGCGCGCTGGATCACATTCGAGCGGTACCTCGACTGACTGATACGGGAGGGCAGTTCGCTCTGCCCCCGCCGTGAGCGAGACCGAACAGGCCGGTTCCGCCCTGTGGTCGGCGACGGGTGGCAAACCCTGATCGGGCTAACTCCATATCAGTGAGGCCGCCTCGTGGTGACTAGGGTGGGCTACACGCGACGAATAGTCCGAGGATCGGCGAGGTCGAGAGTGCTGCTGAGTCGCGCTGGACGAGCAACCATCGGGGTAGCTGTGTGACCCTCTCGTCAAGCAAGATGCGTCCACCGGTCTGATCCACGACTTGAAGGTTCCACCGAAGGGCAGGCACACCTTGGTCCGCCGGCTTCAGCGCGACGCCGCCGTTGCACGGCACGCGCGCAGCCTCATCTCCGTTGATCCGGACACTGACAGCTGGCCCACCTTTGCTGAGGATCTGGAGTTGGGCCACCGGTTGAGCACCGGTGATGTTGGGCGAGGGATAGGGCGGAGCGACCTGCGCGCACGCCACCGCGAAGACCATCACGCGGTCAAACGAAGCATTCAGTGAATCCAGGCACATCGCACGAGTGGCAGCCGGAGGCTGGTTCACGACTCGCGGTTGCGGCTGAAGGTGAGACGACCGCGCCCCGCCCGCATGGCCTGATTCACGATCAGATGGCGAGAGCGGGGTACGACGTTTCAGTCGCGGTCAACTCCTTCGGG
>DHJC01000079.1 GCA_002404155.1 Chloroflexi bacterium UBA4730 | reverse complement strand
GTACTTTCACATGGCCACGCGCACGATGCCGCTCGGTGCACGTCGGTGCCATGTCGAAGCGTCACTCTGAAGAATCGGCAGCGCGCGGGACCGACGTGGGCAGAGCTACAGCGCGTCTAGAGGTATCTAGTAATGGCGTCACTGGCATCACGACATCGCCACACCATGACACCACGACCTCAGAACACCAGCGCGAGCGCCGCGAACGCGACGACCTCGGGAGCCTTGACGCGGTTCTTCTCTTCAATGCCCCCACGTTCTACCGCTCTGCGATTAGGCGCGTCGCCTCGGCGCCGGCGGCGTGGCGGGCGAAGTGGGTCGAACCAGTGTCCGGCGCATCCTAGTCATTGGCGGTGAGACATCGGGCTGAGCAGTCTCGGAGGGCCCGGATCGATCCTATTCGAACCCTTTTGTTCTCAGGACCGCCTGGGCGGCGGGCGACGAGAGGAAAGTGACCAACGCCTTCCCGGCATCCGGCTGTTGGCTGCCGGTAGTGATGCCAGCGGCAAACTGGGTGTACTTCTGAATCGCTGATGGCAGCGGACCGGCAAGCTCGACGCTGGGTTGAGCCAAGATTTCGGTGATTAAGCTAAATCCGAGGTCGGCTTCGCCGCTGGCAACGCTCTCATACAGTGGCGCATCGGGCGACGGAGACAATTTGGTCTTTGGCTGCATCTCCGCGGCGAGCCCCAGTCGGTCGAGCAGGCTCGCTATGTAGATGCCGCTGGCAGCTCCACTGGCCGGATCGACATAAACGATGGCTTTCGCGGTCGACAGCGAGCGGGTGAAGCCCTCGACCGAACTGAGGTCTGGCTTCGCACTGCCCTTGCGCACAAATACGCCGAGGCCGACTTTTGCGATATCGACTCGACTCCCTGGAACAACTTTGCCTTGCTTCTGAAGGTCGTCGATTTGCGGCCCGGGCGCAATCACGACATCGGCGGCTTCGCCCTTTTGAACACGGTCTACGACAGCACCCGCTGTCCCGTACGCGACTGTCAACTTGCTTCCCGAAGATTTTTCGAACTCGGCGGCGAGTCCGTCGACACCCGGCTTCAAACCTCCGGCAGACAAGAGCTTGACTTCGGGCGAGGCCGGCGGCGTGGCTGACGACGTGGGCGACACCGCGGCAGGCGTCGCGCCTCCGCATGTGACAAGGACCAGCGCGAGGGCGATCGGACCTATCTGACGCATCGACGTACCCCCCAAGAGCTTCTTCAGCCTCTGGAACCATCGATGCCGTGCGGGCGCGATGGAAGTCCAAAAAATGAACTTGCGGGCTGGCGCGGCGAGGCGTTGACTGTGCCGGTGCCCGAATATGGCCAGTTCTGCCCGGTGTCTCGTGGCGCGGAGATCTTCGCCGAGCGCTGGACGCCGCTCATCCTGCGCGAGCTGCTGAACGGCAGCCATCGTTTCAGCGAGCTCCAGCTCGGAATGCCGCGGATCTCGCGCAACCTGCTGACCCAGCGCCTCGTCTCGCTCGCGATCGCCGGCGTCATCGAGCGACGACCCGCGGAGCAAGCGCGCGGCTTCACGTATCACCTGACCTCAGCCGGCGAAGAGCTGCGATCGGTCGTGGAAGCGCTGGGCGCGTGGGGCTACCGGTGGGGCGGCGCCGACCTACCTTCGGGGCAGTTGGACCCGGTGCTGCTGATGTGGTTCATCCGACGGCGGGTCCAAGTCCAGGCGCTCCGACGCGCTCGGACCGTGGTCCGCTTCGACTTCCGGCGACCGCGACGGTCGTTCTGGTTGCGGATCGAACCGCCGGCCGTGGATCTCTGCTTCACCGATGAAGGCTTCGACGTGGAGCTCACAGTGGACGCCGACCTCGCGGCATTGACCGCGGTGTGGCTTGGACGCCTGCGCCTGGCCGAGGCGATCGCCGCAGGCTCGATCCGAATCGATGGCGACGAGGACGCCCGCCCGCTGTTCGGTCGGTGGTTCGGCTTGAGCCCGTTCGCCGGTGGGGGCGCCGAACGAATCCTCGCGGGAGCAGGCCGCGGCCAATGATCTCGACAGCTCCAAGAACAGAGTTTGATCGCACTCGCTAACAACCCGCGCTGCTACGGCATCGCCCCGAGATGTCGATTGCTCGCCGAGCACCCGCCCTTAGAAGGACGCGCGGGTTCGCCCCCGGAAGTATCGCTCCCAGTTGTTGCCTAGATGTTGCCTAGCGGGCGTACGAACCCGAACGAGCACGGACAGCGACGGATGCGAGCCCCAACAAAATCGCCCTCGGCGTACGTCGGCGAACGACCGCGCACATGGTCAATGGAATTTCAAGACCGCCGCATTCGACCGCTCTGCCACCCCTCCGAGGCAATAAACATAGGGCTTTGGGTGCGTTCTTTGGTTGTAGCGAACCGGTTTGATGCCTAGCCTGATGCCAGCGCCGATGCACGCTAGTGCCGCCTAGTACAACGCGTCTTCGTGCCCTAGATCAACGTCTCGTGGTTGTGAGTGCATCTGCCGCAAGTCGCACGCGTGCAAATGCCGCATCCAATTGTTCACGAAGAACTGCTGCTGCTGCTGCGTAGCGATACGAGTAGTGCGGCACGTCAAGCGTTGGATACGCGGATCGGCGACGCTGCGGCACGAACGGCAAGAACGACAAGGCCTAGCTGGACGGCACCGAGTATCTACGCCGGCGGGTCACGTGGCACGCCGACAAGCTGCGGATCTCCGTCGCGTCGTCTTGCTTACGTCTCGGATGGCTCCTCGACGGTGCTTGTTCCACCGCGACGGGGGTGACGACTGCACCCC
>DHJC01000031.1:21390-29760 GCA_002404155.1 Chloroflexi bacterium UBA4730 | reverse complement strand
CGCAGCGCACCGCGCGCTCCGGATCGTCCTCATGCGCCACCGGGGCGCCGAAGAACACGAGCACGCCGTCGCCCATGAGCCGCGCGACCGTGCCGTCGTACCGCGCGGCGACCGCGTTCAGGCGCGCGAACGCCGTACCGACGAGCACGGTCCAGTCCTCGGGATCGAGCTTTTCGGCGATCGCCGTCGAGCCGGCGATGTCCGCGAAGAGGATGGTCAGCGGGCGGCGCTCGCTGGCCGCCACCCGCTGCGGGACCGCTGCCGGACCGGTGTCACGCACGCCCGCGATGCTAGTCGCGCTAGTTGCTCGGCACGCTCCAGGTGGTCGGGATCATGTGGACCCAGGTCTGGCCGGGCGAGAGCAGGATCTCCTCACCGGAGTTGCTCACGAACGTCCACGGGTCGAACACCGTGCCGCGGGACCACGTGCCGTCCTGGCGGCGGCCGTCGCGGAAGATCGTCATGTACCCCGTCCCGGTCGTGCGGACGTTCACCCCGAGGGAGCCGAGGTTGTCCTCGACGATCGCGGTCGTCACGACATCGGTGTACAGGGCGATGATGTTGCGCGCCGCGATCGGCGTGTTCGTGAGGGCGTCGACCTCGCGGACGAACCGGCCGAAGTTCGGGTCGAACTGGTAGCGCGCGTACGTCCGGGTCGCCGCGTCGTACGTGTAGTGCACCTCGTTCTGATGCTGGTAGGGGATCGTGATGTTGTTCGCGAACACGCTCCCGTAGAAGCCGCCGGCCCAGTCGATGTGATTCACCGAATCCAGGAAGCCCCAGCTCGGGATCGTCACCGGTCCGCCGCCGCCCGCCCGGTTCGTCGCGTCGCGCAGGAGGTTGGAGGTCGTGTACTCGTTGTACGGACTCACGCGCGGGTTCCCGGCGTCGTCCTGGGTAACGCGGAAGTACGCGGGACTGGCATACGGCCAGTTCGCGTTCAGGTCGATGTAGTTGCCGGCGGCCGCGTCCGCTTGGATGAACTTCGTCTCATCGGTCGTGGCACCCGAGAACGCGAGCGCGCCACGGACCATCGGCGTGATCTCGCGATCGGAGAGCCGTGCGGAGCGGACCGATCCGATCTTCGCCGGATCCTGGGAGTGGAAGATCGCTTCGTAGCGCGTGATCCCTGCCTCGACGAGCGTCTCGAACACGATGTCCGCTTGCGCGGTGCCGGTGTGCGGCCGGGCCGCGGGCGCGTCATCGATGCGCACGTTGAGCGCGCGGCGGGCCGGGTTCGGCTGACCGGTCGCGTTCTGCAGTCCGTTGAGCGGCCAGCACGTCGTGCACGCGGGACGGTATGAGGGCGGCGGCATCGTGCCGTCCGGCTTCCGCACCCAAACGACCCAGAAGACGCCGATGTCCTCCATCCACTGCGCGCCCTCGATGACCGGACGGAGCCCGACCACGTACACGCCGGGCGTCATCGGCGCCTGCACCGTGAACTGGAACCAGGCGACCTGGCCGGGCCCGACGTAGTCGGCGGGCTGGACCGCGACGCGGTTGTAACGCGGCCACTGCGTGGTGGGGCTGCCGTTCGTGCCGTCGCCGCCGAGGATGCTCGGCTGGTCGATGCCCGGCTCGGGGCCATTCGTCCCGAGCAAGGCGGCCTCGCCCATGCGGCTCGCGACCCAGCCGTTCGAGCCGGTGTTGTAGTAGGCGACCGTCGCGAGCTGGGTGTCGCCGGGGCAGAGGCTCATGTAGCCACTTTGTCCGTACCAGGTGGCGTGGAAGCCGGGGATCCCGGCGGGTAGGCCGGTCGGCGGCGGGATGCCCGCCCCGACCGTCGACGTGCAGGTGGCCGTGTTCGCGGCGGCCGGCTGCACGGATGTAACGGTCGACAGGAGCATCGCGAGCACCAACGCGATCACGGTGGTGACGGACAGCAGTCGCATCACTGACCCAACCCTTCCTAACTTCGCCTGCGCTACATCGTGAACGAGGTTACGGCGTGCTCGTCACGGTCCACGTCGGATAGATGAAATGGATCCAGGATTGACCCGGTTCGAGGAGCAGCTGCGTCCCCGAGCTGTCAAAGAACGTGAACTGGTCGAGCACCCCGTCGCGCTTCCAGGTGCCGTCCACCCGCAGGCCGTCGCGGAAGACCGATGCCGGGCCGCCGCCGGTCATCCGGTACTCGAGGCCGCGCGAGCCAAGGTTGTCCTCGACGACGCTCGTCGTCCAGATGTCGGTGGTCATGACGATGACGTTCTTCGCCAGGATCGGCCCGCTGCCGTCGCCATCGACGGTCTGGACGCCCTGTTGCCAGCGGCGGTAGCCGTTCGCGGCGGCGTTCCAGGTGAACGTCGTGGCCCAGATCCCAAAGAATGGAATGGTCAGGGTCTTCGCCGCCTGCCCGCCGGTGAAGCCGCCGGCCGCCGGGTCGGTGTTACCCGGCGGGAGGAACGAGAGCGCCGGGACGTCCACCGCCGCGGAGCCGCCCGCGCGGTTCACCGCGTCGCGGTCGGCGGGCGTGGCGGTGAACTCGTTGTTCGGCGCGGGCCGGAACGAGACCCGGTAGTACGGCCGGATATCGCGCTCCGCGTCGACCGAGAGCATGTTGCCGTCCTTGATCGACTGCGTGACCGCGTCGCGCTCCTCGATCGTCGAGCCGGATGAGACGAGCGCGCCGCGCAGCATCTGGGTGATGTGGAGATCGCTGAAGCGATAGCTGCGCACCGGGCCGACCACGTCCGCGTCCTTGGAGTGGAAGATCGCCGAGAACCGCGTGACGCCACCCTCGACGATCATCTCGAACACGATGTCGGCCGTGTTGAGGCCGTACTGCGGCCGGGCGTTCGGATCGTCCGGCAGCCGTACGTTCAGCGGCCGCCGTCCGAGCGGCGCGTCTGCTGCCGCGAGGAGTCCGGTGAGCGGCCAGAACTTCGGCGTCGGGGTGGGGGTCGGGGTGGGGGTCGGGGTGGGCGGAGGCGTAGGCGTTGCGGTCGCGACGGCCACCGCGCTCGGGCTCGGCGAGCCGGCCGCGGCGGGTGCCTGACCCCCGCCACACGATGTGGCGACGATGGTGGATATGAATAGGACAACTGTCGCGTTCCGCGCCAGCTTTGATGTCATCAGTCCGGTCAATCGTACCAGCGCGAGACACGCGGAACCACCCGGATCCGGCGTGTAGGGGGCTGATGCGGTCGCTTGGCCTGGGCCTGGTCGTTCTGGTCATCGCCGCGTGCGGCTCAGCGGCACGTGGCACGTCAACCGCGGCGCCGTCGACCGCGGCCCCGCCCAGCGCGAGGGTGGCCGGCGCGTTCGACTGCTCGTTCACGAAGCCCCGGAACGCGACGCCGCCACCGTTGCCGGTGACGCGCGCCGACGGCAACGACCTTTTCGCCACGAGCGGGACGCCCCTGTTCGTCCACATCAACGACGCTCGCGGTGCGCCTCCCGACGGACGGCAGGCTGCTCGTCGGTCCGGACGGCGAAGGCGTGAAGCTCGGCTGGATCCGGTTGAAGGACGGCCCGCTCGCCGTATCGGCGCAGCGGCTCGACGTCCCCGGCATCGTCCGGGTCGACATGGCCGACACCTACGGGAACAGGGGCCTCTGGATCAGCGGCATCCGCGTCCCCGCGGCGGGGTGCTCCTCGGTCAGCGGGTCTGTCGCCGGTGGCGCGGCGCTCACGTTCGTCACGCGCGTTGCCGCGCGGTAGGCCGGACGCGAGTGTCGATCGCGATGACCTCGAGCCCGGCAGCGGTCGCGGCGCGCGCCAGCGCGAGATCGCACGTCAGGAGCGGGCAGCCCCGCTCGATCGCGAGGAGGACGTAGAACACATCGTGGCCGCCGAAGCTGTCGATGAGCCGCACCGCCGCCCGAAGCGATGGGCGCAGGTCAGCTCGCTCAGCGTCGAAGGCCGTCAATAGCTCGACCGCCTCAAGGAGCGCGCCGCGCGCGAGCGCACCCCGGACGTAGAGGCGCCGCAGGCCGTTGAAGACCTCTGCGTCGAAGCTCGTGGGCACGACCGCCGGGAGATGCGCCTGCATCGCAGCGAGCGCGGTTGTGCCCGCCGGGCTGTCGACAAGGATCTCGACGGCTGTCGAGGCGTCGACGACGATCACGGTTCGCTGTTGTTGTTCAGCCCGAACTGCTGATCCCAGCGTGCGTCTTCCTCTTCGCGGGCCTCACGCAGGGCCTGCTGGACCTGTTCGCTCGCGACCCTGGACCGCGGCCGCCGGCGCATCATCTCGATCCACTCTGCGAGGGTCACCTTCTCGACGTCCTTCCGGATAAGGTCGATCAGGTACTGGCTCATCGACACCCCGTTCGAGTCAGCCTTGCGGCGCAGCGCGTCCCGCGTCTTCACCAGAATGCCCCGGATTTGCAGGTCGGTGGTCTTTGCCGGCACGCCTCCAGCCTAGCATGCACGTTGCATGCAAGCGGCTATTTCGTCGGGAAGACGACGTGCTGCCCGATGACGGGCAGATGCTCGCCGAGCGCGAGGATCGCCGGCGCGATCTTGCTGCTCAGAAGCGCGGGCCGGACCGACGTTTCGTAGAAGCCGAGCGCCGCGTCGTACTTGGCGAGCTGCTCGGCCGGGATCGGTGCCTTTGCCGCGGCGGCCGTGATCTGGTCGAGCATCGTCGGGTCGGCGAATGCGGATAACGTCGGGTTCGTCGCCGCGAGTGCCTGCACCGCCGCCACCTGCTCCGGGCCGATCGCGAGCCCGCCGTGCAACGGCGAGAGCCAGCCGTCGAGCACGATCGTGCCGACGAGCGCGACGTAGAGCGTGATGGCCGCGGTCGCCGCGCCGAGCGGGATACCCGCGACCTTGTCCATGCGCTGCAGGACGCCGAAGCGGTAGACGAGCCGGATGAACATGCCGCCGACCGCGCCCAGGATCGAGCTCCCGAGCACGACCGCGCCGATGCCCAGCCCGATGCCGGTGAGGCCGGACGGCACGCTGCCCTGCAACGGGCCGGCGTAGAGCGTCGCGAGGCCCAGCAGCGCGCCGGCCTGCACCACGAGAGGCACGATGAAGCCCTTGCGCCAGCCCGCGAATGCGCCGGCGGCGAGTGCGATCACGATCGCGATGTCGGCCATCGGTCGCGAGCATACGCGGGGCTAGACTCACTCCCGGCTCGCGCAGAGACAGGGGAGGGATCAAGTTGGATGACGTTTCCACCAAGGGGTACGACCGGCGCGCATTCCTGAAGGTCATGGGCCTCGGCGCCTCCGCGGCGGCACTCGCAGCGTGCGGCGGCGGGGCCGGGACCACCGCGGCCGCGACCACGGCGGCCGCCACGGCGACGGTGGCGAAGCCGACCGGCAACATCGTCGTGTACACCGCGCTCAACGAGACCACGAATAACGCGTTCACCGACGCATTCAAAGTCGCGTACCCGGGCACGACCGTCGACCTGCTGCCGCTCGCGGCCGCCGGCGACCTCCAGACCCGGATCACCGCAGAGAAGGCGAGCCCGAAGGCCGACATCTTCATCGGCGGCTCGAGCGAGTTCCACGACCCACTCGGCAAGGCCGGCCTCCTCGAGATGTATGTCTCGCCGAACGCCTCGTCGCTGAAGCCCGAATTCAAGGACGCCGCCGGCTTCTGGACCGGCTGGTATACGGGCATCTTCGGATTCATCGCGAACACCGACCGCCTCACGAAGGAGGTCGGCGGCAAGCTGCCCGCGACGTGGGACGATCTGCTCGACCCATCCTGGAAGGGCAAGCTCATCCTGCCGGACCCGGTGAAGACCGGCGGCGGGTACATCTTCATCGCCACCCAGATCTTCCGCTTCAACAAGGACGAGGCGAAGGCGATGGCGTTCATGAAGACGCTGCATGGGAACATCGCCGACTACATCGGCACCGCGCCCGGCGCGATCGGCGCCGTCTCGCAGGGCCAGTACGTCGGGTGCCCGAACTGGGCCCACGACATCCTCACCGAGAAGGGCAAGAACCCTGGCGTCTCGCTCGCGGTCCCGGCGAACACCGGCTTCGAGGTCGGTGGCATCTCGATCGTGAAGGGCGCGAAGAACCTTCCGCTCGCCAAGGCGTTCGTCGACTGGGTGCTCACCCCGGAAGCGGGTGCGCTCAACGTGAAGCTCAGCAACCGCGGTTCCACGATCGCGTCCATCCCGGCGGCACCGGGCGCCCCGACGCTCGCGTCGGTCACGCTCGTCAACTACGACCGCCAGTGGGCGACCGATAACAAGACCCGCATCCTGACGCTGTGGCAGCAGACGGTGGGTCGCACCTAGACCAGCAACATGGACTAGATGATGCGCAGCTTGCGGCGCGAGCCGGTCCTCCTGCTCGCGCTGCTTGCTGCCATCGCCCTCGTGCTCGCGTTCATCGTGTATCCGCAGATCCAGGTCGTGCTCGTCCCCGGCGCCGACGGGTACGTCAAGTTCCTCAACGGCGGCACGTGGGTCGGCCCGCTCGTTCACTCGGTGCAGGTGACGCTGCTCTCGACCACGACCGCGGTGGTCCTGGGCTTCGTCTTCGCGTACGCGATGGTGTACACGCCGATGCGCTGGAAGCCGTTCTTCCGCATCGTCGGCATCCTCCCGCTGCTCTCGCCGCCATTCGTCGTCGCCGCCGTGTACATCCTGCTGTTCGGGCCGCGGGGCATCGTGTCATACGGCGTCTTCGGACAGTCGCCGAGCGTGTTTGGGCTCCTCGGCGTGTGGGGCGTGCAGACGATCGCGTTCTTCCCGTTCGCGTACCAGCTCATCGCCGACGTGCTGTCGCGGAGCGACGCGCGGCTCGAGCAGGCCGCGCGCAACCTCGGTGCGGGCCCGTGGCAGGTGTTCCGCTCGATGACGCTGCCGCTCTCGGGGCCAGGCCTCGGCGCGGCGATCCTCACCTGCGCGATCTACATCCTCGAGGACTTCGGAAACCCGCAGCTCATCGGCGGCGGCTTCAATGTCCTGCCCACGCAGGCGTACTCCCTCATCGAGGGGTTCGGCGACTTCACCGGCGCCGCCGCGGTGAGCACGATCCTCCTGCTCCTCGCCCTGTCGTTGTACGTCGCGAAGACGGGGCTGGACCGGGGCCGCTCGTTCGTCACCGTCGGCGGGAAGGCCTCGTCGATGCCCCGTCCGCCGGTGCCGCTGGCGCTGACGCGCGCCTGCTTCGCGGCCTGCCTGGCCCTGGCGGGGCTCATCCTCCTCGTGTACGGCACGCTCATCGTGAGCGCGCTCACGCTCTACTTCCCGACGAACCTGAACTTCACGCTCCAGCACTTCGAGTACCTCGGCGCGCACGCGACGTCGCTCCAGAACTCGTTCGTGTACAGCATGATCGCGGCGATCGGGTGCTCGATCTTCGCGCTGTTCGCCGGCTTCGTCGTGCAGCGCGGCACGTGGCCCGGCCGCAAGCTGTTCGACTTCCTGCTCATCATGCCGGCCGCGATCCCCGGCATCTTCTTTGGCATTGGCTACCTCACGGCGTTCAACCAGCCGTGGTCGGACCGGCTTGCCGAATTCTTCGGCCAGCCCGACCTGCGCGCGCAGCTCATCGTCATCGCGCTGCTGTTCTGGAACATCCCGATCGCGTACCAGGCGGTCACCGTGGGGCTGCGTCAGATCGACCGCTCGATCGACGAGGCCGCGACGAGCCTGGGCGCATCGAGCCTGCGCGGCTTCCGCGACGTCCTCGTGCCGATGCTCGGAGGCTCGGTCCAGGTGGGCTTCGTGACGACGTTCGTGCGCGCTGTGACGACGCTCTCGGTCGTCATCTTCCTGTTCACGCCGCGCTCGACGACGGCCACGATCACGATCTTCCAGCTGGTGAACGACTTCGACTGGGGCGGGGCAGCCGCGTTCACCGTCGGCGACGTCGGGATGGCGGTCATCGTGGTGGTCCTCATCCAGCGGCTCGGGGGCCGCTTCGCTGTGACAGGATTCCGTGGTGGCTGATACCGCGCATCTCCGGCTGACGCACGTGACGAAGCGATTCGGCGATGCCGTGGCCGTCGATGACGTGTCGTTCGAGGTCCCGCGCGGCTCGTTCGCCACGCTCCTCGGCCCATCCGGCTGCGGCAAAACGACCACGCTCCGGATGATCGCCGGCTTCTACGACCCGGATCAAGGCGACATCGAGCTCGGTGGCAAGCGGATCAACAATCTCCCCGCGCACAAGCGCGGGGCGGCGATGGTGTTCCAGGACTACGCGCTCTTCCCGCACATGAGCGTGCGCGCCAATGTCGGCTACGGACTGCGCGTGCAGCACAAGAGCAAGGCCGCCATCGCGGCGAAGGTCGACGAGACCTTGAAGTTCGTCGGCCTCGCGGGGCTCGGCGACCGCCAGCCGAATCAGCTCTCCGGCGGGCAGCAGCAGCGAGTCGCGGTCGCCCGGGCGCTCGTCGTCGAGCCGGAGATCCTCCTCTTGGACGAGCCGCTCTCGAACCTCG
>DHJC01000031.1:0-21332 GCA_002404155.1 Chloroflexi bacterium UBA4730 | reverse complement strand
AACCTCGACGCGAAGCTGCGCGAGTCGCTCCGTTGGGAGCTTCGCTCGCTGCAGCGGCGTTTGAACATGACCTTCGTGTACGTGACCCACGACCAGGACGAGGCGCTCTCGCTGTCGGACTGGGTCGCGGTCATGAATGCCGGCAAGGTCGAGCAGGCCGGCCCGCCGTGGGAGATCTACTACCACCCGCGGACCGCGTTCCTTGCCGACTTCGTCGGTGCCGTGAACCTGGTGCCGTCGACCGTGCGCGAAGTGCGCGACGGCACAGCCGTCGTGTCGGTCGGATCGACGAACGCGCCGGTCCGGGTTCCCGAGGGTGTCTCGCTCACGAACGGCGCGCAGGTGCGCCTGTGTATCCGGCCCGAGAGCCTCGCACTGCGCCCGATGAGCGCCGGCGCCGACGGGCAGCAGGTCCTCGTCCCAGGGACGGTCGCGCGAAAGGCCTTCCTCGGCGACCTGATGCGCTACTGGGTGACGGTCGATGGACGCGAGTGGATCGTGGATCAGCCCGACCCCGGTGCCGCGGCGAGCTTCGATGGTGCCGTGCAGATCGCGATCCGGCCGGAGCGGATCCACGTGATCGCGGGCGATCGGGGAGCGTGACGATCCTCGACCCGCTGCTCCGCGCGCTCTCGATCTCGTTCGCGATGACCTGGGAGATCCTCTGGGCCCTCATCCTCGGGTTCACGCTCTCCGCGGCCGTGCAGGCGGTCGTCTCAAAGGCGCAGCTGAGCCGGCTGCTGCCCGACGACTCACCGCGATCGCTCACCGTGGCCGCGCTGCTCGGCGCCGCGAGCTCGTCGTGCTCGTACGCCGCGGTCGCCCTCGCCCGATCGTTGTTCCAAAAGGGCGCGAGCTTCAGCGCCGCGATGACGTTCGAGATCGCCTCGACCAACCTGGTCATCGAGCTCGGGATCATCCTCGTGATCCTGATGGGCTGGCAGTTCGCCGCGGCCGAGTTCGTCGGCGGGCCGATCATGATCGCGCTCCTCGCACTCCTCTTTCGACTCTTCCTGAAACGACAGCGGGTGGCGGAGGCGCGCGAGCAGGCGCAGAAGGGCCTCCGCGGCTACATGGAGGGCCACGCCGAGATGGACATGTCCGTCAGCGCCGGCACGCTCGGGCAGAAGATCTTCTCCGCCAAGGGCTTCACCGCGATCAGCCACCTGTTCGTGATGGACTGGGCCTCGGTCATCCGCGACATCGTCCTCGGATTGCTCATCGCCGGCGCGCTCGCCGCGTGGGTGCCCGAGTCCTTCTGGAAGGCGTTCTTCCTCACCGATCAGCCGCAGCTCGCCATGGTCTGGGGGCCGCTGGTCGGGCCGATCGTCTCGGTCGTGAGCTTCGTCTGCTCGATCGGGAACGTGCCGCTTGCGGCGGTGCTTTGGAACAACGGGATCAGCTTCGGGGGCGTGGTCAGCTTCATCTTCGCCGACCTCGTCATCCTGCCGATCCTCTCGATCAAGCGTCGCTACTACGGGACGCGGATGACGATCTTCCTGTTCGTCACGTTCTACGCGGCAATGGCCCTCGCCGGCCTGCTCGTCGAGCTGCTCTTCGCAGCGCTCGGTCTCATCCCGCAGGAGCGCAACGCGCTCGTGGCCGAGCCCTCGCTGTCGCTCAATTACACGACGATCCTCAATGCCGTCTTCCTCGCGCTTGCCGGTGTCCTGCTTGTTCGGGCATGGCGCACCGGCGGGTTCGCCATGCTCGCGATGATGGATGGCAACCCGGGGCACGCTCACACCGGCTAAGACCCGAGCAGCTCCGACTCGATCCGCGTGCGCAGGTCATCGCGCACCTTCCGGTAGACGGCGAGCTGTTGCGCTTCGGTCCCGGCGGCCTTCGACGGATCGGGGAGGGACCAGTGCACCCGGTGAACGGCGTTGGGGAAGAACGGGCAGGTTTCGTTCGCGTCGTCGCAGACCGTGATGACGTCATCGAAGCGCTGCTCCACGTACGGGTCGAGGGTCTTGGAGGCCTGGGTCGAGATGTCGATGCCAATCTCGGTCATCGCCGTGATCGCGAGCGGTCGCACCTGCGTGGCTTCGGTGCCCGCGCTGTGCGCATCGAACCGCTCACCGCCGAGATGGCGGAGGAGGCCTTCGGCCATCTGCGAGCGGGCGGAGTTATGGGTGCAGAGGAACAGGACCCGCGGCGCGGCCATTACGCCCGCGCGAGCGCCGGCTTCGTGGAGACGCGCTTCGGCTCGCGCTGCGCGCCCGCGGAGAGCAGATGACCGAGCGCCGCGATGCGTGACGCGGCCTTCGGCTCGAGCCGGTAGTAGATCCAGGTCCCTCGGCGCTCACCGCTCACCACACCGGCCTCGCGCAGCACCTTCAGGTGATGCGAAACGGTCGGCTGGCTCACGTCGCAGCAGTCGGTGAAGTCGCAGGCGCAGACCGCGCCGTCGGACGCGAGCTGCCGCACGATAGCGAGCCGGGTCGGCTCGGCGATGGCTTGGAGGATCTTGAGGTCATCCATGTCCGTCACTATATCCACAAACCTCGATATTGACAAGCGTCGATGGCTAGGCATCATGGGGGCATGACCGAATTGCCAGTCGCGGTGATCGGCGCCGGGCCGGTGGGCCTCGCCGCTGCCGCCCAGCTCCTGAAGCGCGGCGCGACGCCGCTCGTCCTGGAGGCCGGCCCGACCGTCGGGGCCAGCGTCTTGGAGTGGGGCCACGTCCGCATCTTCTCCCCGTGGAAGTACGACATCGATCCGGCGGCGCGCGAGCTGCTCGCGCCGACGGGCTGGACCGAGCCCGACGGTGAGGGGTACCCGATCGGCCGCCAGCTCGTCGACCAGTACCTCGCGCCGCTCGGGCGCGCCCTCGCGGACCACGTGCGGCTCGGGCACCGCGTGACCGCGGTCGCCCGGCTGGGCTTCGACAAGATGAAGACCGCTGGCCGTGAGTCCGCGCCATTCGCGCTCACGGTCGCGACGCCCGACGGTGAGCGGGTGATCCTCGCGCGCGCGGTCGTCGATGCGTCGGGCACCTACGGCATCCCGAACCCGCTCGGCGCCAGCGGCGTCCTGGCCCGCGGCGAGGCGGCCGTTGCAGACCGGATCCACTACGGGATCGCCGATCCGCTCGGCCGGGACCAGGCGACGTACGCCGGCAAGCGCGTGCTCGTCGTTGGCAGCGGCCATTCGGCCTTCGACGTCCTCATCGATCTCGCGGAGCTGCCCGGTACGCCGGTCACCTGGCTGGTGCGGCGTCCGTTTTCTGACGCGAAGTACGGCGGGGCCGAGAACGACGCGCTGCCGGCACGGGGCGCGCTCGGCACGCGGATGCGCGGCCTCGTCGATCGCGGCGCGGTGACCCAAGTCGTCATGCGCATCGCGGAGCTGCGGGACACCGCTGCCGGCGTGATGGTCTCGGACGGCACGAGAGAGCTCGGCCCGTTCGACCGGATCGTCGCGACCACCGGCTTCCGGCCCGATCTCGCGCCGCTGCGCGAGCTTCGCGTCTCGCTCGATCCCATCCTCGAAGCGCCGCCCGCCCTCGCACCGCTCATCGACCCGAACGTCCACAGCTGCGGCACCGTGCCCCCGCACGGCGTCCACGAGCTCAGCCACCCGGAGAAGGACTTCTACATCGTCGGGATGAAGAGCTACGGCCGCGCGCCGACGTTCCTCATGCTCACCGGCTACGAGCAGGTGCGATCGATCGCGAGCGCGCTGACCGGCGACCTGAAGGGCGCCGAGTCCATCGAGCTCGTCCTGCCGCAGACGGGCGTGTGCTCGGGCGGATCCGATTGTTGCGACGGCGTCGACTGCAGCTCGGCGGGGAGCACGTGCTGCGGCACGACCCAGGCGGTGATCCCGATCTCGGCACTGACCGCCGCGCGCCCGTAGCCTCCTGGCCGTGAGCGCTCGCGCGCGACGGCCGTACTACGGATGGATCCTCGCAGTGGTGCTTGGGTTCACCGAGACCGTCTCGTGGGGCGTCCTCTATTACACGTTCAGCGTCCTTATCGCGCCGACCACGGCCGAGATGGGCTGGTCGCGCGCGGAGATCTCGGGTGCGCTCTCGGTCATGCTGGTCGTGTCGGGGGTCGTCGGGCTCGGGGTCGGGCGCTGGCTCGACGAGCACGGTCCGCGTGCGCTGATGACCGCGGGCTCGATCGTCGCGGTACCGCTCGTGATCGCGTGGTCCCAGGTGCGCGACCTCGTGTCCTTCTATCTCATCTGGATCGGCATCGGCATCGCCTTCGCGGCGGTGAACTACGGCCCGGCGTTCGCCACGATGATCGTCTGGTTCCGCCGCGACCGGTCGCGCGCGCTCACGCTCGTCACGCTCGTCGCCGGGTTCGCGAGCACGGTGTTCGTTCCGCTGGCCGCCTGGCTCGTGTCCGTGCAGGGCTGGCGCGCCGCGCTCGTCACGCTCGCGATCGTCCTCGCGGTCCTCACGATCGCGCCGCACGCGCTGTTCCTGCGCCGGCGTCCGGCGGACATCGGCCTTGCGGTCGACGGCGCGCCGCTCCTGGCCGAAGACGCCGTCGCGACCGCGACGCCCGAGCTGAGCCGCTCGTTCCGCGAGGCGCTCCGGCATCCGACGTTCAAGTGGCTCGCCCTCGCGTTCGCGCTGTACGCGCTCGGGGTCGGCGTGCCGGTGCACCTGGTCGCGTATCTCGGCGACCACGGCTACTCGCTCGCGTTCGCCGCGGCCGCGGCGGGCGGCATCGGCGCGGCCCAGGTCCTCGGCCGGCTGCTGTTCGCGCCCCTCGAGCGCCGGTTGCCGCCGCGCACGGTCTCGCTCCTGGTCTACCTCGGCCAGCCGCTCGCGCTGCTCATCCTGTTGGTCGTGCCATCGGAGGTCGGGGTCATCGCGTTCGTCCTCCTCTTCGGCGCCGCGCGCGGGATGGAGACGCTCGTGCGCTCGACCATCATCGCGGGCCTGTACGGCCCGCGGCGGATCGCGAGCATCGCCGCGGTGCTCACGCTCGCGACGACGCTCACCCAGGCGATCTCGCCGGTGAGCCTCGGGGCCGTGTACGACGCGGTGAAGAGTTACGTGCCGGCGTTGTGGGCGCTCGTCGCGCTGTCCTGCGTCGCCGCGTTCGCCGTGTACCTCGGGGATCGCCGCCCGGCCCGTTAGCGCGGCTCCCGCGATGGGCCGCCCGCCGTACGGACGCGATCGCCGCGTATGCTGCCGGGCGTGCCGACGGCCCCCGCCCTGCTGCCGACGAAAGTCGAGGACCGACGCGGCCCCGGGAGCGCCGGGCAGCTCGTGTGCAACCGTTTCACCGGCCCGGGTCGGCATCCAGTCCGCGTACGTGCATCTGCCGACCGCTGACTAGTTTCCCTTCTGGACGACGCGACGATGAGCGAACGGTGAGACCGATCGCAGCGCTTGCACTCCTCGCGATCGTCGTGTCCGGCTGCGCCTCGCCGGCCACAGTCACCGCGAGCGCCTCGCCAAGCGCGGCCGCGTCGGCAACGGCCTCGCCCGCGGCCGACACCGAGTGGCCGACGTACCACCGCGACAACGCGCGGACCGGCACCGGCGCCGCGGGCCCTCCGTTCACCTCCGTCGATATGGCGTGGCAGAGCGGCACGGTGGACGGCGACGTGTACGCCGCGCCGATCATCGCCGGAGGCTCGGTCATCGTGGCGACGGAGCGCAACTCCGTGTATGCGTTCGACGCCCGCAGCGGCGCGACGCAGTGGCGGGCGACGCTCGGCCCGCCGGTCGACGCGAGCACGCTGCCCTGCGGGAACATCCGGCCGGTCACCGGGATCACCGGGACGCCCGTTGCCGATCCGGCCGCCGGTCTCGTGTACGTGGTCGCGTTCGAGCAGCCAGCCCATCACGAGCTGTACGCGCTCGATCTCGCCTCGGGCGCGGTGCGTGCCCACCGCACGGTCGACGGGCCGGGTTCCGATCCACAGGTGCATCAGGAGCGCGCCGCGCTCACCCTCGCGAACGGGTTCGTCTACGTCGCGTTCGGCGGCCTCGCCGGCGACTGCGGCCAGTACCACGGATGGGTCGTCGGCGCGCGTGCCGGCAGCCTGAGCGGCGATCTCGTGAGCTACCAGGTCCCGAGCCCGCGCGAGGCCGGAATCTGGGCGCCGTCCGGACTCGCGGTCGACGTCGACGGGCGGCTCTTCGTCGCGATCGGCAACGGCGCCGACGCACCGACGTACAGCTTCAGCAACGCGGTGGTCCGCCTCTCGCCCGAGCTGCGGGTCGAGGACTGGTGGGCGCCCTCCGACTGGCAGTCCCTCGATCGAACCGACTCCGACATCGGTTCGATCGGACCGACACTCCTGCCCGGCGCGATCGTCGTCGCCGCCGGCAAGAGCGGCACCCTGTACACGCTGCGCGCCGCAGATCTCGGCCACACCGGGGCGGAGATCGCGAAGGAGCGGGTCTGTGCCGGCGTGTACGGCGGCTTCGCCTTCGCCGCCGGCGTCCTCTATGTCCCGTGCACCGACGGCCCGGCGGCGGTGCAGGTCGGCACCGACGGGGCGTTGCGGTCCCTCTGGCGCGGACCACGCGCTGCGAGCGGCCCGCCGATCGTGGTCGCGGGCGCCGTCTGGGCGGTCGACCCCGCCGCCGGCACGGTCTACGCGCTCGACCCGGCGTCGGGGCAGGTGCGCGTGCAGCGCCAGCTCGGGGCGATGCAGCACTTCACGACGCTCGCGGCGTTCGGCACCGAGATCCTGGTCGCGGCCGGCGGCCGGCTGGTGGCGCTGCTGCCGCGCTGAGCTACAGCGTGACGAGCATCCCATCCTCGGCGCGCTCGAGCTCCATCTCCGCAAGGTGCGCTTGGGCATCGGCACCGAGGTGGGTGAGGATGATCCGGCCGCAATCGAGCTTCGCGCGGTTCGCGATGAGCTCCGTGTAGCTGAGGTGGGCCCGGTCGGCCTTCGAGAAGTTGGTCGACTCGCAGATGAAAAGGTCCGCACCCTTCGCCACCGTGATGAGCTCGTCGCTCCAGCGCGCGTCGCCCGAGTACGCGACGAGCGTGCCCTCGATCTTCACCCGCAGTCCGTGCGGGTCGCTCTCGGCGACGTGCTGCACCGGATGCGCGCTCACCTCGGCGCCGCCGAGCGAGACCGGCGTCTCGCCCAGCGTCACGAACGAGAGGCCGTACTCGATCGCGGTCTTCCCGAAGAAGTCCTGGTACAGCGCTGCGCCCGCGCGGGTCGCCCGTTGCTCGAGCTCGCGCGGACCGCCGATCGCGAGCGGCGTCGTGCGCCCGGCGAAGAACTGCTCCATCACGAGGTAGGGGACGCCGCCGAAGTGATCGCCGTGCAGGTGCGAGATCGCGATGGCCTGGATGGTCGCCGGGTCCATCGCCCGTTTGATGGCCGGCAGCGAGGAGCCGCCGCAGTCGAGGAGCAGCGATGCGCCGGGGGCCTCGAGGTGGATGCACGCGTGCGAGCGGCCTCCGTCGGCGAAGGCGTTCCCCGTGCCGAGGAACCGGACCCTGACGCTCACCCGATCTCGCTGAGCGCGACCGGCCTCCGCTCCCGCCACGACCGGCCCGCGGCCTCGGCGATGCGGAGCGCCTCGAGTGCGTCGGCCGCGGTGCACGGGTTCTCGGCCTGGCCGGCCGCGAACTGCAGGAAGTGCGCGAGCTCGGCCGTGTACGCGTCGCCGAAGCGGACGAAGAACGACGGATAGGCGGGGCCCGCAAGCCTCGCGGCATCGGCTTCGACCGAGCGCCACGGCGTGCGCGGATCGACGCCGATGGCGAGGGTGTCCTTCGCGGCGTGGATCTCGACGTGGATGTCATAGCCCGCCTCGTTGTGGCGCAGGCCGGTGATCAGACCCAAGGTACCGTCGGCGAGCTGCACGAGCACGGCCGACGTGCCCACGTCCTCCATGGCCTCGTACTGCGGCACGCCCTTCGTCGATCCGGTCGCGACGACCTCGACGACCTCCTGCCCAAAGAGCCAGCGCGTGATGTCGAAGTCGTGGATCAGCTGGTCCTTGAACTGCCCGCCCGACGATCTGATGTACGCGTCCGGCGGCGGCGTGCGATCGCAGCTCACCATGAGGAACGAGTAGACCGCGCCGAGCGCGCCGCGCTCCAGCTCCGATCGCGCCGCGCGATAGCCGGCGTCGAAGCGGCGCTGGAAGCCGATCTGCAGCCGGCCGTTCTTCCGCTTCACGTGGTCGACGATCTCGCGCGTCTCGGGGATCCCGATGGCGATCGGCTTCTCGCAGAACGTCGGCAGACCCTGGTCGATCGCCCGCTTGATGAGCGGCGCGTGGGTGTCCGTCGGGGTCACGATGACCATGGCCTCGGCGTCTTTGAACGCCTCGTCGATCGTGCCGACGGCGCGCGCCTTGAGCGGTGCGGCCACGTCCTTCGCCCGCACGGGATCCGCGTCGTACACCGTGAGCTGCGAGACGCCGGGCAGGGCCGCGAGCGTTGCCGCGTGAGACGCGCCGAGCCGGCCGACACCGAGTACGGAGATCCGCATCATCCCTCCGACACGCGACACCGCGGCTACTGTACCGGCGAATGCGGGAACGGAAGATCGCGGGCGCGCCGATCTCGTGGGGCGTGAGCGAGGTCCCGAACTGGGGCGCGCAGCTTTCGCCTGACCGCGTGCTGGACGAAGCGCAGCGGCTCGGCTTCCGCGCGATGGAGGCCGGTCCGCCGGGCTTCCTCCCGAGCGATGCCGCCGCCGCGGCGCGCACGCTCGATGCGCACGGCCTCCGCTGCATCGGCGGCTTCGTCACGGCCGTCGTCCACGATCGCGCACGTCGCGACGCCGAGCTCGCGTCCGTCGAGCGGCAGGCCGCGTGGCTGCATGCCGCCGGCGCCGAGCTGCTCGTGCTCGCTGCGGCGACCGGCCGCGACGGCTACGAGGAGCGCCGCGAGCTCAGCGACGCGGAGTGGACGACGCTGTTCGAGACGCTGCCGCTCATCGAGGCGATCGCGACGGCGGCCCGGCTCACGGTCGCGGTACATCCCCACGTCGGCACGGTCATCGAGCAGCCGCGGGATGTCGAGCGGCTGCTGGCGCGCTCACACGTCAGCCTGTGCCTCGACACCGGGCACGTGTTCGTTGGTGGCGGCGATCCCGCCGGTGTCGCGCGCGCCGCGGGACGGCGCGTGCGGCACGTCCATCTGAAGGACGCCGATGCCGCCCTCAGCGCGGCGGTCCGCGAGCGACGCCTCTCGTACGCTGCGGCGGTGCAACAGGGCCTCTACCGGCCGCTCGGCGACGGCGACGCGGGCATCTCGCAGGTCCTCACCGAGCTTCGGAGCATCGGCTACGACGGCTGGTACGTGCTCGAGCAGGACGTCGCGCTGAAGGATGACAAGGCCGACCCGCTTCCGGCGATCGAGCGCAGCTTCATGTTCGTGAGCGCGCGTGTCTGATCCGCCTGGTGCGGTCGGCGCAGCCGACCTTCAGCTCATCACGATCGGGCGCGTGGGCGTCGATCTCTATCCCGAGCAGATCGGGGTGCGGCTCGCGAAGGTCCGCACGTTCGCGAAGTCCCTCGGCGGGAGCCCGACGAATGTCGCCGTCGCGGCGGCGCGGCTTGGGCACCGCAGCGCGGTCATCACGAAGGTCGGCGACGACGGCTTTGGCGAGTACGTGCGCGAGGCCCTGGCCGGCTTCGGCGTCGACACGCGATTCGTCGGGACGGATCCCGTGCTGCGCACGCCGATCGTGTTCTGCGAGATCTTCCCGCCGGACAGCTTCCCGCTCCTCTTCTACCGCCAACCGAAGGCGCCCGACCTCAACATCCAGCTCCAGGAGCTCGACCTCGACGCGATCGCGCGCGTCCCGATCCTCTGGACGAGCGGAACGGCGCTCTCGGAGGAGCCGAGTCGCACCGCGACGCTCGGCGCGGTGCGCGCGGCAACGGGTCGCGTCGTCCACGACCTCGACCACCGCCCGGCCTTCTGGTCCTCGATGCTCGCCGCGCGCGAGCAGGTGGCCCGGATCCTCGAGCACGCGCACGTCGTCGTCGGGAACGTCGACGAGGTCGAGATGGCCACCGGCACGCGTGACCCCGACGCCGCGGCCGAGGCGCTCCTCGCGATGGGACCTGAGCTCGCGATCGTGAAGCAGGGTCCGCGCGGCACGCTCGCGCGTTCGACGACCGAGCGCGTCCAGGTGCCCGCGGTCGAGATCGCCGTCGTGAACGGGCTCGGTGCCGGCGACGCGTTCGGTGGCGCGCTCGTACACGGCCTGCTGGGCGGATGGGAGCTGCGGCGCACCCTGTCGTTCGCGAACGCGGCGGGCGCGATCGTGGCGTCGCGGCTCGCCTGCGCCGACGCGATGCCCACGGCCGCCGAGGTCGAGGCGATCCTTCAACGGGACGCGCAACGGGGCGCGGGGCGGGCGGCCCATGTCTGAGCTCGTCGCCCGCCTTGCTCGGATCCGCGCGACCCAGCCCGATGCGATCGCGCGGGCCCTCGCCGGCCGGCGCAAGCGGCCACTCCTGCGCGATGCGAAGCTGTTCCTGGTCGCCGCGGATCACACCGCGCGCGGCGTCCTCGCGGCCGGCGGCGATCCGCGGGCGATGGCCGATCGTGGCGAGCTCCTGACACGGTTGGTCGAGGCGCTGGCCCATCCGGCGGTCGACGGGGTGCTCGCGACCGCGGACATCGTCGACGACCTGGCCCTCCTGGGTGCGCTCGATGACAAGGTGGTATTCGGGTCGATGAACCGCGGGGGCCTGGCCGGATCGGTCTTCGAGCTCGACGATCGCTTCACCGGGTACACCGCCGCCGCGATCGCCCGATGCGGCCTGGACGGCGGCAAGATGATGCTGCGCGTGGCTGACGGCGATCCCGGGACCGTTCGCACGATGCAGGCCTGTGCAAGAGCGATCGACGAGCTGGGAGTGCTCGGCCTGCCGGCGATGATCGAGGTCTTCGCGTCGCGGACCGTCGACGGTAAGACGACGAACGACATGGGTGTCGACGCGACGATCCGCGCGATCGCGGTCGCGTCCGGGCTCGGCGGCAGCTCCGCGCACGTCTGGCTGAAGCTGCCGGTCGTCGAGGACCAGGAGCGTCTGCTGTCGGCGACCACGCTGCCGGTCGTGCTCCTCGGCGGCGACCCGGGGCGGGATGAGCAAACCCGCGTCGCGACGTACGCGAAGTGGGCTCAGTCGATGGAGCTTCCGCAGGTCCGCGGGCTCGTCGCCGGTCGCACGCTCCTCTATCCACCGGACGGCGATGTCCGCGCTGCGGTGGACGCGGCCGCGGCCATCGTCCGCACGGGCGTGCGCGCGTGACGCGGCTGACGATGGCCCAGGCGCTCGTGCGGTTCCTCGGGCAGCAGTACGTGGAGCGTGACGGCGTCGAGCAGCGCTTCTTCGCCGGCTGCTGGGGCATCTTCGGTCACGGCAACGTCGCCGGGCTCGGCCAGGCGCTCGCGCAGTATCCCGAGTCGCTCCGCTACCACCAGGCGCGCAACGAACAGTCGATGGTCCACATCGCGGTCGGCTACGCGCGGATGAAGGATCGCCTCTCGACCTTCGCGTGCACGACGTCCATCGGTCCCGGCGCGACGAACCTGGTGACCGGTGCGGCCCTCGCCACGGTGAACCGGCTGCCGGTGCTCCTCCTGCCGGGCGACATCTTCGCGTCGCGCGCGCCCGATCCGGTACTGCAGCAGCTCGAGACGCCGTCGCGCGGAGACGCGAGCGTGAACGACACGCTCCAGGCCGTCTCGAAGTACTGGGACCGCATCATGCGGCCGGAGCAGATCGTGCCCGCCGCGCTGCACGCGATGCGCGTCCTCACCGATCCTTCAGAGACCGGCGCCGTGACGCTGGCACTCCCGCAGGACGTCCAGACGGAGGCGTTCGAGGTGCCCGCCGAGTTCCTGGCGAAGCGGGTCTGGCACATCGAGCGGCGCCCGCCGGACGCCGCATCGTTCGCCCGCGCGATCGAGCTGATCAACGCCGCGCGCCGTCCGCTCATCGTCGCGGGCGGCGGCGTCATCTACAGCGAGGCGACCGCCGCGCTGCGCGCGTTCGTCGATCGGAGCGGCATCCCGGTCGCGGAGACCCAGGCCGGCAAGGGATCGCTGCCGTACGACCACCCGCTCGCGCTGGGGGCGATCGGTGCGACCGGGACGTTCGCGGCCAACCGCGTCGCGCGTGACGCCGACCTTGTCATCGGGATCGGTACGCGGTGGAGCGACTTCACGACCGCCTCGAAGACGCTGTTCGAGGGCGCGAGCGTGCGCTTCATCAATCTGAATGTCGCGAGCGTCGATGCGTACAAGCTGAACGCGCTGCCGCTCCTCTGCGACGCGCGCGCCGGCCTCGAGGCGCTTGCGGCGGCGGAGTGGGTGATCGACGAGCGGTACCGGACGAAGGCCGAGAAGCTGCACGCCGAGTGGGATGCGGAGGTCACGAAGCTGTACGGGCTGGACCATACCCCGCCCGCCCAGAGCGCGGTCATCGGCGCGGTGAATGCTGCGAGCGGCCCGCGCGACGTCGTGGTCTGCGCAGCCGGCTCGATGCCGGGCGAGCTGCACGCGCTCTGGCGCACACGCGATCCGAAGGGCTACCACGTGGAGTACGGCTACTCGTGCATGGGCTACGAGATCCCCGGCGGCATCGGCGCGAAGCTCGCCGCTCCCGATCGCGAGGTCTACGTGATGGTCGGTGACGGGTCGTACCTGATGGCGCCCGGCGAGCTGACCACCGCGATCTCCGAGGGTGCGAAGCTCATCGTCGTGCTCGTCGACAACCACGGGTTCGGATCGATCGGCGCCCTATCCCGGTCGCTCGGAACGAACGGCTTCGGCACCGCATCCGAGCTCGCGATCGACTTCGTCGCCAACGCCACCAGCCTCGGCGCGCGAGCCGTACGCGCGCGGACGATCGGCGAGCTGCGGACCGAGCTGGAAGCCGCACAGAGCGCGACCGAGACCACGGTCATCGTCATCGAGACCGATCCGCTGGTCGGTGTCCCGAGCTACGAGTCGTGGTGGGAGGTCGTGCCCGCCGAGACCTCCCTGCAGGAGGGTGTGCGCAAAGCCCGGCAGGACTGGTCGGCGAACAAGAAGCGCCAGCGCACGCACATCTAGTGGAGTTGCTCGTCCGCGGAGGCGCGCCAGGGCGCGACGGCACGCTCATCTCGGTCACGCCGCAGCGCGCGAACTGGCGCTACGTCGGCTTCGAAGCGGTGCGGCTCGCGTCCGGCGTGACCCGTGCGTGGCAGCTGACCGACCGTGAAGCGTGCGTCGTGCTCCTGAGCGGCACGTGCGAGCTGCGGGCCGGCGGCAAGACGCTCGATGCGTCCGATGGACGCGCATCGCCGTTCGATGGCCCCCCGCACGCCCTCTATGCGCCGCCCGGAACGGAGATCACGGTGATCGCGCGCGACGTCGGGGCCGAGCTCGCCATCGGCAGCGCACCCGCGACGAAGGGCGCGCCGGTGCAGATCTTTCGTCCCTCGGATGCGCGGCTCGAGATCCGCGGGAGCGGCACCATGGAGCGGCGGATCCATCATCTCCTCATGGAGGATCGCGACGCCGAACGGCTGCTGCTCACGGAGGTGGTCACGCCCGCGGGGCACTGGTCGAGCTACCCGCCGCACAAGCACGACACCGACGACCCGCCGCGCGAGACGCAGCTCGAGGAGATCTATTACTACCGGCTGCGCGACGCGAAGCGTGGCTTTGCCGTGCAGCGCGTGTACGCCGCGGACCGCTCGCTCGACGAGAGCGTCGCAGCGCGGGACGGCGACCTCGTGCTCGTGCCGCGCGGATTCCACACGGTGTCCGCGCCGCCTGGGTACGACGTCTACTACCTGAACGTGATGGCCGGCCCGCGCCGCGAATGGAAAGTGACGTTCGATCCGGACCACGAGCGGCTGCGCGGATGAGCGCGGACCGGAAACGTTCGCACGCCGAGGAGCGCCTGCGCGATGAGAAGGTCGCCTGGCTCACCACGGTGCGTCGCGATGGCCAGCCCCAGAGCAGCCCGGTATGGTTTCTTTGGCGTGACGGCGAGGTCATCGTGTACAGCAGGCCGACGACGCAGAAGCTGCGGAACCTGCAGGCGAACTCGAAGGCGGCGGTGCACCTGCGCGACATCGACGACGGATCCGACATCGTCTCGCTCGAGGGCGAGGCCGTCATCGACGAGCGCTACCCGCAGGCCGCGGCGATCCCGGAGTACGTCGAGAAATACCGGTCGATGATCGCGGACCTGCGAATGGATCCGGCGAGCTTCGCGAAGGCGTACTCGACGCCGATCCGCATCCGACCGGCGCGCGTGCGCATCGAATAGGAGGACACCATGGCCAGCAAGGCATCGCTCGAGATCCGCTACTGCGTCACGTGAGGCTACTTCTGGACGGCCGCCGGTCTGGCGGCTGAGCTCGCCGAAGGGCACGTCCGCGAGACGGACATCACGCTCACCCCGGTGCACGGCGGCCGGCTCGAGATCTACGTGAACGGCAACAAGGTCTACGACCGGAAGGAAGCGACCGGCGCGGCGGACTTCTATCCGTCGCTGCACGAGATGCGCAAGGCGAAGGACGTGCTCGCGGAGGCGATCGCGAAGGCGCCGGCCGACCCGAAGGGCTAGCGGCCGGCGAGGGCCCTCGTCACCATTCCGGGGATCTCGCTCGGCGCGGTCGCGACGGGGATGCCGGCGGCCTCGAAGGCGCTGACCTTCGACGCGGCCGTTCCGGAGTTCCCGGACACGATGGCGCCGGCGTGGCCCA
Organism: Chloroflexi bacterium UBA4730; assembly: GCA_002404155.1. Taxonomy (GTDB): domain Bacteria; phylum Chloroflexota; class Limnocylindria; order P2-11E; family P2-11E; genus UBA4735. The sequence goes on along the minus strand of DHJC01000031.1, from coordinate 6,648 downwards.
TCCGTTTCCCGGGCGGCGCCGAGCGGCCGGCGATGAAGGCCACGGCGGGCTTCTTGGCGAAGGCGCGCATGTACTCGGCGGCGCGCTCCTCGGCGCTGCCGCCGATCTCGCCGACGATGACGATGACCTCCGTGTCCGGATCCTCGTTGAGGTAGCGGACCGCGTCCGGGGTGGGGAGGCCGATGATCGGATCGCCGCCGATGCCGATGCACGTCGTTTGGCCCAGGCCGGCCTTCGTGAGCAGATCCGCGATCTCATAGGTGAGCGTCCCGCTCCGCGAGACGAACCCGACCGGACCGGGCGAGAAGTTCTCCGCGGGCATGATCCCGACCTTCGCTGTACCGGGCGAGATGAGACCCGGACAGTTCGGTCCGACGAGCACGCTCGCGGACTTCTCGAGGACCGATGCGATGGTGAGCATCTCGTGCACGGCGATGCCCTCGGTGATCGCGACGACGAGATCGAGCTGCGCGTCGAGCGCCTCGAGGATCGCATCGGGTGCGCCCGCGGCCGGAACGAAGATGATCGACGCGTTCGCGCCGGTCGCATCGACGGCCTGCGCGACGGAATCGAACAGCGGGATGCCGTCCTGCTTCGTGCCGCCCTTGCCCGGTTTCGCTGCGCCGACGACCTTCGTGCCGTACTCGAGCATCCGTCCGGCGTGGAACGCACCCTCGCGACCGAGTCCCTGAACGAGCAGGCGCGTCTGGGCACCGACGAGCACGCTCACCTGGCGAGCCGCACGGCTTCGGTCGCCGCCTCGTCCATCGTCGCGCGTGAGACGAGTCGCGCGCCTTCGAGCAGCGCGCGGCCGGCCTCGGCCTCGGTGCCGGATAGGCGGATCACCAGCGGCACCTTCGGCTTCGTGTCGTGCAGCACCGCGAGGATGCCCTTGGCGACCTCGTCGCCCCGTGTGATGCCGCCGAAGATATTGATGAACACGCTCTTCACCTTCGGGTTGGCGAGCACGATCTCGAGCGCGGCCTTCACCACGGATTCCTTGGCCCCGCCACCGACGTCGAGGAAGTTCGCGGCGTGGCCACCGGCGTTCTTCACCGCGTCGAGCGTGCTCATCACCAGGCCGGCACCGTTGCCGATGATCCCGACCTCCCCGTCGAGCTGGACGTAGCTGAAGCCGAGGGCCTTCGCGCGCTCCTCCTGCTCTTCGTTAGGCTGCGTCTCCTTCAGCTTCGCGAGCTCGGGCTGGCGATACAGCGCGTTGTCATCGACCTCGAGCTTCGCGTCACCGGCCACGACGCTGCCGTCCTCCTGGATGAACAGCGGGTTGATCTCGATCGTCATCGCGTCGGTCGCGCGGAACACCCCGTACAGCTGACGGGCGATTGCCGCGACGGCGTCACGCTGCGCCTCGGGCACGCCGGCGGTGAAGCAGAGGCCGCGTGCCGCGTAGCCCTGCAGGCCCAGGAGCGCGTCCGGCCAGCCGCGAGCGATCTTCTCCGGCTGGGTCGCCGCGACGTCCTCGATGTCCATGCCGCCGACCGTCGACAGCATCACGACCGCGCGCCGCCGGTCGCGGTCGATCGTGATGCCGAGATAGAGCTCCTTTGCGATCTTCGCCGCGCGCTCGACGTACACCCGACGGACCGTGAAGCCTTTGATATCCATCCCGAGGATCGCCTGCGCCGCGGACGTCGCCTCGGCCGCGGTCTTCGCGAGCTTCACCCCGCCGGCCTTGCCGCGCCCGCCGACATGGACCTGGGCTTTCACGACGACGGGAAGTCCGAGCGCGGTAGCCGCGGCCTCGGCCTCCGCCGGTGTGGTCGCGACGCGGCCTTCGGGAATGGAGATGCCGGCGCGCGCAAGGACCTGTTTCGCCTGGAATTCGTGGAGCTTCACGGGCTTCGGACTCTATCGTTTCCGCCCGTGCAGCGTGTCGTGATCGGCGGGAGCACCTCGTCGGGTAAGACCACGTTCTCGCGCGCGCTGGCACGGCGGATGAGCGTCCCGCTCATCGAGCTCGACGCGCTGCACTGGGGTCCGAACTGGACGGAAGTGCCGCTGCCCATCTTCCGCGAGCGCGTCACCGCGGCGATCGCGGCCGACGCGTGGGTGCTCGACGGCAATTACTCCGTGGTGCGCGATCTCACGTGGGGCCGCGCCGACACGCTCGTGTGGCTCGACTACCCGTTGCGCGTCATTCTGTGGCGGCTCTTCAACCGAACGAACCGCCGCATCCGGAGCCGCGAAGAGTTGTGGAACGGCAACCGCGAGCGATTCGCCAACGCGTATCTGTCGACCGACTCGCTCTACGTGTGGGTCTTCCGGTCCTACTGGACGCGCAAGCGCAACTGGCCGCGCGCACTCGCTGAGCCCGCGCATCGCCATCTCGTGGTCCATCGGTTCCGCACGCCCGGCGAGGCCGAGCGCTGGCTCGAGGGCGTCATGCCGGTGCCGGACGGGCGTATATAGGGAGTCGTGAGCAGCCGAACGATCGCTGCGAGCCCAACGCGCGCCCGCTCGCGCTGCGTACCATGGCGCGCTGACGCAGGACCAGTTCGAGGACGTGTTGAACGCGGCTGTCATCGGTCAGCCGCCCGACCTGCAATACCGCACGGTACCCTGGCCGCCCATCGATGCCGGGCTGATCGAGGTCCGTCGCGACCCGACGCGCGTCCCCTACCGCGGAGCGGAGCCCATTCGCGCACGCTTTGGGGCCGAAGTGTTCATCCGGCGGCTCTCGCACGTTGCCGTCGCCACGCCCGAGGACATCGCGCGCCCGCCTCGTCGCCCTCCCAATGGGACCAACTGATGTAGCGGAGGGCCGCCGGATCGATGAGGCCTCGGACCGCCGCCAGGGTGTCCTGGAAGATGCCGCGTTGACCCGTATGGAAGAGCAGCGGTCGCTCATCGCGGATGAGGAACTGATTAAAGGTGAGCCTCGCTTGCTCGTTGTAGCTCGAGATCCGGAAGATCCCATCGGCGATCTCGTGGACTTCGGCCATGCCATCCTCCGCTCGTCGTGTCTGATCCGGCTCGATGCACGGCAGGGTGGTCGTGCGGTCCGGCCATCGTATGTGTAGGCGAGTGCTGCTACCTGTTCTTGGGCCGCGGCTTGCAGGGCGACTCATCCTGGCTCGACCAGCTGAGCCGCGTGAGTGCGCGTGGCATCATGCTTGTCAGCCTCGAGCGGTGGCGCGCATGGTCTTCGAAGGAGGGGACCGCTGTGGGCTCTACTGGGCTCGAACCACCAGCAGTGACCTCTGGCCATCGATTCACCCTCGCCGGTATCGAGGAATGGCAAGCGTGGCAGCACACACGCGCCACGGCGTGACGCGATGACGGATGCAAGCCGTGGACCGCTCGAGCGAGTAGTTCACTCGGAAGCCGGATGATCAAGCGGGACCACGCGCTCGCGTCGGTCTCGCAGCCAGCAGTGCCGATGAGCGCTATCCCACCGTGATCGGCGACGACCAGCAGCCCGCATCACGGGATGACTACGAACGCCCGGAACCGTGCGGGAAGTCTTCCGAGCCGCGGAGCAGGACAGCTACTGGGTGGGCGACCGTCGCAGTCCGATGGTCCTGCTCGGTCCGCAGGGCTCCTCGAGCTTCGAGGTCTTGCTGGCGTACGCGCGCCGCGACGGCTACGCGGACCTCGTCCGGTCGTTCGAGGATCCGGCGGAGGTCGTCGACTTCATCGGCCGCACGCCTCCGCTCACTCGGCAGTCGCCCGCGCCGCGGAAACCCGGTGCCGGAGTCCGGCGCATGGGTTATCGGCAACCCGGCTGATCGCGGCGGGATCAACCCAGAACGCCGTCGGAGGGGCACGCTTGTAAAGATGCCGTAAGAGGTTGCGGTGGGCGTGTCCGACGGGCACTTCGTGGCGTTATGCGTGTACCAGAACTAGCGAGCGACTGGTGCGGAAGGCAGGCCATGAGCAACAGGCACCCTACCGCGGTCTTAGTGACGCTGACGATCTTGGTGACGGCCTGCGTCGGCGGTCAATCGACGCCCGCAGCGACGGGGAGTCTCGGGAGTCCTCACGCGTCGGCGGCCGTGTCGGACAGCGCGAATAGTCTCCAGAAGATCAAGCACGTCGTCGTGATCATGCAGGAGAACCGTTCGTTCGATTCGTACTTCGGCACCTTCCCCGGGGCCGATGGCATTCCGATGCAGAACGGCGTCCCAAGCGTCTGCGTGAACGATCCAAAGACCACCACCTGCGTGAAACCGTTCCATGACCCGGCCGACAAGAACGAAGGCGGACCGCACGGCGAGGCCAACGCCGCAGCCGACATCAACGGCGGGAAGATGGACGGCTTCATCGCTCAGCAGGTGGGCGGTCGCACGGGCACCTGCATCGGACCGAACGACCCGAACTGCCAGAAGCAGACCGCCACGCTGCTTGACGTGATGGGCTACCACGACGCCCGCGAGATCCCGAACTACTGGGCCTATGCCCAGAGCTTCACCCTCCAGGACCGGATGTTCGAGCCGAACGCCTCGTGGAGCTTGCCCGAGCACCTGTTCATGGTCTCGGAGTGGTCCGCGAAGTGCACCGCCCCGACGAACCCGTTGAGCTGTTCCGACGCCCTGCAGAATCCCGATCCCGCCTCTGGGACCAATCCGCGCTACGCCTGGACGGACATCACTTACCTGCTGCACGCCCACAACATCAGCTGGGGCTACTACCTGGATGAAGGCGCGCAGCCCGACTGCGAGGACGGCTCGATGACCTGCGCCCCCAAGGTCCAAAAGGCCACCGTCCCCTCGATCTGGAATCCGCTCCCGGGCTTCACCACCGTCCACGCCGATGACCAGCTCGCGAACATCCAGCCGCTCGACAAGTTCATGACCGCCGCAACGGCCGGCTCGTTGCCAGCGGTGTCGTGGATCGTGCCGAACAACGCCGACAGCGAGCACCCCACCGCGCTGGTCTCGGCCGGTCAGGCATACACGACCAACATCATCAACACGATCATGCAAGGACCTGACTGGAGCTCGACCGCCATCTTCCTGACCTGGGACGACTGGGGTGGCTTCTACGACCACGTGGCCCCGCCAAAGGTTGACGAGAACGGCTACGGCCTGCGGGTGCCGGCAATCGTCATCAGTCCCTACGCTCGCAGCGGCTACATCGACCACCAGACTCTCAGCTTCGACGCGTACACGAAGTTCATCGAGGATGTGTTCCTTGGCAGCGCACGCCTGGACCCCAAGACCGACGGACGACCGGACTCAAGACCCGATGTTCGCGAGAATGCGTCGCAGCTCGGGGACCTCGCCAAGGACTTCGACTTCACCCAGCCGCCGCGCCCGGCGCTCATCCTGAACCCCCACCCGAGTCCAGGCCCGCCGTCGCGCTAGAAGCCCCGCGGCAGCCTTTGGCGCCCGGCGCTTCAGGCTTCCGTGCGCTGCGCGATTCTTGTACCGCACGTAATGAGCCACCCGTCCACGAGCCGACCCTCGTAAGCGGGCCGAAGACCTGCGCAGCCGTTGCAGTGAATCCGCATCTTGGCCGATAAGCGATCAGCACTCCACGTCGCCAGCCGCTATCGCCGTACACGAATCGGTCGTTTCGTGGTGGGTTTCGTCGCGGACCGACCCATACGCGGCACGATCGAGCGCGAGAAGGCCACGATGGGCATCCTCGTCTCGATTGAAGATGCCACCACGCCGATGTAACAGGAAGGTCGCGCGAGTAACCTGTGGCGGTGCTCAGGCCTGACCGGCTCTTTGCCGCCCTGACCCTGATCTTGGTTATCGGCATCTTCAGCGTCCTCGCCGGGTCCGACTATTCCTTCACGCTCATCTACCTCGTGCCAATCGTCTTCGCGGCGGTGGACGGCTTGCTTCCGGGCGTCACGGCAGCGGGCCTTGCGTTCGTCATGCAGTTCGGCGTCGACCTCCTATGGCACCGAGCGCTCGAGGCGCCGCTCGTCTGGAACGACCTCAGCCGGTTCGCCATCTACGTCGCAGCCGCGGTCGCGATCGACCGCCTGCATCGAGCCCAACCGTCGGCGATCGACGGCCGCTAGGGAGCTGCTGAAAAAGGCGCCTACGTTGCTTGCCTCCTGCATCCTCTTTCGGTATCATGGCGATCGGGGGAGCGCCACTTCGGCAATGAGGAGGCGCGAGATGCGTGGTGACGAGCCGAGAATTGACTCGATGTGGAGCTACCGGACCCCCGAGCAGCGGGTGCCCCCGGACCATCCGCTGCGGTCGATCCGGACGATGGTCGACAGAGCGCTGGTCGAGCTCGACCCGGTCTTCCGCCGGATGTACAGCCCGATCGGCCGGCCCTCGATCCCGCCCGAGCAGCTGCTCCGGGCCCTGGTGCTCCAGCTCCTCTACTCCGTGCGCAGCGAGCGCCTCTTGATGGAGCAGCTTGATGCGGACATGCGCTTCCGCTGGTTCGTCGGCCTCAACGCCGACGACCCGGTCTGGGACCCGACGGTCTTCAGCAAGAACCGCGAGCGACTGCTCAAAGGCGACGTCGCCCAGCGCTTCTTCGCCGCGGTGCTCCGCCAGGCCAGGGCGGCCGACCTCCTCTCCGATGAGCACTTCTCGGTCGACGGCACGCTCATCGAGGCCTGGGCCAGCCAGCAGAGCTTCAAACCGACGGACGCAGCGACCGGGAAGCACCGGACGCCGCGCACCCCGACGGGTGGCGCGGGCGACTTCAAGG
>DHJC01000032.1 GCA_002404155.1 Chloroflexi bacterium UBA4730 | reverse complement strand
GCCGGACACTAGCTCCAACGGCTTAAACCGCATAGCCGGAGACCGGCCTCCCCACGAGAGTCAACGGAAGTCTGACCCTCAACGAGGACCTATATCAGCCGGACGACGCCGGGGCGATGAAGACGCGGTCCTTGCCGTGACGCTTCGCGTCATACAAGGCGGCATCGGCGCTCCGAAAGAGTGAATCCTCATCCGACGCGGACCGGGGGTAGCCGGCGACGCCGATCGACACCGTGCCGGTCACTTGCCCGCCGTCCGCAACGACGACCGTCGCGGCGGCGACCGCCACTCGGATCCGCTCGGCGACCACCGCCGCGGCCTCGGGAGTGGCATCCGGCTGCAGGACCAGGAACTCGTCCCCGCCGAACCGCGCGACCACGTCGCTCGTGCGCACGTGCGTCTGCACGGCCTGTGCGATGGCGACGAGGTGCCGGTTGCCGGCCTCGTGACCGAAGCGATCGTTCACGTCTTTCAGCGAGTCGCTGTCGATGACGAGCAACGAGAGCGGCCGGCCACCGCGCTTCGCGCGTTCGATCTCCTCGTGGAGCCGCGCGCGGAAATGACGCCCGTTGTACAGGTTGGTGAGCTCGTCGGTGACCGACAGCCGGCGCACGGCCTCGTGTGCCGCGGCGGCCGCGATCGCCAACGAGGCTTGGCTCGCGAGGGTCTGCGCGAAGCGGTAGTGCTCGGCAGTGAACGCGTTCAGGCCCATCTTCACCGCGCGGATGACGCCGAGCAGGCGCTGGTCCGCGACGAGCGGGACGACGATGGCTGACGTCGGCTCGAGCGGAACGCCGGTCACGGGCACCACGCGCGGGTCGGCGACGGCGTCGGAGATGAGGGCGGGCTCGCGGTGCTCGGCGGTCCAGCCGACGATCCCCTCGCCGAGCTTCACCTTCGCATCGCGCACGGTGGTCTCGTACTCGGTCGGGTAATAGCTCGCGTCGTAGACCACCGTCGCGACCTCGAGCCACTGGGTGTCCTCGTCCCAGAGGAACACCGCCGTCGAGTCGGCCGTGGTGACGCGCTGGAACGCCTCGACGATCGTCTGAAGGGTGCCATTGCGGTCGAGCTGCGCCGCGCGGCGTGCGACCTCGGCGACCGCCTGGAGCTCCGCGATGTCGCTGCGGCGGGACGCGTGCTCGCGCGCGTGCATCAGCGCGAGCGATACGAGGCCGGCGAACGCTGAGAGCAGGCGCTCGTCCTGGAGAGAGAACGCATCGGTCTTCGGGCTCTGGACGGTCAGGACGCCCAGCAGGTTACCGCGGGCGATGAGCGGCACGCAGATCTCCGAGTTGCACGACGGCGCGACCGAGATGTATCGCGAGTCGCCGGAGACGACGCCGACGTTGACGATCGCGCGCGTCCGAGCCGCGACGCCGGTCAGGCCGCGCGCGGTCGACATTCGATACGACCGAACGGCCGGATCGTCGCTGCCCTCGCCTGCGGCTGCGGCCGCGTAGAGCTCATCCCGTTCGGGATCGTGCAGCAGGAGGTACCGCATCGTGTAGCCGAACTGCTCGCCGAGCAGCTCGGTCGCCTGCGCGAGCAGGCTCGCCTCGTCCGTCGCGGCGTTCAGCAACACCTCCGCAGCACGCATGAGGAGCGAGAGCTCGTTCACCCGGGGCGTCATCGTCATGGGCATCGAGTCAAACCTTAGGTGCGCGTCACCGAAGCGGGGCTCCCGCGCGAGGGAGTACGGACGTCCTAGTGCACGACCCGTGCGGGGACACCCGCCAGAGGGAGAGTTCGCACAGTCTTGCCGGTTTTGTCATCAAGCACCCGGAGCTGTGCCGGGTCACGGGTCGCCATGAGGATCTGATCGCCGCCGGTCAACGGACCGCAATCGGTCCCGACGCTGGCGCTCTTTTGGTCGGTGCCGACGACGTACCGGCGGGCAGCCGTTCCGGCGGTCGTGCAGACGTGGATCGTCCCGTCCGCGGTCGCGGCCGCCTGGAGACCGATCCCGATCTGCCGGATCGGGCCTTGCGGGAATGGCGCCTGGAGCGAGACATCGCTCCAGTGCGACGAGTCGGTGAGCGTGTACACGCGGAGACCCACGCCGCCGCCGAGCCCGGAGTCGAACGCCACGATGCCAGTTCGCGCGCCGCTGATCGGAAATGCGGCGGGGGGGACCAACGAGCCCCGTGGGAGGGTGAGTCGCGACGTCACCGCGCGCGTGTTCACGTCGATGAACACCACCTGCAGCCCGCGCGGATCTCCGAGCGGGACGATGAGCGCGTCGCCGCGAATGATCGCCGGGCCGGCGGGTGCGGTGAAGGAGATCGGGTCGGCCGCCTTCTTGGTCGAAAGGTCGATGGGAACGACGGAGCTCGATACGTTCGTGACGGCGACGGCGAAGAGCGTGCGCCCATCGGCCGTCGCTGCGAGCGAGACCACCGTCGGCCCTCCGAGGTCGACGGCACCGAACCGCGATCCGGTCGTCGCATCCAAGAGAACGATCTTGCCGCCGTCAAGGGCAACGTAGAGCGACCGGCGATCGGCCGAGAGCGCGAGCGCGGTGACGCGGTCGCCGACGTCGAAGAGATCGCGCGTGCCGGCGGCCAGGTCGATCGACTCGATCTCGTGGGCGTCCGCCTCGTCCGCGCTCCGCGAGATCGCGACAAAGACCACCGACCGAGCCGCGGTCGGTGGCGCGAGCGGCCCGACGCCGAGGACATACGCACCGACGCCCGCGATGAGGAGCAGCGCGATGACGCCGAGGGTGATGAGCGTTCGGCGCACTACGGCCTCAGTATGGAGAGTGCCGTTGGATGAACGCGTCATCATCAGCCGCGAGCCGCTGAACGCCGAGACCCGGCTGGAGCTGCAGGACGGCCTCATCACGCCGGCGGGCCGGCACTACGTCCGCAGCCACTTCCCGTTCCCGAATCCGCCGGAGCACATCGTGATCAGCGGTAGCGTTCGCACCGCCCGATCCGTCTCGTTCGCGGAGCTCCGTGCGCTCCCGGCGCGCAGCGCTCTGGTCACGCTCGAGTGCGCGGGCAACGGACGCTCGTTCCTGCGCCCACCCGCACCAGGCGAGCAGTGGGGCCTCGGTGCGGTGAGCACGGCGGAATGGACCGGCGTGCCGCTGCACCGGCTCCTTGAGACGTACGGGCTGTCGGGCGCGGTGGTCGAGATCCTGTTCCGTGGCGCGGACAGCGGTACGCCCCCGGACGTCGGCAGCCGCATCGCGTTCGAGCGATCCCTTCCGCTCTCTCGCGCGCTCGCCGACGACGTGCTCATCGCGTACGCGATGAACGGCGCGCCCATCCCCCGGGAGCACGGCGCGCCCGTTCGCCTCGTCGTGCCCACCTGGTACGGGATGGCGTCGGTCAAGTGGCTCGCGGAGATCGTCGCGCTCGAGATGCCGTTCCGCGGCTTCTACCAGACCGACCGCTACGTCAGCGGAGCGACGCCGCTCCGCGCGATGAAGCCGCGGGCCGTGATCGTCGCGCCGCTCGAGGCGGTGCGCGCCGGCGCGGTGACCGGCGTGCGCGGGTACGCCTGGTCGGGGCAGGGCGCGATCACCCGCGTGGAGCTTTCGACCGACGGCGGCGCGTCGTGGCACGACGCGCAGCTCGACCCGCCGGCGGCTCCGGCCGCGTGGCGGCAGTGGCATCGCGAGTGGACACCGTCAGCGGGGGCCTTCGAGCTCGTTGCGCGGGCGACCGACGCGACGGGTGAGGTCCAGGGCCTGGAGAACCGCCGGGATCCGCTCGGCTACGCGAACAACGCGGCTCAGCCGGTGCGGGTCGACGCGCGCTGACGCCGCGGCCAGAGGGCTGCCGCGGCCATGGTCGCCGACGAGAACGCGAGGCTCAGGACGCGGCCGAGCTGACGTCCAATGAAGTCGAAGACCGCGGCGATGGGGAGCACGCGTCGGGGTGTCGCAGGAGCCATGCCGCCACGTCGTCAAACAACGCCTGAGCGCCGACGATGTTGGATTCGGCGCCCGAATGCGGGTTGAGCTCGGTGCCATCGACGCCGTCGGCGACGCGCCCGGCCGCGCGGTCGTACACCGGCCGACCTGCCGGGTTGCGGCCGTCGAACCAGGCAAGCGCGTTGCGCGCGGCGGCGGCGTGGCGTGCATCTCCGGTCGCCTCGCTGAGACGGGCCATGGCGAACGCGGTCGAGGCCGCGCCATACGGCTGCACCACCGGCAGGTCGAAGCCGCGCTCGATGAGCGGCACAAGGTAGGCGTCGGCGCTCCGCCGCGCGATCTCGATCAGCTCGGGCTTGCGGAGCACGGTGCCGGCCAGCGCCAGCACGCCCTCCTGGATGTGGCCCCAGAGGTGCGGCTCCATGGCGTCGTGCCCGTCGATGAGCACGTCGCCGCGTCGCTGCGACACGATGTCGTCGCACCAGCGCGCGATATCCGCGGCAGGGTCGTCCGCGTCGAGCGCCGCGAGCACCTGCACCGCGCGGACGTCGGACGCCACCGGGCGCTCGTCGAAGGAGGCTCGCGCGCGCTGGTAGTCGGCCCGCGCGCGCTCGTCGCCGAAGGTACGCCAGACCTTCGCCATGCTCCGCGCGCCGCGCGCGTGCCAGAAGGACGTCCCGTCCGCTCGCGAGGTGACCCCGTCGGTGTTGCGCACACCGCGCCAGTCGAGGACGAAGTTGATGAATCGGCCATCGTCCAGCTGCATCCAGCGGCAGAACTCGAGAAGACCGTCCACCCACTCGCGCGCCACGGGCAGGTGCGTGCGATCCCACAGATCGCTCCACAGAACGACCGCGCGCGCGACGTCGTCCACGCAGGCGACACCCTCGACGCCGCTCTCGCGGGCGCCGAAATGCTCGCCCGCGTGGTCGGCGTAGATCGCGAGACCGAGCGCGCGACGGCCCTCGAGCTCGAGCGGTCGGGCGAGGGACGCGAGCCGGTTCAGCACGGCTCGAGGCTGTCGAGGATCTCCTGCACATCGAAATCCGCTGCCGCGAGGACCGAGTCCGCGGCGCCGTAGTAGAGGCGGATGCGCTCACGGTGGGAGTCGAGGCGGATGTGTCCGCAGGAGAACACCGTGTCATTGAACAGGCCCGTGGTCTCGTAGACCTCGGTGGGCTTGAGGATCGGCGACGGCGAACGGCCGATCACCTTGCGCGGATCTTCGAGATCCATGAGCAGCGCGCCCATGGCGTACGTGGTGTTGCGGTCCACGCCGTGGTACACCTCGAGCCAGCCGCGCTCCGTGCGGAACGGCACCGCGGAGGCACCCGTGCGCAGCTCGTCCCAGCGACCCCAGCGCGGCATCGCGAGCGGCTCGTGGCCACCCCACTCCTTCAGATCGTCGGAGAACGCGATCCAGATCCCGAAGATCCGAGCGAACGACTGCGGCATCGGCCGGATGAGCGCGACGTACTTGCCGCCGACCTTCTCCGGGAAGATCACGACGTCCTTGTGGTCGGGAAGGAGGATGACGCCCTTGCGGTCGTACGACATGAAATCCGTCGTCGTCGCCAGGCTCGTCGTGATCCCCCACCGCGACACGGACACGTAGGTGACGTGGAACTTGCCGTCGATGAACGTGACCCGAGGGTCCTCGACCCCGTACTCCTCGAGCGCCGCCAGCGGACCGAGCGCGACGTCCTTCTCGACGGCGAAGTGCACGCCATCGCGCGAGCGCGCGACGCGGAGATGCGAGATCTGCGCGAGGTAGTCCTGATAGCCCTCGTTCACCATGCGCAGCGAGCCCGTCCCATTCCTGTAGCGGATGGCTCGCGGGTCACGGAGATCGAGACCCGGGAGATCCTTCGGGATGTACGCGACGCGCACGGACGGCGGCGTGGTCGACGCGTCCATGTACGCCATCCCGATGACGTCGTCCTTCGTGTAATGATGCGGCAGCGGCTTTTGGACCGGATGCGGTCCGCCGAAGTCGAGCGTGAACGCGCCGGGCGGCAGATCGACGTCACTGCGCGGCCGCTCAGCGACGCGGAGCAAAAGGATGACCTCGTCCTCGATGACGGCGGCGGCGGCGTTGAAGACCGACACCACCTCGAGTGCCGCCTGCGATGGTGAGACGTCCCGCGCGGTGAGGAGCGGATTCTCAGCGAGGCGTCGACCGAGATCGGCCCGCTCTGCGACGCTCAAACGGCGACGAGCGGGCCGTGCTGCTGCGGAGCGAGGATGTGCTGGGTGAGCGCGAGCACGCGGCGTCCGACGGCGGGCCACGCGGTCTCTCGACCGTAGGCATACGCCCGTCGCTCGAGCCGCCGCTTCAGCTCCGGATCGCCCAGGATCCGATTCGCCGCCTCAGCGATGGCCGCCGAGTCGCGGAATGGCACGACGATGCCGCGATCGTCCGCCAGCGCTTCGATCGCGTGGAGGTACGGCGTCGAGACGATCGCCTTTCCCGCCCCGAGCGCGTACGCGAGCGTGCCGCTCGTGATCTGGTTCGGATCGAGATACGGGGTGACGTAGACGTCGGTCGCAAGTAAGTAGCCCACGATGTCGCGCTGCGCGAGGTACTCGTTCACGAACGCGATGTGCCGGGTCATGCCGAGATCCTCGGCCGCCCGCTCGAGTGTGTTTCGGTACGTCTCGCCCTGCTGCTTGAGGAGCTCGGGATGCGTCTGACCGACGACGAGATACAGCGCGTCGGGGTGCTGTTCGACGATCGCGGGCATCGCGCCGATGACGAACTCGAGACCCTTGCGTGGATCCACGAGCCCGAACGTCGACATGATCGTGCGGCCGTCCACGCCCAGCTTGGTCTTCAAGCGGTGACGACCGGTCGGCTCGATCGCAGGCATGCCGTGCGGGATGACCACGGGCGTCTTCGTGATGCCGTAGTCCGAGACGAGCAGCCGCGCCGCGGTGTGGGCCATGACGATGACCTCGTCGCTCCGCGCTGCGATGAGCCGCACCGCCTCGCGCATCGAGGGCGATGGGCTCGGTGGAACGCTGTGGAGCGTGACCATGACCGGCTTGCGAAGCTCGAGCAGGAAGGGACGCAGATGATCCTCGTAGACGCCGTCCTTCCAGACGCCATAGAGACCGAACTCGTGCTGGACGTTGACGACGTCGTTGTTCGACTCGTTCAGGAAGGTCGCCGCGGCCCGGTACGAGTCCGCCTCGCGCTGCTTGATGCGCGCTTTGACTTCGGGGCCGTACGCCCTGGCGCTATTCGGCTCGTCGATGGCGATGACCGAGCAACGGACCCCCGAGTCGGCCGCTTTCACCGCTGCCAGCACGTCGGCGGTAAAGGTCGCGATGCCGCAGCGACGGGGGATCGATGAGGAGACAAATGCGATCCGCATGCCGTCCATGCTAGGTCTCACCATGCGCTTGGTCGTCAGCTGGGGGACGACTGCGATCGCTGCGCTCGTGCCTCTTGTTCGAGCACGATCTCGCCTGGTCCGGGTGCATCCGCAGCAAGCGGACCCTCGCGTCCGATGCCACCCTGTGGGATGTTTGCGCCGATGGCGCCCGGCAGCTGGATCTCGGGTACGACGTCAGTGTCGAGACGCGTCGGAACCCGCTCGTCGACGGTCTTGCTCTTGCGCTCCGCGGCCCCGAGGTCATCGGTCGTGCGCGGCTTGTCCTGATCGCCCATGTGAGCACCCCCTAACGGCACCGCAGGGCGGTGCATGGCTCGTGCCCGGGCCCCCGCGAGCTAGCTGTACTGCCCACGGACGT
>DHJC01000083.1 GCA_002404155.1 Chloroflexi bacterium UBA4730 | reverse complement strand
CCGCGACCCTCTCCGTGACCAGCGACGCGGCCACAATCGGCCACTGTTATCGCATTTGAGCTGAGGTGCGTGGTAGAGGCGCGCGACGTGCTCCATACGACATTGCGTTCGGAGGCGATCGGATGAGCAGGACGATGGCGATCACAGACACCGACCTCGATTACCTCGAGTCACTCCACGGGAAACTCGCCGGCGCCTTCGCGAGCATCGATGGCGAGGGCGGGCGGGACGGCATACCGATCGTCGCTACGGGGGTCGGCCGGGCGCTGCACGTGCTCGTCCGTGCCACGGCGGCACGGTCGGTCGTCGAAGTCGGCACCGCGATCGGCTATTCGGCGCTGTGGATGGCCACGGCGCTTCCAGCCGACGGCCGCATCGACACGATCGACCCTGACACCGCGCGCACCGATCGCGCACGGAGGTTCTGGGACGAGGCGGGTGTGGGCACGAAGATCGTCGTGCACAGCGGAAAGGCGCTTGACGTACTGCCGGCGCTCGCGGGCCCGTACGATTTCGCCTTCATTGACGCGCTGAAGCAGGAGTACGAGGGGTATCTCGCCCACACCGTTCGGCTATTGCGTCCGGGCGGGGCCGTCGCCGTGGACAATCTGCTCTGGGGTGGACGCGCCTCCGGCGCGCGCGTCGACGACCGCGTTCCGGACACCCAGGCGATACGCTCGTTCAACGCGAAGTTCGTCTCGCACCCGCAGCTCGACGCGACGATCCTCTCGGTCGGTGACGGCCTCGGGCTGGGAGTGAAAAGGTCCTAGACCGGTAGACACACGCCACGACGACCCGCACAACGAGCCCATTGGCTTCTCCTGACCGGGCCACAGTTTCCGGTCTCCAAAGGCGGAATGGTCGCCCGAAAGGACCGACGACGTCTCTTGCGTGATACGAATTACGTTCCCTGCTGGGCGGCATGCCACCCGCGCGAAAGTGACGTGGATGACGCATAACCCGTAGCGGAACCCGCGCGGGGGCACTGGGCGGCGCGCATGCTTGCAGTTCAGAGCGCCGAGATCGGGGGAAAGACCGTGATAACCACCAGCCATGCAGCACTACGAGCAAAGCTGCAGGGCTACCTGGATCAAGACGACAGGCTTCGTTCTGTTGTCAGGTACACGAAGCAACGATTCGACCCCGAGAAGACGTTGACCGCTCACAACTGGGAGCACATCTATCGCGACACCTTGAACGCAATCGTGATCGGCGAGGCCGAAGGCGCCGACATGAGGGTCGTCCTACCGGCGATCGTGATGCACGACATCGGTTACCTCTCCGGACCAGCGAAAGACCATGGCCCCCGCGGCGCGGACCAGCTGCCCGAGTATCTGGAAGCCGCGGGAATCTCCTATCCGAAGGACGAGATCGCGAAACAAGCGAGCTGCATCCGCACGCATAAGGGCAGCACGTTCGATCAGCACCCGGTCGGTCTAGAGGCTAAGGTCGTGGCCGACGCTGATCTACTGGAGAAGTTCGGTGCGTTGGGGGTCTACCAACACATTCGGTCGTGTGGAGAGTTCGACTGGCCGCTCTCGAAGGTCATCGAGAGCGCCTCCACGAGGATCATTGGGACTGAGGATCCTGGGTCCACGCTCGACACCGAGACCGGTAGACAGCTGGCTGAACCTGGCCGGCAGGTCGTCGCCGATTTCTTCCGTGCGCTCAAGAGCGCCGCTGAGCCGTACGGCGACTCTTCGCTCTAGGTAGCGCCGGACGCATCTTGGCTACCGGCCGACCGCGATTTGGTCGAGGTCCCGACCGACCACGATTTCCCCAGCGAAGGTTGCCCGCACGATGTCAAAGTCCGAGTCGTCCGCGGTTGGTGGGAGAACTGGACTCAAGACGAGTTTCGTCACGCCCGCGGCCGAGGCGACCGACCCCACCGCGTCGGCCGCTGTATGGGAACTCGCGATGTCGCCGAGACGCGCCCGCGCCGCTGGTTCCACCAATAGGCGCTCCATCGCGGGCACTGCGATCACTTCATGGACAAGGATGTCCGCCCCGCGGGCCAAGCGGATGACGTTCGGCGTTGGTCGCGTGTCCCCGGAGAACACGATCACCCCGTCCGGGGTCTCGAAACGGAAACCGAACGCGGGGAACGCCGGCCGGTGATCGACCAGCGTGGCCAGCACGCGAACATTCGCGTCCTCGTGGACCGCGAATGGCTCCATCTCCGGCGCCGGATCGCCTCCGAGCTCGTACTCAATTCCCGCTGGAAGCTGAATGTCGCGGGCGTCAAACGATGCCTCGGGGTTTGCGCCGCTTCCTCGGCGGAGTGCCCGCTCGTTGAGGTCGGTCGCATACGCCGCAAGGAGGTCTCTCGTCAGGTCTGCCGTTCCTGGCATCGGGTTCTGCGGGTTGACCAGGATGTTGGCGGGTCGGTCAGCGAACATGTCCTTGACCGACCCGCGTGGTCCGGGGCCATATATCTGGATCGGCTCTGTCCGATTGCGCAATCCATTTAGAAAGCCTGCGACGAGCAAACCCGGATACCCAATCGTGTGGTCGGAGTGCAGATGGGAGAAGAAGACTGCCTGGAGATCCTCGAGGCCGTGCGTGAAGCCCGGCGGACCGAGACCGGCCTGACGATATCGGGCAGCGACGCCCTCGCCGCAATCGATCAAATAAATAGAGCCATCGATAACGACCGCCGATCCCACACCGCGTCGTGACTGCTCGGCGTAGTACACCGAGCCACCAGCAGTCCCGAGCAGCACAAGTCGAGTGCGAGTCCTAGGAGGTGACGGCGTGCCGCGCGGCGGCCGCTCTTGCTTGGCGTGAACCACGCCGATTGAGTTCTGCCCCAGGTCGTTTCGCTCACTCACGTGCAACCGGGCGCGTTCCATTCCTTTTCCAGCGAACAGAACGAGACCCGTCGTGGGGCGTAGGAGAGCGTCGCGCTGGGTCGTCGGTCACGGGCACTATTCAACCCGATGGCTGTCTTGGATCGTGACACGCCTCACACCTAGAGTGCTTCCCCTGGCCTGTCCGATCCGATGAGCCAGGCTCGGCCCTCGGCGTAGAGCTTGTCGACGGCCGCGCCGCGCAACCCCGGCAAGCCGACCTTCACGGTAAAGCCGTTTCTGCTCTGGAGGTACGCGAGGTGGCGATAACCTTCTGGGAAACGGGCAAGCGTGTCTGCATCCAGCTTTAGGCTCGCCGCCGGATCGACCGGATCGATCCGATCCTTCTCGTAGATTGGCTGGCGCCTCACGATGCCCCAGCGTTCATCGCGCTTCTCGAAGAAATCGTAGAACCGGCCCGTGCAGACGACATCAGCGAGAATGCCATCGACCGACGCGCGCTGATTGATCGTCATCTTCGTCTGCGAGATAGCGCGGACGCCGACCACATCGCAGGTGAATCCGCCGAGAAAATGCAGGATGTTCACACCATTGTTGAATCCTTCGCGGCTTACCTCGATGAACCGCTGCGCTGGCCCTTGAAACCAGGTGGCGGTCATCCAACCATCCGCGTGCCACACCGTGGCGAAGCGCTCCCAGTCGCCCGCGTCGCGCCACATCACCCAGTTTTCGACGACATCGCGGATCGCGAGCTTTTCGACCGCATGTGGATCCATTCGGGTTCCTCATATCGTGCGCGCGCTCAAAACGGCGCGGGAGTCTTTCTTCTGCGCGGAAGTCTGCGCTTGTGCGTCAACACACATGGGCACACACATGGACACGCCGAGCTAGCAGGAGTAGGCCCGATCGCGCGAGAGCTCTTTGAATAGCGGGAGCAATTCGTCCGCGGGCGTTGTCGAGTTCGCGTTAGTCCCGCCGAAACAAAGGGCATTCGAGCACAGGCTAAGCAGGGGCACGAGTCGAGGAGACCGAGGCAACGGGGCCGTTTGTCGGTTTCTAGTTGCCTTCGACCGCGACCTAGTGCGCCATCGGAACTGCGAAGAGTTAGGAGACGGAGTCTCGCTCGCCGTACACATAAGCCAGTTGCTGTCATCGCGTGTCATCGCCGTCCTCCGCTACGCCTTGAGCGCCGCAAGCGCGTCGGCCTCGCTGTCGTGGATCGTGATCGCCTCATCGAGCCGGGTGAGCTCGAAGATCTGCCTGTAGTGGTCGTTCAGTCCGCACGCGAGCAGCTTCTGCTTCTGCCGGTTCGCGCGGACCAGGAGCGTCACGAGCAGCCCGATGCCACCACTGTTCATGTAGTCGAGCCCCGTGAAGTCGAGCACGATCGCGCGGGTCTTCTCCCCCGCCTGCGCGTACGCCGCCATGAGCGGCTGCTCCGAGGCCGCGGTCACATCGCCGCGCACGCGGATCACGATCGTCCGCTCGTCGATGCGGTCTGCCGCCGTTGTCGTCGTGGCTGCGGTCATTTCGGTCCCTCACCTCTCAACGCTGCGTTCTCTGCTGAGCGAGATCATCGTGAATCCTTTCTATCCCCCGGTCGTCCGAGAATCGTTACGGCGCGTTGTTGCCCGCACCTCATGCTTGATCGCGATGATCCGATCCCACGGGATCGCCGGCGGCTCGAGGCCCCGCGTTGCGAGATAGCCGCGCGCGCGGCGGCGTCCGCCAACGAAGAGCCGGATCGATGCCGCGACCCCGCCCATGCCGGGAACGAAGCGCGCCGGGCGGAAGCGCCAACTCCCGCCCGTCCGCTCGAGCGATCCGCGCGCACCGAAACTGCGAAGCGACCAGAACCGCTCGTCGTGGAAATGGCAAAGGAGCCAGGCTGGCCCGGACTCGACGCCGAGGCCTTCCGGCAATGCGACCGCGAACGTTGCCGTGCGCTCGTCGGGTATCGGCACGCACCGGACGCTCACGGGGTACCCATCGCGATCGCGCGCGGCGATCACTGCGGAGTCGTAGTGGCGGAGCTCGCGCGTAATCGCGCGCCACGCCCTCACAGCACGACCTCGCCGTAGGCTCGGCCGAAATTGCCCTGCGGCCACCAGCGGATCCGACGGGGTCGGACGTAGACGAGGATGCGCCAGCAATACCAATCCGCGAGATGCCGTAGCGGGCCGGGCAGCGCGCCCATCAATGTGATGCCGAACGGTTGCCGCTCGAACAGCAGGCGCGTCATCGACTCGAATCGCTCATCGAGCTGCCCGAGCTCCTCCGGGGCCTCGGCGTCGCCCTGGATCAGGACGAACGGCGGTGACACGAGGCCGCTGCCGGTCGGGTTCGAGAACAGCATCGCGACACGCGGGTCGCGCCGGATGTTGACGGCCTTCTGGGCGAGCCCGATCGACGAGGTGATGAGGAAGCGTCGCCAGTCGGGCTCGAAGAACGGCATCGTCGGCCAGGTCACCGGCGTGCCGTCGCGGGCCAGCGTCGAAAACTCGCAGCTCCGGAACTCGCGCACGACCGCCCCGACCTCGGCTGGCACGCCGAAGACCGCCGCGAAGTCCACGGGTGACACGGCGGCACTCATCGCGGCCGCTCCCGGAACCACACCGAGACGTGGGTCGGTTCGAGCGTCTCCCCGATGACCGCGAGCAAGCGACCGCGCACGGCCGAAAGGTCGACTTCTTCAGAGAGCTCGCGAACCAATCGGTCGAGGGTGTGTTCGGCGTTGTAGCGCGAGCGATAGAAGCGCCGGTCCACGCCGGCTCGGATGCGCGAGCGGAGCGGCTGGAAGAGCGCGACGACCGCGAGCGTCGAGATGGCGACCGCGATGCCGTTGCCCGCGGTGAACGGCGCGAGGAGCGACTCGAACAGCGCGACGCCGCCGACGTACGCCGCCAGCAGGACCGTGGACACCGCCACGTACACGAGCGTCCGGCGGATCAGGACGTCGATGTCGTAGAGGCGGTACCGAAGGATGGCGAGGCCGGTCGCGATCGGGATGAGCAGGGCCAGCAGCGCGATGGCCTCGGTGGCGAACTCGGGTGAACGCAGGAAGAGGACGTAGGCCATGAGCGCGGTGGAGTGCAGGCCTGCCGCATACGCGATCCACTTGATCTGCTGCCGCTCGAGGATCGTGGCCCGTCGATAACGCGGCACGAGCGAGAGGAGCGCGAGCCCAATGGCCGCCACGACGAAACCGATTCCGAGCGCGTCCATCGAGACCGCGAGCTCCGCTGCCCCAGCGCGACCGAACGGATTGGTCACCTGGATCGCGATCCACAGCGGGCCTGGGTTGAGGGTCGCCCCCGCGACCAGGATCGCGATCGCGATCACTCCAAGGCCCAGCACCGGCCGCCACGAACGCGAGGGAAGCGTGCCGTTCGGAAAGAGCAGCGGTACGAAGATCGAAGAGCCGGTCGCAACGACGATTCCGCTGGATTGGTAGATCCATCCGGCGAGCGGTCCTCCCGGCAGGGCGCCCGCGCGGGTGAGCAGCGCATAGATCGCGTACTGGGAGCTGATGAGCTCGGCCGCACTGAGCAGGCCGGTCCCGCAGAAGATCCACCCCATCGCGTTGCCCGGCTGGCGCGCGAGCACGAACGCACCGACCGAGGCATAAACGCCGGCGATGACGATGAGCGCCAGAAAGCCATACGGTGCGTGGTAGCCGATCGGGCTCGCGAGCACCGGCGTGGACCAGTTGAACCCGAGCAGGACGATTCCGATGCCGACCGGCACCATCACCGTCGTCCAGGCGGCGGTCGCCGCCGACCGGCTAGCGCGACCCACGTACCGTTCGGCGCAGCCAACGCAGCGGAGCGAAGACCATGTACAGGCCCGAGCGGATCGCCGCGTTCTGCCAAATGTTCTTCGCTTGGGACCAGTTCCGGTGGCGGTCCACGACGACCCGATCGATCGAGACGTCGGTCGCGGTCGCTCCGAAGTGCGCGGCGAGCGCGCGCAGCGTGTATGTCCAGATCGCATCCTCGGCCCGCTGCCCGTAGATCGGCAGCATCAGGTCGTAGAAGGGGTCGTTCGCTCGGATCAGGACCTGCACTTGCGCACAGATGACATCGTCCTGGCGGTCGGCACTGAAGGTGGCCATACCGGCCGCGGGATGACCGGCAGCGTTCATGAACGCGAATGACTCGGCGTCCGCGTAGATGACGCGGATCCCCGTCGCGACCTGAACCCTGCCGACCGATTCGGCGTTGATGAGCGCGACCGCTCCCGGTGTGATCGCGGGTGTGTAGAACCGGTTGCCCTTCGGCCAGAAGCGGGCATAGTTGGCCTTCCACTCGCGGACCACGTCGCCCGGGGCGGTCGTCAGGCCCACCAGGCGAATGCGGTATGTCTTCTGCCAGAGCTGGCCGAACCCCTGGAGCGGCCCGACCAGTCGCCGACCATCGACGTTGAGGTTGGTCGCCCCGGTCGGGACGTCGCGGACCGTCAGCGCCGCTTCGGGTGCGGCCCAGAAGGTCGCGTCAGTCCTTCGCCCCTCGGTGCCGGCCGCTGTCGCCTGCTGTTCGTCCTTCAGATCCGTCATCGCTCCTCCTCTCCTCCCACGCGTGTGTCGTTCGCTCGGATGAGGTCGTGACGCACTGATCTTACGTAGCGGATGTCCTGGAATCGTTACGGAACGTGGAATCCGTTTGGGTGAGCGCTCGTGTCGTTGGACCTGGGAGTCGAGACGAGCGTTGTCGAACGGCATAGCCGCCTTCGATCACCGCGGTTGGTTCGAGGTTCGTAGTGGCCTGAGGAAACATTCCGCGAAGCTCTCCGAGACCCTCGACAGTGATGCCAGCGGCAAACACTGGCGGGTTCGACCCCGGTCGGGCCAGCGAACCTCGCTGCTCCTAACCCGCCAGCCGGAGCCACCCACGCGAGTCCTGAAGGAGCTGGACTGTTTCAACATCAAGGGCCTTGAGTCCCGTCTTCCGCTCCGTAACTCCCCGTGGGGCCGATAAAACGCCCACGACGGCTGTCACGAACCGCTTCCAATCATCCCGCGGCAGAAACCGCGAAATTCCGTCCTCGTTCGCCCTGATTTCCTGGAAAACTGCTGCCACGACTCTCTTGCGCTCCTCGATCGTCATCTCCGGCCAAGCGTCGATGAATCCGGCCAGGGCTTTCTGCTGGCCTTCGAGCGTGCTGCTGCCAGCTGGTTGTCCAGCGGAGACCAGTGCCTGGAGTGCATCTCGCCGGCTGAGATAATCCTCCGGAGAGAGATCGCCGAGTTCGAGCATGAACGTCAGTCGCTTGAGGCGCTCGTCGAACTGTCTGCGGGAGAGTTTTGCCCTTGCCGTGGCGAGGCCCGCCAGGCCGCGCGCGTCCGCTTCGATCGACTCGAAAAAGCCCGCCGGGGCTGAGACGGTTCGGAGGATCTGCAGGAGCTGGGTCTCAAGGATCGTCTGCGCGACAAAGGGTGCATCACAGGCCTGAGCGGTACGCCGCCGGTAGCAGGTGTAATGCTGCCGTGGTTGGGGATGGGTGCGATCGGGTCGACGCGTCTCGCCCGACATGGTCGATCCACAGCGGCTGCAGCGCAGCACCGACGAGAGCAGGTACGGCGTGCTCCAGCGTGGCGAGCGGGACCGTCCGAAGCTCAATCCCGCCGCGCGACGCCGGATGCGCACCCGCTGGCAGGCTGCCCACGTGCTGTCATCGACCAGCGCCGGATAGTGCCCTTGGTGCAGGGTGCCGTCACGTCCGGGCACATGGCCGGCGTAGCGAGGATTGGCCAGGATGTCCTTCACGACATCCGCCGTCCAGATCTGGGCGGCCGTGCGGTTGTTCCTGAAATGCGTCGAGCGCGGCTGCGGAATGCCGCGGGCATTCATCGCTCGGGCAAGGCCCTTGAGCGAGTAGACGCCGGTGGCGTACTCCTGAAAGAGCAGCTGAACAACGGGCGCCTTCTCCGGATCCGCTTCGACCCAATTCCGAGCGATCTTGCCATTCTCGAGGACCGTTCGTCGACGGATGTAGCCGGCGGGGACCGGGCCGACGAGCTCGCCGCGCTCGACCTTCGCCGCCAAGGCGTCACGGACTCTCCGCCCAAGGGCTCGGCGGTAATGCTGGTTGACCGAACCGAGCACGTTCGCGCTGAGCTCATCGTTCTCATCGTTGGGGTCGATGGTGCGGCCCGTCGATGCTTCCAGGAACACTGCGCCGGCGTGCTCCAGCTCGGTGAAGAAGTCCGCCTGATCGCCCACGCTGCGCGTGATGCGCGAAAGGTCGTAGCCGACGACGTAGCGGACACCGCCCCCGCGCAGGCGCGTGAGCAGCCGCTGATAGGCAGGTCGGTTGGTGGCGGACTTGCCCGAGATATCGAGGTCTTCGAACGTCTCAACGGCCAGGCCCGCAAGCTCTCGCAGCATCGCCGCCTTGCCGCGCTGCATCTCGGGCGAGATCTTGCGCTCGCGTTCATCATCATCAAGGCGCGACACGCGGACGTAGATGAGTGCCGTCGCTGCTGCGGTTGGTCGAGTCACCATGGTCGTGCCCTCGTGACTCGTCCCGCGTATCTCGGAGGCGTCTCGCTCGGACGCGGCCGTGTCGGCCCGCTGGACGAAAATGCGGAACGTCTCTGCGGTGCGAGGGACAAGGTGACAACGCCGCCCGGGGTGTTCAACCTCGGACGATATCTGGCGGGCCCCGCCGCAACTCGGGCACCACGTGGCCGAAGGATCAACGCTCGATCGTCACCACGACACCGATCAACCTTCGTCACGCTCCTATTCTCCCCTTCGCGATGACGAAAGCGCCAGACCGGCCTGGTGGATTGGCATGAGCAAGCATGGGCAGGGACGTGTCTTCCGCGCGGTCACGCGACGAACTCCCCTTTGCGTCAGCTCCGGGCCGCCATCTTGGTGCAGTACGCGGCGCGGCCGTTTTCGCAAGCTGACGAACCCTTACGGAAATCAACACCTGGCGGACCGCTTCGATGTCCGGTGGGAAATGGGTTGCGATCCTCGCGCGAGAGGTCCGCGGCGCCGCTGCGCGCATGGCCAATCCTCCTTGGATTGGCCGTCGAGCGGCTCTCGCATATTCTCTTGGTCCCCATACCCAGTATGTAGCCCCTCTGCAAGCACGACACCCCCAAGATCAGACCGTTTGCCTCGGTCGACGCGATCGGAAAGAGTCGGCAAGATGCCCTTCTCGCGAGATGTCCATCCGCGGCCGCATGCATAGCGGCGACGGCACTGCGGCACCAAGCCCCACCCCGATCGCGCCAAACAGCGCGGTGACGGGCAGCGACAGCCCCAATGTCCCCGAAGACAGCCTCCTGCCCAACTCAAAGGAAAATCACAGCGCATAAAAGTGGGCCCCTCGGGTTCATCGTTTGAGTGCTTCCGTCTGATGATCTGACTGGCGAGCCGGTTCTCTGATCCGCGGGAGGGTGCCTGGTATCGACGTTGCACCGAGCGGCACCATGCTGCCGTCGCCGTTGGCATCAGAACTGGCATCAAGGAGTTCCCCGCATCGTCACATCTCGCCCTGAAAGCCGGCGTCCCACCCGCGGCCCCTGACCGTCCGCGAGTGCGCCACGCTCGATCGCAAGGCGCGAGGCATGACGCAGAAGATGATCGCGTTCGATTTCGGGATCCCGATCAACACGGTCGGTAACCTCGCGGCGAACGCGTACCGGAAGCTCGACGTTCACGGTGCCGCGACGTCGCGGGCCTGGACCCAACAGCCGAATGGCACTAGGACCGCGCTGGCACGCGCTACCAGTCGCACGGTCCGCGATGCCCGACGTTGCTGAGGCAAGCCCAGCGTGCCCCGGGACGCGCCCGGGGGCATCCCGGGTCGTCCGGCGAGTCCGGACGCATTGGCTGCGCCTGCGCGCGTAGCAACAGCACGGCGGCTACACCCCGGGGCTGTTCGCGCTAAAATCACCTCGCAACCATCACGAGCGTCCTGCGTTCGACAGGACCGCCAACCTGGCCGGAGACGGCGAAGGTGGCAGCGGCCGACGAGGCCGGATGGGCAGGAAGGGAATCCTGAAATGGCGAATCAACCCCGCGATGAGCAAGCCCCCGGGTCCGCGCGCCTAAGACTCAGCAGGCGAATCGCGAGTGCGAGTCGCCAGTGGTTCGGTAAGACCCGGCCGAAGGACGAGCCGACGAAGCCGACCTTGCTGCTCCTGCCGGGGGACGCGAATCTCGAGGAGGAACAGGCTTTCTTGGACGAACTGGAGCAGACGGTCAGATTCTCGTTCCGCCGATACCGAGCGACGCATGAGCCTGCCGATTGGGTTGGATTTCGGCATGACGGTCCGGCGAGGACGAAGCGCGAGAAATACACAGGCAAACGATGGTCGCTAGGGGTTCGCTAATCGGCAGGGCGAAATGCGCGATCTATCACCGGGTCAGCACCCGCGACCAGAATCCCGGTCTTGCCAGGCGTGAACTGCGGCAGGCCGCACGAGCGCGCGGTTTGACCGTAGCCCTTGACGTCGAGGAAACCGGCTCAGGCGCTTGGAACAACCGGCCGGGCTTGCGCCGCGTCATGGACGCCGCGCGCAAGGGCGACGTCGAGGCAATCCTCGTCTGGAAGTTGGACCGCTTCGGACGTTTGTCGCTCGACGTGCTCTCGAATATCCGAACGCTGACGAACTCCGGCGTGCGCTTCATTGCCGTTACGCAAGGCCTTGACGTGCAACCCCACGGCGACGCGATGTCCCAACTCATTCTGACTGTGTTGTCGGGGGTCGCCGAGTTTGAGCACTCGCTCATGTCGATGACCAGGAGGGCGGTCCGCTCCGCGCGCATCGCTGGACTGTATCGGTCGCGATTTCGGACAGGTCCCCAGTGAAGGGCACCGTTGCGCATCGCGCGCATTTGGAATTCTCGCGTGCGGCGGAGCCAGGCCTGCAGATCGGCGTCGAAGCGGCACGGCTGCCTGCCGGTGGAGGACGGGGATCGATCGTTTTCGAGATGGCGCCGCGGGAGCACGATCCAGGTCCGCGATCGTGTGTGCGTTCGTATCGTCGGCATCGATCCGGAACGCCGCCGACTCTTCCTTTCCATCCGGCAGGCCAACGCACCGAAATAGCTCATCGCGAACGTACAATCGACACACGATGCCGACCGAGTACGGAGACACGGCAGAGGCCAGCTGATGGGACCCTTCGACCGCTTTAACGACCGCGCGAAGAGGGTGCTGGCCCTTGCCCAGGACGAAGCC
>DHJC01000030.1:9894-10041 GCA_002404155.1 Chloroflexi bacterium UBA4730 | reverse complement strand
CGCGTTTTTCCGCAGCCTCCTAGGTCGTCGCGGCGATTCCTACGCCAGTGACGCTGTCAGGGGCGCCATCGGAGGGGAAGACGGGACTCTATGTCCGCAATGTTGAAACAACTCGGCTTGTCCGGGACGAGCGCGGGTGGCTCCGGC
>DHJC01000030.1:0-9733 GCA_002404155.1 Chloroflexi bacterium UBA4730 | reverse complement strand
GGGTGGCTCCGGCTGGCGGGTTAATCGGGTTAATAAGGAGCGAGGATCGCCGGCCGGACCGGGGTCTAAGCCGGGGCTGCGCGTTCTCGCCGGCACGATCATCGAGGGCCTCGAGGACCTAGCCGAAATCGCGGACGGCGTGGCGTGAGCGCAGGCAGACGCCCCGAACGTGACCCGGCGCGAGGCCGCGCGTGTGTCCCAGTGTGGCGGCTGTTGGCCAGCGTCGATGCTGCGCCCGCCCGGCCCCGCGCCTCGCCGCCCGTTGGCCGCCGGGTCGCCATGTGGGCCACAACGGCAGCGGGGGCGGCCCGCGTGAGACGCTCTCCGCGGTCCTACCCGCGACCGCTCACGGCCCGCGAGTGCGCGACCCTCGAGCGAATGGCGCGAGGCATGACGCAGAAGATGATCGCGTTCGAGTTCGGGGTCTCCATTGCCCGCGAGGGCGACATGCTCGTGATCCGCATTCCGATCAGCGCCCCGACGCCCAGCTCGAGCGGGAAGACACTCGTCGTTGCGTCGACCCGGGGCAACCAGAAGACCGGTGTTCAGATCGACGGCAAGGACCTCTACTCCGCGTACGTGCCTAGACCTATGCGAAGCCGAAAGCCGAGTGATCAGACGGTCACCGGAGAGCACCCGGCGTGCTCGGCCGCGGTGCGGCATCGGATCCGGCGCTTCGACGCGGCCGTGACCCGCCCGCCGCACTCACCGCACGTTGCCCGCGAGAGCGGATACGCCTGCGGGGTTGGACGCCCGCCCTCGTGGCGACGGGTCCGCCGCGCCTTCACTTTCTGTACCGCTTGGGACAGGTCAAGGGGCATGAAGCCCTCGATCGATGATCGGCGAAGCTCCCTGCCACCGCGCTTGCGCCGGTAGCCAACCTACCCCGCGTTCAGCGGGTTCGCGAGCACGTTCTGCCACCACTCATCCGTGAGGCGTCGGCCCGTGGGCGTGCGGTGGCCCTCGCGCTCAGACCACTTCGCGAGGTCGCCAAAGCCAACGCGCCCGCTGACGTAGCGCCGTGCGCCCTCAAGGACGATGGCCGACCGCGGGTTCGGCCGCCAGAATGAGGTCGACGAGCGCGCCGGCGAGCCACTCTTCGTACCGCTGCGGCGTCCACCGCCGATCGAGAACGAGCTGCTCGTAGGTCTCCGGGCTCGTCATCGTCCATATGACGTCGATCGCGTCGGCGCCGTTCAGCCCCCGTCGGAGACGACCACCCCGCTCCAACAAGTGTCCAAGCCGCGCGAATCGCTTGAGACGGCTCGCCTGCACCTCTCGGTAGCGACCGATCAGCTCGGGATCGCCTGACTGCCGCATGAAGCGGTGCAGGTCGGCGCATGGCTCGTGCAAACGACGGGCGAACGTGGCGACCGTTCGGAGCCACGCTTCGGGCGCAGCCACTTCGCTGATCTGTTCGAGCAGCACGACCACCTCGCTCACGTGGGGGAAACCGCACGCGATGAGCTCGTGGGCCAACTGGACCTTGTTGCCGAACTGTGAGTAGACCGTCTGGTACGCGACGCCTGCCTCGCGCGCGAGGTCCTGCATCGTCACCTGCGTGTAGCCGCCGCTCACGAGCAGCCGTCGCGCGGCATCGAGGATCCGCTGCCTTGTCAGCTGCGCCTGCTCCTGCCGGAGCGTGTTGCTGTAGCGCCGGGGTCTCTTGACCGTTGCCTTCATCCTGCCCTAGATTACCGGCCTATCGGATAGAATGGTCCTCTATTCAATAGGTAGAGCGTCCTAGTACTGGAAAAGAAGACAGTGGGCGCTCGGAGGAGAGGCGATCCGATGGCTTCCGTTGAACACATCCTGATCGTTGGGGGAGGCCTCGCCGGACTGGCGCTTGCTCATGGCCTTCAGCAGCAAGGCTTCACACCGGAGCTTGTCGAGCGCAACGCAAGCTGGGAGACGGTCGGAGCGGGGATCTTCCTTCACGCCAACGCCATGCGCGTGCTCCGCTCGCTCGGTCTGGACGCAGAAGTGGAGAGGGCGGGCACGGTGATCCGGCGCTGGGCCTTCTACGGCCAAAGCGGAGAGCGACTCTCCGAGACCGACCTCGCGGAGGTCTGGGACGGGCTGGGACCGTGCGTCGGGATCGCCCGCCCCGCGCTGCACAAGGTGCTCCTCGCTGCCGCCGGGACGACGCGCGCGCGCCTCGGAATGGCGGTCACGTCACTCGTGCAGGCGGACGAGCAGGTCCGCGTCGGCTTCAGCGACGGATCGAGCGCGGTCTACGACCTCGTCGTAGGTGCCGACGGCATCCAATCCACCGTGCGTCAGCTCACATGGGACGGGGTGCCCGTCGGCTACACCGGCGTGATGTGCTGGCGCGGGATCGTCCCGATGCGGCCGGCGGGTGTGAGCGGCTGGACCGGGGTGTTCGGAGACGGCGTCGTGTTCGGGCTCGTGCCGCTCGGCGATGGGCACACCTACGGCTTCGCGTTCGCCGGTGGACCGCAGATCCACGATCCCCTCGAGGGGCGCCTTGCACGTATCCGCGAACGCTTCGCGGCGTTGCGGGGACCGGTCCCCGCGTATCTTGCCGCGCTCACGCGGGACGAGGATCTGCACTGCGCGCCGATCGAATGGGTGGAGATGCCCGAGTGGCATAGCGGCCACGTGGTCGTCATCGGGGACGCGGCGCACGCGGGTCCGCCGACGATGGCCCAAGGTGGCGCCATGGCGTTGGAGGATGCCTACGTCCTGGCAGATGTGTTGGGTGCGGAGACGAGCGTCGAGTCGGCCCTTCGCGTCTACGCTTCGCGACGCGGACCGCGCGTCCGCTGGGTCGAGGAGCAGAGCCGCGCGATGGCGGCGATGTTCCGCACGGACTACGCGACGTTCACAGCGATGTTCCGCGAGCGGGCCGACGCGCAGATGCGCGCTCTCTATCGACCGCTGATCCCCGCTCCGTAAGGGCGATCGCGATGGGGGACCTTCACCGAGGTCCACGTCCGCAAGGAAGTCGCGCCGCTCTTCGCGGTCGCGGCATCCTCCGGTTGACGCTGCGGTCCCGACCGGGGTTGGGACCGCTGCACTTAGCACCCGCCCGCCTCACGTCAGTCCGTCGGCACGCGGCTGGCCGCCTAGCGATGCGCGCGCCCCGGCAGGAAACTCCAATCAAGAGCCACGTGGAGATTCGCGGGTTTCGTGTGGGCACAGCCGGAATCGGAACCTAATAGGCGACGGGCGGCTGATCTACAGTCACCACCGGTCATCGAGTGAACAAATCGCGAGTTTCCGAGTGAATCCGTTCGCCGCGACCCTCTTGTGCCCATGTCTTCTCGGAGGGTCAGTTGCCCATTTTGTTCAGCACGGAGCGGGAGGCTGACCCTCCCGCCGCATCTGATGACAAGAACCGCACCGTAGCTCGCGAGCATCCGGCCAAGGACGCAATCGCGGCTACATCGGCGACCCGCCCATCACGAACTGGGCAACCGCCGGGATCGTCGCGACTGCGATCCCGAATCCCACAAGCACTACCGCAACCCCCTTCGCGACGGCTGGGGTCGGCGCGAGGACCTTCTCACTGAAGATGACGGCCGCAACTGCGGCCATCCATCCGACGCTGGCAAGCCCGACCGCGAGCAGCACGAGCATGAGCCCCGCGCAGCAGCCCAGGCAGACGACGCCCTCGTCGATCCCCATCAGCAGGGCCCCCCTCACGCCTGGCCGGAAGCCGCGGAAGAGCCAATGAAACGGAGACCGACAGTGCGTGAGAAGCGCGTCCTTCAGCGGGGTCAACTGATACAGGCCCGCCGCGCCGATCACGGCGCCGAGGAACACTTGCGGCGCCGCCCGCACCACCGGAATCTCGACGATGAGCGGCACAAGCAGCATGACGAGCACGTAAGCGCCGACTCCGACGGCGCTCCAGATCATCAGATATCCAGCAACGAAGACCGCCGCCAGCAGTGGCCACGTCCTGGTCCGTTGCCGCGTGTATTGCGCGTACACGAGCACCACCGGAGCGAATGCGGGAAACATCATCGCGGCCATCATCACGACCCACGTCGTGAGGAAGATCGCGAAGCTCGCCAGGTCTGCCCCAGCGGACATCGTCATGGAGCCGCTTTGTGTGGAAACGTAGGTCCAGGCGAGGGCAGCGAGCGCGAGGAGCGTCACGAGGATTGCTAGGGCCGCCCCGGTCAACGCCAGGCGACCGAAACGAGCTTCGAAGTTGGGAGCCGTGGAACTCAAGCGGCGTATTGCGTCAGAGACGGGGTGAGCACGCGCAGCCGGCTACTCCGTCAGGCCTCGTACTTGAACTCCGTCGTGAAGCCGTTCGTGCCCGACCCTTCGAACTTCCAGGCGCCGTCGTAACGGATCCGTCCGGCCTTCGCGACTCGCATCGGCTGTGGAACGACGCTCAGGGCCGGGTTGCTGATCACTGGGGCCGTCTTGCCGTCCCCTCCCTTTAGCTCTTCGCTGTCCATCTCGAGAAGCTTGCCCACCTTCAGCTGTCGCTTGCCGTTGGTCTTCTCGAAGGAGATCGGCGCCGCTGTCACCCCCGTCACCGTTCCAATCAGCGGCACGACAGCGGCGAGGTGACCCCCTGCTTGTCCCGAGAAGATCGCGCCCAGAGCTTGAGCCTGGTCGGGCTTGGCCCGCTCGTCCAGATACAGCGCGACCTTCCATCCGCCATCGGTCATCTTCTTGGGCGAGTACAAGGCGAGCGCGACGTTGAGGTTCGAAAGATCAACGCTATCCTTTGTTCCGCGCGTGATGTGCCACCCGAAGAAGGCCTGGCACGAGTCGTTCGTCGCTGGGCTCAGCATGACGCACTGACACGCCACGGTGCAGTTGCAGGTCTCGAAATAGTCACCCTCGACGGAATAGCTCATTTAGGCCAACCTCCCCGTTGCGCGTCGCGCGCAGTGTACGTGCGCGGGACTTCAGACGGCGCGTTCGGGAGGCGGTGGCCGCTAAGGAGGCGACCTTTTCGCCTGAGCGTATAGCGCGGGCCTGCGGTCGGGGCCCCCCATGCCGGAGAGGATGACTTCGCGCTATAGCAGCGGCTCGATCGGCACTTCAGTTGGCACCACGGATCGGGAAAAGCGCCGTTCTAGAGGCGTTGCAACCCATGTCGCAGGATCTTTCAAGACCGCCGCATTCGACCGCTCTGCCACCCCTCCGGAGCAATCACGGCAAGGGTTTGCGCGATTCGGAGGTCGGCCAGCCGGCTGCGACCTCTACCGCGCGGCCACGCTCGAATGTGATAACAGCGGCCGATTGTTACTGCGTCGCTGGTCGCGGAGAGGGTCGCGGAAACGCGGGGGTCAAGCACGCGGAAGTGGTAACAGCTCGGCTCGTTCAGGACGAACGCGGGTGGCTCCGGCTGGCGGGTTAGTAAGGAGCGAAGATCGCCGGTCGGAGCAAGCGGAGGCTCAGCTCGGCCTGCGGGCTACATCCAGTTGTGGAATTCGTGCGGAATGCCGTGCGCGGTCAGCCAGTCGCGGAACCGATCCGCTGCGTCGCCCTGCCCACCGAAGCGCTCGGCGATAAGCGCGAGAAGCAGCGCGTCCTTCTGCGCGGGCGCGACGGTAGCCCAGAACTCGTACTCGTCTCGTCCCGACCCACAACGCCCGCGGCG
Organism: Chloroflexi bacterium UBA4730; assembly: GCA_002404155.1. GTDB lineage: Bacteria > Chloroflexota > Limnocylindria > P2-11E > P2-11E > UBA4735. The sequence goes on along the minus strand of DHJC01000030.1, from coordinate 4,137 downwards.
CCGCGCCGCGATCCCGGGCCATCAGCACGAGCTCGCCACCGAGCCCGAAACCGCCGAAGACGCTCCGCGAGGTCCCGTTGATCTCCTCATGGTGTAGCTGCGTCTTGTCCTCTATTACGGGCGTCCACCAACCATCGCGATTCAACAGCCCCAGCTCAGCTTGAAGAGCCCGAGGCACTGCGATTGCCAACGCGATTCCGTCCGGGTCCTTGAAGTTGACGATTGGGCTGGTCTTCATCTCGACTACTCCCGAATGCGCGATGCCAAGCTCGTCGAGCTTGGCCGCCCAGTTGTTGACCTCTTCGCGGCTGGCGACGGCGAAGCAAACGTGATCGAGGCCGGTTCGAAACGGCGAAAAGGCGTCGTTGGCGCCGTCGGCAAAGTGGACCAGGCCGAGGAGCAGAGCCGTACCCGGCCGCCCCATGATCGCGGCTGTCCGTTGCCCTTCGGCCTCTCTGAAAAGCTCCTTGAAGCCGAGCACGCGCGTGTACCAGGCGGCACTGCGATCGAGGTCGGTTACGGTCAGGCCGACATGACGAAGTCCGGTGATAGTCATGCTTGCGTCCTCCTTGCTGCTTATGGGCACCACCGTGGCGGGCTCGACCCGGCGGCCGGTGGCGAAATCGTGGGAGGCCTCAACCAGAGAGGCCACGACATCGAGTTCATGCTCGTTTCGGGGCGCGTAGACCATCACGTGGGTTGGCGGCAGCTCACCAGTAACCACCAGGGGATGGGGCTCCGCCCAGCCTGCCACGCAGGCCGCGGCGGCGAAGTCCGGGGCCAGACACACATGCAAGCTTTGGTCGTCATCGGGGTGGAGATGCGCGAATTCGCCACCAATGAAGAACGCTTCGTCGGGCCCGCCCGCCGCGGCCCGATCGAGGAGAAGGGCCCGCGCCCCGGGCACCGAGATGCCGCTGGGGCTTTCACTCACCCCTGGGAGCGCGAATATTCGCTCGGCCAGACGCCGGCGCATGCCCTCATCGGTGGGCTGCTGGTCGACCTGCATATGGGGCAGCGCGGATGTCGTAACCGGCCGCGAGCCCGTTCTGATCGGTAGCTTTGGCATCGCCACCTCCGTTGTTTGCTAGAATATGATTATGTAATGGCGTTCTAGATTCAAAGGTGAGATTTGTCAACTAAAAGACCTCCCAGGGCGAAACCAGTACGGCCGCGCGACAAGCGACACGGGCGTGGCCTGGCGACCAGGCAGCGGATCGTCAGGGCCGCGACGACGCTCTTCGTCCGCGACGGCTACCTGGTCACCACGATGGCATCCATCGCAACGGAAGCAGGGGTTGCGGTTCAGAGCCTCTATCTCCGGTTTGGCAGCAAGCTGGCTATCCTCAAAGCCGTTCTCGATGTGGCGATCGTCGGCGACTTCGAGCCCGTTCCCCTTCTAGAGCGCGAGTGGGTCAGGGAACTCGCCGCCACTCAGGATGGACCGGCGGCGGTGCAGCTTTACGCCGGCGAGACCGCCCGGATCCTGGCCCGGACTCACGCGATTTACGCCGTGGTTCAAGCGGCGGCGGCCGGTGAACCCGGGGAGCTCCTGGCAGAGAACAAGCGTCAGCGCCATGAGGGCCAGCGAATGATCGCCGAAGCGCTTGGCCGCAAGCCGGGGTTCGCTCCTGGACTCACGGTCGACACTGCTGCCGACCTGATCTACGGGCTGGTCAGCGAGGATCTCTATGGCCTCCTCGTCGTGGACCGGGGATGGTCGACCGAGGAATGGGAGCGATGGTGCTCGGGCATTTTGGTCGGGATCCTGTTCCCGAAGGGTGTTGTAACTTCAGATGTCTGGACATCGGGGGTCAAGCTGCGAGCTCGGAATGGTGCATCGCCACGTCGTAGGTGACCGCCAGATCGGTTCCGGGGAAGGAGCGCGAAGATCAAAACCTTCGACTAATTTATTTCGCGGCTCCTAAGACTCGCAATCGCCGCTTGAGGAGGGTCACGGAATCAGGCGAGAAATATCAGGGACTCGCACGGTAGGCGATGTCCGCAGAATGGCCAGCACCTCGAGACGTTCGCAAATCGCCCACCCGCCAAGCCTGCAAATCAAATCGCAAGATCTGCAAAGGAAATCGCAAAGACCTACAACGAATATCGCAACGTCAAGGTCACGCCTACGGAGCGGAAGACGGGACTCGAAACCCCCTCTACTCGACTGCTCACGCTGAGAATGGCCGAGGAAAGTTGGGTCGAAGTAGCCACCCTCGGGCTCATGCAGGTCGCCTAACGCTTTTGGGGAGCGGGACGGGGCCGCCTCACAGCAATGAATCGACCGGTCTTGGCGCCCGCCCACACGAACTCCACGACGCCGAAAGGCCACGCTCCAGCCAGGAACCCGTACACCGATGACAGGACACACGCGCCGGCGAAGGCCAGGATGAACCCGCGTCCGCGAGCTTCAAGGGCGTAGAACACCATCATCGCGCCGACTGCCACGACGCCGAAGGCCGTGATGAGCTCGGGTGCGATCGCCACTGGCAAAGACGTTGTGTCAGATCGCTAGCGTGGGATCGCGAGCTCGTCTGAGTCGACGTCGCCCGTCTACGCGCGGTCAATCCACAGCGACGTCTCTGCGTCCTAAAGGAATGACCATTTTGAACTACCGACGACGCGACCTATCCGTCCCAGCGATCCTCGAGGCGCCGCTAAGGTCCGGCTTCGATCGGCAGCGGCATCCTACTGAGCGCGGATCCCGGGCGCTCGTCGTGCCGACGCCCGGACGGTCGTCAGCGCGCCCGGGATCCCGACTGGCACGAGCGCACGGTCCCCGTTCCGCGAGCAGGGTCGCAGCGGTCAGTCGCGGGGGTTGCCGAGCGCGAGCACGATGAATGGGCCCGCGTCCCCGGATCGCGTCGTCGCGGCTTCGCGCGTAGTGCGTTTCTTTACATCGGGCGGCGTACGCTGGCTGGAGCCGGGAGGTGCCACCATGCGGGTTGCAGCAGCGGCCCTCTCGATGCTCGGCGCGCTGGTGAGCCTCTACGTGCCAGTCGCCGCGTATCTGAGCACGGGATTTCCGACGCCGCCCGCCTTTTCGATGCTCGGTGCGTTGGTGAACCTCTACCTGCCAGTCACCACCTATCAGAACAACCTCAGCGCGGGATTTCCGACGCCCGCCTTTTTCGGCATGGGCGCGGCCTTCGCGCTGGTTGGCGCTGCGGCAGGGCTCTTGATCTGGCGTGGCCGGAAGCTCGGGCCGTGGCTCCTCGTGCTGGGAACGATCGGCGGCCTGGTGGCCTGGCCGTGGTTTACGACTGGAATCATCTATCTGCTGGCAACGGCCGTAAGCGTCGTGTCGCTGAGAATGGTGTCCCGTCCAACCGGCACGACGGGTAAGTTCGCTCGACTGTGATACGTACTGAGGAGCCCCGCGCGGTGGTAGCCGGAGCGGGCCCTGGGCCGATCTCGTGGCTTGGCCGCGCGCTCCTGTATTTCGTGGCTGGCTTCGGGGTCGGCTTCCTGTTGCTCACCGAGTTCGCGCTCAGAACGTTCGCGGCCGTACAGGTTGCAATCGTGCTGCTCGCGGCCCTCGGCCTCTTTGGAGGACTGCGTGCGCGATCGAATCTGTCTGTGTGGTCGCTCTTCATTGTCGGTGCACTTTCATTTCCTCTCCTCGTCGATGCCAACCTGGCTTCATTGCCGCTTTGCAGGGAAGCGCCGAGCATCGGTTGCATCGCGCGCGACTACCGAGGTGTGTTCGCCGTGGAGGTTGTCGGCTTCATCGCGGCGGCCGCCGGCACGCTGCTCCATCTGTTGCGTGGCTCGCGAACTCAACCTCGTGCGTGACTCCGGCGCGGTCAGGGCGCGGCGGCCGCCGCGGCATGGAGCGCCGCCTACTGCGCCGGCGTCACCGGGGTCACGCTGCCGTCCGGCTGGATCACCTGCACCCCGGGCGACGGAATGAAGACGTGGTCCTCCGGCCGCACCGGCAGGCCGACCGCAGCGCGCGTCTCGGAGCGCATCGCGATGCCGGCGCGCGCGAGCGTCGACTGCCGGTCGGCAAGCTTGCCCTGGGCCTCCTGCCGGCGCGCTCCTCCGGACCGATCCATCGCTGCGGCGCGGAACGGAGAACGCGAGCAGGGCCGTGAATATTGCGCGAGAGCCCCGGATGGGCCCGTCGAGAAC
>DHJC01000046.1 GCA_002404155.1 Chloroflexi bacterium UBA4730 | reverse complement strand
CTACCTTGAACGTGGGCAGCACGCCCTAGTCGAGGATCGATTCGGCGCGGCACGAAGTAGCGCGTTGATAGCGCGGCACAACGTTGACATTCGCCACCAAGTGGCAAAGAAAGACACGGAGTTCGTGACCCAATTGCAAAGGAGACGAACCCCGTGCCCATCAGTGAGAGTACCCACCTCGTCGGCGTCCATCTCGCCTCGCGTCGACCCAGGCTCCGCGGCCGGGAGGCCGCATTCGTCCGCGCCCGCGAGCAGCTCAGCCCGCAGCTGTTCGCCGCCGTGCTCGCGCACCGCGAGGGCGAGCTGATTCGCGCCGCGTGCGGGCCGCGGTATCGACCCGCGGCGAGCGCAGCGTCGTTCCAGTGTTCGCGTTGCGGGGCCCAGTCGGGGTTTCGTCGGCGCGGCCGTCGGCGCCGCTGGCTGCTCACCCGGGTCGGCCGGCTCGATCTCACCCTGGCGATGGTCGGGTGCCGCTGCGGCCATCGCTTCGCGCCGTTGCTCGCGGTGCTCGGGATCAGCACCGCCCGGCGGATCGCCCCCGGCCTGGAGCGTCGGATCCTTGAGCTGTGCACCGAGCTGCCGTATCGGCGGGCCGAGGCAGCGCTCCGCCGCGAGGCCGGGGTCGCCCCCTCCGAGCGGACCCTTCGCCGGATCGTGCGCCGCGCGGCGGCGCGCTGCGACCTGCGGGCTCCCCGGGGCGACCTGGATCAGATCGAGGCGGTGCTCGTCGACGGGACCCGGATCCGCGCGGGAGCCAAGAAGCGACAGCGCGACGATCGGGGGATCAAGCTCGACAGCGCGCTCGCGCTGTGCGGCCGCGACCGGGCGGGCCGGGCCCGGCTCGAGCTCCTTGGGGTGACCCTCGACCGGGGCTGGCCGAGCCTCATCCGGCCGCTGCGCGCGGCCGGTGCGGCGCCGATCGCGATCCACGATGGCGCCGCGGGATCGCCGGGATCTTGGCGCGCGCGCTGCCCGGGGTGCCGCAGCAGATCTGCACGTTCCACCTGCGCGACTCGTTCGATCACCGGCTCTGGCAGGACGGTCTCGCCTTCGCCGCCCGCCGGGCGCTCGCCCGGGCCTGGGGCAATGCCCTCGAATACGCGGTCGACACCAGCGATGCTGCCGACGCGCTCGCGGCGATGCGGACGATGGCCGAGCGGCACCGCTGGCGCCGGACCACCGTCCACCTGCGGGCGATCACCCCGAACGCGACGATCTGGCTGCGGATCGGGGCCGCCGCGCACACCACTCGCTCCTCGAACGGGTGATGCGCGAGGTGAACCGGAGGGTCGATCCAGTCGGGGTCCGCTGGTCACGTGCGAGTGCGGCCGCGCTCATCGACCTGCTGCTCGCCCGACGCTTCGCCCACCCCGACTGGCGCCGACTCTGCGATGATGCCGGCTCAGTTCAGATTCGGGCCGAGCTCCAATGAGTCAACGAACTGCCGCGCTATCAGCGCGTTACGGAGGCTGCGATCCGCCGGCTCAACGAGGTACCCACATTCGACGAGCTCGTTCGATTCGCCCGGAGACTACCTGCTCCGAATCGGACAACAGACACAAGAGATTTGCTCAGCCACTACAAGTCCCCGCGTTGACTCGGCGGTCACGTGCGCGACAGGGGATAGACCGCTCCCGCACCCCTCCGGTCAAGGCGCAGCAGCCGTTCATCATTGTCGCTGACTCGTGAAGGCGGAGACCGCGTCGCGTCGTCCTACCCAGGTCTCGCACCAGGGCCTCGCGGCGCCTGTTGCAGCACGACGGGGGTGACGACTGCACCCCCGTCGCGCGGCCCAAGTCTTATGGCTGCGTGCAGTGAAGGGCGCCCTGGTTGGACGGCGTGCCTGTTTCGGTGGCCGGGTCGAACGAGCTGAACTTCGAGGCGGGAACGGTGAGATCGATGCTCGGGCCGCTAGCGGTGAACGTGAGGATGCCGGTCGACTGGATAGCGCGAAGCGTCGACTGGTCGGAGTGCGTCGCACCGGGCGTTTGGCCCGGCGGGTCGCCGCTCGCGTTCCCGCAGACCCACCCGACCATGAGCGGGTGGATCGTTGCCGCGGCGGGCGTTCCACTTCCCAGCATCAGGGCCAGAACGACGGCGAACATGAGACTGACACGTTTCATTGGTTCCCCCCAAAATTAGTGTGCGAGCGAATGGTAGTCCCGGCGCCGTGTGTCGGTGGGGCCGATACGCCTGCGCCGTCACCCGCCGACGGCGAGGCCTCTGGATATCCAGTAATGGTGTCACTGACATTCACGACGCCACGATCCTCGCTGGACGAACGTTCGGATTCAGCTCAGGCCGCCGATCGAAGCGCAGTCCATGAGGGCCGCGAACAGCCATCGGTTCATGCTGGCACGATGGCCCCATCGACACGACTCGGGTCGACGTATGGGTGTGGGGCGTCCGCGTCTATAAGACCCGTTCGGCGGCGACCGCCGCTTGCCGGGGCGGCCACGTCCGGGTGAACCGTGCCGCAGCCAAGGCGTCGACGTCGGTGAGGGTCAGCGACCGCGTCGAGGCGTTCGTGGAACGCGAGCGCGTCCTCGAGGTGGTAATCGTCATCGATAAGCGGGTCGGTGCCGCGGTGGCGGTGACGTGCCTGGTCGATCACAGTCCGCCTGTCCCGGTGGTCAAGGCGAGAATCACCGGTCTTCCTCCGCGAGCGTGGAGCGGGCCGCCCGACCAAGCGCGAGCGCCGCGAACTTGACCAACTCAGGCGGCCATAGCCTGGACGCCGCGGTCCTTCTTCAACATCCCGCATTCGACCGCTCTGCCACCCCTCCGGATGGAGAAACGGCAACAAACATAGGGGGTTTCAGGTCCCTTGCGGTTCGCGCGCGAGCGACTTGATGCCTAAGTTGATGCCAGCACCGGTGCAGCTCCGTGCACGACACTGCCACCTTCAACGAATGGGCGGATGTCATCGAGATCGTTCCCAATCTGGAACGATGTGCGAGGTCTCGCCACCGAATGCTGCGATGGCCCAGTTGACCGCAGCGTTCTTGTGGGGCGTCGCTAG
>DHJC01000038.1:85607-93070 GCA_002404155.1 Chloroflexi bacterium UBA4730 | reverse complement strand
GAGCGGCTCACCTCGTAGTTGAAGTCGACGTGGCCGGGCGTGTCGATGAGATTCATCTCGAACGTGCCGCCGTCCTTGGGCCACACCATCCGCACCGCCCGGGCCTTGATGGTGATGCCCTTCTCGCGCTCCAGATCCATCGAGTCCAAGAGCTGATCGCGCATCTCTCGCAGCGCGACCGTGCCGGTGAGCTCGAGGATGCGGTCGGACAGGGTCGTCTTCCCGTGATCGACGTGGGCGATCACGCTGAAGTTGCGGATTCGCTGGCGCGGGTCCGACATGCGAAGAGCCTAGGTGACTGCGCTCACCTGCGGCCGAGCCGCGCGCGCACCGCGGCGGCGATCTCTGCAAGCTCGCTCACCCGGAACACCGTCGCGGCGCCGACGTAGGCCACGACGCCGACGGCCATGGCCACAGCGGTCTGGAGGAACAGCCCGATCTTCGTCTGCTGCAGGTCGACGGTGATGTTCGTCGCCCGGATGAACGCGAACATCGCGATGCCCATGAGGAGGCTCGCCGCCACGACCTTGAGCGACGCGGTGCCCAGGCCGACGATCTTGAGCCGAGCTCGTGGCGCGAGGAGCGCGAAGAACAGCGCCGCTTCGGCGAGCGTCGCGATCGAGTTCGCGAGGGCCAGGCCGTTGATCCCGTACAGCGGCGCCAGGAGCACCGACAGCACGATGTTCGTGCCGATCGAGACGAGCGTGAGCGCCAGCGGCGTCCGGGTGTCCTTGGACGCGTAGTAGGCGCGGGCGAGGATCTGGATGAGCGCATGGCCGACGAGACCGAGCGAGTAGAAGAGGAACGCCTCCTGCGTCGCCTCGCGGGCCTCGGGGCCGAACTGGCCGTACTGGAACAGCAGGTTCACGATCGGGCGGCGCAGGACGATCATCATCACGATCGTCGGCACCGTGAGGAACAGGATCCAGCGGATCGCCGTCTGGAGGATGTCGCGCATCCGGGCCTGCATGCCCTGAGCCGCGTAATGCGCGAGGGTCGGGAACACCGCTGCGCTGATCGCGATGGAGAACACGCCGAGCGGCAACTGCATGAGCTGGAACGCGTAGATCAGCGCGGTGAGCGAGCCTTCCGGCATCTTCGCCGCGAGGAACGTGTCGACGATGAAGATGAGCTGGACCGCACCGAGAGCGAGCGTGCGTGGGAGGGTGAGGCGCACGATCTCGCGGACGCCTGGGTGGCCGAGATCGAGCGTGAGCTTGTAGCGCGTGCGGCGGAACGTGAGCTCCGGGACCTGGACCAGCCACATCATCAGCGCGCCGACGACGGTGCCCCACGCGAGCGCCTCGATGCCGAGGAACGGCGACGCGAAGAACGCGAACAGGATGATCACGAAGTTGTAGACAAGCGGCGCCGTCGCGCCCGAAAGGAACTGCCGGTACGAGTTGAGGATCCCGGTGAACAGCGCGGAGAGGCCCATGAAGATCGGGCTGAGCAGCATGATGCGTGAGAGATGGATCGCGGTCTCACGCTGCGCCGGGTCGGGGAACTGCGCGAGGACCGGCATGATCCATGGCGCGAGGACCCAGAGGAGCGCCGAGAACGCGATCAGCGCGATGACGATCGCGTTCAGGACGCTCGATGCGACGCGCCAGGCTTCGTCCTCGCGCTCCTTGGCGAGGTACCCGGTGAAGACGGGGATGAACGCGCTCGCGAGCGCCCCGGCCACGAGCAGGTTGAACAGCGTGTCGGGGATGCGGAACGCCGCCCAAAACGCGTCGAGCTCCGGCGTCTGCCCGAACTTCGCGCCGATGACCGACAGGCGAAGCCACCCGAGGAGGCGGCTCGCGATGAGCGTCGCGATCATGAGGAGCGATGCGCGGCCGACGCTCATCTGCATGTGCGTCGAAGTATGAATAGACTCGCGCACATGGCAAAGAAGAAACGCTCAGCCCTCAAGCGCATCCGTCAGGCGCCCCGCCGGGCCGAGATCAAGGTGCTGACCCGCTCGAGCGCGCGCACGGCCGTGAAGAGCGCCCGCGCCGCGATCGACTCCAACGCCGAAGGCGCCGCCGATGCGGTCCGCGCCGCGGCGAGCGCGCTGGACAAGGCCGTGAAGCGCGGCGGCATCCACAAGAACGCCGCTGCCCGCAAGAAGAGCCGGCTCGCGAAACGCGCCGGAAAGAGCTCGGTCTAGGCCCGCGCGAAGCGCGGGAAGGTGTCCGCCCCCGGATAGCGGGCCGCGTCGCCGAGCTCGAGCTCGATCTCCATCAGCCGGTTGTACTTCGCCACGCGTTCGCTCCTCGAAAGCGATCCGGTCTTGATCTGTCCGGTGTTGAGCGCGACGCAGAGGTCGGCGATGGTGGTGTCCTCCGTCTCGCCCGAACGGTGCGAAATGACCGCGGCGTAGCCCGAACGGTGCGCAAGCTCGACCGCCTCGATCGTCTCGGTCAGCGTGCCGATCTGGTTGAGCTTGATGAGGACCGCATTCGCGGCTCCTTCGCTCACCCCACGGCGAATGCGCTCGACGTTCGTCACGAACAGATCGTCGCCGACGAGCTGCAGCCGGTCGCCCAGCGCTTTCGTCAGCGCCTTCCAGCCATCCCAGTCATCCTCGGCAAGACCGTCCTCCACCGACACGAGCGGGTACTTCCCGCGCCACGCGCCGTACTTCGCGATCAGGCCCGCGCTGTCGAGCGTCGTCTTCTCTCGAGCGAGGTTGTACTTCCCGTTCGCGAAGAGCTCGGTCGCGGCCGGGTCGAGCGCGATCGCGCAGTCGGTCCCCGCCTTGTAGCCGGCGGCCTCGATCGCGTTCAGGATGAGCTCGATGGGCTGCTCGTTCGACACGAGGCCTGACGGCGCGAAGCCGCCCTCATCGCCGACGCCGGTGCCCATCCCCTTGTCCTCGAGCAGCTTCTTCAGCGCATGGAAGATCTCGGAGCCCATCCGGATGGCCTCCTTGAAGGACGGAGCGCCGAGCGGCACCAGCATGTACTCCTGCATGTCGGCGGAGTCGGTCGCGTGCTTGCCGCCGTTGAGCACGTTCATCAAGGGGACCGGCAGCGTGCGGGCCAGCGGGCCGCCGAGGTACCGGTACAGGGGCTGACCGACACCGGCCGCGGCGGCGCGGGCGCACGCGATGGACACGCCGAGCATCGCGTTCGCGCCGAGGTTCGACTTGTCGGCCGTCCCGTCGAGCTCTCGCAGGATCGAGTCGATCGCGGACTGGTCTGATGCTTGCTCGCCGATCAGCTCCGGCGCGATGACGTCATCGACGTTGCTCACGGCCTTCAGCACGCCCTTGCCGCCGTAGCGTTTTGTGTCGCCATCGCGTAGCTCGACCGCCTCGTGGGCCCCGGTCGACGCGCCACTCGGGACCATCGCGGTGCCGACGGCGCCGCTTGCCAGAAAGACGTCGACGCCGACGGTGGGGTCGCCGCGTGAGTCGAGCACCTCGCGCGCGCGGATCATCTCGATCGTCGCATCAGGCATTTGGGATCGCCTCCACCCCGGGCAGCTTCTTTCCCTCGATGAGCTCGAGCGCCGCCCCGCCGCCAGTGGACACGTGCGTCATCCGGTCCGCAAGCCCGAGCTGCACGAGGGCCTGCACGGACTCGCCGCCGCCGACGACGGTCACGGCGGAGCTGCCGGCCATGGCCCGCGCGATGGCCTCGGTGCCGTGCGCGTAGTCCGGCTGCTCGAACAGACCCATCGGCCCATTCCAGAACACGGTCCCGGCAGCCGCGATATGCGCGGCGAACTGACGCTCGGTCTCTTCGCCGATGTCGAGGATCCTGTCGCCGGACCAGCGCATGTCCACCGGCAGGAGCACCTCCGCACCGCGGGCCGTCGCCGCGGCCAGGATCGCGCGCGCATCCGCCTCGCGATCGGGCTCGCCGAGCGACGCCTTGATGTCCATGCCGGTGGCCGCGAGGAAGGTGTTGGCCATCCCGCCGCCGATCGCGAGGACGTCGGCCTTCGCGACCAATGACTTCAGCACGTCGATCTTGGTGCTCACCTTCGCCCCGCCGATGACCGCGACGAACGGTCGCGCCGGCGACTCGAGCAACGCCGTGAGCACCCGTACCTCCTTGTCGAGGAGCAGCCCCGCGTAGGCCGGCAGGAGATGCGCGACGCCCTCCGTGGATGCGTGCGCGCGATGCGCGGCGCCGAACGCGTCGTTCACGTACGCGTCGAAGCCGTCGGCGAGCAAGGCGGCGAACGCGGGATCGTTCTGCTCCTCCCCGGGGTGGAACCGCACGTTCTCGAGCATGAGGACCTCGCCCGGCTCCAGCTCGCGCACCCGTCGTGCGGTCTCCGGCCCGACGCAGTCGTGGGCCAGCGGCACGGGTACACCGAGCAGCTCGGCCGCGCGCTTCGCGACGAGGGCCAGGCTCAGCTTCCGATCAGCGCCCTTCGGCCGGCCGAGGTGTGAGCAGAGGACGACGATCGCGCCGTTCTCGCGCAGCGCGGCGATCGTCGGGAGCGCAGCCCGGATGCGGGAGTCGTCCGCGACGACCGCGGGCATGTCCGGCGGCGTTTCGATCGGCACGTTGAAGTCCACGCGCACGAGGACGCGCTTCCCCCTCGCGTCGAGCGCCGCGATCGTGCGCTTGGCCAATTCCCGTCAGGCGGTCGCGGCTGCGGGTTGCTTCGTCCGGACCTTGGAGGCGACGAACGCCGTGAGGTCCGCGAGGCGGCAGGCGTAGCCCCACTCGTTGTCGTACCAGGACACGATCTTCACCATGTTCCCGAGGACGATGGTGTCCATGGCGCTGACGATCGTCGAGTGCGGGTCGCCCTTGAAGTCCATCGAGACGAGCGGCTCCTCGGTGTACGCCATGATCCCTTTGAGGCTGCCCTCGCTCGCGCGCTTGAACGCGGCGTTCACCTCCTCCTTGGTCACCTCGCGCTTCAGCAACGCGGTGAAGTCGACCACCGAGACGGTCGGCGTGGGGACGCGGAACGCCATGCCGGTGAACCTGCCCTTCAGCTCGGGGATCACGAGAGCGACCGCGCGCGCTGCCCCGGTCTCCGCGGGCACGATGTTCTCGGACGCGGCCCGCGCGTCGCGCGGGTCGTTCGCGACGGTGTCGAGAAGCCGCTGCGACAGCGTCTTGGAGTGGATCGTGGTGAGGAAGCCCTTCTCGATGCCGAATTCGTCGTTCAGGATTTTCGCGACGGGCGCGAGACCGTTCGTGGTGCACGACGCGTTGCTGATGATCGCGTGCTTCTCTGGATCGTACGTGTCCTCGTTCACGCCCAGGACGATGGTCTTGTCCTCATTCTTCGCCGGCGCGGAGATGATCACCTTGCGCGCGCCCGCGTCGAGATGGGCCTTCGCCTTCGTCGCGTCCGTGAACAGGCCGGTGCTTTCGATGACGATGTCGATGTCGAGGGCCTTCCACGGGAGCTTCGCGGGATCGCGCTCGGCGAGCACCTTGATCTTCCGACCGTCCACGACGATCGCGTCGGCGGTCGCCGACACGTCGCCCCTGTACGCGCCGTAGTTCGAGTCGTGCTTGAACAGCAGCGCGTTCATCTTCGGGTCGGCGAGGTCATTGACCGCGACGATCTCGACCTCGGGATGGCGCTCGATGATCGCCTTCAGGAACTGGCGCCCGATCCGGCCGAAGCCGTTGATGGCTACACGTGTCATCTCGCTACTCCCCCTGTTCGACGCGAGCCTAGAGGAACCACTGCCCTCTGCCCGCCGCACGGTCGCGTGCGGCAAGCGCCGCGCCAACGATCGAGACGTCACCGGCGAGCGCGGACGGGACGATCCGGACCGCGCCAGCCGGCACCTTGAACGCGCGTTCGGCGATCGCCCGGCGCATCGGCTCGATGACGTGGGCTGGCTCGTGCTCGGCGACCGATCCACCGACCACGATGCGCTCCGGATTGAGCGCGTTCACGATCCCGACGACGAGGTTCGCGAGCGCCGCTTCAGCGCGCGCGATGAGCGCCGCCGCGCGTGGGTCGCCCACCGCGGCCTTCGCGTACACGATGCTCGCGTCGGCGACGCCGTAGGCCTCGGCCAGGTTGCGTCCGGCGGCGTACGCCTCGACGCAGCCGAAGGAGCCGCAGCGGCAGCGTACGTCGCGATCCATCCCCACCGGGAAGTGACCGAGCTCGCCCGCGGTATTCGAGGCACCGCGGACCATCCGGCCGCCGGAGACGATCGCGCCGCCGACACCCGTGGAGACGGTGAGGTACACGAAATCGCGCGCGCCCTTCGCCGCGCCGACGGTCCCCTCGCCGATCGCGGCCATGACGGTATCGCGGTCGAGGAAGACCGGCGGACCGCCGAGACCTGCCGCCACCCGCGCGGCGAGCGGAAAGTTCGCGTCGACGAATCCGGCGATGTTCTGCGTCGTGAGGATGACTCCGGTCTGGTGATCGAGGGGCCCTGGAGCGGAGAGCCCGGCGGCCGCGACAACGCCGACCGCCACGCCCGCGTTGCCGAGCGCGGCGCGCGCGCTCGCGACGAGCGCCGCAACGACGGCGTCGGGTCCGGTCTGCGGCGTGGCCCGCGCGTCGCGGCCGACGAGTACGAGCCCGTCGCCCTCGGTCCGGGCAACGGCGGTACGTACGTTGGTCCCGCCGAGATCGAATCCGAGGTAGAGCGCGGTCAGACCCCTCTCAGGGCCGGGGCAGTCGCCCGGCGACGTCCGGCGCGCTCAGCGCGGAGGCATCGGTCCCGAAGACCTGCTGCTGTGCCGCCTTGTAGCCGCGCTTCGCCTTGTCCTTCCCGAAGGTGCGCTCGGCGTCCTCGTAGATCTGCGACACCAGGATCGCGAGATACGGGACCGCCTGCTGCTCGGGCATGTTCTCGCGGTCGAGCGCTTGCGCGTCGATGCGATCGTCGACGATCGGCAGTGGCCGATCGATCGGGTCGGCCTGCTCGTCGACGCGCATGAGAAGGTTCGCCATCCGGTCATCGAGGCGGCCCTTTCCGTACTGGCCGCCGTTGTATTCGGCGATCAGCGCGTTCGCGAGCGAGGCGAGCTGGCCCGCACGGCCTGACGCGGCCGCCCCGAACGCCACGGGCGCCGCCGCCTCGCGGGCGGGCTCGTCGCGCTTGAGGAAGCCGAAAAGCCCCTTCTTCTTCTCCTCCGGTGCGGCCTCGACCGCGGGCGCCATGCGTGACCACTCGTTGATCCGGTCAGGCGCAGGCGCAGGCGCAGGCGCAGGCGCAGGCGCGGGCGCAGGCGGCGATGCTTCCGGCGCCACCGGTTGCGCCGGCCCGAAGACGCCACTCAGGGCGGCCAGTCGCTCGTCCTGCGCTGTTGGGATCTCGGTCGCAGCCGCTGCCGGCTCGGGCTCGGCGGCAGGTGTGCTCGGGATCGCGCTCATCCGCGCGTCGAGCGCGGCCGCCAGGTCGTCACGGCGGTCGGTCTCCGGCGTGGTCCACTGCGGCGCGGGCGCCGCCTGTTCCGAGCTCTGCGCGCCTTCCGGCTCGGGCGGAGCCGGCTCCCAGGTCTGCGGCGCGGGTGCCGGCGTCG
>DHJC01000038.1:71070-85480 GCA_002404155.1 Chloroflexi bacterium UBA4730 | reverse complement strand
GCGTCGACTGCTCCCAGCTTGGCGCCGGGGTCGACTGCGGCTCCCAGCTCTGGGGCGCGGAAGGGGACTGGTCCCAGGCCTGCGCCGGCGCCTCGGCTGAGGCGACCGACTCCCACTGCTGCGGTGCGGATGCAGGCTGGGGTGGAGCCCAGGGCTGTGCTTCCGGCGCCGGAGCGACCCACTCGGAGGTGGGCGGGCTCCACTGTTCCGGCGCCGGAGCCGGCTCGAGGACGTCGATGAAGCCCTGATCGACGAGCGCCGCGAGCGACACGCGGGTCGCGAGCTTCCCCGCCTTCAGGTGTTCGGCGACGCCGTTCACGTCGCGCTCACCGTTTACGGCGAGCAAGGTCCGCCACTGATTGGACGAGAGCGTGATGTCCCCCTTGTCGGCCGCTCGCTCGGAGAGCCGGAACCGCGAGCGGTCGTCGGGGATGACCTTGCGGATGGCGACGATGCGATCGCGCTCCTCGACCGCCTTGTCGAGCAGCTGGTCGAGGTCGCCGGCAAGATTCGCCGCCGGTGGGTCGGCCCATGGGATGAACTCGAAGGCGCCGTCGGCGACCGCGAACACGACGCCGAGCGCCGGCTCGCCGGCCTCCTCGCCGGCGATGGCGGCAATGAGCCGCCCGTCGTCGAATCCGAGCGTGCCGCCCGCGCCGTCGGTGCCGCGGACCTCGAGCTGTCCGGTCTTGCTCGTCGAGTGGATGAGCTGAACGACCGTCTCGATCGGGAAGGACTCGATCTCACCTCGCAATGTCATGCGATCGCCTCCTCGGTCTGCTTATCGAAGACGTGGAGCTTCGATCGATCGAAGCCCACGCGGATGGAGTCGCCGGGCTGGTTCTGGGTGCGGGTGTCGACGCGCGCGACGAAGGTCTGCCCGGCGGACGAGAGATGGAGCTGGAACTCGTTCCCGAGGAACTCGACGACCTCCACCTTCGCGTCGACAGGAAGGTGCCCGTCCTGTCCCACGAGCGCGCCGGCGTCGATGTCCTCGGGGCGGATCCCCACGACCACGTCGCGGCCCATCGCACCGCCCGTGCCAGCGGCGAGCGGCGCCTGAAAGAAGCCGGCGTCCGCGACGGGCGCCGTCGCGCTCCCCGCGAGCTTCGCGGGGAAGAAGTTCATCGCCGGCGAGCCGATGAAGCCTGCGACGAAGATGTTCGCCGGGCGCGCGTGCAGGTTCTCCGGCGTGTCGATCTGCTGCAGGATGCCGTCGCGCATCACGGCGATGCGATGGCCCATGGTCATGGCCTCGACCTGATCGTGCGTCACGTACACGGTCGTCCGCCGGATGCGCTGGTGCAGCTTCTGGAGCTGCGCGCGCGTCTCGATGCGAAGCGCGGCATCGAGGTTGGACAGCGGCTCATCCATGAGGAACACCGCGGGCTCGCGAGCGATGGCCCGGCCGACCGCGACGCGCTGGCGCTGACCACCGGAGAGCTCCTTCGGTTTGCGCTTCAGGAGCTTCTGCAGTCCGAGCATGTCGGCGACCTCGCCGACGCGCCGGTCGATCTCGGTCTTCGGCATGCCGCGGAGCTTCAGACCGAAGGCGATGTTGTCGTAGACGGTCATGTGCGGATAGAGCGCGTAGTTCTGGAACACCATCGCGATGTCGCGATCCTTCGGCGCGACGTCGTTCACGAGCCGCTCGCCGATGAAGATGTCACCGGTCGATTGCTCCTCGAGCCCAGCGATCATCCGCAGCGCCGTGGTCTTCCCGCAGCCGGATGGTCCGACGAGCACGAGGAACTCTTCGTCCTTAACCTGAAGCGACAGGTCATTGACGGCGAAGACGTCTCCGAACTTCTTCGTCACGTGGTCGAACGTGACCGTGGCCATTCATCCCCTCCGACGTGTCTGAACGGCCAAAGTATGTCATGGGAGGTTGGTCTCGAGTCGCGTGAGCGCGGGCCGCGGACGGCCTTGGTCGGCCGCTCCGAGATCCGACCACACGCGGATCGCGTCGGCGCGTGAGAGCGTCGCACCGGCCACGAGCCGGCCGAGCACGCGGATGCGATATGCGACGGCGCCCGGTGGCGGATCGAGCTCGACCACGATCCGCCGGTCCTCGCCGACGTGCACGAACGGCGAGTCGCGCGTCGCGAGCTGCCCCGAGTGGACATCCCCGCGCGCGTAGAACGCGACCCGCACGAACGCCTCCGCGACGTCCGGATCAGCCACGGCCACGGCCAGCGCGACCGGTCCGGCGCCGTCGAGCGGTCGGAGCCCGCTCTCGATGCCCCGCGCCCGGCCGGTCGGAATCCCCACGATGAGCCCGCCCACATCGTGACCCAGGAACGCCCGCGGCATCGTGCGGCGGAACGGACCAGGGTCGGCCGACGCGGCCGATGCGCGGAGGACGAGCGTGATCCCGACCGGGACGAGCGGGACCAGGTCGAAGAACGCCGATCGACGCATGGCCCGACGGTATCGGGCACCGGACGTCGGGTCGTGTCCTCCGTTCGGCTCTCGGCGGGGGTCCATTCGGTCACCCGCGGCGGCTACCGGGTAGCCGCCGACGGTCATTCGAAGTCGATCTCCCAGGTCCCGATCTCGAAGGCTTCGAGCGTCGCGGCCGCGGAGCCATTCCGCAGCTCGAGCGGCGCGGCCGTGCGCACGATGTCGAGCCCGGTGTTCCCGAGCGCGAGGTCGCCCTCGCGCAGGTCGAGCGGACGCGACGCTCGGACCGGCCGCGCGAACCGGAGCGTCGCGCGCGCGATGTCCTTGCTCGGATTCACTAGTCGCACGACGACGCCGTCACGCGATCGCCCTCGCAGCGCCGAGAGCGTGACGGCGGGTTCGCCCTCGAGAAGGCAGAAGGACCGTTCCTCGCCCGAGCCGGTGGCGAGCCACGCCGGCGAGAGGAACTCGCGGATGGCGCGTGCGGCCTGCGGCAGTCGCACCGTGTCCGAGAGCGGCACGATGCAGTAGCGGAAGGTCATCTCGCCGAGGCATTGCGCGGATGGTGTCTCGAGCTCGGGGCCGGCGTGCCCGCGCCGCTCGGGCAGATCGCCGCGGGACAGGAAGCCCACGGCACGGAAGAGCGTGATCGCGACCGCGCTGCCGTCGCTCAGCACCGAGTACTCGCGCAGGCCGTCGGCCCCGACGGCGATCCCGCCGGTGGCGCCTTCCACGGCGACCAACTCGTGGAAGCAACGCTCGGGCGTGGGGGGTTCGACCCATCCGCGCTTGCGCGGCACACGGTTCGGCCGCTCGAGCCACGCGAAGCCCGCGCCGGCGGTGTGGATCGCGGTGCGGAAGCCGGTCTCGCACACGACCTTCAAGCGGTGATCGCGCGACGCGTTCGTGATCGTCGCCGCGACGTCGACATGCGACGCGCTCGCATCGAGAGAGATGATGAAGCGGACGCGGCTGTCCACCAGCTCCGGCCGGCGGGCGAGGCGGTCGTCGCGAAGGGACGGCGGCAGGCGAAGCGAGAGCTCGACTGTGACGATGGCACGATCGCCATCGACGCGGGTGGCCTTTCGGCCCGTCACGCCCTTCGACCCGATGGTCGGCCCGGCATACGAGTACGTGTACTCGTCACCCCGGTCGCCTTCGTCGATCAGCAGGTTCAGGCGCGCGCTCCTCGTGCCGGTCGCCCGGTCGATGACCATGAAGCTGCCGTCGTCATCCACCTCGACGCGGAGCCGCTCGTTCACGATGACGCCGGACTCCGGCGCGCTCACGCCGTCGGTGCGGCCGCGCGCCGCGGCGATGACCCCGAGCGGAGCGCAGCGGACGACGGTCGGGCGGCCCGCGATCGGCACGACGGCGTCGCGGGCCCAGGGGAGGACGTTCCACGCCACCGGCGCGCCGCCGACCCCGGAGAGCTGGGTGCACAGTTCGGCCACGAGACGCTCGCCGTCCGCATGGACGCGCGCGAAGCGTGGTCGCATGTCGAGGTCGTGCACCGCGTCGATCGAGCAACCGCAGATCGAGTCGTGCGGATGGTTCTCGAGCAGGGTCCGCCAGAGCGACCGCAGGGTGTCGCGGGAACCGCCGCCGCTGAACGCGTCGAGCGGCTCGCAGCGCTCGAGGAGCAGCCGCTCGCATGCGGCGTTCTTTTGCTTGATCCAGGCGCGCGTGGAGTTCACCCCACGGAGGATCGGCCGGTACTTCCCGGCGACCATCTCGCCGCTGAACACGCCACGCGGCGCGGGCAACGCGGCGACGAAGTCCTCGAGCGTCGCGATCCGCGCCTTCGTGCGGGGCGCGACGCGCGTGATCGCATCGACGGCATCGGGGAGCTTCTCGAACGCGGTCGTGTGGTCGGTCCCCACCATGAACAGGAGCGCATCGCCTGCGGCGTATGGCGCGGTGCGATCGATGATCCTCGGGAGCATCGTGCGCACGCGGCGCAGCACGTCGTCCACGGGTTTCACCCCGTCGGCCACGAGCGCCAACGCGTTGTCATAGTGCGCGACCTGGTGTGAGGCGAGGACCCGGTCGCCGGACGGCGCCTCCCAGGCGAATTCGCTCCCGAGCTCCTCCCCTTCATCGCCCACCCCGCGAGCGAACACGTAGGCGCCGTAGCCGAAGCCGCGAAGGACCTGGGGCATCTGGGCCGGGTGGCCGAACGGGTCGGCGACGTAGGCGACGCGCGACGCTCGCCCGAACGAGCCCGCGACGCGCAGCCCTTCCTGCAGGTTGCGCACGATCGACTCGCCCGACACGAGCAGGAGATCCGCGAGGACGTACCACGGGCCGATGAGCAATCGATCCGCTCGCACCAGCGCCTCGATGCGCGGCCGGTCGGCGGGCCGCACCGCGAGGTGGTCCTCGAGCGGGATCGTCTGCCCGTCGAACGTGAACGAGCGGAACCGCGGCTCGCGCTCGAGGAGGTCGAGCAGCGAACCGACCATCGGCACGAGCCGGGCGCGAAAGCCTTCGAAGCGCTCGTACCACTCGCGATCCCAGTGGGTGTGCGGCACGACGAACGCGCGCCACGGGTAGAGCCGCAGCACCCACGCGACGATCTGCGGCGCCGCGAGGCCCCAGGCGATCCCGACGATCGCCCCACCCAGCGCGTCGAGCGGGTAATGCACGCCGACGACGACCCGCGAGAGCCCGACCGCGAAGGCAAGCAGGAGCGCGAAGGGCCGGAAGCGCGGGAAGCACTGGCCGAACGCCACCGCGGCGCCGAACGCGAGTGCGGTGTCGCCCGAGGGGAACGAATACGAGGACGGCTCGGGGATGATCGCCGGGAGCGCCTCGGGGACCGCGAGGAACGGCCGCGGTCGCTGCACAAAGGGCTTCAGCGCCTCGGCGGTCGCCCACGCGAGGACCATGCCGATGAAGATCGTGAGCGCGACCCAGAGGCCGCGGCGCCCGCCGCGCGTGTGCCACATCACGATGCCCAGCAGCCACCACTGCAGGCCCTGGAAGTTCAGGTACGTGATGACGGTCGCGATCGCGGCGATGAGCGGCGTGCGTGCCGCGACGATCGCGAGGTAGAGCCGCTCGTCGAAGGCGAGGAGCTGATCCATCAGCGCCTGCGGACGTGGCGCCAGATGAACAGGCCGACGCCGGCGAGGATGACGGCGGCCACGAGGTAGTCGAGACCCTTCAATGACCGCTTGATGTCGGTCCAGTGATCGCCGAGCACGACGCCGCCCCAGACCAGCAGCATCACCCATGGGATCGCACCGAGCACCGAGAACAGCACGAAGCGCCACAGCGGCATCCGAGCGATGCCCGCGGGCACCGAGATGAACGTGCGCACGATCGGCAGCATCCGCGAGAAGAAGACGGTCGCGTCACCCCATCGCACGAAGTGCCGCTCGGCGGCAGCGAGGTCGCCCGTCGAGATGAGCACGTACTTCCCGTAGCGCTCGAGGAGCGGGCGTCCCCCGAACGCGCCGATCGCGTACGCGACGAGCGACCCGATCGTGTTGCCGGCGACGCCCGCGATCACCGCGCCCCAGTACGACCAGGGTGCGCCGGTGAGCGGCTCTGGGACGCCCTGGGCGATGGAGAACCCGGCCAGCGGCAGGATGAGCTCGCTCGGGATGGGGATGGCCGCGCTCTCCACGGCCATCGCGAGGACGACGCCGAGGTAGCCGAACGCCGCATAGGCGCGTTCGAGTAGTGGCAGGACATATGCGTCGATCGCCTCCAGCACCACCGGTATCATCGGGCTTGAGGAAATCGGCTGACGCCGGGCGACGGGTGATCAGCCGCGGGCAGGGCCGGAAAATAGACGGTCTGGAGACGCCCCATGCGCCAAGCGGCCGATTCAGCGCTCGACGAGCGACTCCGCGACGGCGTCGCGCGGGTCGGCAGAGCCGATCTGCTCGTCGGGATCCCGAGCTTCAACAACGCGGCAACGGTCGCGCACGTGGCGCGAACGGTGGCGGCCGGCCTGCGCGCGCATTTCCCGGACGCGGCGCCGGTGATCGTCAACGCCGACGGTGGCTCGAAGGACGGGACGAGCGACGTGATCGCCGCCTCGACGGACGGGCTGCCCACCATCACCGGCGCCTACGTCGGCCCGCCCGGCAAGGGCTCGGCATTCCGCGCGATCTTCGAGGTCGCGCTCGAGCTCGGCGTCGACGCCTGCGCGGTCGTCGACAGCGACCTGCGCAGCATCACCCCCGCATGGATCGATCGGCTCATCTCACCGATCCGCGGTGGGACGGCGGACTATGTGACCCCGCTCTACGCCCGGCACAAGTTCGATGGGACGATCACGAACAACGTCGCGTATCCGCTCACGCGCGCGCTCTACGGCCTGCGACTGCGGCAGCCCATCGGCGGCGAGTTCGGGTTCAGCCCCGAGCTCGCGCGCGACTTCGTGGCCGGAGCGGCCTTCGGTGGCGCGAACGTGTGGGATACGGACGTCGCCCGGTTCGGCATCGACATCTACATGACGACCACCGCGCTCGTGCGGGGCAAGCGCATCGTGCAGGCCTTCCTCGGCGCGAAGATCCACGATCCGAAGGACCCCGGCGCGGACCTCGCGCCGATGTTCACCCAGGTCGTGAGCACGGCGTTCCGGCTCGCAATCGCGAACCCGGAAACGTGGAGGGACGGGCGGGGTTCGAAACCGACAGAGATCGTCGGATCCATCGACCCGGTCGAGCCGGAGGCGGTGAACGCGAGCGTCGAGATCCTGCAACGGAAATACGCGGCGGGCCGCGCGGAGCATCAGCGGACGTGGGACCAGATCCTCGCGAAGGCGGTGCCCAACCGCGTCGATGACGCCGCCTGGGCCAGCATCGTGTATGACTTCCTCCTCGCGTCGAAGCAGCGGCCGGCGGAGACCCAACGCTACGTCGGCGCGCTCGTCCCGCTCTACTTCGCGCGTGTGGCGAGCTTCATCGATGAGGCGAAGGACCTTGACACTGCGCAGGCCGAAGCCCTCGTTGAGCGTCAGGCCGCCACCTTCGAGAAGATGAAGAAAGCGCTCGTCGACCGCTGGTGAGCGTCTCGATGAAGGAAGATGTCCTGGTCCTCGTGTCCGAGGACGACGGCAGCCTACCGATCGGAGCGACGTCGGCCCTCGGCCTCTACTACCACGACACCCAGTTCCTGTCGGGCTTCGCGCTGCGGATCAACGGACAGCCTCCGGCCCTCCTCTCGGCGAACACGGAGCAGAACTACGTCGGGGCGTTCCAGCTCGCGAACCGCCGGGCGACCCTCGACGACGGGGCGATCCTTCCGTCGCAATCGCTCTCGGTGCGGCGGACCCGGTTCCTCGTGGACGGCCTACGCGAGCGCGTGGGCATCCTCAACTGCAACCCCGGAAGAGTGCGACTGCGCATCGAGCTCGAATTCGACGCCTCGTTCCGCGACATGTTCGCGGTGCGCGGCTACCGCGGCCTGCCCACGACCGTCGAGGTGACGCCGGTGGAGGCAATCCCGAACGGCATCCGCTTCGAGCGGCTCGGCCGAGACGGAGTCCGCCGCACGACCGACGTGACGATGCGGCCCGCGCCCGATCAGGTCGAGGGCCGGACCTTCGTCCTCGAGCGCGAGCTCGCGCCGCAGGAGATCGTCACCTACGAGCTCGCGATCGTCCCGCGGGAAGATGGCTCGGGGGTCGCGCCCGCGCCGCGCGACTTCGACGAGGCGCTTGATGCCCTGAACGCGCGCTACCGCCGGTTCATGCGGACCTGCGCTGACTACTCGACGAGCTCGGAGTCGCTCGACGACGAGCTCATCCTGCGGAGCGCGCTGGACCTGCGGGCGCTCATCGACGTCGAGGACACCGGGCTCTTCGTGACCGCGGGGATCCCGTGGTACGCCGTGCCGTTCGGCCGCGATGGACTGATCGCGGCGTACCAGACGCTTGCGTGGAACCCCGACATCGCACGCGGCACGCTCCGGCTCCTCGCGCGCTACCAGGGCACGAAGGTCGACGCGTTCACCGAGGAGCAACCGGGCAAGATCTTCCACGAGCTACGCCGGGGCGAGCTCGCGCGGCTCGGCGAGGTCCCCCACCGGCCGTACTACGGCACGGTCGACGCGACGCCGCTGTTCGCGATGCTCTTCGCCGAGACGGTGAAGTGGACCGGCGACCGGGCGTTCTGGCGTGAGCTCCTTCCCGCGGCCGAGCGCGCGATCACGTGGTGCGACACGTTCGGAGACGCCGATCACGACGGGTACATCGAATACGGCGCGAGCCCGAGCGATCTCCGGAATCATGGGTGGAAGGACTCGGCGAACTCGCTCTCCGACCCGAACGGCGAGCCCTCGGCGCTGCCGGCAGCGCTCGTCGAGGCGCAGGCCTATGTCTATGCCGCGAAGCGCGGGCTCGCCGATCTGTATGCGCTGGACGGCGAGGCCGAGCGCGCCGCGAAGCTGCGTGCGGAGGCGGCCGCGCTCGCGGAGCGGTTCGAGCGCGATTTCTGGATGGAGAACGAAGGCTGCTACGCGCAGGCTCTCGATGGCAACAAGAAGCAGGTCCCCGCGGTCACGAGCAACGCCGGGCACGCGCTATGGGCGGGCATCGCTCGGCCGGACCGGGCGCGCCGGGTGGTCGAGCGGCTCATGGCCCCCGACATGTTCAGCGGGTGGGGCGTGCGGACGCTCTCGAGCACGTACCCGACGTACAACCCGATGAGCTACCACAACGGCTCGGTGTGGCCGCACGACAACTCGCTCATCGCGCAGGGCTTCGTGCGGTACGGCTTCCGCGTAGAGGCGAACGCGATCATCGAGGCGCTCATGGAGGCCGGGAAGCGCTTCCCGAACGCGCGGCTGCCGGAGCTCTTCTGCGGCTTCCAGCGCGACCTGCGGTTCTCATCGCGACCCGCCGACTACCTCGTGTCGTGCATCCCGCAAGCGTGGTCGGCGGGCATGGTGTTCCTGTGCCTGCGCTCGCTCCTCGGACTCGAGCCGGACCTCGAGCGGCGCCGCATCGTCGTCGACCCTGCGCTCCCGGTCTGGCTCGACCGGATCGAGGTCCAGCACCTGCGGGCGTACGACTCGCTCATCTCGTTCCGCGTCCGCCGCTCCGGCCGGAGCGTCACCGTGACCGGCGGCGGCTCGCGCGTCGCGCGCGCCTCGACGCAAGTCATCGTGTGAGCCGCAAGAAGCAGCGCGTCCTCCTCGTCCACTACACCGCGCCATCGATCCTCGGTGGTGTGGAGCGCATCGTGGCCGTCCACGCCCGCGCACTCCGCGATGCGGGCGACGACGTGGCGATCGTCGCCGGCCGCGGCAGCGCCCGGCCGGTGCGCCTCGTGCGGATCGCGGAGCTCGACTCCCGGCATCCCGCGGTCCTGCGCGACTTCGCGGCCCTCGCCCGAGGAGAGATCGCGCCCGCGCATGGGCGGCTGGTCCGCACGATCGAGCGGAAGCTCCACCCGCACGTCATCCGAGCCGATCGGGTCGTCGTCCACAACGCTTTCACCCTGCACAAGAACGCGGCGCTCACCGAGGCGCTGGCGAACCTCGCGAAGGAGCTGCCCGGCCGCTTCGTCGCGTGGACCCATGACCTCGCGTGGACCGACGCGCAGTACACCGGACAGCTGCACGATGGTCCACCGTGGTCGCTGTTCAGGACGGCCCTCCCCGGGGTCCGCTACGTCGCCGTGTCGGAGAAGGCGCGCGATGAGCTCATCGCCCTCACCGGGATCCCGCGGACGAAGGTCGCGGTCGTGCCGAACGGCGTCGATCCCGCCAGCCTCCTCGGCCTCTCCAAGCCGGGCGTCGCGCTCGGCGAGCGGCTCGGGCTGTTCGACGCCGACCCGCTCCTCCTGCTCCCGGTCCGGATGACCCGCCGCAAGCGCATCGACGTCGCGATCGACGCGCTCGCCTGTCTTCGGCGCACGTTCCCCAACGCCGCGCTCGTGGTGACCGGCGGACCCGGAGCGCACAACCCCTCGAACGCGACGTACGCACGCGAGCTCGCGGCGCGGGCCGGCGCGGGCGTCCATCTGCTTCACGACAAGAGGGTGCGGGTCAGCGATCGGGTCCTCAGCGACCTGTACGCGCTCGCCGACGCGCTCGTGCTCCCCTCGGCGAACGAGGGCTTCGGCATCCCGGTCCTCGAGGCGGGCTGGCATCGCCTCCCGATCGTCTGCTCGGACATCCCGGCCCTCCGGGCGGTCGCCGGCGACGATGCGACGTACGTTCCGGCGGACGCAGACGGCCCCACCCTCGCTCGGGCCATCGCGCAGCGGCTCGAGGCCGATCCCATCGCGCGGCTGCACCGCCGCACCCGCGCGTATGCGTGGCCACGCGTACTGGCCGAACACGTGCTACCTGCGATCCATGGATAGGTCGGGGGTGATCCCATGAAGTGCCTCGTCGCTGTCGTCGACGCCACCCGTGACCGCGGGCTGATCGAGGTCGCCGCCGCCCTCGCCGGCGACGACGGCGAGATCGTGCTCGCGTCGGTGATCGAGGTGCCTGCGGGCGACACGCTCGCCTCCGCACAGCCGCACACCCGCACCCGGCGGCGCGAGCTCATGGCGCTCGCCGCGCCGCGCACCGTCCGACCGCTTGTGACCGTCGCCCGCCAGGGCTGGGCGGCGATCGCCGACGCCGCGCGCGAGGAGCGGCCCGACCTCCTGCTCATCGGTTGGCGCCGACCGGGCTGGGACTACCTCGGCACGACGATCGAAGACGTCCTCCGCGATCCGCCGTGCGACCTTGCCATCGTGAAGGGTCCAGCGGGACGCGCTCGGCGGATCCTCGTTCCGGTCCGCGGGGGTCGCTACGCGGAGCTCGCGGCCAAGCTCGGCGTCGCTCTCGCACGCGCGCGCGGCGGGACCGTCACCCTGCTGCACGTCGCGCCGGAGGACCGTGCGTCGCGTCGGACCAGCGCGACGCTGTACCAGCTCGTCGGTGAGCGCGCGTTCGACGAGCGAGTGGACGAGCTCCTGACGCGCGTCGGCGATGCCGAGCCGATCATCACCGCCGAGCTGGACCGCCACGACCTCGTGGTGTTCGGCGCGAGCGGCGGCGCAGAGCCGCTCGGACCGATCGCCCAGCGGATCATCGGCGAGGCGAAGGCCGCGATGATCGTGCGCACCCGTACGCCGGTGGCGTCGAGCGTGTTCCTCGCCCCGACCGCGCTGCCCACAAACCGCACGGAGCGCAACACGGCCATCGGCGAGGTCGTCGACAAGTGGTTCGTCGAGAACACCTTCACGAGCGCGGAGTTCGCGAATCTCGCCGCGCTCCGCGCCCAGAAGGAGAAGCAAGGGCTCAAGATCTCGGTCGGGCTGCCGACGCTGAACGAAGAGGCCACCATCGCCAAGGTCATCCAGGTCATCCGCAGCCGGCTGATGGAGCGCATCCCGATCGTCGACGAGCTCGTGGTCATCGACTCGAACTCGACCGACCGTACGCGCGAGATCGCGCGGGAGCTGGGCGTGCCGGTGTACATCCACCAGGAGCTCCTGCCGGAGGTCGGTCCCGGGCGCGGGAAGGGCGAGGCGCTGTGGAAGAGCCTGGCGGTCCTCAGCGGAGACATCGTCGTGTGGGTCGACACCGACATCTCGAACTTCCACCCGAAGTTCGTCTATGGACTGCTCGGACCCCTGCTCTTCCGTCCGGACATCGCCTTCGCCAAGGCCTTCTATCGCCGGCCGCTCGACGTCGGCGGCGAGCTGCAAGCGACGGGCGGCGGGCGCGTGACCGAGCTCATGGCCCGGCCGATGCTGAACATGTTCTTTCCCGAGCTTTCCGGAATGATCCAGCCGCTCGCCGGCGAGCAGGCCGGGCGGCGGAGCCTGCTCGAGCGGCTCCCGTTCTTCTCGGGCTACGGCGTCGAGACCGGCCTGCTCATCGACGTGCTCCGGACGGCCGGGTTGCGCGCGATCTCGCAGGTCGACATGAAGCAGCGGATCCATCGCAACCAGTCGCTCCTCGCCCTTTCGAAGATGTCGTTCGAGATCGTGCAGGTCGCGATGAAGCGGCTCGGTGAAGGGCGCGGCGAGCGGCTGTTGGACGACGCGAACCTCACGATGAAGCTCATCTCCCCGACGGCCGAAGGCTTCCACCTCGAGGTGCAGGACATCAGCGTGATCGAGCGGCCGCCCATGATCAGCGTCCCTTCATACAAAGCCCGGTTCGGCCGCTAGCTGTACTCCGCCTAGCGGCCGTCACAGCCCGACCACGGAGCTGGTGGGCCGGGCTGCGGCCACCGAGTCTGGGGTGCAATTCCGAACGGGCGCAAACGTACATATGTCGGCCCGGGAATCCGAGGTTTCACTGAGCAAGTGCGGCGATTCGCTGTTCCCGCAGGGGAACGCCTACGGGAACACCGCCGGGAACACCGCCGGCGGACCCGAGTGGCGTGGCGCTCGTCTGGCGGTGCCGGGGCGACCCGACCGAATCGGCGAGCGCAGCGCGACGCCGGGCCAGCGGCACCCCTCGTCGGGACCACGATGTGTGACGGACCTTTTGGAGGAGTGCAGCCAGCCTTCGCTGCCGTGATGCTCGCGCCCGAGCAGCATCTGGTGCGCATGCGGCGCGCCGGTCAGCTGACCGCGGCCGCCTTCTTCAGCTGGCCGAACGCGCGATCGCGATCTTGCTTCGCGAGCACCCGTTTTCTCAGCCGGAACGCTTTCGGCGTCACTTCGAGGAGCTCGTCATCGGCGACGAACTCGATGGCGTCGTCGAGCGAGAGCGTCCGGATACCATCCAGCTTCGCCGCGATGTCCGAGTTGCTGCTGCGCATGTTCGTGAGGTGCTTCTTCCTGCAGACGTTGATCTCGAGGTCCCGCTCCCGGATGTGCTGGCCGACGATCATCCCCTCGTAGACCTCCACGCCCGGCCCGATGAACAACGTTCCACGATCCTGTGACGCCGCCAGACCGAACGTGCTCGTCTCGCCCGCCTCGAACGCGATCAGCGAGCCGAACTCACGGGTCGCGATCGAGCCGGCGAGCGGGCCGTAGCCGGCGAAGAGCGTGTTCATCACGCCCTGTCCGCGCGTGTTCGTGAGGAACGCCTGCCGGAACCCGAGGAGACCGCGGGTCGGGACCTTGTAGACGCAGTGGACGCTCCCGTCCTCGCGGTACTTCATGTCCTGGAGGATCCCGCGGCGCTGGCCGACGAGCTCGACGACGGCGCCGAGGCCCTCCTGCGAGACCTCGACCTCGAGCTGCTCGTACGGCTCCTGCGTCTCGCCGTTCACGACCTTGCTGATGACCTCCGGCTTCGAGACCTGGAACTCGTAGCCCTCGCGACGCATGTTCTCCACCAGGATCGCGAGGTGGAGCTCGCCCCGGCCGGAGACGAGCAGGGTGTCGGGGGTATCGGTGTCCTCGACCTTGAGCGCGACGTCGCGCTCGAGCTCCGCATACAGACGCTCTCTGAGCTTCCGGCTCGTCACGAACGTGCCCTCGCGCCCGGCGAACGGCGAGTCGTTCACCTTGAACGTCATGCGTAGCGTCGGCTCCTCGACGCGGATCGGGGGAAGCGGCCGTGGATCGCCCGCGTCGGCGATGGTCTCGCCGATCGTGGCGTCGCCGACGCCGGCGATGGCGACGATGTCGCCCGCCTCGACCGACTCGACCTCCTCGCGGTCGAGGCCGTTGAAGGTGAACACGGCCGTGACCTTTGTCGGCATCAGGACCTTGCCGTCGTGGTCGATGCGGACCACCGACTGCCCGCGCCTCACCCTGCCGCTCTGCAGGCGGCCGAGGACGATCTTGCCCTTGTAGTCATCGAGCGTCGTCATCGTGGCGAGCAGCTGCGTCGGACCATCGGGATCGACATCGGGCGGCGGGATCTCGCTGATGATCGCGTCGAACAGGGGCTCGAGCGTCGTGCCGACGCGCCGGTGATCGGTGCTCGCGGCCCCGATGAGGGCGTTCGTGTAGACGGTCTCGAACTCCGCCTGCTTCTCCGAAGCGCCGAGGTCGAGGAACAGGTCGAACGTCTCGTTGAGGACGTGGTTCGGGCGCGCGTTGGGGCGGTCGACCTTGTTCACGACGAGGATCGC
>DHJC01000038.1:0-70890 GCA_002404155.1 Chloroflexi bacterium UBA4730 | reverse complement strand
CCGAAGTCGGCGTGGCCCGGCGTATCGACGATGTTGATCTTCGTGCCGCGGTACACGATGGCCGTGTTCTTCGCCATGATCGTGATGCCGCGCTCGCGCTCAAGGGCGTTGCTGTCCATCACCCGCTCCGCGACCTGCTGGTTCTCGCGGAAGATGTGGCTTTGCTTCAGCATCGCGTCGACCAGCGTGGTCTTGCCGTGGTCGACGTGGGCGATGATCGCGACGTTGCGGATGTCAGTACGGGCTGTCACCTATCAAGGGTAAGGGCCCGGCTCCGCCACTACGGCCGCGTCTCGGTCTCGACCTCCCACAGTCGCCGCATCTCATCCGAGCTCGCGAGCAGCAGATCGAGCGAGCCCTGGGCCTCGACGCGCCCGTCCTTCAACACCACGATCCGGTCGGCGCGACGGAGCGCGGGCCGGCGATGCGAGACCGCGAGGATCGTCGGCCGGTCCGCCCCTGGCTGCGCCGGATCGACCAGCCGCTCCCACAGCACGCGCTCGGTCTCCATGTCCAGCGCGCTCGACAGGTCATCGACGACGAGCAGGTCCGCGTGACGGACGAATGCCCGGGCCGCCGCGACGCGTTGGACCTGCCCGCCCGATAGCCGAACCCCGCGCGAGCCGACCATCGTGTCGATCCCTTGGACGAGCTCGGGGATATCCCGCTCGAGCACCGCGGCCCGCACGGCGTCGGCCAGGCGCGCATCGTCCGGGAGGCCCAGGAGGATGTTCGCCCGCACCGAATCACTGAACAGCCGCGGGACCTGCGGGACGTAGGCCGACCGGGGTGGCCCGAAGAACGCGCCCGGATCGACCACCGGCGCACCGTTCCAGAAGATGACGCCGGACTCGGCGGGCAGCAGTCCGAGCAGCACGCGGAGCAGCGTGGTCTTGCCGGCGCCGATCCGGCCGGTGACGACCGTGAAGCTGCCGCGCTCGAGGCGCAGCGACACGTCACTGATGCCCGGGGCAGCGGCATCATCGTGCGATCGGCCGAAGCGATACCACAGGTGTGCCGCCTCGATCGCGCGCAGGTCGCCGCCCGACCGCATGACCGGTGTCGAGAGCGGGCCGCGCAGGAACAGCGGCGTGCGCGCGACGAGCCCTGCGGCATCCACGCCGGATGACTCCCCACGCATGAGCGCGAGCATGCGCCGCACCGAGACGTTGAGCTGCTTCCATTGCGTCAGGAACAGTCCGGCGAAGCCGGTGAACTCGGTCACGAAGCCGAGATAGGACACGAACAGCGCGAAGTCACCGACGGTGAAGCTGCCGGTGCGCATCGACTGGGCTCCGAGCAGCAGGATCAGCCCGGTCCCGAGATTCACGGTGTTCCAGTAGATCGACTGGGTGACCAGCTGCACCCCGCGCTCGCGCAGGAGCGCGCGGCGGCGTACGTCGTTCAGGCGGCGGAAGTGCTCGACGACGCCGCGCTCGGCGCGCGCGAGCTGGACCGCCTGGACCGCGCCGAAGATCTCGCCGAGCGCGCCGGTCACACGGCTCGTGGCTACCTGGCTCGCCGACCGCGTTTGCCGCAGGCGGTTGGTCGCGACCTGCGCGACGAGGATGATCGCGGCCAGCGGAGCGAACACGAAGATCGCGATCGTGGCGTTGACCCGGATGAGGATCGCCATCGCCGCGGTCGCGAAGACGAAGTTGCCGATCATGTCGATCGTCCAGTCGGCCCCGTTCTCGGCATGCTCGACGTCGTCGCGGAAGACGCTCAGCGCCTCGCCCGGCGTCCGGTCCAACGATCGGGCTCCGGGGCGACGGAGGACCTCGGTGAGCATGTTGCGCTGCAGGACGCCGGTGACCCCGAAGCGGAATCCCACGTCGATCATCCAGCCGATGAGCATCGCGGCCGCGTGACCGATGCCCGCACCGACGAAGAGGGCGGCGAGCCAGAGGATCGCCGGGACGTCAGCGGTGCCGCGCTGCAGCGCATCGAACGCCCGCTGGGCCACCAGTCCTGGGAGAAGCTGGGACGCGTAGACGCCGATCCAGGCGACGGCGTCGGCGAGGTAGTTCCCCGTCCGGTAGGTCGCCATCCGCCAGAGGAACCGACCGGTGCCGATCGTGTCCTCGTTCATGAGCGGGCTCATGTGACGAGCACCGGCTCCAGCCCGCTCCGGAGGAGCGCGGAGAACCGCGAGGCCGGGTCCGCCGCAAGGGCCACCCGTGGTCCGTGTTCGACGATCCGACCCTCCTCGAGGATGAGGATCTCGTCGCAGCGATCCACCGTCGCCAGCCGATGGGCGATGACGATCGCCGTGCGATGCGCGAGCAGCGCGTCGATCGCTCGCTCGACATGGCGCTCCGTGACCGGGTCGAGCCGCGACGACGCTTCGTCCAGCACGACGAGCCCTGGATCGCGGAGGAACGCGCGCGCGAACGCGAGAAGCTGAGCCTCGCCGGCCGAGAGGCCGCCCCCGGTCATCGCGGCACCGAGGGGATCCGTCGGCGATCGGTCTCGCAGCCACGTCCCGAGCCCGATGCCGTCGACGACGGCCTGGAGGCGCGCGTCATCGATCGTGTCATCGAAGAACGTGAGGTTGTCGCGGACCGAGGCGCTGAAGAGCTGCACGTCCTGACTGACCAGCGTCGCGCGCGTACGCACCGCGCCGAGCGAGGCGTCGCGAAGGTCGACGCCGCCGAGCCGCACCGCGCCGGTCGTCGGGTCGTAGAAGCGGAGCAGCAGCCGGGCCAGCGTGGTCTTCCCGCTCCCGGTGCGGCCGAGGATCCCGAGCACGCGGCCGGGCGCGACACGCAGCGAGAGGTCGTGGAGCACGAGGTCTTCGTCGTACCCGAATGAGACCGCATCCAGCTCGACGCCGAGCGGGCCATCGGGCAGCGTCGTGTGCCCGTCGACGAGCGCCGAGGCGGTCCGGAGCAGCTGGTCGACGCGGCCAAGGCTCGCGATGGCCCGCTGCATGTCCTCGAGCTCGCGGCGGAACGACTCGATCGGCCGGCGCAGCAGCTCCGTGTAATAGAAGAGCAGGTAGACGGTCCCGACGGTGATCGCGCCGATCGCCCAGAGGTAGCCGCCAACGGCGAACGCGACGGCGTTGCCGACCGCGAACGTCAGGATCGTCGACGCCCAGATGACCCCCACGCCGAACATCGCGCGGCGACGCGACGCGAGCCATTGGCGATGGTGGAGGGCGAGGCCGTTGAGGATGTGCGTCTCCGCCCCGCTCGAGCGGATGTCCTCGGTCCCGCCCAGCCGCTCGCCGAGGAAGCCGTAGATCTGCGCGGACGTTTCGCGCACGCGGCGCCATCCACCGACCGCGATCGTCCGCAGCGGCCCGAGGAGCAGCCCGACCGCCAGGACCGCGAAGCCCGTCAGGGCGAGGCCCGCGCGCCAGTCCTCGATGGCGACGACGATCAGCACGCCCACGAGCAGCACGACGTTTCCGAGTACGTTCACGATGAATCGAGAGAAGAAGCCCGCGAGCGCGGTGACGTCGCCGTCGATCCGCTCGATGAGCTCCCCGGGGGTCCGGGCCTTGTGGAAGCCCAGATCCAGGTTCAGGCAGTGCAGCGCGAGGTCCGCCCGCAGCGCGTTGGTCGCGACCCAGCCGATGCTCTCGCCAAGGTACGTCGCGAGCGCGGCCGCGATCTGCTGGCCCAAGGCCAAGGCGACGAACAGGATGGCTATCCGCACGAGCACATCCAGATCGGCGCCACCGATCGCGCCGTCGATGAACGCACGCAGCAGCTGCGGGGCGATGAGCTGGAGAGCGATGCTCGCCCCGACGAGGAGCCCGAGGACCGCGAGCTGACGCCACTGCGGCCCGACATACCGCGCGAAGAGATCGAGGGATCGATGACGCGTTCGCATCGGCGAAGTCTCTCATTCGCGCCCGGCGCGGACTCAGTCGAGGTCGGCGATGGCGCGCGGCAGGCCGGCAAGGTCGCGCAGCACGCAGGTCGGCGCCGTCGTGAGCGACTCGCCGTGCCGGTCGATGAAGACGGTGCGATAGCCGAGGGCGGCCGCGGGCAGCATGTCGTGGTATTGGCTCGCCCCGACGTGCACGGTCTCGCTCGTGGTCGCGCCGGTCAGCTCGGTGAAGCGCGTCCAATGGCCGGCCGCCGGCTTGTAGCTGCCGACGTCCTCGGCGGTCACCACGAGATCGGGCGTGATCCCGAGCTTCGGGATCGATGTCGCGATGAGATCGCGGTCGACGTTCGAGAGGATGGCGATCCGCCGGCCGGCGGCCTGCAGCGCGCGGAGCGCGGCCGGCACCTCGGCGAACGGCTCCCATCCCGGAAGTGATGCCGGCAGGGGTGACGGGCGGTCGATGCCGTGGGTCCGGAGCAGCGCGCGTCCGGCCTCATCGAGGATCTCGCGGTAGCGGAGGTACCGGCCGCTCTCGACCTGCGCCTCCGTCTCGATGTACTCCTTCGCGAGCGCGTCGCGCGCCGGAGGCGTCTCGAAGTACGGCAGCAGCGCGTCAGTGATGCCACCCTCCCAGTCGATGAGGGTGCCGTAACAATCGAACGTGCACCAGCGGATCGCCATGGCCGAACGTTAGCTGGCGAGTCGCTCCGCCATCTTCGCGACGAGCCGGCGCGCGACGTCGCGCTTCGACATGAGCGGTAGGGCCTCGGCGCCATCCGCGCTCACGAACGTCACCTGGTCCGTGTCGCTGCCGAACTCGGAGCCCTTCGCGGTGACGTCGTTCGCGACCACGAGATCGAGGCTCTTCTCCCGCAGCATCCGCGACGCCTCCGCGACGGCATCCCCGGTCTCGGCCTTGAACCCGACGACGAGCGTGCGCGGATCGCGTTTCGCGACGACCGCCTGGAGCACGTCGGGATTCTTGACGAGCGCGAGCGAGACCTCGTCCGCCTGCTCGCGCTTCTTCAGCTTGTGTTCCGCCGCCTTCGCCGGCCGGTAGTCGGCGATCGCCGCGGCCATGACCACCGCGGCGGCTCCGGGCAGCGCCGCGAGGACCGCCTCGCGGAGCTCGGCTGCGCTCTCGATGGGTACGAGCGTGACGCCGACGGGCGCGCATAAGGCTGTCGGGCCGGTCACGAGCGTCACCTCCGCACCGGCCCGTTGCGCCGCCACGGCGATCGCGTAGCCCATCTTCCCGCTCGAGCGGTTCGTCACGACGCGGACCGGGTCGATCGGCTCGAGCGTCGGGCCCGCCGTCACGATGACCCGCTTGCCCGCGAGCGCCGTCGACGTCGCGAGCGCGTCCTCGATGGCGGTGCCGATGGCCTCGAGCGACGCGAGGCGCCCCTGGCCCATGAGCCCCGAGGCGAGCTCGCCGCTCTCCGGCTCGACGATCGTAGCGCCGCGATCGCGGAGCGCCTCGACGTTCGCTTGCGTGGCGGGATTCGCCCACATGTGCGTCTCCATCGCCGGCGCGATCACGAGCGGCGCGTGCGCGGCGAGCACCGTCGTTCCGATGAGATCGTCGGCAAAGCCGTGCGCGAGCCGCGCGATGGTGTGCGCGGTGGCCGGCGCGATGACGACGACGTCAGCCTGCTGCCCCATCGCGACGTGCCCTGCGGCCCGCTCGTCGAACGTGCCGAACATCTCGACCTCGACGGGCCGGTACGTGAGCGCCTGGAACGTGAGCGGCTGTACGAACTGCGTGGCGCCCGGGGTCATGATCACCTGCACGGTCGCGCCGGCCTGGGTCATCCGGCGCGCGAGCTCGATCACCTTGTACACGGCGATCGACCCGGTGACCCCGAGCACGACGAACTTGCCGCGCAGGGCGTCGGCGTTCATGCGGCGTTCAGCTCCCAGAGGAGCCGCAGCCCTTCGAGCGTGAGGTCGTCGTCGACACGTTCGATCTTCGAGGTGAGGGGCGCGATGGTCGAAGCGAGCCCGCCGGTCGCGATGACCGTCGCCTTGCCGCCAGGCAGCTCCGCCTGGATGCGCGACAGGAGGCCCTCGACCAGGCCCACGTAGCCGAACATGATCCCGCTCCGCAGGCAGTCAGCGGTGTTCTTTCCGATCGCGTCCTTCGGCGCTGTGAAGCCCACGGCGAACAACCGTGACGCGTGCGAGAAGAGCGACTGTGCGGACACCTCGAGCCCGGGCGCGAACGCGCCGCCCAGGAAGTCACCGTCCGCGTTCACGACGTCGAAGTTCGTCGTCGTGCCGAAGTCCACGATGACGATCGGACCGCCGTACCGGCGGTGAGCAGCGAGCGTGTTCGCGATGCGATCAGCGCCGACCTCCGACGGGTTGTCCACCCGCAGCCGCACGCCCGTCTTGACGCCGGGACCGATGACGACCGCCTTTCCTGCCATGTACCGGTCGGCCAGACGCGTGAACGCCTGGGTGAGCGGCGGGACCACGCTGCCGAGCACGAGCGCATCCATCGACTCGAGCGAGAGGTCCTCGTGTCCGAGCAGCGCATCGAGCGTCACCGCGAGCTCGTCCTCAGTGCGGTCATGGACGGTCGCCGTGCGCCACGTGGCGACGAGCTCGTTATCCCGGTAGGCGCCGATGACGACGTTCGTGTTGCCCGCGTCGATCGCGAGGAGTGTGCCCACCTAGTCCGCCGGCTCGGTCGCGCCGGTGCGTAGGCCGTGCTTCGCCTTCTTCGCGAGCGCCTTCGCCACATTCGCCGGGACGAGGCCGTCGACGGACGCGCCGAAGGAGGCGAGCTCCTTCACTCGCGAGGCGGACACGAAAAGATATTCCGGCGCGGTCATCAGGAACACCATCTCGAGGTCCTCGGCGAGGCGGCGATTCATGTTCGCCATCTCGAACTCGAACTCGAAGTCCGACAGCGCGCGGATCCCGCGAATGATGAACGTGGCACCGACCTCGCGCGCGAACTCGACCTGCAGGCTGTCGAAGGTGCGCACCTCGATGTTGTTCAGGCGGCCGCAGGCCTCCTGCATGAGCGCAACGCGCTCGTCGGCGGTGAAGACCGTCTTCTTCGAGAGGTTGCGGCCGACGCCGATGACGACCCGGTCAAAGAGCCGTGCGGCACGGCCGACGATGTCGAGGTGACCGTTCGTCGGTGGGTCGAACGAGCCGGGATAGATGGCGATGCGTTGCGTTTCCACGTGGTCGCGCCTCCTTGTTATCGGTAGTGCACGCCGCGCGACAAGCCTACCCCTTGGTCATCGCCACCCCGGTGAGGAGCAGTCCCGCCGCGAGCGTGATCGCCGCGGCGATGGTGGCAATGTCGGCGCCGACGCCATGGACGGCGATGCCCGCCAGGCCCGAGCCGACGAGGCCACCGGCAATGGCGGCGCCGGCCCGGCCGCGCGCAGCGGCGAACGGGAGCACGAACACGAGCCCGAGCACGATGCCTCCAAGGGACGCGAAGAGACCACCGATGAGCGCGCCGGCGATCAAGCCGCCGAGCCACCAGGGGAACCGGCCGCTCAGGCTCCCGCGCTGCGGATCTGCCATCTCACTCACGGTACCGCGCACCGCAGAGCAGGTGTCGCGTTCACGCGACCCGCCTACCGCCGGCGTAGACCTCGCGCACGAGCGGCGCGCCGAGCCGGTAGCACAGGTCGCGCTCGTCGTCGGTCTCGAGGATCAACAGATCCGCGCGCCGGCCGACGACGAGCGCACCGGTGCGCTGGCCGCGGCCGAGGGCGTGCGCGGCGTTGATGGTCGCCGCGACGATCGCCTCATGCGGGGTGAGATGGCAGAGCGTGACCGCGAGGGCGATCGCTGCGGGCATGCCTTCCAACGGTGACGTACCCGGGTTGTGGTCCGTCGCGATCGCGACCGGCACGCGCGCGGCGAGGAACCGTCGCGCGTCTGGCGGCGCGTAGCCGACGAAGAACGCGCTCCCTGGCAGCAGCACGGCGACGGTGTGCCCGATGCGCGCCAGCACGCGCATCCCGTCCGCCGACACGTTCGCAAGATGGTCGGCCGACCGCGCCTGCAGCCGCGCTGCGAACGCGGCGGCGTTCACGTCGTGCAGCTGGTCGGCGTGCATCGTCACGGCGAGTCCGGCGGCCTGCGCGGCCTTCATGACCGGGCGCGCATCCTCGGGCTCGAACACCCCCTTCTCGATGAACCCATCCACCGCCTCCGCGAGGTGCTCCGCGGCGACCGTGCCGACCATCGCTTCGGCGGCCTTGAGGAAGTCGCGCCGCTCGATGCCGCGCGGCATCGCATGCAACGCCAGGTACGTGACGGCGACATCGATCGCGGCTTCGGTACGGATGCGCGCGATGAGCCGCAGCTGTCGCAGCTCTTCGTCCGGATCGAGTCCGTAGCCGCTCTTGATCTCGATCGTCGTCGTCCCGAGGGACACCGCGCGAGCGAGTCGCGCGCGGGTGAGCGCGAGGAGCGTCTCATCGGACGCCTCGCGCGTCGCGCGCACCGTCGCGTGGATCCCGCCGCCGCGTTCGAGCACGGCAAGGTAGTCGGCGCCGCTATGGCGCGTCGTGAACTCGTCCCACCGCTCGCCCGCGTAGCAAAGATGGGTATGCGGATCGACCAGCCCGGGCATCACCACGCGGCCGGCGACCTGCCGCTCCACCGCTCCCGCGGTCAGCTCGTACTGCTGCCAGCCGTCGCCGTGGCCCGTCCCGAGGATGGCGCCATCGCGCGCCGCGACCCAGCCGTCATCGATGGCACCGACGTCACCCGCGGCCGGTCCGACCCGCGGCTGCTCCGTCCGGAACGGGGCGAGGGTCAGGAGCCGCGCGCCGCGGACCAGCAGATCGGCCTGCGGGCGCTCCATGATCACGCTGGGCTCATTCCAGGAAGCGCGCTTCGATGACCCGGTCGGCGGCGAAGCCGTCGAGCTTCAACGCGTCCCCTGCGGCCGCGAGCGCCGCGTCCAACGGGATGAGGCCGATGAGCTCGCCGCGCAGGATGGCCACCCCGGCGGCCCTGGATCGCGTCTCGACCTCGTGCCAGACCTGCGGCAGCGACGTAACCGTGTGATCGAGGAGGTTCATCGAAACCTGGGCCCGCGGTGGATCCGAGAGCATGAAGCCCTTCGCCTGCACCGCCGGCAGGCCCCCGGATGATTCACGGATCTCCTTCGCGATGCGCTGCGCCAGCTTCAGGTCGGTGGTGTCGAGCTCGATGTTGAACGCGATGAGCGGAGGCCGTGCACCGATGACGATCGCGCCGGCCGCCGGGTGCAGGGTGCGAGGCCCCGCGTCGGGGACGTGCGTCGTCTCGAGGAGGTGGGCGAGGCCTTCGTACTCGGGCTTCCGGATGTCGGGAAGCCGCACCCGCTCGGGCCGAGTCGCGGCCATCGCGTAGTAGAAGACCGGTACGCCGTGCTTGGCCGCGACCGCCTCCCCGACGCGGTGCGCGATCGCGATGCAGTCGGCCATCGTGACCCCCGCGAGCGGCACGAACGGCACCACATCGACGGCGCCGAGGCGCGGATGCGCACCCGTGTGCCCGCGCATGTCCACGACCCTGTACGTCGCATCGATGAGCGCGAGGGCCGCGCGCTCGACCGCAGCGGGATCGCCGGCGAACGTGAACACCGAGCGGTTGTGATCGGGATCGCTCGTGCGGTCGAGGAGCCGGACGCCGGGCGTCGCGGTGATGACGCTCGCCAGGCCGTCGACCACGTCGAGGCGCCGGCCTTCGCTGATGTTCGGAACGCATTCGACGATGCCTGCCATATCCGCGAGAGCGTACCGGGCGCGGGTCAGTCGGCCGGGGGCGTTCCGGCCTCGCGGAGGCGGCGGGTCAGAGCCTTCATCATGCTGTGCGCGATGTCGGTGTCCTGGTGAATGACGTTCTGGAACTCACGGGGCCCGAGCACCAGGCAACGGCTCGGTGCGGACGTCGTCACCGTCGCGGTGCGGGGACCGCCGTCGACGAGCGCGATCTCGCCGAAGAAATCACCCGGCGCCATCTTCGCGATCTTCCGGCCCTTCCGCGTCACGTCCGCGGCTCCGGACAGGAGGATGAAGAAGTCGCCACCGCTCCGGCCTTCCGTGCAGAGGACCCGTCCGGCCGGAAAGTCCATGTCCTCGACCTGGGTGACGATGAAGCTGATCTGCTTGTTGGTGCAGTGCGCGAAGAGCGGGACCGCCTTTAGCCTCGCGGCTCGAGCGTCGGCCACCAGCTAGTGCTTCGCGCTCGCCTCGTCCTCGCGTTCGGCGTTCCGGAGCCGCTTCGTGAGCACGGGCAGTAGGGCGAGGGCGATCTGGGGGTGGCTCTCGAGGATCCCGCGGAAGTGCCAGCGCTGGATGCCGAGGCAGGTGGTCGGTTCGATCGCGCGGACCGTTGCGGAACGCGGGAACTCGTCGAGGAGGGCCATCTCGCCGAAGACCTCGCCTTCCTTCATCTCGGCGAGCTTATGGACGTGGCCACCGCGATCCTGGAACGCCTCGACGCGTCCCTTCTTGATGATGAACGCGCCCACCCCGGTGTCGCCCTGGCGGACGATGTCCTGTCCCTTCGTGTACGTCTGCTCGACGGCAGCGTTCGCGATCGCCTCGAGCGACTTGCGGTCGAGGTCCTCGAAGAGCGCCACGTGCTTCAGGAATTCGATGTTGTCCGCCATGCGGCGGGAGCATAGCCGACGGCCTGACTGGCCCGATACTGGGGCGCGCGTGTCGTACAGGGTCGAGACAGCGACCGATATCGCGTCGTGTGCGCTCACCGTGCCGATCCAGGACGAGGTCTGGAGCGGCGACGTGGCCGTGCCGCCGCAGCTCATGCTCGCGATCGTCCACAACGGTGGCTTCGTCGGGCTGGGCTACGTCGACGGCGCTGCACGTCCGGCCGGCTTCGTGTTCGGCTTCCTCGGCATCTACGACTACCACTTCCGTCATCACTCGCACATGCTCGCCGTCCGCCGCGAGCACCGGGGCACCGGCCTGGCGCTCGCGCTCAAGGAAGCGCAGCGCGATCACTGTCTCGACCAGGGCATCGAGATCATGGCCTGGACGATGGACCCACTCGAGGCGCTGAACGCGCGATTCAACTTCGGCAAGCTCGGCACATACGCCCGCGAATATCACCGCGATTTCTACGGCCTGATGCCCGACAAGCTCAACGCGGGACTTCCTTCGGACCGCTTCTACGTCGAGTGGCCCATCGGCATGGACCGCACGTACAAACGGCTGCGCGGTGAGGACCACCCGCCCGCGCTCGAGGGCGCCGAGGCCGAGGGGGTCCGCTACCTCCTGCGCGCGGCTGGGGACCGGCCGGCGCCGCAGGACCCGCCGAGCGGCGAATCCCATCTCCTCGTCGAGATCCCTTCCGACTTCCAGGGCCTGAAGCGGCGCGACGCGTCGCTCGCGCTCGAATGGCGGATCGCCGCGCGGGGCGCGTTCGAAGAGGCCTTCGGCCAGGGCTACGCTGCCGTGGAGTTCCTGCGCGCGGCGGACGGACGAGGCGCCTACCTGTTGGTGCCGCAGCCGCGGCGCGCGGAAGGACCGGC
The DNA here is from genome assembly GCA_002404155.1 of Chloroflexi bacterium UBA4730. GTDB lineage: Bacteria > Chloroflexota > Limnocylindria > P2-11E > P2-11E > UBA4735. The sequence goes on along the minus strand of DHJC01000038.1, from coordinate 59,522 downwards.
GGAGACGAAATGAGGATCGAGCGGGTCGAGCTGTTCATGGTGCGGCTGCCGCTGAAGCGCGCCTACGAGACGAGCGGCTCACGCGAGACGCACCAGACCCACGTCCTCGCGCGCGTGGAGAGCGAGGGCGCGGTGGGCTGGGGCGAGAGTGTCGCGCCGGAACAGCCCTGGTATTCGGGAGAGACGCCGAAGACCGTCTGGTACGCGCTGGACGAGGTGATCCTTCCCCAGCTCTTGGGCGTGGACCTCGGCGGCCCGGCCGACACCGACCTGAAGCTCGCGTGGATCCGCGAGCACCGCATGGCCAAGGCGACCATCGAGATGGCCATCTGGGATCTCTTCGCGAAGCGCGAGGGCGTTTCGCTCTCCAAGCTGCTCGGCGGCACACGCACGCGGATCCCCTGCGGCGTCGCGATCGGCATCCATCCCACGGTCGAGTCGCTCATCGAGACGATCGAGCGCGAGCTGGCCGGTGGCTATCAGCGCGTCAAGCTCAAGATCAAGCCGGGCGCCGATGGGCACGTCGCGGAAGCCGTCCGCAATCGCTTCCCCAACCTGAAGTTCATGCTCGACGCCAACTCCGCGTACACGCTCGCTGATCTTCAGCTCTTCAAGCGCATCGACGCGTACCACCCGATGATGATCGAGCAGCCGCTCGCGCACGACGACATCGTCGACCACGCAACGCTTCAGAAGGAGATCGCGACGCCTGTCTGTCTCGACGAATCGATCCACACGAGCGAGGACGCTCGGAAGGCGGTCGACATCGGGGCGACGAAGATCATCAACATCAAGGCCGGCCGCGTCGGCGGCCACGCCTCGGCGAAGCGGGTCCACGACGTGTCCGCCGAGCGCAACGTGCCGGTGTGGTGCGGTGGGATGCTCGAGTTCGGGATCGGCCGCGCCCACAACGTCCACCTCGCATCGCTTCCGAACTTCAGCCTGCCGGGGGACGTGAGCGCGTCCGAGCGCTACTTCGAGACGGAGATCATCGGTGAGCCATTCACCGTCGCGAAGGACGGGACGATGAAGGTGCCGGCGGGACCGGGCATCGGCGTCACCGTCCTCGAGGACGTTATCCGGACGCTCGCGCTCCAGACGAAGGAGTACCGGCCGGGCTAGCCGCCGGCTCCGGCGGCCAGACGATCACTTCGTCGATCACGGTGCCGAACGCGTCCACTAGGCGCACGTAGTGTCCGCGCTCCCAGATGAGCTTGGCCGCGGCGAGCGGGCCACCCACGTACACATGCTTACGACCCGCCGTCAGGTCATCGGCCAGCGGATGCATCGCCGCGCGGATCCGCGAGCCCGAGTGGATGCGATAGATCTCACCGGCGCGTACGAAGGCGGGCGCCCCGAAGGTGTAGATCCACTCCCATTCGATCGGCTTCGCGATCTCGACCTTCCACAACGGTCGAAGATGCTGGACGCGCCAGTTGGCGATGTCGCTGTCGAGGTCGACGGCGATCTCGACCCACTCGAGGTTCGCGTCATCGAGGCTCGTGCCCGAGGGCGCCGCTTTGATGGACAGGATCCGGGCCTTGTTCGCTTCGACCGGCTTGAAATCGCTCACGACGCCGAACGCTAGCATCCACAACGGAACACGCGCACGTGACGGAGGGACGACGTTGAGCGGGCACACCCGCGCGCTGCTCGCCGAGATCGCTGGCACCTTCATGTTCGTCGTGATCGGGGCCGGCGCGGTCGTCACGGCGGCGATCTCGGCCGTTCCCGGGACCGCCTTGGTGCCGGTGGCGTTCGCACACGGTCTTGCGCTGGCCATCGCCGTGTCATCGTTCGGCGCCATCTCCGGCGGTCACTTCAATCCCGCGGTCACGCTCGGGCTGGCCATCGCGCGCAAGCACCCGTGGCCGCGCGTGCTGACGTATTGGGCGGCGCAGCTCATCGGCGCGCTCCTCGCGGGGCTCGTGCTCCGGCTGTTCTTCGAGCCGTTCCTCGCGGCGGCGACGGCGACACACCTCGGGACCCCAACAGTGAATCCCGCGGTGTCGTCGGGTCTTGCCATCGTCATCGAGGCCATCCTCACGCTCTTCCTCGTCTGGACCGTCTTCGGAACGATGGTGGCGCCGAACGCGCCACGGATCGCGGGCTTCGGCATCGGCCTGATCGTCACGGCGGACATCCTCATCGGCGGGCCGCTCACCGGTGCCGCGATGAACCCCGCACGCTGGTTTGGCCCGGCGGTCGCGTCCGGCTACCTCGACAACTGGTACGTGTACTGGATCGGTCCATTCATCGGTGCGGCGCTCGCCGGTCTGTCCTACCGCTACGTGTTCGGACCGTCGGAAGAGCGCGAGCCGATCGTGCTGCCCGACGACCCTCGAGCGGTCCCGTCCTCCGGACCGCGGCTCTAGAGGTCGGTGAGGGGCGAGGGATTCGAACCCTCGACCAAGGGATTAAAAGTCCCCTGCTCTGCCGCTGAGCTAGCCCCCCGGTATCACTGCGTTCGGCGCATCCGCCGCAGGCGCTCCCATCACTGCGCCTTCGGCGTGTCTGTCACAGACGGAAACGGTCCTAGTACTTCGAGTCTAGGAGGGACCCCCGCGCGGGTGACGCCATTCGGGGGCCCGACCCGCACGATTCCACGCCTATGGCCAAGGGGGAGCGCGCCGCGTCGGTACTGCGAGCCTCGATGCGCGCATCGGAGGACCGGCTTCGGCACGTGTACGAGGCCGTTGGCTGCGGCCTCCTGGTACGCGACGCGAGCGGCACGATCATCTTCGCCAACGAGCAGGCCGCACGCATCTTGGGCATGCCCGCAGAGCGGCTCGTGGGCACGGAGAACGCGAGCGGGATACGTCGCTACGCCGAGGACGGCACCGAGCTGACGCGCACGGAGTTCGCTTCGCACGTGGCGCGGACCGAGAACCGCGCGCTCCGCGACGTGCGCACTCGCCTCGTCCGCGCGGACGGCGCCGAGATCTGGGTGCGTGTCGACTCGGTACCCGTGCCCGACGCGAGCGGAGCGCTCGAATACGTCGTGACGAGCTTCTTCGAGGTGACCGAGCGGATGCGAGCGGAAGAGCGGCTCGGGCTGCGCGTCCGCCAACAGGCCGCCGTCGCCGAGCTCGGACGGCAGGCACTCGCGGCGAACGATCTCGATGCCCTGTTCGCGGAGACCGTGCGCACGGTGAACAGCCTCCTTGGCGCCGAGGCCTGCCGGATCATCCAGCACAGCCCATCCGAGCGGCGCCTCTCCCTGCGGGCCGGCACCCGGCTGGCGCCCGGTTCCGCGCCGGAATGGATCCCCGACGACGCGACCGGTTCCCAGGCCGGCTACACCGTCGCGCAGGCCATCGACGTGATCTCCAACGATCTTGCCGCGGAGAAACGCTTCGCGGTCTATGGCCCCATCGTCGCCGCCGGCTTCCGATCGACCGCGACGGTGATCATCCCCGGCCACGACCGGCCGTTCGGCGTGCTCGCGTCGATGAGCCGAGTCACCGAATTCTCGCCCGACGACGTCGTCTTCATGCGAGCGGTCGCGAATATCCTCGGCGAAGCCATCGAGCGGCTGGCCGCGATGCAGCGTGTCCGCGCGAACGAGGCCCGGTTGCGCACCGTCGTCGAGCACCTCCCGCTCGAGCTCATGGTGTACGACGCGAACGGCCGCGTGACCCTCATCACCGGACGGCGGATCCCCGGGCGCACGCCGTTCCCGCCGGCGATCGGCGACTCGATCTTCGACATCAACAAGCGCAACCCCGACGGCCTGAACCGGATCGTCCGGGCCTTGCGCGGCGAAGAGGTGCACGAGGAGGTCCGCTCGGGCGAGCAGGTTATCGACCTGCGCCACCAGCCGGTCCTCTCGGCCGACGGAGCGGTCACCGAGGTCGTGAGCCTCGCGCTGGACGTCACCGACCGGGCGAAGGCCCAAGTCGAGCTCGCGCGTAAGGAAGCCTTCGTCCGCTCGATCTTCGACTCGGTCGACACGCACATCGCCGTCCTCGACCGGGCCGGCGTCATCGTGGACGCGAACCAGCACTGGCTCGGCGACGTGCGCTCGGGCGAGGCCGACATGAAGGACGCCACCATCGGCGACGACTATCTCGCCTTCCTCCGATCCGGCGACACCGAGGAGAGCCGTGAGGCGGCGGCCGGGATCGAGGCCGTGCTCGAGCGCACTCGGCCAGGCTTCAGCTTCGAGTTCCCGCTCGATCGTGACCACGGGCGCCGCTGGTACCAGCTGTCTGTCCAGCCGCTGCGCGCGCCGGACGGTGGCGTGGTCATCGGTCACCGCGACATCACCGAGCGGAGGCGCGTCGAGGAGGCTCTCGAGCACCAGGCGCTCCACGACATGGTCACCGATCTGCCGAACCGCACGCTCCTCCGCGACCGCCTCCGCCAGGCGATCCTGGCCGCGCGGCGCCGCAACACGCAGGTCGCGCTCCTGTTCATCGACCTCGACCGTTTCAAGGAGCTGAACGACACCTTCGGCCACCAGGCCGGCGACGTGATCCTGCGCGAGGTCGGCGAGCGGTTCGTCGACGCGGTGCGGGCATCGGACACCGTGGCACGCCTCGGCGGCGACGAGTTCGCCGTCCTCATCCCGCTCGCGGCCGACCGCGACGAGGCCGTCATGGTCGCGCGCCGCGTGCTCGCGTCGTTGCAGGAGCCATTCATCGTCGAGGGCGAGAGCGCGTTCATCGAGGCGAGCATCGGGATCGTGCTCTGCCCCGAGCATGGCGAGGACGTGCAGACCCTGATGCGCCGCGCGGACGTCGCAATGTACGCGGCGAAGCGCGCCGGCACCGGAATGCAGGTCTACGAGCAGGACAAGGACCTCCACAGCCCGAGCGCCATCGGCCTCGCCGGCGACCTTCGGCACTCGGTCGAACGCGGCGAGCTGGTCCTCCATTACCAGCCGATCGTCGACCTCGCCCAAGGGCGCTGCGTCGGCGTCGAGGCGCTCTGCCGCTGGCAGCACCCGATCCGCGGCCTGATCCAGCCAGCGATGTTCATCCCGCTCGCCGAGGAGAACGGCTTCATCCGCCAGATCGGTCTCTGGACGATGCAAGAGGCGATGCGCGTGCTCAGCGGCGCGAGCGGCGCGGCCGTGCCGATCATGTCGGTGAACCTTTCGATGCGGAACCTGCGCGGTACCGATCTCGCGGGGAATCTCGCCGAGATGACCGAGCGGACGGGTGCCGACCCGAGGCGCCTGAAGATCGAGATCACCGAGACCGCGATGATGGCCGATGCGGAGCACACGTTCGCCGTGCTTGGCGAGCTGCAGCGCATGGGCTTCCGGCTCTCGATCGACGACTTCGGGACCGGCTACTCGTCGCTCGCGTACCTCCAGCGGCTTCCGGTGGACGACATCAAAGTGGACCGCTCATTCGTGCTCAACATGCTGAAGAACTCGAGCGACGAGGCGATCGTGCGATCGACCATCGAGCTCGCCCACAACCTGGGATTGCGGGCCATCGCGGAAGGCGTCGAGGACAAGCCGACCCTGGATCGGCTGCGCGAGCTGGGCTGCGATCTCGCGCAGGGCTACTTCATGGGTCGCCCAATGCCCCTCCTCCAGCTCGGCGAGTGGCTGCAGAGCTCTCCTTGGGGTGGGCCGCTAGCGCTTCGCTAGCCGCTCGAACGCCGTCGGCGGTGGTCCGTCGAGCAGCCGCCGCCGGATCGCTCCGGCGCAACCCGCCGGGTCAAGGATCGACGTATCGACCTCCAGGTCGTACGGGCCGACGCTGTGGACCTCGGTCTGCCACCGCTGGACCGGCAGCGGGAGCGGATCGTCGGGCGTTCCGAGCGCGTAGTACCCCTCGCGCCCGGGCTGCTCCGCGTTCCGCCGCCGCATGATCACCTCGATCGGACAGCGCACCCCCACGAACAGGACCGGCAGACCCTCGAGCAGCCTCGCGCACTCGGCGACGATCTGGCGATCGTGATGCCCGACGTCCACGACGACGTTCAATCCTTCGCGGCTGTGCGCGGCGATCGAGCCATAGAGCGCGGCGTAGAGCCCGGGGACAAGCGGCTCGAGGTCCGGTCGGTCACGACCCGGGCGGAGGCCGATTCCCGGCCGGTAGCGCTCGGGCGTGACGTGGCCCACGAAGACGTCGACACCCAGATTCATCCACGGGCCGTCGAAGGTCTCTTGGATCACAGCCACGATGCTCGACTTTCCCGATCGCGGCGCGCCGTTCAGGATGACGGTCTGCCCGGGCTGCGTTGGCCTGGTCAGCGGATCCCCTTCACCAGCTCGGCCAGAGTCACGTCGAGCCGCTTCGCGAAGTGCGCCAGCGCGGCGAGCGACGGCGCCACCCGGCCGGTCTCCATCTTCCACACGTACTGGCGCTGGAAGTACACGATGCCGCGCGCGCTCCGACCGAGCTCGGCCATGGTCAACCCCTTCTTCTCGCGCAGCCCGCGGATCCGCTTCCCCACCGCGCGGAGGAGCTTCGCCTCCCCGGGCACGTCGGGATTGACGCGGGCCGGCATCAGCCGCGACCCGCGACGAAGTCGAGGATCGCCGCGATGACCTCGCGGCCGTACGGCGCGTGGAACATCCCGATGGAATGCTCCTTCGCGCCGAACATGAGGAGGGTCTTCGGCGTGTCGCAGATCTCGAACGTACGGAGGACATGCGGTGCCGCGCCCATGCTGTCCTGATCCGCGCAGATGAAGAGCTTGCGCCCGGTCACCTTCCGCGAGAGCGCGTCGTCAACCGCCTGGACCGGCGCGGACAGGCTCACGACGCACTCGACGTCACGCTCGAACGAGGACGCGAGCGCCGCGTGGCCCCCCATCGACGCGCCGACGAGGGCGATCTCCTTCGCGCCCTGGGCCTTCAGCCAGGCCTTCGCGGCGGCGAGGTCGGCGACGGTCGACTCGGGGGTCGTCTTCCCGCTCGAGCCGTCGTAGCCGCGGAAGTTCAGTGCGAGCGCCGGCACATCGCGGGCGACGAAGAGCGGGGCGATGTCCTGCCACCCGGTCGCGTCCCAGCTCTGCCCGTGACAGAGGATCGCGGCGCGGCTCGCCGGGAGCACGCCGTAGAAATCGGCCTGTAACGTCTCGGTCCCGCTCTCGAGCCGCACGGTCCGCACGCGGGCGTCGCTCACCGCCCAATGGTGCTACAAAAACCGCGATGGCTCGCACGATCGTCTCCGACGCAGAGCGCCTGCAGGCCGAGGCGACAGGGTCGTTCCCGCTGTGGGAGACGACAAAAGACGTCGTCGACGAGTTCATCGACCTCTCGCTGAACTACCGCCAGAGCGGGCACCCCGGCGGGTCGCGCTCCAAGGTGCACCTCCTCCTCGCCCTCATGCTCTCGGGCGCGATGCGGTGGGACGTCCTCCGTCCGTGGCGGCCGTTCGCCGACCGGTTCGTGCTCTCGGCGGGCCACACCGTGCCGCTCATCTACGCGACCCTCGCGACGTTGAACGAGGCGATGCGCCTCCGGCACGAGCGCACCGGTGATCCGCGCTTCGCATTCCCGCACGACGGACGCTTAGCGCTCACCTGGGAGGATCTCCTGCTCCTGCGCCGCAACGGGGGCCTCCCGGGCCACGCCGAGATGTCTGGGAAGACGCTCTTCCTCAAATGGAACACCGGTCCCTCGGGGCACGGGATGCCGCCCGCGGCCGGTGAGGCGGTCGCGTTGAAGATCGCGGGTTGCGAAGAGGTAAAGGTCTTCGCCGTCGAGGGCGAGGGGGGCCTCACCCCCGGGGCATCGCACGAGACGCGCAACTCGGCCTGGGGCCTTGGCCTCTCGAACCTCGTCTTCCTCCTCGACTGGAACGACTTCGGGATCGACGAGAACGCCGTCTCGAGCGTCGTGCCCGGTGGGCCGCCGGAGTGGTTCGGGGCCTACGGCTGGCGGATCGTCGGGACGGAGCACGGCAGCGAGTGGGACGAGGTGACGAGGGTCGTGCTGGACGCCGCGCGCGGCCTGAACCCGGGGCGCGTCCCGACGGTCGGCTGGTTCAAGACCCGCAAGGGCCGCGGCTACCTGAAATACGACTACCAGTCGCACGGCTCGCCGCACGCGATGAACAGCGAGCCGTTCTGGCAGCTGCGGAAGGACTTCATGGCGAAGTACGGCGTCGAGTACGAGGGCATCGATCTGCCCGCGCCGACGGACGCCGAGGCGATCCGGGATCAGGCGCGCCGGAACCTCGCGGTCGCGGCCTCGGTCCTCCGCGCGCGAACCGACGTGGTCGACTACTTGACCGATCGCCTGAGCGCGATCGCCGCGACGGTGCCCGACGCGATCCCCACGTTCCGGCTCGGGGGCAAGGGCGCCGGGATCTTCGACGACGAGCGGATCTATGACTACGAGCGTTACCCCGAAGCGATGTGGGCGAAGCCGGGCGAGAAGAAGCCGAACCGCGCCGCACTCGCGACGTGGGGCGCCTGGGCCAACAGCTACGCGAGGAGCGAGTACGGTCGGCCGCTCTTCATCGCGATGTCCGCGGACCTCGCCGAGTCGACGAACATCGCGGGCTTCATGAAGGGGTTCGAGGGCATCGAAGGCTGGGGCTGGTACCAGCGCGACACGAACCCGGGCGGCACGCTGCTCCCCCAGCAGATCACCGAGTTCACGAACGCCGGCATCGCCTGCGCGATCGCGTCGGTGAACCTCGCCGACGATCCGTTCGCCCAGTTCAATGGCTTGTGGGGTGCCTGCTCGACGTATGGCTCGTTCTCCTATCTGAAGTACGGCGAGATGCGGCTCTTCAGCCAGCTCGCGCAGGACTGCGAGCTCAAGGTCGGGAAGGTGCTCTGGGTCGCCGGGCACTCCGGCCCCGAGACCGCGGAGGACTCGCGGACACACTTCGGCATCTTCGAGACCGGCGTGACCCAGCTCTTCCCGGATGGCGCGGTCATCGACGTCCACCCGTGGGAGTACAACGAGGTACCGGTCGTCATCGGCGCCGCGCTCCGAACGAAGGCGCCGATCGTCGCCCTCCACCTCACCCGTCCGGCCATCGACATCCCCGATCGCGCCGCCCTCGGGATGCCCTCGCACTTCGCCGCGGCGCGGGGCGCATACGTCCTGCGCGCGTATCGCGCCGGCGAGCCCCGGATGGGGACGGTGTTCGTGCAAGGCACCGCCACGACGGCGAACGTCGTGAAGATCCTCCCCAAGCTCGATGAGGCGGGCCTGAACGTGAAGATCGTCGCGGCGATCAGTCCCCAGCTCTTCGCGCTCCAGGACGAGACCTACCGGGCCTCCGTCGCCACCGCCGCCGACCGGCTCGACGCGATGGTCATCTCGAATCGCGCCCGCCGGGTGATGAGCGATTGGATCGACCACCCGATCGTCGCCGAGTACTCGCTCACGTCCGATTGGGACGACCGCTGGCGCACCGGCGGCTCCCTCGACGAGGTCATCGCCGAGGCGCACCTCTCGCCGCCGTACCTCCTCGCGGGCATCCTCCGGTTCGCACGGGAGCGCCCGCTCCGGCTCCGCCGCCTTCGCGAGATCGTCGACGCTGCGGGACAGCCCTGACCGATCGCCGATGAAGCGGCGGGTGGCGGTCGACGACGTCGCCGCGCACAACCAACGGATGTGGGACCGCCTCTCGGCGGCGGGTATCCCGTGGACGCGGCCGCAGGGCACGCCGCCGAAGACGAATGCGGCCAAGCGGAGGTTCCTCGACCCGAACGACCGGCTCGCCGGCCTCCCGATCAAGGGCCAGCGCGTGCTCGCGCTGGCCGGCGGCGGCGGCTGGCACCCGGTGCTCTTCGCCGAGCTCGGGGCGGACACGACGGTCCTCGACATCAGCGCGCGCCAGCTCAAGACGGTGCGGGACCTCGCGCGCTCGCGCGACGTGAAGGTGCGGCTCCTGCACGGGGACATGCGGGATCTCTCCGTCTTCGCCGACGGGTCGTTCGACATCGTCTGGCACAGCCACTCGATCGTCTTCGTTCCGGATGCGGCGCGCGTCATTGCCGAGGTCGGCCGGGTGCTCGCGCCGGCCGGCGTGTACCGCGCCTCGACGATGCATCCGGTCACGCTGCGCATGTACGGCACGTGGAGCGGGACCGGCTGGCGCTTCCGCCAGAGCTACTTCGAGGACGGCGCCGTCCCGTACGAGGATGCGACCTGGGAATTCAAGGACGTGAAGGTCGAGGCCCCCACGCTCGAGTACGGGCACCGGATCTCGGACCTCATCAACGCGTGCGCGGACAGTGGCCTCATGGTCGACGGGTTCTGGGAGACGACACCTGGCGAGATCTCGACACAGGTCCCGCTCCGCGCGCTTTCGCGCGAGCAGCTCGTCGCGGAGCGCGATGACCTCGAGCCCGGATCCGACGACGCGCTGGAGCGCTACCTGCCCGCGTTCATCGAATGGCGGGCGCGGAAGGTCAGTCCCCCGTCCGACTCCGGATCGCGCGCGAGTACTGCGACGCGATCTCCGAGAGCTTCCGGATCGCGACGGGCAGGTTCACCGACCAGCCGACGCCCACGACCTTCTCGGTGAACAGCACGTCTCGATCGGGTGCCCAGTACGCCTCTTTGACGCGCTGCAGGTCGGGGAGCCGGAAGTCGTAGGGCACGATTCCGGCGACCTTTCCGTGCCAGGTGCGCTCTTGGGCCGGTTTCTTGAGCTCCTGGTAGATGGCGCCGAAGAACGCGAGCCAGATCGCGGTGCGGACGAGATTCAGGATGTCCTTCATGCCCGTAACAACGGTGCAGGTGTGGTGCCAGGCTTCACGAGCGGCGTCCCCTGGGCACACTGCGGGCATTCGTCGGGGGCGTACGACGGGATCGAGACGTCCCAAAGGGCGATGAGCGGGAGGCCGTCGAAGCTCGCCTGGCCGGCCGATCGGTCCACGAGGACGCCGACGCCGACCACCTCCCCGCCGTTCTCGCGGACGGCGTCGATCGTCTCCTGCACGGATCCTCCGGTGGACATGATGTCGTCCACCACGAGGACGCGTTCGCCCGGGTTCAGCCGGAAGCCGCGACGGAACTCCCGACCGCGTCCGTCAGCGGTGCGCTCCGCGTAGACCGCGCGCACGCCGAGCTGCCGGGCGACCTCGTGGGCGAGGATGATCCCGCCGGTCGTCGGGCCCGCCACGGTCTGCACGCCGAGCCCGCGCGCCGATTCCGCGATCGACTGGCAGAGCCGCTCGGTCTCTTGTGGCCACTGCAGGACCTGGAACTTCTCGAGATAGAACGGCGAGTGCTTGCCCGACGAGAGGAGGAAGTGCCCTTCGAGGTACGCCCCCGCTCTGGAGAAGATGTCCTCGACGACCGTCGATCCGATGCGCATCCACTGAAAAGTATGCTGCCTTTCAGCGAGATGCGACCACCGACGATGTACCCGGACGCCGAGCGACTGGCGGTCGCGGCCGCGACGATCGTTGCCGAGACGCTGCGGTCCTCACCTGCCCTGCGGCTGGTCCTCGCCGGCGGTACGACCCCGAAGCGCTGCTACATGCTGCTCGCGGCGATGGGTCTCTCGTGGGCGCGGGCCACCGTGCTCTTCGGCGATGAACGCTGCCTTCCGCCCCTCGACCCGGAGACCAATTTCCAGATCGCGAGCAAGGCGCTCCTGCGCACGGTCTGTCCCGCGACGGTGCACCGGATCCCCGGCGAGCTTGGACCCGACGAGGCCGCGGCCGCCTACGAGCCCATCGTCGCGGCGGCGCCCCTCGATCTCGTGCTCCTCGGCATCGGGATCGACGGCCACACGGCGTCGCTCTTTCCGGGCAATGACGCGCTCCGCGCGACCGGCTACGTCGCGGGGGTGCGGAACGCGGCGAAGCCGCCGCCCGAGCGCGTGACCCTCACGTTGCGAGCACTCCATGAAGCCAAGCGCGTCGTCATCCTCGCGGCCGGCGCGGACAAGAAGGACGCGGTGCGTCGAGCGTTCGCGGGTGAGGTACCCGCCGGCATGATCGATCGTGCCGAATGGCTGGTGACCGCGGACGCGCGTTAGCATTCGATCGATGGCCATCGCGCAACGACCCCTCGTCACACGCCGCGACATGCTCAAGATCTTCGGAGAAGACCGGCTCGTCGCGGTCATCCGCACCGCGACGCCCGAGCTCGCCGAGCGCGCCGCGCGCGCGATGGCGGAGGCCGGCGTCCGGCTCGTCGAGATCACCCTGACGGTGCCGGACGCGATCGAGCTCATCGCGAAGCTCGCGGGCGACGCCGCGTTCCGTGACACCGGCGCGGTCGTCGGTGCGGGGACGGTGCTCTCCGGGGCCCAGGCCGAGGATTCGCTGCTCGCCGGCGCGCGCTTCCTTGTGAGCCCGGCGCTCATTCCCGAAATGATCGCGGCCGGACGGGCGCGCGACGCCCTCACCATGCCCGGCACCCTCACCCCGACGGAGATGGTGAAGGCGGCCGAGCTCGGCGCGGACTTCATCAAGATCTATCCGGTCGCGACCGTCGGCGGCCCGGCGTACGTGACCAACGTGCGTCGCGCGCTGCAGCTCCTCCCGCTCGTCGTCACCGGGAACATCGAGTACGACGAGATCCCGCTGTACCTGAAGGCCGGGGTCGTCGGCTTCGGTATCGGCGGGCCGCTCATCCCGGCCGACGTCCTGGGGCGTGGCGACCACGCGGCGCTCGTCGCCAACGCGCGGCGGTTCCTCGCGGCCACGCGCGCCTAGCCGCAGATGCCGCGTGACCTGCCGCTCGGGAACGGCGACCTCCTCGTCACCTTCGACAGCCGCTATCAGCTGCGGGACATCTACTTCCCGCAGGTCGGCCTCGAGAACCACACCGGCGGCGAACCCTGCCGATTCGGCGTGTGGGTCGACGGGCGCTTCGCGTGGACCGGCGACGACGGCTGGGAGCGGGACCTGCGCTACGCCCACGAGACGCTCGTCAGCGAGGTCACCCTCGGGCACGCGGCGCTCGGTCTTCGCATCCGCTGCCGCGACACCGTGGACTTCGACCGGAACCTGTACCTGAAAGAGGTCACCGTCGAGGACGTGACCGGGACGGACCGCGACGTCCGCGTGTTCCAGCACTTCGACGCGCACCTCTGGGGCAACGACATCGGCGACTCGGCGTTCTACGACCCCCGCACCCGCGCGGTCGTCCACTACAAAGGAAGGCGCTACTTCCTCCTGACCGGCGTGAACGCGAAGGGCGAATCCGGGCTCACCTCGTTCGCGATCGGCCTCAAGGAGGCGCTCGGCCGCGAGGGGACCTGGCGCGACGCCGAGGATGGCGAGCTCTCACGCAACCTCGTTGCCCAGGGATCGATCGATAGCGTGGGCATGCTCGGCCTCCGCGTGCCGGCGAACGCGCTCGCGACGGCGACGTTCGTCATCGCCGCGGGCCAGACCTACGACGAGGTCCGCGACCTCGACAAGCTCGTCCGCGAGCGCGGGGTCGGCTCGTTTCTCTCGCGCACCGGTGACTACTGGAACCTGTGGGCGAACAAGGACGAGACGATCGCGGACCATCTGCCCGACCCGCTCATCCACCTGTACAAGCAGTCCACGCTCGTGATCCGCACGCAGGTGGACAACCGCGGCGCGATCATCGCCGGCAACGACTCGGACGTCCTTCGGTTCAACCGGGACACGTACTCCTATCTCTGGCCGCGAGACGGCGCACTCGTTGCGAACGCGCTCGACCTCGCGGGCTACGGGGAGGTCACGCGACGGTTCTTCTACCTCTGCGGCGAGCTGATGACGCGTGACGGATACCTCCTCCACAAATACAACCCCGACGGATCGGTCGGTTCCTCGTGGCACGCCTGGTCGACGCCCGATGGACGGCTCGAGCTGCCGATCCAAGAGGACGAGACCGGTCTGCCGCTCTGGGCGCTGTGGCAGCACTACGACCGCGACCGGGACATCGAGTTCGTCCGCCCGCTGTACCGCAAGCTCGTCCGGACCGGCGCCGACTTCATGTCGAGCTACCGCGAGCCGCGCACGAAGCTGCCGGCGCCTTCGTTCGACCTGTGGGAAGAGCGCCGCGGGATTCACGCGTTCACGACCGCTGCCGTGTGGGCCGGGCTCTCGGCCGCGCGCGACTTTGCGGGCGCGTTCGGGCAGCACGATCTCTCGAAGCGATACGGGACGGCGGCCGAGGAGATCAAGACGGCTGCGCTCACGCACCTGTACGACGACGAGCGCGGACGGTTCGTTCGCACGGTGACGGTGCTGCCCGATGGCACGATCGCGAAGGACGCGACGCTGGACATGTCGATGGCCGGGATCTTCCTCTTCGGCATGCTGCCCGCGGACGATCCCCGGGTCGTCGCGACGATGCGGGCGCTCGAGGCGCGGCTCTGGGTGAAGACGGCGATCGGCGGGTTCGCCCGCTACGAGAACGACAGCTACTTCCAGCAATCGTCGGACATCGCGAACGTCCCCGGCAACCCATGGTTCGTCGCGACGCTCTGGGTCGCGGAGCATCACATCGCCGCCGCGAAGTCCATGGCCGACCTCGACCGGCCGCGGGAGCTCCTTGAATGGTGCGCGACGAAGGCGAGCCGCTCCGGAGTGCTCGCCGAGCAGGTGCACCCGCTCACCGGCGACCCGATGTCGGTCGCGCCGCTCACGTGGTCGCATGCGGCATACGTCGGCGCGGTCCAGCGATACGCGCGCAAGTCGCGTCTCCTGAAGGACCAGCTCCGGGCCCGGGTGAAGAGCGCCGGTGAGGTCATCGCCTGAGACGCGCGCTCGGTGTGGTGGGGCTGGCGCTCGTGCTGGCCTCATGCAGCTCGGGTCCGACACCTGTCCCGAGCGCGGCCGGCGCCTGCGCGAGGGCCACGTTCATCCTCGCGAACCCGGCAGGGCTGCTGTGCCTCGACGACACCGCACGGATCCTCGGGCGCGTGGTCGAGCTCCCGCTGACATCGGCCCCGGCCCTCCCATCGCTCAGCCCGGACCGGAAAAAGGTGCTGTTCGCGCTCACGAGTGCACCCGATCCGAAGACTGGATTCGGCACTGACATCTACGCGGTCAACCTCGACGGCACTGACATGCATCCGGTGGTGCCGCACGAGGCCGAGAACGTCTTCTACGACACCCCGCGCTATGACTCGAGCGGCACCTTCCTGTACTTCCACCGCAACGCGGCCATCGTGAAGAACGGGACCTATGTGGGGAACGACTCGACCATCGAGCGGATCAACCTGAAGACGGGCGAGCGCGTCCGCCTGCTGACCGACGCGGCCGATCCGTCGGTCTCCCGTGACGGCAAGCTCATCACCTTCATCCACCTCAAGGACGGGCAGAACGACAACGTGTGGGTCGCGAACGCCGACGGGACGAACGCGCACGTGCTCTTCAAGGACACGTTCTTCTACGTGCAGGCACCCCGCTTCTCGTCGACGACCGACGACATCGTGTTCTGCGCTGCCGGCCACAGCGCGCCGAAGTCCAGCGATGGGTTCCTGCCGCACGCGGCGCATCTCGGCATCCCGTCGGATATCTTCGTCGTCAAGCCCGACGGCACCGGCCCCCGCTCGCTTGCGCAGACGGGAGACGACACGTTCCCGGCGTGGTCGCTCGACGGATCGAACATCGCGTACGTCTCGACCGGTGCGTTCTTCGAGCTGTCGATGAAGGATTTCTCGATCAAGACGCTCGCGTCGGGCGACAACTTCTTCTTCGGGGACATCACCTGGCTCAAATAGCCGCCTGATGCGGCTGCTCCCCGGGTTGTCACCGCTGCGGCACCGCGACTTCGCGCTCTATTGGGTCGGCCAGTGCGTCTCGCAGATCGGCACGTTCGTCGAGATGACAGCGACGACCTACCTCCTGTACGCGATCACCAACTCGCCCTTGCTTCTCGGCGTCGGCGGGCTCGTGCGCGGGCTGCCGATCCTCGCGCTCGCGCTCTTCGGCGGCGCGCTCGCCGACCGCATCGACCGCAAGCGGCTGCTTGTGTACACGCAAGCCGCCCAGGTCGTGACCTCGATCATCCTCGGCACGCTCGTCGCGACGGGCTCCGTGCAGTTCTGGCACATCTACGTCATCGGGTTCGTGAATTCGACACTGTCAGCGTTCGACGCGCCGGCCCGCAACTCCTTCTACCCATCGCTCATCCCGCGCGCGGACTTCCAGAACGCGGTCACCCTAAGCTCGGTCATCTTCCGGCTCTCCACGTTGCTCGGGCCCGCGATCGCGGGGATCCTCATCGCCACCGCCGGCCCGGCCAGCCCGTTCTTCGTGAACGCGGCGAGCTACTTCGCGATCATCTTCGCCCTGCTCCTCATCCGCACGAAGTTCGCGGCCACGACGGGACCACGGATCTCGCTCCGGACCGCGGCGTGGGGCGGCATCCAGTACGCCATGCGGAGCCCGGTGCTCCCGCTCATCCTCGTGACCGAGGGGGCGCTCTCGATCTTCGGCCACAACAGCGCGCTCATCACGATCTTCGCCAGCGATGTCCTACACGTCGGGCCGGCAGGTCTTGGCCTGCTCCTGTCATCCATCGGCGCGGGCGCGATCGTCGGAACGCTCGTCCTCGTGGCCACGGGCGAGGTGCGCCCGAAGGGTGCGCTGATGATCGTCGCCGGAGCGCTCTACGCCGCCGCGCTCCTCGGCTTCGCCGTCTCGACGTCGTTCGCCCTCTCGATGGCCGTGCTGTTCGTGCTCGGCGTCGCCGACTCCGGGTGGGGCGCGATGCGCAACACCATCGCCCAGCTCGCCACGACCGATGCGTACCGGGGCCGCGTGATGTCGATGATCACGGTGACGAGCCGCGGGCTGACGAACGCGGGGCAGATCGAGACCGGCGCGATCGTCGCGGCGGCGGGTCCGGCGGTCGGCGCCGCGATCAACGCGGTGCTTGTCGCCCTCAGCGTCGCGACCGTGGCGTTCCGCTCGCCGCGGCTGCGCGGATTCCGCTCGAGCGCCCACGTGGACGTCGTGGAGCCGGCCGCGCCCTAGCGCGCTCCGCGCAGGTAGGCCTCGAGCGCGGAGAGATTGTCCTCAAGCGGCCGGACGGCATCGAGCACGAGATGTTCCCCGCGCCACGGTTCGTAGCGCGACCGGACGTCCTCGATTTCCTGCCAGGTCAGTTCATACCAGCCCGGGATATTTCGTTGACGCGCCTCGATCCGCGAGCGGTGGGTGCGCTCGTCAGAGCAGATGCATTCGACCTCCTGCACCGTGGCGCCGTGACGACGACCTATCTCACGCCAGCCGTCGCGCAGCCGGTCGTACGCGGCGACCGAATCGAGCACCGCCGATCCCCCGACGCGAAGCTGCGCGTCCGCGAGGGAACTGAGCAACTCATAGCCCGCCCAGCCCGAGTTCGCTTCGCGTCCGATGCCGCTCCGCCAGAGCGTCGCCTCGACGACATCCTTCGCGATCAACGCGCCGTGGATCATCCGCGCTGCCCGCTCCGCGATCGTCGATTTGCCCGAGCCCGGAAGGCCACCGACAATGACGAGCGCGCTCACGCCCTCGGCGGCAGCGAGTACGCGGCGACCGCGGGCTGGCCGCGGAGCTTCGCGTAGCCCGGCTTGATGCGGTCGTAGATGATCGCCACGCGCTCGTCGTAGCCGAGGAACGCGCTCTTCATCGCGTTGATCGAGAGCCGCTCGACGTCGTCCAAGGTCAGGCCGATGGTCGCGGAGAGGCGACGGAATTCCTCGGAGAGCGTGATCGCGCTCATCAGGCGGTTGTCGGTGTTCACGGTAACCCGCAGCTTCTGCGCGAGGAAGTGGCGGATCGGATGCTCCGCGAGCGTCGTGACCGCGCCGGTATCGACGTTGCTCGACGGGCAAACCTCCAACGGGATGCGGTGGTCGCGGATGTATGTGGCGAGCTGGCCGAGCTTCACGACCTGCCCATCCTTGATGGCCATGTCCTCAACGAGCCGAACGCCGTGCCCGATGCGGTGCGCGCCGCAGTACTGGAGCGCCTGCCAGATCGAGGGCGGACCGAAGGCCTCTCCGGCGTGGACGGTGATGCTGAAGTTCTGCTGACGGCAGTACTGGAACGCTTCGAGGTGGACCTTCGGCGGGTGACCGGCCTCTTCTCCGGCGATATCGAAGCCGACGCAGCCGCGGTCGCGGAACGCGACGGCGAGCTCGGCCATCTCCAGCGAGTCGGTCCGGTCCCGCATCGCGCAGACGATCTGCCGCAGCAGGATCGAATGGTCGCGCTCGGCGCGATCGAACCCGCGCGCGACCGCGGCGACGATCTGCTCGAGGTTCATCCCCCGCTGGGTCGAGAAGACCGGCGCGTAGCGGATCTCCGCGTACACGACCCCGTCGGACGCGAGGTCCTCGCCGCATTCGTAAGCGACGCGCTCGACAGCGTCGGGGGTCTGCATGACCGCGATGGTGTGCGCGAAGCCACGGAGGTAGAGCGGCAGCGAGCCCGACGCGGCGCTCGCGTGAAACCACCGGCCGAGCTCACCGGGGTCTTCCGTCGGGAGGCCGTCGTACTCGAGCTCCCTGGCGAGCTCGACGATCGTCTCCGGCCGAAGACCACCGTCGAGGTGGTCATGCAGGAGCACCTTCGGCGCGGCCCTGAGGATCTCGAGCGGAATCATCGCGTGACATGATGCGCTCGTGACGATCGGCGGCGCGCGAGAACGTCTGGTCGACGTCGGCGACGTGACGCTGCACGTGGCCGAGCTCGGCGACGGGCCGCTCGTCTTGCTTCTGCACGGTTTCCCGGACTGCGGATACACCTGGCGACACCAGCTGGCCGGGCTCGCCGCGGCCGGCTTCCACGCCGTCGCGCCGGACATGCGCGGGTACGACGGCTCGTCGAAGCCGAAGAGCGTGTCGCGCTATTCGGTGCGCGCCCTCGCGCAGGACGTCGCAGGTCTCGTGACCGCATTCGGCGCGGAGCGGGCGGACGTGGTGGCGCATGACTGGGGCGGCGGCGCGGCGTGGACCTTCGCGATGCTCCACCCGGATCGGCTCCGCCGCCTCGCGATCCTCAACGCGCCACACCCGGTCACGTTCCAGCGTCACCTTCGTTCGCTCCAGCAGCTGAAGCGGAGCTGGTACATGTTCGCGTTCCAGCTGCCGCTGCTGCCCGAGGCAGGGCTCGCGCGGAACGACTTCGCGTCGCTGCGCGAGGTGTTCCGGACGGCGTCGCTGCGGCCGGGCGCGTTCACCGAAGCGGACATCGAGCGGCACATCGCGGCGCTCCGGCCACCGGGCACATTGACGGCGGCCATCAATTACTACCGCGCGGCGTTCCGCAACGTCGGCCCGAACGCGGTGCGCCCGCGCCGCGTCGATCATCCGGCCCTGGTGTTGTGGGGCGACCGGGACCGTTTCCTCGGTCCGGCGCTCGCCGAGCCCGGCTCGGTGTGGGTGCCGAACGCGCGGATCCAGCACGTGCCCGAGGCCGGCCACTGGATCCAGCACGACGTGCCCGAGCTCGTGAACGACGAGCTCGTCCGGTTCTTCGGCTAGGCCTTCACCGGATCCTTCGCACCGATCGCGACGGCGAGCGCGATGCGGGTCATCCGATCGACCGCCGCGCGCATCTCGGCGTCGCTGATCCGGGTGAACGAGCCGTCGATGACCATGTCCGACACGAGCAGCAGGCAGCCGCCGCGCACCTCCTTCAGCGCGGCGACGGTGAACAGCGCGGCGGCCTCCATCTCGACCGCGAGCACGCCGCGCTTGGACCACCGTGCGTACTGGCCCTTGTCCGGGTTGTAGAAGAGGTCGGTCGAGGCGACCGGTCCCACGTGCACCGGCTGGCCCATCGCCTCCGCGGCGTGCACGGCGGCGTGGCTGAGTTCCCAATTCGCCGTGGGCGTGTGCGGTTCGTTCCCGACGAGGTGGCTCGCCGTCGAATCCGCGGACACGCCCGAGATCGCGACGATGATGTCGCCGAGCTTTTGGCCGAGCTGCAGTCCGCCGCACGTACCGACCCGGATGAGCGTCTTCACGCCGAGCTGGATGAGCTCCTCGAACACGATCGTCGCGCCAGGGCTGCCCATGCCGGTGCCCTGCACCGAGACGCGCGTGCCCTCGTACGTGCCGGTGTAGCCGAGGAGCCCGCGCTCGGCGTTCACCTGCGTCGCGTCCGTGAAGTACGTCTCGGCGATGTACTTCGCGCGGAGCGGGTCGCCGGGCAGGAGGCACGCCTCGGCGTAATCGCCGGGCTGGGCCCGCAGATGGATCGGCATCTGCCTATTCCCCTTTGAAGAGCTGTGAGTTACCCATGTGCGGCCAGACCCGCTCCTGGGCGATCGAGAGGATCTGCTTCGCGTGGTTGCGGTCGTGCGAGATCCACTCGTGCAGCAGCCAGCGCACCTTCAGCTCGCCGACCTTCGCGTGCACGCCACCGCGATCGAGGTCGGCCAGCTTCAACGAGCGCACGAGCGTGACGCTGTCCCGGCGAAGGCCCATGAACTCCATCCACACGCTGTCGGTCACGCGCGCGCAGTCGTTGCGCTGTTTCTCGACGTCGACCTGATCCCATCCCTCGAGCTTCGGATGGTCGTTCGCCAGAATGATGCGGATCCGTCCCGCGAAGCCGCGCTTCTCCGCCTCGATGAGATGGCCGACGACCTCGCGCGCGCACCATTCGTCGGGCGCCTGGTGCCACGCGGCGTCGTCACCCAAGGCTTTCAGCTCCGCCTCGATGAGCGCGCAGCTTGACTCCAGATAGCCGGCGACCTGGTCTGGCGTGAGCTCGTTCGTCATCGGCGGCATGCTAGGTCAGCGCTCGGGTGGATCGATCTGGTCGACGTCGGCGGGCACGGCCCACCGCACGCGCACGCTCGTGCCCGGGCAGCGAGCGGCCTCGCGATGCAGCCGCAGGTCGAGATCCAGATTGACGTGACCGGCGAACCCGAGGAAGGTCCCGCACGACGCGCACACGACCGCCTGGCCGGGGCGCCCTCTCCGAGAGGACCCTTCGCGCCGCCGGCCTCGGCGAGCCGCGCCTTGGCGTCCGCCGGACGTTGCTCTGCTCGATGGATGCGCGGCGCCGGCGTATTGCGCCGGTTCACGCTCGCACAGCCGCGCGGGGATCGGCACCGGGCACGACGACCCAGCCCGACCGGGCGACCGTGCCGAAGACGATGTCGTCGGGACGCACCGGCACACGGTTCAGCTCGCGCCCGGTCGCGGCCCGGATCGCGGCGACGATCGCGGGGGTGCTGGAGATGGTCGGCGGCTCGCCGACACCCTTCGCGCCGTACGGCGCGTCAGGATGCGGATGCTCGATCAGGTCCGCGATGACCGGTGGCATGTCCAGCGTTGTGGGAAGCAGGTAGTCGGTGAACGACGCGTTCTTCACCGCGCCGTCCGTCAGGATCACTTCCTCCATCACCGCGAGGCCGAGCCCCTGTGCGATGCCGCCCTCGATCTGACCGATGACCGCGACGGGGTTGATGGCCTTCCCCACGTCCTGCGCCGTCGCTACCTGGACGACCTTCACCAGGCCGGTGCCGAGGTCAACGTCCACGCTCGCCCGGTGCGCGGCGAACAGGAACGCGACATGACCGTGGTTCTGCGTGCCCTCGTTGAGCGGCTCGGTGGCTTTGTGGCGGTACGTGATCCGGTGCTCGACCGGCGTGTCGAGGAGGGCCTCGAGCCGATCGCGCGGGATGCGGCGGTCGCGCGCGCGTCGGTCGAGCTCGGCGTTCACGAGATCGCACGCGGCCTTCACCGCGGCGCCGGTCATCCACGTCTGCCGCGACGCGGAGCTCGACCCCGCGGAGCCAATCTGGGTGTCGGCGTTGTCCACGATCACGCGCTCGATGCCAAGCTCGGTGCGCGCGACCTGCAGCTGGACCGTGACCACACCCTGTCCCACCTCGGCGGCAGCCGTGTGCACGTGCGCGATCGGGCCGTCCTCGTCAAGCTCGAGCCGGACTCGCGCGGCGCACGAGTCGTCGAAGCCGTGCGAGTAGCAGACGTTCTTGAAGCCGGCGGCGAAGCCCACGCCGCGGACCACGCCCTCGCCGAGCGTGAGGTTGCCCGCGCCGCCCGGGAGGTCGATGTCGGATGCGCGCTGCGCCGGCGGGAGCGGGAGCGCGTTCGCGCGCCGCACGATCTCGCTCACCGGCTCGGACCCTGCGACCGGCTGGCTAGTGATGATCTCGTCGCCGTCGGAGAGCGCGTTCTTCACGCGTAACAAGACGGGGTCCAGGCCGAGCTTCGCGGCAAGCTTGTCCATCTGGGCCTCGTACGCGAAGCACGTCTGCACCGCGCCGAAGCCGCGCATCGCGCCGGACGGCGGGTTGTTCGTATAGGCGCCGACGCTCCAGACGTCGGCATTCGGCACCTTGTACGGGCCGGCCGCGAAGCACGCGGCGTTGGCGATGACCGCCGGGCTCGATGACGCGTACCCGCCACCGTCGAGCACGATCGTCGCCCGCACGTAGACGAGCGTCCCGTCCTTCTTCGCGCCGTGCCGGTAGAACAGCCGCGCCGGGTGACGATGGACGTGGCCGTAGAAGGACTCCTCGCGCCCGTAGGTCATCCGCACCGGCCGCCTCGTCGCCAGCGCGAGCAGGCAGAGATGGATCTGGAGCGTGACGTCCTCGCGCGCGCCGAACGCCCCACCCACGCCGGACATGACGAGGCGCACCTTCTCTTCCGGGAGCCCGATGCACGGCGCGATCTGCCGGAGGTCCTCGTGCAGCCACTGCGTCGCGATGTGCAGGGTGACGCCCCCATCGGCGTCGGGGATCGCGAGACCGGCCTCCGGCCCGAGGGCGGCCTGGTCCTGCATGCCGATCTCGTACTCGCCGTCGACCTCGACCTCAGCCGGGGCCTTCGGATCGCCGTGCACGAGATGGACGGCATCGATGACGTTGCCCCCGTCATGGATCGGCTGGGCATCCGGCTGCACTGCGGCGATCGGGTCGGTGATCGCGGGCAGCGGCTCATACGTCACGGCGATCAGCTTCAGCGCGTCGCGCGCCGTCTGGGCGTCGTCCGCCGCAACGATCGCCACGGGGTCGCCGAGGAATCGGACCTTCTTCCGCGCGAGCGGGTACTGGTCGCTCTGCATGAGACCGTAGGTCTCCTCGTTCGGAAGGTCTTCGTGCGTGAGCACCGCGCGCACGCCCGGCAGGGCACGGGCCTTCGCGGTGTCGATCGACACGATGCGCGCGTGCGGATGCGGGCTGCGAAGCGTCGCGCCGTGGAGCATGCCCCGCTGCCACAGATCGCTCGCGTAGCGGAACTCGCCCTTCACCTTGGGCGGGCCGTCGGGCCGCTCGACGGACTCGCCGACGGCACCCCTCGCCGGCTGGATCCGCTGGCGCGTGAGCGTCACGCGCGCGCGCCCTTCGCGACGGCGTGCACGGCCTCGAGGATCTTCCCGTAGCCGGTGCAGCGGCAGATGTTCCCGGCGAGCGCCTCTCGGATCTCGGCGTCGGTCGGCTCGGGATTGCGCTGCAGGAGCGCGTTCGCGGCGACGATCAGTCCAGGCGTGCAGAACCCGCACTGGACGGCGCCAGCGCTCAGGAACGCCTGCTGCAGCGGATGCAGCCTGGCAGCTCCGCTGCCGGGGGCCCCTGCCCCCGCGTCAGACAGCGCCTCGACCGTCTCCACCTGCTTGTCCGCACAGGCCGCGGCGAGCACGAGGCAGCTGCAGACGAGAGCTCCATCGAGCATGACGGAGCACGAGCCGCATTCGCCCTGCTCACACGCGTTCTTGCTTCCCGGCAGCTCGAGCTCTTCGCGCAGGAACGTGAGGAGCGACTCGCCGTCGCGGGCCTCCGCCGCGCGTTCGGCGCCGTTCACCGTGAGCGTTACGCGCATCAGGCGAGCCTCGCGACGCGCGCGAGCGCGCGCGCGCCCATCACGGCAAGGACGTGCCGCCGGTACGCGGCCGTGCCGCGCACGTCATCGATCGGCCGCACCGCGGTGGCGACCCTCGACCCGAACTCCACGCAGGCCGCCTCGCTCGCGGCGAACGCGCGCCAACCCGCCTCATCGAACAGCCCGGCCGCGAACGCCTCCGCGCCGGACGCGCGGAGGATCGTCGGTCCGCAGGAGCCGAGGCCGACGCCGATCCGCTTGCGCGCGCGATCGGCGACGAGCGCGAGGCCGGCGACGGAGATGACCATCGCGTTGCGAGTACCGACCTTCATGAAGACCTGGGCCGGGCCGGCATCGTCCCACTCGACTGCGGTCACGAGCTCGTCGGGCGCCCGCACGTTCTTCTTCGGGCCGGTCATGAAGCTGGCGAACGGTACCGCGCGCACCCCTCGGAGGGACCGGAGGTGGACCTTGGCGTCGAGGGCGGCGAGGACCGGCAGCGAGTCGCCGGCCGGCGACGAGGTCGCGACGTTCCCACCGATGGTCGCGGCGTTGCGGATCTGCGGCGAGCCGACGGTGCGCGCCGCTTCGCGCAGGGCGACCGACCCGCAATCGCGCTCGAGCATCATCGTGAACGTGACGCCTCCGCCCATCCTCACGGTGCCGTGCACGGAGAGGCCGCGCAGCTCCTCGACGCGGTCGATCGCGATCATCGCTTTCGGCCGCTTGCGGCCGAAGTTGATCTCGACCATCAGGTCGGTCCCGCCGTTGATGACGTCCGCCGCCGGCCGTTCCGCGAGGAGCGCGAGCGCGTCGTCCAGCCTGCGCGCGATCTCGACGTTCACGTGGTGCGCGGACTATAGGCCGCGGGAGGCCTCACCTGGAGGCCTCCCGCCATCGTGCTACGGGATCGCGATGGAGGCGACGATCTGCTGCTGGTAGTGCGCGGGGTTGGCGTTGGTCCCGTCGTTATACGTCGAGACGAAGGTGAAGAACGCGGTGGTCCCGGCGGTATCGAAGCCGAAGTAGTCGCCGATGAACGTCGTGACACACGTCGCGCAGCCGGTATGCGGCGCGTTGAGCTGTGGGTCGAAGGTGTGCGCGCTGAGCCGGATGTTGTGCCCCTTGGGTGTCAGGTCCGGCGCGTAGAACTGGACGCTCGCGTTCACGCAGTAGTTCGCCGCGCCGTAGGGCGGCGTCGCCGCGTAGCTCGGATTCACCTGATCGAGCGCGATGCCGGCCGGCGTGGCTTCGGTGCTTCCCGCCGCGGGGCAGGCCAGCCGTCGGTCGTAGAACGCGACGCCGACGGTGCCATTCGCGGCCGTCGTGACCGTGGGCTGGAACGCGTCGGCCGGTGTCGGATTGTCGTTGACCCGGAACGGACCGGACCAATGCACGCCATCGTCGTAGGACGCGGTCAGGAGGACGCTCGTCGGGCCCTCGCCGGCGTCCTCGTACGCGACGTACAGCGGGTAGTGGCCACCGACGGCCACTGGACCAACGGTGAAGCTGTTCAAGATGCCGTCGCGGAACGTGGTGTTCGGATACACGAAGGGCGGCGCGACGATGTTGTCGGCAACGATGCCGACGCCCGTCCAGGTGACGCCGCCGTCGTTCGAGCGGTCAACAACGATCTTGTCGGACGCGTACTGATGCGCCGGGCCGCCGTTGGTGAGGGTCGTCCAGAGCGTGCCATCCGGAGCGACGTGCGGTAGCAGGTACGTCGCGCCCTGCGCCATCGCCGAGCCCACGGGGAGCTTGATCGGCGTGGACCAGTCGGTGTGCGTTCCATTCGGCAGCGCGGTCGCCCACGACACGACCGGGTGCGGGGTGCAGCAGCCCGTGAAGTCGACCCACATCGCGTAGATGCGATCGGCGAACGGGCTCGCGGGGTTGCGGTCGATCGTCAGCCACTGCTTGTCGGGCTCGTTGCCCTTGTTCGGGTACGCCGCGACAACATCGAGTTGCCCGTCGTGCGTGACGATCCAATCCGTCGCGGTGGCGGCGCCCTGCGGACGGACGGACACGGAGATGACCTCGGCAGGCTGGCTTGGGTTGGGCTCCTTGTTCGGGTTGATCGCGAAATTGTGGCTGCCGTCGCGGTTGTAGAAGAACTGGTAGCCGAGGTTGAGCGAGTAGAAGTTGCCGTACTGGTCGAACGAGCCGACCGGATCGGTGTTGTCCGTCCAGCCCTCGTAGCCGGGGATGTGCCCCTGCACCGGCCAGGTCGCGCCACCGTCGAACGATTCGAAGAAACCGAGCAGATGGTCGTAGCCCTCGGCGCTCACGAACCACTTGGATGTCCCGATGAGATGCGAGGCGTTCAGCGGATCGACGCGGATGTCCGACTCGGAGTGATCCTTGACCAGCATCGGTGACGCCGCCGGGTAGCCCGGGTTCGCGCCGGCCTGCGTCGGGTAGGGTCCGAGGTCCTCGCCGGTGGTGGCGCCCGGGCACACCGACTCGCCGGTGTAGCCGTCGTTCGGCCCGTCATTGCCGGTGTAGGGGACGAGCGGCGTGTAGCAGCTGATCTTCTGGGTCGTCGCACTGACCGACGTGACACCCGAGCCGCTGCTTTCGTACTGTGCGTTCGTTTGCGTCCCTTGCAGGATCGTTCCACCGCTGACCAGCGGGGACGGACTGAAGGACACGAGCGCGATGACGGCAATGACCGTAAGGGTCGTTTTCCGGAGCATTCGATCCTCCCCCATGAGCGCTTCAGCCCCCAGCGCACCCGCACGGGATTGTAGGCACCATACGTGCGTGCCTCGCCGGACCATCAACGACGTGCTTGCCGCCGCGCAAGCACAGCTGAAGCGGCTCACCCCGCACGAGGCGGCAACCGCGATCCGTGACGGATGGACGCTCGTGGACGTCCGTGCGACCGACCTGCGCGCTCGCGACGGGTGGATCCCGGACTCGGTTCATGCGCCGCTGAATATCCTTGAGTGGCGGGTCGACCAGCAGTCGGGCCATCAGGAGCCGGCGCTCGCAGGCAAGGAGAATCGGCTCATCCTCATCTGCAATGAGGGCTACTCGTCGAGCCTCGCGGCAGTGCGGCTCCGCGAGCTCGGGTACGGCAACACGACCGACGTGATCGGCGGCTTCACCGCGTGGGCCGCGGCCGGGCTGCCGGTGCACGCCGACAGCGGTCCGATCCCGCTCGGCGCAGCGTCAGTGATCACCGACCGCGAAGGCCGGGTCCTGCTCGTGCGTCACACCTACGGCGAGCTCAACTGGGAGATCCCGGGCGGCGTGGTGGAGACGCGCGAGTCGGCCGAAGCGGCCGCGGTGCGCGAGGCGCGCGAGGAGACCGGCGCGCGTATCGAGATCGAGCGGCTCAGCAGTGTGTATCGGGAGCCGGCGTGGGGCGCGGCTGGCGGGCACCACTTCGTGTTCCGCGCGCGACTCGCGGCGGCATCTCCGCAGCCCGAGATCACCGACCCCGCGGAGATCAGCGAGCTTGGGTGGTTCGCGCGCGATCGGTTGCCGCGGCCGATCAGCGATTTCACGGTGCGTCGCATCGAAGACGCGCTGTCGAACAAGCCGGCGGGCGTGTTCGTCGTGCCCGCGCGCACCTGGCTGCGCTGATCCGCGTACCGAAAGCCGTCTAGCGGGCCAGGTCGAGGAGCGCCCGGATCTCGTCGAGGATCCCGGGAATCCACACCAAGACGAATGCGATGAGCACCAACACCGCGACCGCGCGGAACACCGGACTGCGCCGACGGTCCCGCGGTTCGGCGTCGGCGAGGACCTCACGCGCTCGCTCGGCGTCACGCGCGGCGACGGCGATGCGGAACGCGCCGAGCCCGAAGCCGAGGCCGGCGGGCGCGATCTGCCGGGGGATGCCGGCCTGGGAGTCGTACCGGACCCGAACCGCGATGCCTTCGGCGCGCAAGCGTCCGGCGATGACCTCGGCGATCGGCTCGCTGTCGGTGGCGGCCACGATCGCCTCCTTCAGGGTCAGATCCCGGCGCGTTGCGCCAGAGCCGGAAGGGCCTCAGCCGCACGCGCCCGGACCTCGGCGGGGTCGAGCGTCATCGGCATGAAGTCCCGCACGACGACGTTGCCGTCCACGATCACGTCTCGCACCGCACGCGACCCGCCGCCGTACACGATGCGCGTCGCGGGATCGCCGCCAGGACCTGCGAGCTTCGAGGGATCGAGCACGATGAGGTCGGCCTTCTTCCCCACCTCGATGGTTCCGATCTCATTGTCCATCCGCATCGCACGCGCGCCGGCACGGGTGCCCATCGCGAGGACATCCCACGCCGTGAGGGCGCCCGGCCTGCGCAGGGACGCGGCGAGCAGCGCGGCGAGTCGGAGTTCATCGAAGCCGTCGAGGCGGTTGTTGCACGCTGCTCCATCTGCGCCGATGCCGACGGTGATGCCTTTGTTCCGCAGCGCGCGCACGTCGGCGATCCCGCTGCCGAGCTTCAGGTTCGACGAGGGGCAGTGGGTAATGCTTGCGCCACGCTCGGCCAAGATTGCGATCTCGCGTTCGTCGAGGTTCACGCCGTGCGCGATGACGCTTCGCTCATTCACCAGGCCGACGCTGTCGAGGTATGCCGTCGGCGCCTGGCCGGTCGCGCCCTCGACGAGCGCGCGCTCGCCGACGTTCTCGTTGGAGTGGGTGTGGATGAGGAGGCCGAGCCGCTTGGTGATGTCTCCGACGGCTTCGAGGAGCTCGCGGGTGCAGGAGAGCGCGAACCGCGGCGCGTATGCGTACCCGATGCGGCCGTCGGCGGCACCGTCCCAGGCCATCGCGAGTCGCGCGCTCGCGTGCAGTGACGCGCTCGTGGTCTCTTGCAGCTCCTTTGGCACTCCATCGCCCCCGTCCATCATCGTCTGCCCGAACCGTGCCCGGATGCCCGACGCGACGAGCTCCTCCGCGATCACGTCTCCGCCATGGGTAGTGCCCATGTCGAGGATCGTCGTCGTGCCGGTCGTGAGCAGATCGAGCAGCCCGAGGCGTGCGGTCGCGCGCAGCGATCGCTCGTCGTGCGCGGCCTCGAGCGGCCAAATGCGACCGCGCAGCCACTCGAGGAGCGAGAGCTCTTCAGCGAGCCCGCGGAAGATCGTCTGCACCAGATGGATGTGCGTCTGCACCAGCCCGGGCATGACGTAGCAGCCGGACGCGTCGATCGCGTCACCGGCCGGGCGATCCACGATGCGATCGCCATCGACGAACACGTCGCGGATGGCGGGGGTGCTGCCAGGCCGCATCGACAGGACGGTGCCGCCGGTGATCCTCATGCCGCTCGCTCCGCGGCGACGAACCGGCCATGGGCCGATGCCGCGGGGAAGTCGCCCTCGCGGAACACCGTGGCCCCGCGAACGAGGGTCCGCACGACGGCACCGGTGAACCGCCGACCGGTGTACGGCGTGAGGCCGCTGCGCGTTTGGACCGCGCCGGGCTCGAGGGTCCAGTCGCGATCGGGATCGAACAACACGATGTCCGCATCGGCGCCGACCTGGATGCGCCCCTTCCGAGGGCTCAAGCCGAACCGCTCGGCGGGTTTCGCCGACAGCCGCCAGGAGACGAAGCCCGCGACCTTGCGCGCGTCGAGCGCGCCGCCAGCACGACGAAGCGCCTCGGTGAACACCGCGGGGAGCAGGGATTGGACGCCCGACACGCCACCCCACGCGGCAAAGATGTCGTCGCCGCCCCGCGTCTTGTCCGCCGCGGGGCATGGCGAGTGGTCGGATGCGACGAGATCGATGCGGCCGCCGGACAGCGCGTCCCACAGCGCGTCGCGGTTCGCGCGATCGCGGATCGGCGGTGCGCATTTGAGGAGCGGGCCCTGCACGAGCACGTCCGCGTCGTCGAACACGAGGTAGTGGGGGCACGTCTCGACGCTCACGTCGGTCCCGGCGCCCCGTGCGACGCCGATCGCGCCGAGCGCTTCCGCGGCGGACAGATGCACGAGGTGGAGGCGAACGCCGCTCTCGCCCGCCGCCGCACAGGCACGGCCGACGGCCCGGGCTTCGGCGACCGCCGGCCGCGACGCGAGCCACGCGCCGGGATCGCGCCGGCCACTCGCACGCACCCGATCGGTGGCGTCGCGCACGATGCCGTCATCCTCGGCGTGCACCGCGACGAGCAGCCCTGCCGACGCCGCGGCACGCATGGCCGGGACGAGCTCGGTGTCCGCCAGCGCGGCGAACTCGGGGACCCCGCTGTCGCACAGGAAGGCCTTGACCCCGACCACGCCGCGCGCGGCGAGCTCGCCGAGCGGCACGGGGTCAGTGCCGACGAGCCCGCCCCAGAGCGCGAAATCCACCACCGAGCCGCGCTCGCCGGCGGCCCGCTTCAGATCGAACGCGGCGCCATCGAGCACCGGGGGCAACGAGTTCAGGGGCATGTCGATGACGGTGGTCACGCCACCGGCCGCGGCGGCCCGGCTGCCACTGGCCCAGCCCTCCCACTCCGCGCGGCCCGGATCGTTGAAGTGCACGTGCGCGTCGACGACGCCGGGCAGAGCCACGAGGCCGCGCGCGTCGATCTCCTCGTCCGCGGACGACGCGCCGGGCTCCACCAGCGCGCTCACGCGGCCGTCGCGGATGAGGATGTCCCGGGCGTACGCGCCATCGGAGATCACGATCGCGCCGCGGATCGCGAGATCCACGCGGCTACGCGAGCTCGATGGTGAAGTCTTGCGCGCCTTCCCAGAGCGTGAGCCGTCCCACCTCGGCGAGCTTGTCATTGCCTTCGATCACCGTGGCGAAGTGATTGCCGGCGAGCTGCCCGACCTTGCTCGAGAAGTCCGTCGATCCGTACGGGAAGAGGATCTCGGTTTCGGAGATGCCGCCCGAGTAGATGAGCATCTGACCTGGCGCGGGGTGGCTGGTGTGGTTCTCGTACCCCAGAGCGCCTGAATCGCCGATCTTCGTGTCGCCCATCGGGACCCAGGTGGACTCGCCGCTCCAGCGGCAATGCAGGAGCTTGCTCTTGAACGGGAGCATCGCGCGGATCGCGGCAACGGTCTTCGGCGCCTGCTCCTCCTCGAGCCGCGCGCGGAACGTGAACGGACCCGCCGTTATCTTCAGCATTCGCATGAGGGCCGTAGGATACGCGGCCCATAGGATGGCGAACGTGACGGGCGATACGGCACTTCGTGCCTTCTTGTTCGCCGATCTGCGCGACTACACCGCTTTCGTCGAACGCGAAGGCGACCGAGCCGCCGCCGAGCTCATCCGGGCGTACCGGGCGCTGATCCGCGCCCGCCTTCCCGCGCATGACGGCGCCGAGCTCAAGACCGAGGGCGACTCCTTCTACATCGTCTTCCCCTCGCCGTCCAAGGCGATCGCCTTCGGCGCGGACGTCTTCCGCGCCGCGCGCGAGAGCGCGGGCAAGCGCCTCAAGTTCGGCGTCGGCATCCACGTCGGTGAGACGGTGCCGCTCGACGGGCAGTTCGTCGGATCGGCTGTGAACGTCGCCGCACGCATCGGATCCCTCGCCGGCGACGGCGAGCTCCTCGTCACCGACACGGTGCGCGGGCTCGTCCGCACAAATACGCCGTTCAGGTTCGAGGACCGCGGCCCGATCCCGCTCAAAGGCATCGCCGAGCCGATCCACGTCTTCGCTGTCGATTGGTCCCTGCCGTCGCCGCCGGCTCCGGCGCCTCCACCTCCCGCGATCGGGACCCGGACTGCGACCTTCGTCGGTCGCGACTCCGAGGTCGACACGCTCGCGCGCGCCGCGGCATCGCTGCTCAACGGTCGTGGCGGCACGGTGTTCGTCGGCGGCGCGGCTGGGCTGGGCAAGAGCCGGCTCCTGCGCGAGTGGACCGCAACGAGCGGCGTCGCGACGCTCGTCGGAGGCTGCGGCGCGACGGACGCGCGACCGCCGTACGAGCCATTCGCGGCGATGCTGCGCCAGCTCACACGTGCGCCGGGCGAGGAGGCACGCCTTCGGCGCGTGGCACCAGACCTTCTCGTGTTCCTACCTGAGCTCGGAACGAGCGAGCGACCGCGGCATCCCGATCGAGACGCGCTCTTCGGAGCGATGCTCCGGATGCTCCGCGACCTCGCGCGTACCGGTCCGATCACGGTCGCGATCGAAGACCTGCACTGGGCCGAGGACGGCAGTCTCGCCTTGTTTCGATTCCTGAGCGGCCTGGCGGACGCGGCTCCGTTCCTGCTCGTCGGGACCTACCGGGACGACGAGCTCCCGCGCGGGCACCCACTCCGGCCCATCCTCGCGGAGCTCGCGCGCCGCTCGGACGTCATCGAGATCCATCTTCAGCCCCTCGGCACGGCCGAGGCCACGCGGCTGCTCGATCACGCGCCGGGTCTTGACGCGATCCGCGGCGACGAACGTGACCGGATCGTCGCGCTCGCCGAAGGCAACCCGCTGTTCCTGGAGGAGCTCGCGCGCTCGGCCGGGGATCCGGCCGGCGCGCTCCCGCTGACCATCGCCGAAGCCATCGTCCGTCGGGTCGGCGCGCTCGATGAGGACGCCAGGCGGCTCGTGACGTACGCCGCGATCTGCGGCCAGCACGTCGCGTTCGAGCTCCTCCAGCGCGTGCTCGGCAAGCCAGAGCGCGAGCTCCTCCGGCCGGCTCGCGCCGCCATCGAGGCGTCGCTCCTGGTGGAGTCGACGGACGGGCTCATGTTCGGTCACGCGTTGACGCGCGAGGCGGTCTATCGGGATCTGATGAAGCGGGAACGCCGGCTCCTCCACGAGGAAGTCGCGGAAGCGTTGATCGCGCTGCACGGCGATGATGCGTCCTCGGCCGCAGACATCGAACGACAGCTGGCCGATGCCGGCCTCGCAGAGCGCGCGGTCCCCTACGCCCTCGCAGCAGGCCGCGAGGCGCTGCGGCTCCTGGCCGCCGGCGAAGCGGCCGCCCATTTCGAGCGTGCGATCGACGCGAGCGGACCGGGAAGCTTGGAGCGCGCTCGTGGGCTCGAGGGGCTCGGCAACGCCTACCGGCACCAGCTGCTGGTCTCGAAGGCGGTCGCCACGCTGACCGAAGCCGTGGCGTTGTACCGCACGATCGGGACGCCGCAGGACGTGGCGCGCGGCCAGAGCGCGCTCGCGCGTTCGCTCCCGTTCGGCCCGCTGGAGCGGACGGCGTGGCAGGACGCATGGCGCGCGAGCGAAGCCCACGCGTCGCCGGGCGAGCTGTCGGCGATCGCGACCACGCTTGCGGACCGCGCGTTCGAAGCGACGGACGATGCCGATGCCTCGCAATGGATCTCGCGGGCTCGCGAGCTGGCAGCCAAGAGCGGATCGAGCGCTCGAGTCGACGCGGTCGAAGAGACGGACCTTCCGATCGCGCACCCGATCGGCTGGCACGTCCTGCACGAGCGCGGCCTCGCGAAGCGCCTCGACCAGGCCTTGGAGCGCGACGAGCTGGTGGTCACCGCGTACCGTCGCTACATCGACGGCCGTTCCCGCGAGGCGGATGCGAACGAGCGGCAGGCGCTGCTCGCTCGTGCGCGGGCGTACGCCATGGCGCACGGGATCGGCGACCGGCCACGGATGCTGACCTTCCGTTCGGGTCCGCCGTGGATGCTGTGGCTCGCCGGCGACTGGGACGATGTCGTCTGGCTCTGGTCCGAGCTGCAACGCCGATTCGGTGGCGACGACATCTGGGAGATCTTCCCGGACACCGGTCCGCTCGCCGCCGCGGTGCGCCTCGAGCGCGAAGGACCCGGCGCGGCCGCGTCGACCCTCCGGATGGCGACCGACCATCAGGCATCCAGCGGGACCTGGCATGCGCGGGTCGCCTCCGCCGCTCATCTGGCGAATCTCGAGCTTGCCGAAGGTCGCGCGTCGGCCGTCGCAGTGTCCTTCCGCACGCTCGCCGAGGCGCGCACGCCACAGGCGCTCGAGCTGCCGTTGTTCCTACTCTCGGTCCGCGTGGTCGGCCCAGCCGCCCTGCTCGCCGCCGATCGGTCCGTCCTCGCACCGTGGCTCGCGACCGACGACGCGGTGCGCGCCGACGGCGCGATGTTCGCGGCGGGCATCGACCACCTGCGCGCTGTCGAGCACGCCTTGGAGGGACGCGCGGACGCGGCCCGCGAGCTGCTGCGTCGCACGGCCGCGACATACGCGACCCTCGGCTGGGACCACCTCGCGGCCGATCTCGCGTGGCAACGCGCGCGCGTGGGCGATCCGAGCGGGCTCGACGGCGCGCGTGACTTCTATCGCGCGAGAAGCGCGAGCTGGCGCCTACGTTGGCTGGAGGAAGCGCAATGGCGTTGAACGGTCACTTTCACCACATGGACATCTACGTCGCCGACATCGCGAGGACCGTGGAGTTCTGGGGGGCGTTGCTCGAGTCGCTCGGCTGGCGCAAGCAGGCGGACCGGGAGACGGTCAAGAGCTGGACCGACGGCAAGGCGGAGCTCTTCTTCGTTCAGGTGGGACCCGAGTTCGCGGCGCAGGGGTACCACCGAAAGCGGGTCGGACTGAATCACCTCGCCTTCAGCGTCGCCGGACGCGACACCCTCGTCGAGGTGCGGACCCTCGTGACCGCGCGGGGCGCACGCATGCTCTACGGCGGCGAGATCGAAGAGACGAAAACGCAGCATCGGTTCTTCTTCGAGGACCCCGATCGCATCAAGGTCGAGGTGCTCGCCGAGCGGTAGCATCCGCGGCCATGGCGACATCGCTCTCGACGCACGTCCTCGACACCGCGATCGGCCGGCCGGTTTCCGGGGTGCGCGTGTCGCTGTACCGCGGGACCGAGCTCGTCGCGCGTGGTGACACCGACGCCGATGGACGCATCAACGAGCTCGGCCGTGAGCTCGCGGCCGGCTCGTATCGCCTGCTCTTCGCCGTGAAGGGACCGTTCTTCGAAGAGGTCGCGTTGCAGGTGCGGCTCGAGGACGGCCATTATCACGTGCCACTCCTCGTCACGCCGTTCGGCTGTGTCATCTATCGGGGTAGCTGAGGCCTTCGAGCGCGCGCCGCTGCTCGCCGAGCGCGTCGGTGAGGACGGCGACGCCGATGCGATCATCGCTCGCGCCCGCGCCGCGCTGGCGAGCATGAGCGAGGCGGAGCGGATCGCGGTCCTGGACGCGCACCCGCGCATCGGCGCGACCGCCGGCCTCTCCTCGCGGTCCGCGGCGGAGCAGAGCGCCGGCACGACCGATCGCGCCACCCTCGAGGCGCTCGAGCGGCTCAACGCGGAGTACGAGCACGCGTTCGGCTTCCGGTTCGTCGTGTTCGTGCGCGGGCGCTCGCGCGCCGAGATCGTGCCGGTCCTCGAGGCGCGCCTCGGGCGGACGCGCGCGCCGGAGCTCGCGACAGGTCTCGATGAGTTCCTCGCGATCGCGCGCGACCGGTTGGAGCGGGGCTAGGGCGCCGGCGCGCCGCTCCGGACCCAGCGGCCGATGAGGTCGCGCTCCGCGTCGGTGATGCCGGTGACGTTGCCGAGCGGCATCGCCTTGAGGATCACCGCCTGCTCATAGGCGCGGCGCGCGTTCGCGACGATCTCCTCCTGGGTGTCGAACATCACGCCCTTCGGCGCGGCGGTGATGCCCTCGCGGGTCGGGTGCGCCGAGTGACAGGTGACGCAGCGCGCCTCGAAGACCTGCCGCACCGCGGGGAAGTCGGCGGCGGTGAGACCGGCCGCGCCCTGCGCCGGCGGCGCGAGCGCGATGAGCAGGACGACGCCGGCCACAACGACGACCGCCACGGCCCAGCGGATGTTGCGGCCCTGGTGCCGCAGATTGAAGATGTGGCGCACGAGCGCCCCGAGCGCCATGAACGCGAGCAACACGAGCCACGAATTGTCGCGGCCATACGTGAACGGGAAGTGCTGGCTGATCATGGCGAACAGGACCGGCAGGGTCAGGTAGTTGTTATGGACGGACCGCTGCTTGCCGCGAATGCCCGGTCCGGCATCGGGTTCGCGACCGGCGGCGGTCGCGGCCACGAGTGCGCGCTGCCCGGGGATGATGACGAAGAACACATTCGCCGCCATCCAGGTCCCGAGCGCCGCGCCGACCTGGATGAAGGCGCCGCGCGGGCTGAAGAGATAGCCGCAGAGCGCCGCGACGACGGCGACGAGGAGCACGATCGCGACGGTGAGCGCGCGCTCGTTCATCGCGAGCGAGCGCGAGAGCAGGTCGTACGCGAGCCAGCCGAAGAACAGGATCGCGACGCTCGCGATCACGAGCTCCCAGCCCTGGAACCGCGGCCGGTTCGGGTCCATGAGGTACTGGGTCGGATCGACGTAATAGAGGAGGACCATCAGCGCGAAGCCGGTCAGCCACGTCGTGTAGGCCTCCCACTTGAACCACGCGAGCGGCGCTGGCAGCGTCCGGGGCGCGATGCCGTACTTCTCGACCCGATAGAACCCGCCGCCATGGATCTCCCACGCTTCGCCGCCCACGCCGTCGCCTTCGGCGGCCTCGCGCGTCGGCGGACGGAGCGATTGATCAAGCGCGATGAAGTAGAAGGACGCGCCGACCCACGCAATGGCCGCGGTGATGTGGAGCCAGCGGACGATGAGGTGGAGCCAGTCGCCCGCGTACGCGAGGACGTCCATCTACAAGACCGGCGTTACACCCAATCGATGAACGCGGCGCGCTGCGAGAGGATAAAGCTCGCGGGATCGGGGTCCATCGCCTTGCGCTCCGGTGACTCGTAGTACGCCTTGTTCGCCGCTTCCCAGCCGTCCGGTCCGTCGTAGCTCACGATCCACACGAAGCGTTCCTCGCTCGGGATCTTCCAGGCGCCGTCGATGACGAAGCCCTTCTTCTGGCGCAGCGGACGTACACCGGTGCGCCAGACGTCGGCGAAACGATCGAGCTGTCCGGGCTTGATCGCGTACTCGCGAAGCTGCGTCGTCTTCACCGGCGTACGAGCCGCCACGCGCCTGGCAACGCGACCGCGGCGAGCACCATCTTGAAGAGGTCGCCGGGGATGAACGGGATGAGGCCCGCGTCGAGGAGCGGAACGGGCAGCGGGAAGCGCGCGAGCCACGCGAGCCCGCACACGTAGATCGCGATCTCTCCCAGGAGCATCGCTGCGAGCGCCGTGCCGAGATGGCGATCCCAGCCGCGCTCCGCGGCTGAGCCGATGAGCGCCGCGGCGAGGGCGAAGCCGATGAGGTACCCGCCGGTGGGTCCGACGATCGTGGCAACGCCGAAACCGCCGCCGGCGAAGACCGGCAAGCCGAGCGCGCCCTCGACGAGATAGGCGATAACGCTCGCGAGCCCGAGCCGTCCGAGCGCCGCCGCGACGAGCAGCACCGCGAAGGTCTGACCGGTGACCGGCACGGGGCTGAACAGGAGCGGGATCCTGATCTGCGCCGCGAGCGCGATGAGCGCCGATCCCGCGAGCACCAGGACGAGCTTCCAAATCAACGATCCTGGCAGGACGACGAGCACGATCGGACGGGCGGCGATCACTTAGCGAGCCTAGCGCTCGTCACCAGCCCTCGGTGCCCGGCTCTCCTTTGAACGGGCCGACGATGCCGTCGGTGATCCACCCGCCGTAGAACCGACCGGGCTGCGGCCGCGCCTTCTCGGCCCCGACGAAGCACGCGTCCATCGGCGCGCAGTAGAAGGCGACGTGGTCGCGGATGGACTCGTAGCCGCGCTTCGGGTCGTGGTACGCCCAGCCCACGTTCTCGGCCGCACGCTCACCGACCCGGATCGAGTAATAGGACGCGGTGCCCTTCCACTCACACACCGTGTTCCGGGCGGTCTCGGTCAGCACATCGGGACGCATGTCCGCGAGCGGGAGGTAGTACACGGGCGCGCCGAACGTCTCGAGCACCCGCCGCGCGCGCGTCGTGTCGGCGATCGTCTCGCCGTTGAACACGATGCGGACCCGCTTCTCGACCGGCTCGACACGTGGTGGTCGTGGGTAGTCGCGAACGTATTCAGGCATCGCGGGAACGGTAGCGCTCAGCGCGGCACGAAGGCGATCACGGCGATGACGGCTTGCTGGAACGCGCCCGGTGGCATCGCGGGCCGGAACAGCACGTGGTCGTTCGAGCCATCGGCGTTCCTGAGGCGAGCGGTCTCCAGGTCGCCGGTGTACAGGATCTTCGTGCCGTCCGCGTTCCACGAGGCCGATCGCACACAGGTCGACGTCGCGAGCGCGCGGCGCGCTCCGGTCACGCCATCCACGACGACCAGCTCGTCCCGCTCCTGTACGCCCTCGCCGCAGATCCAGAACATGAGGATCTCGTTGCTGCTCGGATTCCATCGCGGGTCCCAGAGCATCGTGCCTTCCACGCCATATCGAGCAACGGTCCGCGGCGCCGCGAACGTCGTATCGCGCACCTCGAGATGGCCCACGCGCGCGGCGGAACTGGGCGCACCGGCAATCCCGGTCGGCGGTGCGGCACTCGGCTGGTCCTCGAAGACGATCGCGACCGACGGACGCTTCGCCCGAATCGCCACGCCGTGTGCAGCTCCGCCGATGCGAGTGAGCGTTCCGGTCGCGACGTCGACGACACTCACGTCCGACACGCCGGCACCGCCGGTACCGATCGCGAGACCCGCGCCATCCTCCGTCCACCCGTAGACCCACGTCGCGCCACCACCGGAGAGCGCTCCGGCCACCACCTGCTGCGGCGTACCCCCCGCGGCACTGACCACCCAGATGCCGGTCTCCTTCTGGAGCGGACCGGCGACGGTGAACCCGCGGTACGCGATCCGCCGCCCATCGGGACGCCACGCCGGCCGATCGGCGCCGCCGGTGGTCCGGATGAGCCGGGTCGTGCCGGCACTGAGATCGACGACGAGCAAGCCGCTCCCGGCCATGTCGACCGGGTCCGCGAGAACGAGCTGCCGCCCATCCGGTGAGAGCTGGCGCGAGAAGTCGAAGGTGTCCCCTTGAGTGAGGAGCTTCTCACCCTGGTTGTACGAGAGGAGCTGCTTGGGCGCCGTACCGTCCAGCGGGACGTCCCAGAACCGCATCGCTCCTGTCACCCCGCCGGGCTGCTGGCTCACCTGCAGCACGAGCGCGTGATCGCCGCGGATCTCGCCGGCGGGCACGATCGTCAGGTCCGGGCGTGGCGACGGCGAGGCGGTGGCCGAGGGAAGCTGGATCGGGCTCGCCGTGGCAGTCGGCGAGGGCGACGGCACCGTGACTGGCGTGGCGGTGCACGAGAGCAGGAGCGCGATCACGATCGAAAGACGGCACATCGCCACAGTGTGGCGGCGGCCCAGCGCTATTCCGCTTGCTGGCTCGTCGGCAGGGCGACGCCAATGACGTCGCGGATGGATGAAAGTCCGTGGATCTTCACGTAGGCGGCGAGGCCCTCGATCACCTTCAGCGGCGCGAGCGGATCAGCGAACGTCGC
This sequence comes from Chloroflexi bacterium UBA4730, assembly GCA_002404155.1. GTDB lineage: Bacteria > Chloroflexota > Limnocylindria > P2-11E > P2-11E > UBA4735. The sequence goes on along the minus strand of DHJC01000038.1, from coordinate 20,572 downwards.
CGTCCCCACTTGCACCGCGGACGCGCCGGCCATGAGGAACTCGAGCGCGTCCTCGGCGTTCGTGACGCCGCCCGCACCGATGATCGGGATCGAAACGGCCTGCGCGACCTGATAGGTGATGTGCACGGCGATCGGCCGGATCGCGGGACCCGACAGGCCACCGCTGCCCGTCCCGAGGACCGGCCGGCGCTTCGTCGTATCGATGCGCATCCCGAGCACGGTGTTGATCGCCGTGAGGCCGTCGGCGCCGGCCTCCTCGACCGCGCGCGCGACCGCGACCACGTCGGGGGCGTTCGGCGTGAGCTTCACGATCACCGGCAGATCCGTCTCCTGCTTCACCGCGCGGGTGACGTCAGCGGCGAGGCCGGGATCGCAGCCGAACAGCATCCCGCCCTTGACGTTCGGGCACGAGATGTTGAGCTCGTACGCGACGACGCTCGCGATGCCCGCGAACTCGCTGACGACGCGGACGTAGTCATCGACGCTGTAGCCGGCGACGTTCACGATCACCGGCACGCCGAGCTGCGCCCAGGCCTTCGCGTACTTCTTCGCGACTCCCGCGGCCCCCGGGTTCTCGAGACCGATCGAATTGAGGATCCCCGATGGCGTCTCCGCGATCCGGTACTGCGCGTTGCCGGGCCGAGCGAGCACGGTCGTGCCCTTGTTCACGATCGCACCGAGCCGCGACACGTCGATGAGCTCGGCGTACTCGACGCCCTGGCCGAACGTGCCCGACGCCGTGAGCACCGGGTTCTTGAGGCGCAGGCTGCGCGCGGCGTCGACCGCGAGATCGACTCCGTGCTCGGTCCGCTCCGCGGAGCGGACCGGCGTGATGACCGCCGTGTCGCTCAGCTCGACGCGCGAGAGCTGCTCCGCGAGCGGCGACGGCATGCGGCCGCCCGTGTCGGCCTCGCCGGTCGCCGCCTCGACGATCGACGCCCCGTCGACACCGGCGAGCTCGACGCTGTCGTCCTCGTCTTCATCCGCGCTCAGCTCCTCGAGGGTCTCCTCGATGGCGCGGCTCACGTTGACCGGCCGGTCCACCTTCTTGCGCGGCCTGCGCCAGGGCACTACGCGCTCAGCCCAACGGTGGCGGGCTCGCCCTCGCTGAACCGCATCTCGCCGAGCCCGAACACCGGCCCCTCGCGGCACACCCGCGCGTTCCCGTTCTCGGTCACCACGACGCACGCTCGGCACACGCCCATCGCGCACCCCATGTGCTGCTCGACCGCGATCTCCGCGTCCAGGAGCACCTGCCGTCCGGGGAACACCGCGCTCGCGCGTGCGGCCTCATCGCGCATGCGGCCGAGCGCCGCCAACATCGGCCACGGGCCGCAGGCGCAGAGCTGATCGGCCCAGGCGAGCAGCGGCCGCAGCGCGTCGGTCACGCGGCCCTTGATGCCGAACGAGCCGTCGTCGGTCGTCGTCACGTATTCGACCGTCGGCGGGAGCAGCCGCGACGGCCAGAGGTACTGGATCGAGCGGCCACCCATGACGAGCGTCACGTTGCGTCGTGCCGACTCGTGCTCGGCCAACACGCGCATCGGGGCGATCCCCGTGCCACCCGCCACCAACAGGAGGTTCTGGGTGGCGCGCCGGATGACGAAGGCGCTGCCGAGCGGTCCGAGCAGATCGAGGTCATCGCCCGACCGGCGTGACGCGATCCAGTCCCCGCCTTGGCCGAACGGCTTCACGATGAGCTCGATCTCACCGGCCTGGCGGTCGATGCGATTGAACGAGTACGGCCGCCGAAGGAGCGGGTCGAATCGCACGCCCGGCCGCACGTGCACGAACTGCCCCGGCCGTGCCTGCGCGGCGATGTTCGGTGCCGCGATGTTGAGCACGATACCGAGGTCACCGATCTCGCTGCGCGCGAGGACCCGGCCCATCTCGAGGATCACGGGAGCGCGCTCCCCACCGCGAAGGTGTACCCATCGGGATCCTCGAGGACGACGTCGCGCCAGCCGTGCGGCCAGTCCCGCGCGGCAAGGAGCACGGTCGCGCCGCGCTCCCTCGCGCGCCGCTCCGCCGCATCAGGGTCGATGCCGAGGATCCGGATCTCCGCGCCGAGGCCGCGCTTCCCGGCCTCGGGCAGACGCGGGGCCCACGGCTGCTTGCCGTACGTGTGATCGGCGTGCAGGACGATCTGCGTGACGTCGAGCTGCAGCGCGGCCATGTCCTCGTCCGAGTAATGCAGCGTCATGCCGACCACGTCGCGATAGAACGGCAGGCTCTTCGCGAATCCCGGACGATGAGGTTGAGCGAGAGGCCGGTGAGGGTCTTACCGTACGTGTCGGCTGGCATCCACGGCGTGCCGGTCCGCTTGGTCGTCACGCGACGACCGGCGTGCTGCGGTACTCGCTGAGCGGCGCGACGTTGTAGCGCTGCGCGCTCGCGCGCAACGCGGTGACCACGGCGAGCGCGGTGTCGAGGGACGTGAGGCAGGGCACGCGCGCCTCGACCGCCGCACGGCGGATGAGAAATCCATCGCGGTCGACGGTCTTCCCCATGGTCGGGGTGTTCACGACCGCCGCGCAGGTACCCGAGCGGATGAGCTGGAGGATCGTCGCGTCGCCGTCGCCGAGCTTCGGCACCTCGGTCACGTCGATCCCAAGCGACCGGATGAGCGCGGCCGTGCCGCTCGTCGCGACGAGGTCGTAGCCGAGCCAGTGGAAGCCCTCGATGATCGAGACGACCTCGGCCTTGTCCTTGTCGGCGACGGTGATGAGCACCTTCCCGCTCGGCATCGGGGCCAGGCCCGCGGCGACGAGCGACTTCCACAGCGCCGGCGCGAACGTGCGATCGATGCCGATCACCTCGCCGGTGCTCTTCATCTCGGGACCGAGGTACGTGTCCACGTCGAGCAGCTTCGCCATCGAGAAGACCGGCGCCTTCACCGCGACGAGATCGCCCGACGGCCAGAGACCGTCCGCCCGCGTGTAGCCTTCGGCCGCGAGCGTGCTCCCGGCCCCGATGGCGACGGCGAGCTTCACGAGCGGGACGCCGGTGACCTTCGTCAGGAACGGAACGGTGCGGCTCGCGCGCGGGTTCACCTCGATCACGTACACGAGGGGCTTCTCGTCCGTCGTGCGGCCGGTCCCAGCTATGCCGGCCCCGGCCGAGCCCCATTTGAGGATGAACTGGATGTTCAGCAGCCCGCGGACCGGGAGCGATGACGCGATCTTCCGCGTGAGCTCCACGATCTCGTCGCGCTCCGCGGCGCTGAGGTTCGGCGCGGGGTAGACCGCGAAGGAGTCGCCGGAATGCACCCCGGCGCGCTCGATGTGCTCCATGATCCCCGCGACGAGCGTCTCGTCACCATCACTCACCGCGTCGACCTCGACCTCGCGTCCGCGCAGGTACTTGTCGACGAGCACGCGGCCGAAGCTCGCCTCGAGCGCCGAGGCGAAGTAGCGATCCAGGTCGTCGGGACCGTACGCGATCTCCATCCCGCGGCCGCCGAGAACGTATGAGGGACGCACGAGCACCGGGTAGCCGATGTCGTCTGCGATCACGCGCGCTTCGCTCAGCGACTCGGCCGTCCCGCCCGGCGGCTGCGGGATCCCGAGCGCGGTCGCGAACTCGTGGAACCGGCGGCGATCCTCGGCCAGGCCGATGGCGTCGGCGCTCGTACCGCTGATGTGCCCGCCGATGTCCGCGATCCGGTGCGCGAGGTTCAACGCGGTCTGCCCGCCGAACTGCGCCAGCACCGCGACGTCGCCGCCCTCATTCGCGAGCACGCTCGCGACGGACTCTTCGTCGAGCGGCTCGAAGTACAGACGCGCCGACGCGTCGAAGTCCGTGCTCACGGTCTCCGGGTTGCTGTTGATCATGATCGGCTTCGTGCCACGCTCGGTCAGGGCCATGGCGCTCTGGACGCAGCAGCAATCGAACTCGATCCCCTGTCCGATGCGGATCGGTCCCGACCCGAGGATCACGGTCTTCGGTCCCTCGAGCGGCAGGGCTTCGTTCTCCTGCTCGTACGTCGAGTAGAAGTACGGGGTCACGGCCTCGAACTCGGCCGCGCACGTGTCCACCATCTTGTAGACCGGCACGATCCCCCATTGCAGCCGCAGGCGCCGGACGTCGGTCGCGAGCACCCCGGTGAGGGCCGCGATGTCCTCGTCGGAGAAGCCCATCCGCTTCGCGCGTCTGAGTAGCGTCGGGTTCGGCGTCTTGCCCTGCAGCTCGTCCTCCGCGAAGCGGACGATCCCGCGGAGCTTCCGCAAGAACCAGCGATCGATGTGGGTCGCGGCGTGCACCGCGTCGATGGTCGCCCCCCGGCGGAGCGCCGCGAGCACGCGCCACATCCGGTCGTCGGTCGGCTCGGCGGCGAGGTACCGGGCGATGAACGCGGTCGGATCACCGAGATCGACCCAGGCCGGCGCTTCGGTGAGCAGCCCCTGACCCTTCACCTCGAGCGAACGCAGCGCCTTGAGGAATGCCGCTTCGAAGGTGCGGTCGATGGCCATGACCTCGCCCGTCGCCTTCATCTGCGTCCCGAGCCGACGATCGGCCGCGCGGAACTTGTCGAACGGCCACCGCGGGATCTTCACGACGACGTAGTCGAGGGCCGGCTCGAACGCCGCGGTCGTCTTCTTCGTGACGGCGTTCGGGATCTCCCACAGGCGCTTGCCGATCGCGATCTTCGCAGCGACGCGGGCGATCGGATACCCCGTCGCCTTCGACGCGAGGGCGGAGGAGCGCGAAACCCGCGGGTTCACCTCGATGACGTAGTACGCGGGGGTAGGGGCGCCCGATGGGGCAGGGGCCCCACGCGCCTCGGGATCCGGCGAGCGATCGGGATCCACCGCGAATTGCACGTTGCAGCCGCCTTCGATGCCGAGGGCCCGAATGATCTTGAGCGCCGCGCTCCGGAGCTGCTGGTACTCCTTGTCCGTGATCGTCTGCGACGGCGCGACGACGATCGAGTCGCCGGTGTGGACGCCCATCGGATCGATGTTCTCCATGTTGCAGACGGTGATGCAGGTGTCCGCACCGTCGCGCATCACCTCCCACTCGAGCTCTTTCCACCCGCTCAGGCTGCGCTCGACGAGGATCTGACCGATCGGTGACGCGCTGATGCCGCGCTGCGCCCGATCGCGCAGCTCCGTGACGTCGTTCGCGAATCCACCGCCGGTGCCGCCCAGCGTGTACGCGGGCCGGATCACGACGGGGAACCCGATCTGCTCGGCGAAGGCGAGCGCCTCGTCGACGGTGTGCGCGCTCACCGACTCGGGCACCGGCTCGCCGATCTCGAGGAGCAGCTGCTTGAACGCCTCGCGATCCTCAGCCTTCCTGATCGCGTCGAGCGGCGTGCCGAGCAGCTTCACGTCGTACGTGTCGAGGACCCCCGCGTCGGCGAGCGCGACCGCGAGGTTGAGCCCGGTCTGCCCGCCGAGGGTCGCCAGCAGTCCGTCGGGCCGCTCCTTCGCGATGATCCGCTCGAGGACCTCGACGGTGAGTGGCTCGAGGTAGGTGACGTCAGCGACGCCGGGGTCGGTCATGATCGTCGCCGGATTCGAGTTCACGAGGATCGTCTCGATCCCCTCTTCGCGCAGTGCACGGCAGGCTTGCGTGCCGGCGTAGTCGAACTCGGCGGCCTGGCCGATGAGGATCGGGCCTGAGCCGATGATCAGGACCCTCACCGCGACGACCGGCGCGGCCGCGACAGCAGCCGCTGGTCCTGTTCGGTGGGATAGAAAGGACCGGCGCCGCGCGCGTACCGGTCCGCTCGCCGTAGCACGTCCGCGATCCGCCAGGCGCGGATGTCAGCGTTCTTCGCGCCATCGATCCAATGCGCCGCGATGCGTCGCGCGCCCGGAGTGAGCGACCGCCAGTTCCGGCGCGCCTCCCGAGAACTGCGCAGCGCTCTCGCCAGGTCGCGTGGCGTCAGAAGTCGACTGTAGCCAGCGGCGGTCACAGATCCATCCATCCGCCGCCGACGTCAACGACGTTGCCGCCGGCGTGGACGGCCGTGATCTCGGACCCACGCAGCGACAGCCGGGTGTCGAGGATGCTGCGGCGGCCGAACTCGAAGCCTTGCTCAGTCCGCATGCGGACCTCGGCGGCCGCAGGCAAGATCCCGTACTTCACGCAATACGCGGCAAGCGGTCCCTGAGCGCTCCCGGTCGCAGGGTCTTCGTCGATCCCGAGCGCTTCGCCCGCGAACATGCGGGCATGGAGCGTCGAGCCGGGCTCGACCGTCTCCGTGGTGAAGGCGTAGAGCGCCGTCTTGACCGGGCTGCGCTGCATCCGGATCCGCTGCACCGCGTCCAGATCGCGGAGCTGCACGAACGTGAACGGCACGCCGCTCGAGACCTGCTGGATCGGCGCGGTCGCGACGACGTCGTCGAGGGCGAGCGAGAGCGCTCTCGCGACGGCGCCGCGGTCGTCGACGATCGCCCCGAACTGCGGCAGCGGCTGCTCCATCTCGACAAAGCGGTCCTTCACCGTGACGCCGATCGTCCCGACACCCAACTCGAGCTTCAGCGTCCCATCCCGACCGCCGCTCAGCACCCAGCTCGTGCCGATGGTCGGGTGGCCGGCGAACGGTAGCTCGCGACCGGGCGTGAAGATCCGGACCTTGTGATCGCCATCCTTCTCCTTCGGCAGGACGAAGGTCGTCTCGGCGATGAGCAGCTCCTTCGCGACGGCTTGCATCGTCTCGCTCGAGATGCCGCGGCCGTCGCCGAAGACGGCGAGCTGATTGCCGCTGAACTTCCTGTCGGTGAAGACGTCGACGAGGGTGTACTCGTGACGCGTCACGAGCGGCGTGCCACGGCGTCTCGCACGTCCTCCATGAACCGATCGAACACCGGCTCGTTGTCGCGCGGGCCCGGCGCGCCCTCGGGGTGGTACTGATAGGTCCGGATCGGCAAGGTGCGGTGCGAGAGGCCCTCGACCGAACCGTCGTTCAGGTTGCGCTTGCTCACGAAGAACTCCGAGTGCAGCGGCAACGAAGTCTCGTCGACCTGGAATTCGTGATTCTGGCTCGTGATGACGACCTGCCCCGTGACCGTGTCCTGCACGGGGTGATTGCTGCCGTGGTGGCCGAACGGCAGGCGCGACGTCGACGCACCGATCGCCCGTGCGAGCAGCTGATGCCCGAGGCAGATGCCAAGGATCGGGACCGGCCGGCCGGCCCCCCGGCTCTGGGCCATGTCGAGGAGGATCTTCACGCTCGCCGCGACGTGCGGGATCGCCGCGGGGTCGCCGGGTCCGTTGGTGATGACGATGCCGTCGGGGGACCAGGAGAGCAAGTCGCGCATGCTCGACTCCACCGGGTAGACGCGGACGCTCGCGCCGCGCTGCACGAGGCTGCGGACCTGGTTCTCCTTCACCCCGGTGTCGATGAGCGCGATCTTCGGACCCGCGCCAACGGTGCGTTCGACGGTCACGCTCGCCTCCGCGACGAGCGGGCGCTGCGCGAGGGCGGTCGTCGCGCGGGCCTTCGCGACCGCCTCGTTCCCGATGTCCGCGTCGAGCGCGCGTTGTGGCGGCACCTGGATGAGCGCGCCGCGCAGCGTGCCCGACGATCGCAGCCGCCGGGTGAGGGCCCGCGTATCGACGCCCGCGATGCCGGGAACGCCGTTCGCGCGCAGGTACGAGTCGAGATCCTCGGTGCCCTCGCGGCACGTCGCGTTCAGTTCGCGCACGACCAGTGCCTCCACCCAGGGCTTGCGCGATTCGGAGGCGCGGTCGAAGACGCCGTAGTTGCCGATGAGCGGGTACGTCATCACGACGAGCTGGCCGTTGTACGACGCGTCGGACGCGACCTCTTGATAGCCGGTCATCGCCGTGTTGAAGACGACCTCACCCGACGCGCTCGAGGCGTCGCCGAATGCCTCTCCCCACCAGACCGAGCCGTCCTCGAGTCCGAGCACCGCCGCCCTGCTCATCGGTGCATAACTATACAGTTCTGATGCATAAAGATGCAATTGCCGTTCGAGGAGGACCGCCTCCCGCTCGGCGACGGCGCTGCGTCTCCGTCCCACCTAGGCCAGCGCCAGCTCGTGCCGAAGCTCGCCATCGACCACCGCGGCGACGACCCGGCCGGTGAGGCTTCGGCCGAGCAGCGGGGTGTTTTTGCCGAGCGAGCGGAGCGACGTCGCCGTGGGGGTCCAGGCGACCTTCGGGTCGATGACCACGAGATCGTTCTTCGGTAGCTCGATGCCGAGCACGCGCGCCGGTCCTGCCGTGAGGGCCCCGACCACGCGCTCCCAGGTCCCCCACCCGGCGGCGACGCCGGCGAGCAGGAGCGGGATCGCGGTCTCGAAGACAGAGATGCCGAACGCGGCCTCCTGGTACTCGACGTCTTTGCGGATGGAGGCGTGCGGCGCGTGATCGGTGGCGATTGCGTCGATCGTGCCGTCCATCAGACCGGCCCAGCACGCGCGGACGTCCGCGGCGGTGCGGAGGGGCGGGTTCACCTTCGTCGCGGTGTGGAACGGCGCGACGCGCGGACCGCCATCCTCCCACGCGAGCGCGCGCGACCCTGCGACCCATTCGTCGGTGAGCGCCAGGTGATGCGGCGTGACCTCCGCGGAGACCGCGAGGCCGCCGGCCTTCGCGTGCCGGACGAGCTCCACCGCGCCGGCGGTTGAAAGATGCGAAAGGTGCAGCCGCCCTCCGGTGAGCTTCGCGAGCGCGAGGTCGCGGGCGACGGCGCTCTCCTCCGCGGCAGCCGGCATCCCGGGCAGGCCGAGCCGGGCGGAGACGACGCCTTCGTGCATGACGCCACCGGCCGAGAGCGTGAGGTCCTGCGGGTGCTCGAGGATCGGACGTCCGGCCGCGCGCGCGTACTCGAGGGCATTGCGGAAGAGCCGCGCGTCGGCGACCGGCGATCCATCGTCGGAGAACGCGACCGCGCCCGCGGCGGCGAGCTCGACGAGGTCCGCGAGTTCCTTGCCGTTGCGCCCCCGGGTGATCGCGGCGATCGGCAGGACCCGCGCGGCGCGGGCGGCCTCGCCACGCGCGATGAGCTCGGCGACGAGGCCGGGCGAGTCGATCGCGGGCTCGGTGTTCGGCATCGCGCAGATCGTGGTGAACCCGCCGGCAAGGGCCGCGCGGGATCCCGTCGCGATCGTCTCCGACTCCTCGAAGCCGGGCTCGCGCAGGTGTGCGTGCAGATCGATGAAGCCGGGCGCGGTGAGGAGCCCGCGCTTCTCGGCATCGCGCTTGAGGTCGCCGAGCACCGTCACTCCTTCTGCTCCGGTGGGGCCCCTGCCCCCGCCACGAGCAGATACAGCAGGGCCATCCGCACGGCGACACCGTTGGTGACCTGCGTCTCGATGAGCGATCGCGCGCCGTGTGCGACCGACGCCGTGATCTCGACGCCCTCGTTCATCGGTCCAGGGTGGAGGACCGGCGCGTCGGGCCGCATCCGTGCAACGCGCTCCTCGCTGAGTCCCCACGTGTGCGCGTACTCGCGGATGGATGGCAGGAGCCCGGCGTGCTGCCGCTCCTTCTGGAGGCGCAGCGCGATCACCGCGTCCGCGCCGTCGAGCGCGCGATCGAGGTCGGGCTCGAAGGTGGTCCCGCGCGGCGTCATGCCACAGCGCCACGCCGAGGGGATGAGCGTTGGCGGTCCGGAGAGCGTGACGGTCGCGCCCAGTGGCACGAGCGCATCAATGTCGGATCGGGCCACGCGCGAGTGGGCGATGTCGCCGACGATCACGATCCGCCTGCCCGCGAGATCGCCGAGGGCGTCACGCAGCGTGTACGCGTCGAGCAACCCCTGGGTCGGATGGGCGTGCCAGCCATCGCCGGCGTTGATGACGGCCGCATCGGTCCGTTCCGCCACGAAATACGGCGCACCCGACGCGGGGTGGCGCATGACGATGACGTCGCCACCCAGGGCCGTGAGCGTGCGGACGGTGTCGAGGAGCGTTTCGCCCTTCTCCACTGACGATCCGCTGGCCGTGATGTTCGTGACATCCGCGGATAGCGCCTTGGCCGCGAGCTCGAACGAGACGCGCGTCCGGGTGGAGGCTTCGGCGAAGAAGAGGATCACCGTGCGGCCGCGCAGCGCGGGCGTCCGGCGGATGGGCCGGCCGAGGACCTCGACCATCGCGCCCGTCGTTTCGAGCACGTGCTCGATCTCCTCGCGCGACCAGTCGTCCGTCGCAAGGACGTGTCGCCGCTGCCAGGTCATACGGCCACTCCGGCAGGGATGAGCTCGACCTCGTCCTTGCCGCCCATCTCGACCAGCTGCACGCGCACGTCGTCCGTGATAGCTGTCGGGACGTTCTTGCCGACGAAGTCCGCGCGGATCGGCAGCTCGCGATGACCGCGGTCGATCAGCACCGCGAGGCGGATGGCCCGCGGACGGCCGTAGTCGACGAGGGCGTCCATCGCGGCGCGGATCGTGCGGCCGGTGAACAGCACGTCGTCGACGAGGACCACGATGCGGCCGTCGACCGAGAAGGGGATCACCGATTCACGGACCACCGGCGCGTGACCGATGCGGGTCAGATCGTCGCGATACAGCGTGATGTCGAGCGATCCGAGCGGTACATCGACACCCTCGTTACGGCGGATCGCCTCCTGCAGGCGCGCAGCGATGAGATCGCCTCGCGCGCGGATACCGACGAGCGAGAGGCCGGGAAGATCGCGATCCCGTTCGACGATCTCATGCGCGATGCGCGCGATGGCTCGCCGGACGTCATCGGACGCGAGGATGATCGGCAGCTCCGCACTCCCTTTCCGGCCTCGCAGGACCGGTCGTTAAAGGTCGACGCGTGTACCGTCAGTATATGCGTCCGCTGATCGCGATCATCGCCGTCGCCGCACTTGCCGCGATCGCGACGATGGCGAGCGTCGCTCGTTCCGGCCCGGTCGCGCTGCCCGGGCTCCCGAGCCCGACCCCGAAGGTGTGGGAGTGGCCCTCCGCCGCACCGACCGAGCAGCCGATGCGCGCACACCCGCACCTTCTGTCCGGGTTCGTGATCCCGGTCGGCGGCGTCGACGTTCCGGCAGAGGAGCAATACCTCCCGAACTCAGAGCGCGCCTACCGCGCCGGATATCACGAGGGCATCGACTTTCCGGTGACCGCGGGCGCGCCGGTGCTCGCGGCCAAGAGCGGGACGATCCTTCGGATCGACGGGGCGTTCACCGACTGGACGGCCGCCGACGAGCAGAAGGCATTCGATGCGGCGCTCGCACTTGGCTACACGCCGTCAGCGACGCTCGATCAGATCCGCGGCCGCCAGGTGTGGATCGATCACGGCGACGGCATCGTGACGCGTTACGCGCATCTGTCGGCCGTTGCGCCGTTGCGGGTCGGCGACGCCGTGACGCAGGGCCAGGTCATCGGCGCGGTGGGAAGCTCGGGCTACCCCGAAGGCGGGCCGCACCTGCACTTGGAGATCCGCGTCGGCGACGATTTCTACGGCGACGGGCTGCCCCTGCCGCAGCTGCGGTACGCGATCAGCGTGGCCTTCCGGTGAGCCTGCGCTTCGCCGTCCCGTTGGGCGCAGCCGTCGTCTGATGCTTGCGGTCTGGGCGCGGCGAACCTCTACCGGACGGCCAACGCCGGGGAGCGTGCCGAGATCGTCGCGCCAGTGGGCACGTACTACGCGGCGAAAGCGCGACTTGCAGCGGACCTGTCGATCGACGACTTCTGGAAGTCCTATCTGGATCTTGCACGGGGCTACGACCTGCGAAATGGCGCGAACATCGAGCCGCTGTTCGCGAAATCGATGCAGGAGCGCAAGGCGGCGAACTAACCGGACTGAGCTCGAGCACTACGAGCCCATCCGCGTGACGTTCGCGGCGACCGGGCGGTCGTCATGGTCCACGGAGTCGAGCAATGGGCAACGCCAATGGCGGCCCCACGAGCGGCGATTTCGCGACGGTCCTGTCGCTACGGAACACCGATGGGCATTTGCGCGGTCGTGAGCACCGACGAGCAGATGATGGGCGAGCATCCGCCGAACGAGCCGCCGCGCCTGCCCTAGCTGCCCGCGTTCGGGAGCACGAACAGCAAGACGAACGAGATCGCGTTCAGCGTCCCGTGAGCGAGCGCGTTCGTCCACAGGCTGTGGCGCTTCTCATAGAGGTACGCGAGGCCGAGCCCGAGCACGAACACGGGCAGCCACGCGGTGATCTCATGCGCGAGCGCGAACAGGGCGCTCGAGAGCACCGCCGCGTACGCGAAGCGCAGCCGCTGCCGGAGCAGCGCGAACAAGACGACCCGGAAGAAGAGCTCCTCGACGACGGCCACGACGCCGGCGCCGAAGACGAGGTCGATGAGGAGTCCGGGGAGCGACCGGTGCGCGGACGCGGCGACGATGAGCGCCTGCGGATGCGAGCCGACGACCGTGGCCTGGGCGTTCGCGATGACGATCGAGAGCAGCCACAGGGCGACGCCGGTCGCGATGCCGAGCCGCCCGCGGATCGGCGCGGTGAATCCGAGATCGGCGAGCTGGAGCTTCGGCCAGGCGCGTAGCAGGAAGATCAGCCCGAGGCCGAGGGTGACGTCCTGGGCCGCCGTGAGGACGCCGATCTGCTCTGGGGTGAGCTGATCGAGGTGGCCGATCGGGATCGCGAAGACGCGGCCGACGGCGAGGACCGCGATGTTGGCGAGGATGAACGCGGCGACGGCGCTGAAGAGGACCGGCCAGAAGGGCCAGCGCGGCGCTTCGACCCCCGCGGGCTGGTCGGGCTCTAGCGGAGCCCGGTCCGTCGTGCGCGGATCGCCGCCTCGAGCACGACCTCACTCCAATCGGAGGCGAGCGGGCGAGGCGTACGCGTGAAGACGCCGATCTCGGCGACGTCTTCCGGGATCTCGTAGGCCCACGGGACGTGCCGCACATCGCAGGTGTACACGTAGGAGGTGGAGGGCTTCGGGTCGGTGGAGCGGATGGCGCCGAGGAGGTCGAGCTTGGAGGCGACGATCCGGGCTGAATCCCAGAGCTCGCGTTTGGCGACCTCGAGGATCGTTTCGCCGGAGCGGCGGGTGCTCGTCGGGAACTGCCAGCCGGTGTCCTGCCCTTTGCGGACCCAGACGGTGAGGTCGCCGTAAAAGGGGATGATCACGGCCAGCTGGGCCGACGCCGGTGGGAACTCGCGGAACGCGTTGTCGCGTCTCGAGACGAAAGTGGCGTCAGCCATCAGCCGCGACCGTACAACCGCCGCGAAGTGACCGTCAATAGCCCACTGGTGTCCGTTCAGCGTTCGGCGGTCGCCTGTAACGAGCCCGCGATGGCGAACGGATCGGAGGCGATGACGCTCGCGGCGTAGAGCTCCATTGACCCGATATCGCACGTCCGGTTGGCCGGGTCGCCACGGTCGACCAACCGGGCCATGGCGGGGAACCGCCGCCAGTCCATCCCGTCCGCGGCGAGCGGCGGGAGATAGAGCGCGAGGTCGTGCGCGACCACTCCCACGGACCGGAGCGCCGCGAGGGCGCGGCTCACGCCCGCCGCGATGGTCCCCTCGTTCGCCCCGGGGGCGCCCAGCACGACGAGCTCGCGCTCCTTCACGGGGGTGAGCGAGGCAAAGACCCGCGCGCCATCGACGGTGACGCCGAGACCGAGGGCGTCATGCACCAGCCAAAGGTCGTCGAAGTAGTCGCGCTTGTGCTGGGCGTCGTAGGCGAGTGCCGCCTGCCGGAGCCGTTCCACCTTGGGGTAATGCATGCCCCGGGTGGTGGTCATCTGCATGTGGCCATGCACGATCGAGCCGCCGGCGCGCCAGAGGCAGTTCCACATCAGGAAGTAGTACGGCGCGACCGGGTCGCTCGCGAACGCCGCCTCGGCCCACTTGCGCGCCGTCGCGAAGTGATCGGCGATGGCGGCGGCGTCCATCGGAGCGAGCGGGTCGTGCGCGTTGAAGATGAGCACACCGTGATTACCGTCGTACTTCGCGACGTTCGACGCGGTCACACCGAGCGAGCCGGAGATGCGACCGAAGTCGTCGGCGGGCGTGCCCGTTTCGGGATGGCAGAACGGATCGTTCTCCGAGGACCGGATCGTCTCGGCGACCTCCGCACCGCTCTTTTCGGGGACCGACATCGGCCGTCTCGCGCGCAGCTCGTTGAACAGAGCGCCCTCCAGGGTGACGCGATCGGTGACCCGCACGATGCGCTGCGACGTCACGGAGTCGACGGAGCCGAAGAGCTTCTCGATCCAGGGCCGCATCTCATCGGGCGCGACGAGCGTGCCGGTCGTCGTGCTCACCGAGAGGATCCGCTCCGCGGCCGCTCTTGCCTCTGGCGGCAGCCCGGCGATGCGCTCCTCGAGCTCGACGATGCTCACTCGCGATGCCGCTTGTGCGCGAGCCGGTACATGTCGAGGTACTGCTTGGCCGACGCCGTCCACGAATGGTCCTCGTGCATCGCGCGGCCGCGCAGCTCGTTCCACAGGTCGCCATCCCGGCGGAACGCGCGGAGCGCGCGTGCCAGCGCACCGGAGAACGCGGCGCGGTCGTACTGCCTGAACGAGAACCCGTTCCCCGCCCGCGGATCCTCGTCGACGTCACGCACCGTGTCGGCAAGGCCGCCGACTGCGCGCACGACGGGGATCGTCCCGTAACGGAGGGAGATGAGCTGCCCCAATCCGCAGGGCTCGAACCGCGATGGCATCAGGAAGAGATCGCAGCCCGCGTAGATGCGCTGCGCGAGCGCGGCGTCGAAGCCGAGCGTGAGGAAGAGCCGCGACGGATAGCGCTCGCGCAGCTTCCGCCACCGCTCCTCGTACGCGGGATCACCGCTGCCGAGCACCACGAGCTGCGCGCCACCTTCGAGGAGATCGGGGGCGACGGCGGTGAGCAGGTCGATCCCCTTCTGCTCGACCAGCCGGCCGATGACCCCGAGGACGGGCGTCTCGGCGTCGACGCGAAGCCCGCCCTCGGTCTGAAGGGCGGCCTTGCACTGAGCCTTGCCCCGCCGGTCCTCCGCCGAGTAGTTAGCGGCGATGTGCGGATCGGTCGCCGGATCGAAGAATTCGGTGTCGATGCCATTGACGATCCCGCGCACGTCGGCCTTGCGTTGCTGCAGCAGTCCCTCGAGCCCTTCGCCGAACTCGGGCGTGAGGATCTCCTTCGCGTAGCCCGGACTGACGGTGCTCACGATGTCGGCCCGCGCGATGGCGCGGGCCATCGGGTTGCACTCGCCGGGCTTCTCGACGGAGATTCGCGTCTTCACGAGGCCCACCGGCGCGAGGATCTCCGCGGACGTCTTCCCTTGGTACGCGAGGTTGTGGATCGTGAAGATGGTGGCGACCCTGCGTCCGATCATCGGGACGAGGAGCGCCGCATGCCAGTCGTGGGCGTGCACGATGTCCGCGGGCTCGTCCTCGATCGCCGCGGCGACCGAACGGCAGAAGAACGCGTAGCGCTTCGCGTCGTCGGGCGCGCCGTAGACCTTGTCTCGTCCGACACGCTTGTTGGCGACGAACACGACGCGGACGCCGTCACGCTCGATGGACGGGTACGCGACCCGGACGTGCGAGGCGCCATAGCTGACCGACCGCTCCGCACCCGCGGCGGGGATGCCCGACTTCGCGCGGTCGATCGTCCCGTGCAGCGGGACGTACAGCGTGACCTCGCAGCCGAGTCGCGCGAGGGCCTGCGGGAGGGACCCCGCCACGTCGGCGAGCCCGCCGACCTTGGCGAACGGGGCGGCCTCGGCGGCCGCAAAGGCGACGCGGAGCTGCGCCTTCGGCGCGATGAGGGAGGGCACGCGGAGATTGTCAAGAGTTCGTAAGAACCGCGCACGCCGGCCCCGCTGGGCCGCGACGGAAACCCGCTGATGGCGTTGACTGATATACAGGACACGCGCGTTCAAGGGAGGGCGGAGATGACGGGTAACAGGTGGCCGCTGGTGATCGCCGCCGCGGCCTTCACGACAGCATTGGTCGGCGGGGTCGCCCTCGCGGGCTTCCAGCCGTTCGCGAGCTCGGACGGAGCGACCGTCGGCGGCCCGACCGCGGGCTTGGCCGAGAGAAGTGGACCGAAGGACAAGCTGAAGGCGGTCCTCGATGGGCTCGTCGCCAAGGGCACGATCACGCAGGCGCAAGAGGATGCGGTCGTCCAAGCGATCAAGGACGCCGAGCCGACTCCGCGGCCGAACGTGAAACCGGCCCGACCGAGCGTCCCGGGCGTGATGTCGTTCGTCGGTGACCTGACGAAGGCGGCGAGCGACTACCTCGGCATGGACCTGAAGACGCTGGTCACGCAGCTGCGCGACGGCAAGAGCGTCGCCGACGTCGCGAACGGGCTTTCGGCGCAAGGCAAGAGCTCCACGGGTCTCATCGAGACGCTGACGAAGGCCGCGAACGACAGGCTCGATCAGGCCGTCGCGGCAACGAAGCTCACCGCGGATCAGGCTGCGACGCTGAAACCCAAGATCGCGGCTGAGATCGCGACCTTTGTGAGCCGTTCGTTCACGAACCCGGTGCTCCCACGCCCGCTGGCGCCAGTAAAGCCGACCCCCACTCCCAAGTCGTAAGGCACTGGACCGCGGCGTATCGAAGCGGTCTCGTTGACCGCGTCGAACGTCCTAGGACCGGGCTTTCCGCCTCGAAATAACGCGCATGCTCACCTTCCGTTCATTCGGGGGATCAACGCGACGCGCGGCGAGGGAACACGATGGGGAACCCGTTGCTCAACGCATTCGACCGCAAGGGCGGCGCTATCGTTAACAGCCCTAGCGTCGATAGAACACGACGGGGTACGGAGCTGGCAGTGGATCGCATCCTCGATCAGCGTTACCGCATCCTGGAGCCGATCGGCGCCGGTGGTTCGTCGCAGGTCTACCTCGCCCAGGACACCGCGCTCGGTCGCGAGGTCGCGATCAAGGTGCTCGACCCACAGGCGGCGGCCGACGGCACGCTGCGCAAGCTATTCGTCAAGGAAGCCCGCGCCCTCGCGCAGCTCTCCCACCCGAACATCGTCGGCGTCTTCGACGTCGGCGAGGTCGATGGGCTGCCGTTCATCGTCATGGAGTACGTGGCCGGCTCGTCGCTAAAGCAACGCATCGAGCGATCCGGCGCGCTGCCGCTCGCGGACGCCGTGCGGCTCACCGACGGGATCGCGGGCGGACTCGCCTTCGCGCACTCGCGGGGCATCGTGCACGCGGATCTGAAGCCGTCGAACATCCTGCTCGACCAGAACGACCTGCCCAAGATCTGCGACTTCGGCATCGCGCGCCAACCGGCCGAGGACTCGGATTCACCGCAGCTCTTCGCGACCGCGCTCTACGTCGCGCCGGAGCGCGTCGAGGGCCGGCCGGCGTCCGTCGCGTCGGACATCTATGGCCTGGGCCTCGTGGTCTACGAGATGCTGGTGGGCAAGCCGCCGTTCACGAGCGCGAACGCGGCCGTGCTGCTGCGCGACCACGTCGTGCGCCCGCCGGTGCCACCGAGCCACCTGCGCCCATCGCTGCCGAAGGACGTCGACACCATCGTCCTCAAGGCGCTCGCGAAGGATCCGGCGCTTCGCTACCACAAGGCCACGGAGATCAGTGACGCGCTCACCACCACGCTGCACTCACAGGACGCGGCAGTGACCACGGCACTCCATGGCTTCGACAGCTACGCCCCGAACGTGATGACCGAGCCGCTTCGAGGCTTCGTGCCGCGCGTCGAACAGAGCCCGGTCGTCGCGCTCCTCAACAAGTACGGGCAGCCGATCCGGCGCGCCTTCTACGGCGTCCTCGCCGCGTTGCCGCTATTCGGCCTCACCGTGCTGGCCGGCTTCGGGCTGATCCCCGCCCTCCTCGGCGCAAGTCTCGTGCTCGTCGTCGGATTCGCGGGCCAGCTCGGGCTCGCGCTCACCATCGGGTGGGTCCTCGAGTTCACGCTGCTCTTCCTGTTCGTCCCAGGGCTCGCGGTCATCTGGGCGGTGATAGGGCTGTGGCTCTGGCTGCGCGACGTGTCGGCCGAACGCACGGCGATGGCCATCGCGATGCCGGCCACGGCGCCGTTCGGGCTCGCGCCGACCCTCGTGCTCGCGGCGTCCGCGATCCACGGCCTCGGCGGTGTCGTTACTGTCGCCTTGGGCGCAACAATGACGATGATCTTCGCGATCGCGTCGGGGCAACAGGCGTTCGGCGCGTTCGTCCAGACCGGCCTTTCGCTCGAGCAGGCAAGCTTGTTCAGCCCGGCGCGCGCCGCCGACGTGAAGGGCGCACTCGTGATCGCCCTCCAGGGCAGCGACAACCCTGATCGCTTCGCTGCGCTCGTCAATCTGCTCGACCCGACCACGCTAGTCAGCCAGATGTCCGGGATCGTTTCGCGGGTCAGCGGCGCGGACGTCACGTGGATCGGCACGATCATCACGTGGGTCATCGCGTCGCTCGTCGTCTGGACGGTGAGCCGACTGCTCCGCTCGTTGTTCGACACGATCCTCCGTCGCCCGAAGCGCTGGTTCGCGCTGTACATCTTCGCGACGACGATCGGCATCAGCGCCGGCGCGGCCGTGCTCTACATGCTCTTCGTGATCTGGGCGCCCTTGGCGTTCTCGCCGGCGCGACCTGCGGACGGCATCTTGTTCATCGCGGCCCTCGTGGGTGCGATCCTCGCGATCGCGGCGAGCGTTGTCATCAGCGCCACCGAGCGGCCCGAAGCCGAGGATGAGCCGCTCCCGGCCATGGCCGGCCGGCGCGCGGTCGTCCGCTAGCTTAGCTAGACCGAGCTCGGCCCAGCCGTGCCCGACGGGGAGCGCCTGCGGCGGGGCCGCCACGGCGCATCTCGCCGGCGCCGACGCTGTAGATCCAGCCGGCGACCGCGCCAGGCGAGCACCGCGGTCGAGATGAAGACCCAGATGACGCCGACGATGGGCACCGCGAACAGCGCGCCCACGATGCCGCCCGCCTCGAATCCGGCGAGGAGCGCGAGCATCGCGGCGAGCGGATGGAGCCCGACCGCGTTCCCGGTGAGCCGTGGGACGAGCACGTTGCTCTCGAACTGTTGGATGACGATGAACGCGATCGCCGTCCAGAGGACCGTTGGGAACGGCTGGGTCGACGCGATGAGGAGCGCCGGCACCGCACCGAGGAACGGCCCGAGCATCGGGACGAGCTCCACGATCCCGGCGAACGCGCCGAGGAGCACGGCGTACGGGACGCCGATGATCGTGAGCACCACGGTGACGAGCGCGCCGAGCGACAGCGCGACGATGAGCTGGCTCCGCACGTAGGCGCCGAAGACGCGCGCGATCTCGTGGAACACGCGGCGGGCGCCGGCGCGGTTCGGCGGTTCGAGCGCGCGAAGGATGAGCACGCGGAACCGGCGCGCGTCGAGTAGCAGGTAGAACGTGACGACAAGCACGATCGCGAGGTCGACAAGGGCGACGAGGAACGCGAGTACCAGGC
Organism: Chloroflexi bacterium UBA4730; assembly: GCA_002404155.1. Classification (GTDB taxonomy): domain Bacteria; phylum Chloroflexota; class Limnocylindria; order P2-11E; family P2-11E; genus UBA4735. Next base: position 1,254 of record DHJC01000038.1, on the reverse strand, counting down.
CGGCCGAGCGCGCCGCGAGGTCGGGCCCCTGCGCTTCGACGATCGCGCGGATCTGGTCCTGGATACCGGTGGGCAGAGGCTGGTCCCCGATGACAAGCGGCCGTTTGCCCTGCACGGCGTCGGAATACTCCTTGATGCGGTCGGCCAGTCCCTGCCCTTCAGCGGTGAGCGGACGTGCCACTAGGACCGCGAACGCCGCGAGAGTGGCGATGAGCGCGATGAACACGAGCGCGACCGCGAGCGTGCGCGGCATGTGGTCTTCAAGACGGCTGATGAGCGGCGAGATCGCGAACGTGAGCGCCGCGGCCAGCGAGAACACGAGCAGCACGTGCGCGAACGGCACCAGCGTTTCTAGGAGGAGCCGGGACGCCGCGAGGACGGCGAGCATCGTGAGCGCGGCGATCGCGATATAGCTCGGCCACCAGTCGAACACCGCAGGGAGCCCGGCGCCGCGCGGCGACCAGCGTTTGAGATCGCTCTGCTGCAGGCTTTCGACGATGTCCGGCTTGTCCTCGGGCTCAGGCGGCGGCAGCGGCGTTGGCTTCATTCGCGCTCGGTTAGGCACCAGACGTGCCAGCAGTCGGGAGGTCGATTTCGGGCGTTTTCGCCTGACTTTGCGGCCTGTTCTCGGATAGAATAGTTGTTCTATAGAGGTCTGTCACGGCGCGGAGAGGGACCGCAGCCGCCACCTCAGGTGCTGCCGTGTCCGACCAGCCCCTCCTGCATCTGTGCGCCCGCTGCCAGCTCGCGAAACTGCTGGACGAGTTCCCGATCAAGAACGCCGCGAGGGGCACGTACCGCTCGTATTGCTGGCCGTGCTGCCGCGAGTGCGGGAAGGAGCACTACGAGAGGAACCTAAGCTACTACAAGGCAAAGTCGGCGGTAGCTCGCATTCGCGACCGGGCCGCGAACCGCGCCATCGTGGACGCGTTTCTCTCGCACCCATGCGTCAACTGCGGCGAGTCGGACGTCGTCGTGCTCGAGTTCGACCATCGAGTGCCAGCTGACAAGGTTCGCGATGTTGGCGGGCTTGCCAGCAGACGAGTTTGGGTCTCGGTCCTGAAGGAGATCGAGAAATGCGACGTGCGATGCGTGAACTGTCATCGGCGCAAGACGGCGCGTCAGTTCAAGTGGGGCAAATTGTCGCGCCGAATAGAATGAGGTTTGCGCGGGAGTAGCTCAGTTGGTAGAGCGCGACTTTCCCAAAGTCGAGGTTTCGCGGGTTCGAGCCCCGTCTCCCGCTCTGATGTTGCA
>DHJC01000052.1 GCA_002404155.1 Chloroflexi bacterium UBA4730 | reverse complement strand
CGGCGAGCACTGTTTCATATACCGGCTGCTGCGCATCGACAAACCGCTGCAATTGAAGGCGATCGTCCATGGCCATCTCCGATCCTTAGCCGTCAAGGCGACGGCGAGTCCGGCAGCGACCGGGAACTGCTCGAGCAGTGGCGAGCCGGAGACGGCATTCGTGCCGTTCTGCCCATCCCCCGGCGTGATCTACTGCCAGCTCACTTCGGCCGAACTGGCCGCGTACCTCCTGGCACGTGAGCGGGAGCGACGTCTGTAGTACACGCAGCCGCGAGTTAGAGTGCGCACTCAGAGGATCGCGCGGTGGTTCTCATACACCATGCGCGTGGACGTGGCCCGGCGATTGTGAGTCACACGAGCCTGCGCCGTGCCCGGCCCACTTTCAAACCATCGCACCTTACCGAGGAAATCCGCTGGGCCTGCTCCGCTTCCGGCTCAGTCGATCAGCTGATTCCCTCAGCCGATGACAGCGGGACAGTGCGCGCACAGACCCTTCCTCCTTTCCGCGGACCGAGTGCGCCGGCGGCCGCATCGCCGGCGCACTCTGCTCCCTCAGTAGTGGATCGCGGGAGCCGCTGTCCCGCCCGAAGAGCCGCGTGGGCCGCCGCAGGCGCCGGCGAGTAGGACCGTCGCAAGAAGGCTGGCAAGCAACCTCTTCATGTCCACCTCCATGCCACTCCTACGGATCGAGGAGGCTGGCGGACGCCATCAGGCGGGGGCGGAAGCGACAGCCCGCACCGACCACCCGGCCTCGATCCGCGTGATGCGCCAGCTGTCGACCTATATCAGATGAGCACCGGAGAGTCCTCCTGCTGCTTTGGTTTCAGTCACCGAAAGCGAGCTCGGAGGGCTCTCCTTGTCACAACCTCTATGGGCAGCTCACCTCGCTAACGGCGATCCAAAGCCATCGCGGCCCGCGTGAGCGGTCCGTAATCGCCGGTCGGGTCGATCCCGTGGTCGAGCTGGAATCGCCGCACGGCATCGCGAGTGGCCGGACCGAAGTAGCCGGTGACCATGTCCATATATCCGAGCTCGCGCAGATCGCGCTGCAGGCGCATGACCTCGGCTGAGCTCACGCCGAACGCGAGACCGGCGTCCGCCGCGCCGGACGGGGTCCGCGCGAGGGATCGCCCGAGTGCTGTCGCCGTGAGCGGCCCGTAGAAGCCGGTCGCCGGCACGCCGTTGGCCGCCTGGAACGAGCGGACCGAGGCGAGCGTGCGCGTACCGAAGTGCCCGTCACCCAGCAGCACCCCGGACCGTGTCATCCAACCGAGATACGCGAGATCCCACTGCAGGAGCGCCACTTCCGTGCCGATCGCACCGGCGCCGAACCCCGGGGCCGGAACGCAGCCGGCGCCGTCGCACATCGTCTCGCCGACGTCGGTGGCCGTCGCGGTCGCGACCGATCCCGCGCAGCCCCTGACGAGGCCGATGTAATAGGACCAATTCCAGGTCGGCCCGGGATCGCTGTGATCGGCGCCCGGGAGCTCGCTGTGGCCACGGATGTGGGCGCGATCGGCCGGGATCCCGTAGCGCTTCGTGATCGCGCACACGAGCGCCGCGGAGCTCCGGTACTCGGCATCCGTGTAGCTAATCCCGTGATTGGGATCGAACTCGTGCTCGATCCCGATGGCACCGCGGTTGAAGCCGCGCGCCTCGAAGGCCGTGTCGGCCTCCGCGACCATCTGCGTGATCTCGCCGTCGCTGGCCCGGATGACGTAGTGGGCGCTCAGACCGGCGCGCGGATCGCGGAACCACGACAGCGTGCCCGCGTACCGGCCCTCCGTCGCATGGATCACGATCGTGCCAATGGCAGCGCCCGCGCGACCGGGGGTGTAGTTCGCGGACGCCGCCGGGAGCCAGCGCAGTGGCGGGTACCACGGAGGCGGAGCCGCGGCCGCCGGTCGCGCAGCGGCGAGGAACAGGCCGGCGGAGACGATCGCCACGAGGAGAGGGCGCATGGGCGCGGAACCATATCCGGTCGTGGGCGGGTGGACAAGGTGACGAACGTACCGGGAGGCAGGACCGTGAATCGGCCGGTCACCCACCTGGCACAGTGGGAACGGGAATGCCTGTTCGCCCGCTCTCGCATATTCAACGAGTAACTGTGTAGCGCGGTTTGCGTAGTTCCGACGACGCCGTTTTCGCGAAATCCGGCCGTATCCTGAGAGATGACGCTCTAATGGTTCGAGCCCAGTAGAGCCCACACAGCACTCCCTACCGGTTCGGCACCTTCTCCTCTGTGACGCCGCCTTGAGATCCGCAAGCGTCGGTTAGGCCTGGGCGACAACCTCGTAGCGCTCGACACCCGTTATCTGGGTGACGCCGGTCGACGCTGCCTGCTCTCGTATCTTCTTCGCGGCCTCCTCGCTGGACTGAAGGGCCACCTCGCTCTCAAAGAGCGTGACGCCGAATCCCATTCCGGTCTTGCGGTCGACGAGCCAGTAGCCGCCCTTGAACCCGGTGAGTTTCTTCGCGTTCGGGATCACGTTGTCCTTGACGTTGCGGATGCCGTCATCGATGCGCGCTGGCTCGCTCTTGAAACGTGTAACTCGTGCGTGCAGGAGTCGCCTCCCCTGGCCACGTCTGGCCGGTGCGGAAAACTACGCCTCCACAACTACACCTCCAGCAGGATCGCGACAACATGGGCAGCGAAGGGTCGTTGCGAGGCGATTTGGGCCTGCCCGCTGCACAGAATTCGTCTACCTTCTTCGAGCCCAGTAGAGCCCACAGCAAATACGGGCCACTCCGTATCCGAACCGCCGTCTGGCGCCGTTTTGACCCCCAAGCTAACTCCCACGGCTATGGCCTACGCACGCCCTCGCGGTTGCGGTACTGGTCAGAAATTGGCTGTCCGAGCTCCGTCACGGTCGCCCGCCAGGTATCGGTGGGCCCACTGTCGGACAGGATGTGGGCCTACTCGTACCACAGCACCGCTGAGGGCTGGCCGTCTTCAGTCCAGAGATGCTTCGTCGACCGGACGCAGATCCACTGCCGAATAGCCCCGATGGAAGGGGCCGACCGCCTCTCTTCGAGACGAGAAGCGCCGGGGACACTGCTCCGCAGGAGGCCATCGATGAACGAACAAGGGGCGCCGCTGTCGCAGATCCTGTTCTCGGGGACCGATCCGATGGACGCGGTCTTTCAGCGGATCCGCCAGGCGGTCCCCTCCGACATCGACAGCGGCGTCTGCGCGGTGGGCCGGCGTCGCGGAGTGGACAGCGATGCCGAGCTGCAGGTCGTCGTCCTCGACCCGCAGCGGGACTGGGACTTCGTCGAGCAGCTGTGCGCAGCGGGGCCCACCCTCGTGGTCGCGCCCGCCGTCACCACCGAGGACGCCCTCGTGGCCATCGACCTGGGTGCCCGGGGCTGCCTCGACGCGACCGTGAGCAGCGCCGCGCTCGGCGCCGCGATCCGCGGGATCATTGCCGGCGAGGTCGCCTTCAGCCGGGCCGCGCTCGGTGCGTGGCTGCGACGCCAAGCGGGCGCGCAGAGCGGGGGAGCGAACGCGCGGCTCACGCCGCGGCAGCGTCAGGTCGTCGCGCTCATCGCTCGCGGCGCGGCCGACAAGGAGATCGCCGGTACGTTAGGCATCGCCACCGCCACCGCGCAGAAGCACGTCGCGAACCTGCTCGCGCGACTCGGTGCGCCGAACCGCGCCGCCGCGGTCGCCCTCACCACCGGCCTGCTCCAGGCGCTCACGACCCGTAGCCACTAGGCACTCGCGCCCGGCGCGCATGGGCCGATCCCCGCACTCCATCCCACCTGAGCTCTGCGCGCTCGGGCCGTGCTGCACCGACTACCTCAGCATCGCTTGACGAGGCTTGGTCTTGGCCAGTCGTCCGGAGTTTGGCCTGCCCGCCGCTCGACTGATTCGTCTAACTATTTTTCGAGCAACCTCTGGCGCGCGGGCGGACCAGAGACCCAGGCCCCGTTCATGAGCGCTATGGTCAGTGCGTGCATGAACGACGTTTGCAGCTCGAGTCGCGCTCTGCGTTCAATCCCGTTGCCGAGGGGTATCGCCTTCTCCTCCTGACGATCATCACAGTCGCGGTCCTCTTCACGTCGACCGTGCTCGTACTGGGCGAGGTGAGCCGGCCCAACGGCACAGTCTCCGGTCCCGTCGCGAACGCGCGACCGTCGCCGGTCAGCACCGCACCGGCGGCAGCTGCGGTGTCCGAGAAGGGCGGCACGGTCAACGCGACGCTCACGGACATGCATATCTCGGTGGACCGGACCAGCATCTTGGAAGGGCCAGTGATCTTCGTGGTCAAGAACAACGGGGCGGTCGTACACGAGTTCGACGTGATCCATACCGACGTGCCCGAGGACAAGATCGCCGCGGACACGACCCAGGTCGACAAGGTGGATGAGACCGGAAACGTCGGTGAGACCGGGGAAATCAATCCCGGCGAGTCGAAGACGTTCACCATCACGATCCCGGCCGGTCACTACGTGATCATGTGCAACGAGGTCGGCCACTACGCGGCCGGCATGCACCTGGCCTTTACGGTGGCGGCAGATACGGTCAACGCGACGCTCACGGACATGCATATCTCGGTCGACCGGACCAGCGTTGACGCGGGGCCAATTACCTTCGTGGTCAAGAACAACGGGGCGGTCGTGCACGAGTTCGACGTGATCAAGACCGACGTGCCCCAGGACAAGCTCCCCGCGGACCCGGGACAGCCCGGCAAGGTGGATGAGACCGGAAACGTCGGAGAGACCGGGGAAATAGAACCCGGCGCGTCCCAGACGTTCACCATCACGATCCCGGCCGGTCACTACGTGATCATGTGCAACGAGGCCAACCACTACGCGGCCGGCATGCACCTGGACTTTACGGTCAACTAGCTCTGGTTTGATCTCATCGCGGCCGTCGGAGCGGTCGCGCCGAGGTGCTCGAGGAACCACGTTGCCGCCGATCGCGCGACCTGCTCGAGCGCGCCGCGCTCCTCGAACAGGTGCGTCGCTCCCGCGACGACGACGAGCTGCTTCGCGGTCGCGCTGCTTTGGTCGAGGGCCTGGCGATTCAGCGCGAGGACCTCCTGATCGTCGCCGCCGACGATCAGGAGCGTCGGTGCCGTACAGCGCGGGAGCTCGTCCTCGGCGAGATCGACGCGACCGCCGCGCGAGACGATCGCCCTCACGAGCCCCGGGCATGCCGCGCCCGCACGTACCGCCGCTGCCGCACCGGTGCTCGCGCCGAAGAGCCCGATCGGAAGCCTTTGGGTCGCTTCATCCTCCGACAGCCAGTCGACGATGCCGATGAGCCGGCGGGTGAGGAGATCGATGTCGAAGCGCAGCGCCGCGGTCCGGGCGTCGACCCGCTCCTCGGAGGCCGTCAACAGGTCCGCGAGAAGCGTGCCAAGGCCCGCCTTGTTCAGCGCGCTCGCGACGAAGCGGTTGCGCGGGCTGAACCGGCCGCTGCCGCTGCCGTGCGCGAACGCGACGATCCCCATCGCGTCCTCGGGCACGACGAGATCGGCCTGCAGCACGACGCCGGCCGTCGCGATACGCACTTGTCCGCCGACGGGTCCTGGATGCGTTTCCACGGTCACCCAGCGTCGGGCCCGGGCGGCGCGCCCGCTAGGGTCGGAGGGCGCGAATTCGGTGGGCCGGAAGGCCAAGAAGGGGCGGAACGGCGCTGTGCGCCCCTCGGGCCCGCGCGGCGCGAAGCGCATGCCCGCGCACATCTACATGGCCGCCTGCACCGGTGCGGCATGGTCGTGGATGTGGCCGCGCCGGTCGTGGTGCTCGTCCTCGTTCAGTCGCGAATAGTCGTGGCTGTGCGTCACCTGGTTGTGGTCGTGCTCATGCGCGTGCCAGCAGGCCTGGTGCGTGAAATCCGGCGTCATTCCGGACGCGTGCACGTGCGCGACGTGGTAGTGGTCATGCGTGTGGACGAGCAGCGGGTGCGAATGGACCGGCTCACGTCCCTGTCCTTGGAGCTCCAGCATCTTCCCGACCGTGATCATCTCGAGCCGCCTTCCTGGACGCGGGGTCGCCGCCCCAACGTCGATATCGTGTGGTGCGCCGTGGGCGTCCGCTCAGAGTGTCGGTCGCCTGGCCGCATCGGCGAGAGGCGCAGGTCACGTTCTCGCCGGGACCTCCGGCTCAGTCCCGGCGGACGAGGTCGGCGAGAGGCTCGTCGCGGTGCAGCCGGCCGACCGCGTCCGCGAGGAGATCGGCGACGCTCACGACCGTGGCCGCGCCTCCCCACGCCGGCGGCGGAACGCTGTCCGTGAGGACGATCGCCGCGAGGCCGAGCCCGGTGAGGCGCTCCTCGGCGGGCGGCACGAGGAGGCCGTGCGTCGCGACGACGGTGGCCTGGAGCGCTCCGGCGCCACGGAGGGCGCGCACGGCTGCCTCGATCGTCGCGCCGGTGCTGACCATGTCGTCGACGATGAGCACCGGACGGTCGCGTACGTCGCCCTCGACGGCCGTCGCCTCCACCTCGCGTCCGGAGAGCCGGCTCTTGCGCACGACCGCCGTCCGGAGGCCCAGCATCCGCGCGTAGCGTTCGGCGCGCTTCACGGCTCCGAGATCCGGCGCGACGACGACGTGGTCCGTCATCGACGACCGGACGTACGCCGCGAGCAACGGGACCGCGCTGAGCTGCTCCACGGGGCAGCCGAAGAAGCCCTCGACCGCGGAGGTGTGCAGATCGACCGCCACGACGCGGTCGAAGAGACCGCCGATGAGCTCCGCGACGACCCTCGCACCGATGCCCTGTCCTTCCCGCTCACGTCGATCCTGACGTGCGTACGCGAGGTACGGGATGACGCCGGAGATGCGAGCCGCACCGGAGCGCCGCACCGCATCAGCGAGCAGCGCGAGCTCGACGAGGTGATCGTGCGCGGGCGGACCGGTCGACTGAAGAACATAGACGTCCGCGCCGCGCAGGCTGCCGACGCTGACACCAAGCTCACCGTCCGGGAAGCGGTCGATCGTGACGGCATCGAGCTCGACACCCACTCGGCGGGCGACAGCGGCGGCGAGCCCCGGGTTGGCGCTGCCCGCGATGAGCGCGAGACGCATCAGCTCGCGAACGCGACCGCGGTCTGGCTCAGGAGCTGCTGGACTTTCTCGTCGGCGACCTGCGGGAACGAGTCGTAGAACTGACCGACCCCGCGGAAGGAACTCGGCCGCTCCAGGCAGACGAGCTCGTCGACCTCGTTCTCGATCTCGGCGCACGACTCGGGGGCGCCCACCGGCACCGCGATCACCAGCCGGCTCGGCCGGCTCTTGCGGATCGAGCGGATGGCGGCGCGGATCGTGGCACCGGTCGCGATGCCGTCGTCGACCACGATCACGGTGCGGCCATGGAGCTTCGGCTTGGGCCGTGTGCCGCGGAACCGCCGCTCCCGCTCCGCCGCCTCCCGGCTCGCCGTGGTGAACGCGTCGTCCAGCTCCGCCGCCGTGACCGCGAGGGCCTGGACCACGTCATCGTTCACATCACGGGTGCCATCCGGCGTGACCGCCCCGATCGCGAGCTCAGGGTTCCCCGGCGCGCCGGCCTTGCGGGCAACGATGATGTCGAGCTCACCGCCGAGGGCGTGGGCCACGATCGCGGCGACCGGGACGCCGCCGCGGGGGATCCCCAGCACGAGGACGTCGGGACCACGGAAACCCTGGAGTGCGGTCGCCAGCCGTGCGCCGGCGTCGGCTCGGTCGCGGAACAGCGCCATCTCCGGAGTGTCGCTGCCGGCGGGCCAGGCCGACAGTGCCATTCGGCCGGTGTCCGGAGTGCACAACGTCTCGCGGCGGGCGCGGCGCTCGCTGGCCGCCGCTCCGCGACGGTGGTCTTCCCGTTTCCGGACCTTCGGCCCTATCGCCCACCGCACGGGCGTTCGATGCTTGGTTCCAGCGCTTCGGGGAGATCGAAGTTCGGAGCGCGAAGGGAGCAAGCAGATGGGCCCTCTCGGATTCACCATCGTCATCGTCGCGGCATTGGTCCTTGGTCTTGGCGCGCAATACCTCCTGAAGCCGAAGACGTCATACGACTGGCTGATCGTGACGCTCACGACCGGCGTCGGCGCGTACCTCGGCAGCCAGTGGCTCGTGAGCAACCTATTCAGTGGCCTCACGAACTACGCGGTCGACGGACTGGTGGTCATCCCCGCGGCGATCGCGGGCCTGATCGTCGGCGCAGTCACCGAAGCGGTGATCCAGATGGCGGTCCCGGCGCCGGCCACGTAGGCTGTTCCGCGGATCGAGTCGCGACCGCCGGCCCACGCCGGCGGTCGTTCTTGTCGGCGATGGCGCTCACCGTGGTTGACGCGCCACTTTCTGCTTTCGACGGCACACAACCTCGAGCGCATGGGCGACCGCGTCCAGAATCGAATCGAACCCGCCACCGACCTAGTTCGCGAACACCACGCTGCGCGAATCTCCCCGACGGGCCCTAGGGTCGGAGCCTCCTTCGCGCTCAGGCCGCCCGGTTGCTGCGCCTGACCGCTTCGAGCATCTCGCGGGTGCGCAGGTAGCCAGTGACCGCGTCGCGCTCGAGAACGCCAATTACCGCGCCGGCCTCGATCACCGGAAGGAACGTATCGCTCGGACCGAGGCGTTCGAGAGCCGAGACGAGCAGATCATCGGGCGCGATCGAGTGCACCTCACGCGCCGGGATCATCACCTGGCCGACCCGGGTCGACGACCATCCGCTCGCCACCACCTTGTGTAGGTCGCCGATCGTCAGCGCACCCTGAAGCCGGCCCTGGCTGAGCACGGGGACGGCGCGCAGGTTGAATGGCAGCACGAGATCCCGAATGAATACGTCGAGCGTCGTCTCCGGCGAAGTCGAGCGGAAGTCGGTGCTCATCAGCTGGCGGACGCGGATCCCCTTCGCCAGTCCCTCGACGCGCTCCTGCTCGAGGCTCCCGCGCGCCATGCCGAAGAGGAAGTAGGCGATGACGAAGTACCACAGGCCGACGGCATCGCCCGTGAGAAGCAGCAGACCGCCGATCAGGCCGAGCAGGACGGCGACGACCTCGCCGCCGCGGCTAGCGATCCTCGTCGCGGCGGAGCGATCGCGGCCGAGACCCCAAATAATGGACCGCAGCACGCGTCCACCGTCCAGGGGGTAGCCGGGCACGAGGTTGAAGAGCGCGACGCCGATGTTGATGGTCGTTAGGTAGTCGGTTACGGGTGTCACGGTCGTCATCGCCCCGGCATCGAGGACCCGAGCAGCAAGCTGATGAACGCCGTACGCAAGCCCGGCGAGGACGAAGCTCGTCAGCGGGCCGGCGACAGCCATGAAGAATTCGGCGCTGGCGCGCTTCGGCTCCTCGGTCAGGTTCGAGACGCCTCCAAGCAAGAACAGCGTGATCGACGAGACGCGCATGCCGAGTCGTCGCGCCACGAGCGAATGCGCAAGCTCATGCAGCAGAACGCAGATGAAGAACAGCAGCGCGGCAATCGCCGCAACCACGAGCTGCTTGGTGTCCGACCAGCTCGCCGGCAGCACGCCCTGGGCGAGCGAGAGGGTGACCAGCAGGAAGATCAGGGCCCAGGAGAAGTGGACCCGGATCTCGATACCGAACAGGCGGCCGAGACGCAGTGAACCGGGCATCGACTCAAGGCTAGGTACGCCAGGGGTTCAGGCAGGAGCCGAACGACCCCTTCTCACGGTGCGTTCGGCTCCTAACGCCAGGGCGCGTGACCGCTCGCGGGCAGCGAACATCGAGGCGGTCGAGGGGCGCATATCGTGGAAGCCGAAGCCGGTCGCGATTGGCGAAAGGCATCACCGCGAAAGGTGATTTCAGACCGCCTTTGACAGAGGAGCATCCTGCGAGCGTGACGAGCGCGCGCCCGCTGTTGCGCGGCTACATCCACGCCGGGGCTGCGCTCGTTGCCGCGCTGGGTGGAACGTACCTCGTCGTATTGTCCAAAGGCGATTGGCCGCGGCAGCTGTCGATGCTCGTGTACGGCGCCGGTCTCACCCTGCTCCTCGCCGTCAGCGCCATCTACCACGTGCATACCTGGACGCCGGCCCGCCGCGCGATCCTGCGGCGGGTCGATCACGCGAACATCTTCGTCCTGATCGCCGCGACCTATACCCCGCTCGCATTCAACGTGCTGTCCGGGTGGTGGCGGGTCGGCATCCTCGGCGCGGCGTGGGGCGCGGCCCTCGTCGGGGTCGGGGCGGCGGTCGCCGGAGTGCAGCTGCGCCGCCGGGTGCGCGCGGGCCTATACGTTGGGGTGGGCTGGATCGCCCTGGCGGCCCTCGGGCAGATCTCGGCGGCACTCCCATGGCCCGCCATCGGGCTCCTCATCGCCGGGGGCGTGCTCTACTCCGCGGGCGCGCTGCTGTACGCGCGCAGGTGGCCGGACCCCTGGCCGCGCGTCTTCGGGTATCACGAGGTGTTTCACCTCTTGACCATCGCGGCAGCGGTCGCGTTTTACGTTGTCGTCCTCGTCTACGTCCTGCCTGCGCCGCGCCCGTAGTGGTTCGAGTCGCGTCTCGCCCTGATCCAAGCGGGTCATCTCCTGCGCGAGCGCGTCGTGCTCGGCGCGCAGATCGTGGGGCGGGTGACCGAAGGGCGTCGATAGGCAGGTCGGCGGTAGGAAACAAACGGCCCCAAGCGACCTGCCGACCATCGATGAGGTGTTCATGACCCACCCCCTTCGCGGCGGAGCCGGTCGTTGATGCCATCGCCGACCGTCTTTGATGCCGCTCCCGTGATCGTCTCCGTTGATCGGATCTCTGGAGGCGGTCCCTGTGGCAGGCCCCTCGGGGCTGTCGTTATGGTCGCGCGGCGTGGATCATCCGGCTAGAGCCGTTCGTCCTCTGTGGCCGATGCCGTTGGTCCCCTCGGTGTCGGGCGAGAGGCGGCGAGATCGAAGCAACGGCACGGCGTAGCGGCCATCCATGTGCGCGTCGATCCGATCGAGGGTGGCGCTCAAGGAGCGGGCGGCCGATCTGATCGCGGTCGAGGCTTCCGAGCAGGTAGCACGTCCGCGTCGGCACGGGCGTGCAGCTTGCGCGTCACGGCATGCTCGTCCCAGAGCTCCTTCTCGTGCGCCGCGGCGGCCGCGACGCGACGCCGCGCGCCCTTGTCCAGCGGCCGACCACTCGGGGCACAGCTGCCGCACACCCCGTCGGTCAGCGGCGCGCCGCATTCCGTGCAGCGTTCGGTCTCGGTGGCGGCCATGACTGTCTCTTCCCCGATCTAGATCGCGGCGCGCGGCACGGCGGCCGTCGATGATGGTGTCGACGCGAGGACGGCGCGCACTGCGCGCAGCAGATAGACGGGCCAGAGCACGGCCGCGACGATGCCCCCAGAGAGCGAATCGCCGACGCCCTGGACGAAGACGTCCGGCGCAGGCTGTAGCAGGGTGACGTAGAGGACCTGATAGATGCCGACCGGCAGAAGGACCACCGTTCCGACGCCGAAGACGAACGTGCCGAGGACGTTGTATGCCCGCCGCAGCGTCGACGTCGCTTCCGAAGGGTCGCCCATCCGTGCACGCGCGAGGCGGTGTCCTCCCCAGAACGCGGCGCCGAAAACGGCGAGGGTCACGCCGCGAAGCAGGTCTTGCTGTTCGCGCTGGTCGCGCTCGTGCTGGTATTGGAGACGCAGCCGGTCGGGATCGATGCAGTTCACGCCCGTGGGACACAGCTGCGCCGTCGGCGGTCGGCCGTACACCGCCTCACCGCCGAACGCGCGGGCCATGCCCCAATCGAACGCGGTCGCCACGCCGATGGCGAACACCATCACCGCCGCGAGCGATGCGAGGTAGAGGTAGAGCCGCAGCAGGCGGCGAGCCGACAGATCCACGCCAACGAGGTCCTTGCGGAAGATGAGCAACAGCGCGAAGACGATGACCCCGCCGATGCCGGCGGCGAGCAGCACTCCGATGACCACGTCAGACCTCCTGTGTTCAGTGCGCCGTGGCCGAGGTCGAGGCGGCGTCCTCGATCCGGACCGCGGTGCTGGGGCGAGCGATCAGGACGGAACAGTGCGCGTGGTGCAAGACGTTGCGCGCGACGCTTCCGAGCACCGCGCGCGTCACCCCGCTCCGGCCGCGCGAACCCACTACGACGAGGTCGGCGTCCGAGTGTGCGGCGGCCGCGACGATCTCGACCGCAGCGTCGCCTTGGCGCAGTTCGGCCTGCGCCAACACGCCCGCCAGACGCAGTTGCTCGGCGCTCTCCTTCGCCAAGCGCTCGTGCGCGGCCCGCGTTTCGGTCACGATGTCGGCCTCTGCCTGCCGGGCCCCCTCGAACACGGTGGCCGTGATCCCGGATTGGTACGGCCGCGTCACGTGCGCGACGCTCACGACCCGCACCTGGAGTCCGTGGAACATCGGCCATTTCGTGAGCAGGCGGCGCGCCTCGAACGCGCTCTCGGACCCATCCTCGGCGAACACGACCCGGTCGAGGCGCGGTCGTCTCGCCACGAGGACCGGGCAGGGCGCGTGGTCGGTCACCGCCGCGCCGACCGAGCCGAGCAGGATCGTCGCGAACGTTCCGTGGCCGCGGCTTCCGACGACGACGAGGTCCGCGTTCGATTTCCGTGCCTCGGTGACGATGAGGTCCGCGACGCCGGCACCGCGGACGAGCCGTTCGTCGACGACCAGACCGTTCCGCCGCAGGGGCGCGGAGAGCTCGTGCAGAGCGGCCCGTGCGGTCGCCTCGATCGCCTCGCGTCGGCCTGGTCCCCCGAAATCGACCAGCGCACCAAGCGGCGGCAGCACCTGGAGGACCTGGATCGTCGTTCCGTCAGGCCAGGCGAGTGAACGGACCAGGTCGCGCGCGTTCCGTGCGGATGCGGAGCCGTCGGTGGCGAAGAGCACGCGCATCGTGCCCACCCTCCTTGAGGCGATCGAGACGAGTCTCGAGTCCCTGTTGCCGAACGCCTAGGGCCATCGGGCCGGGTATCTGTAGACCGATGGTCCCGAGTGCGTGCCCACGTCGAGCGGTCGGGCGAGACCTGCCGTCCTGCCCCCGGTGATGGACCGGTCGGCCCTTATTCCAGCGGGCTCCCGCGGCGTAGGGTCGGCAGCGGACATGAACGCGTCCGGGCTCTCGGAACAGGAAGCGGTGGCCCGGCGGGCGCGCGGGCTGGGCAACCGCATCCCGCCAGCGACCGGCCGGACCTATCGGCAGATCCTGCGCGAGAACGTCCTCACCTTCGTCAACGCGGTCATCTTCGCGCTCAGCCTCGCGCTCCTCGCGCTCGGCCAGTGCAGCGACGCGCTCGTCTCCGTCGCGGTGATCAGCGTGAACGTGCTCGTCGGTCTCATCCAGGAGGTACGGGCGAAGCGGGTCCTCGACCGGATCGCGTTGCTCACGCGCCCGAGAGCGGTGGTGATCAGGGACGGGCGTGAGCGCGAGATCGACCCTGTGGAGATCGTCGTCGGCGACGTGCTCCTCATCCGTCCCGGCGATCAGGTCCTGGTGGACGGCCCGGTCGTCGGCGACGGACGCATCGAGGCCGACGAATCTCTTCTGACCGGTGAGTCCGACCCGGTCGCGAAGGGATTCGCCGACGAGCTGCACTCCGGCAGCTTCTGCGTCAGCGGTACGACCAGATACGAAGCGCGCGCCGTGGGCGACGATTCCCTCGCGAATCGCCTGACCGTCGGGGCGCGCGCGTTCCGGCGGGCCCGCACGCCGCTGCAGCGCCAGGTGATCCTTGTCGTTCGCGTGATGGTCCTCGTCGCCGTGTCGTTCGGCGTGATGCTCGTCGCGGCCGCGGTGATCGACGGCCTACCGCCGGTGCAGATCGTGCGCATCGCCGTCGTCGTCGCCGGACTCGTCCCGAACGGCCTCTTTCTCGCGATCGCCGCGGCGTACGCCATCGGCGCGGTGAGGATCGCGGGACACGGCGCACTCGTCCAGCAAGCGAACGCGATCGAGTCGTTGAGCAACGTGGATGTGCTCTGCCTCGACAAGACCGGTACGTTGACCTCCGGTCAGCTCGAGTTCGTGGATGTCCGAGCGTTCGCCGTGCCCGAGGCAGAGGCGAGGATCCTCATCGGCGGCTTCGCGGCCAGCGTGACTGCCTCGAACCGGACCAGCCGAGCGATCGCCGCTGGCTGCCCGGGCCGGCGTCTTCCGGTCGATGAGGAGATGCCGTTCGCGTCGGATCGCCGTTGGAGCGCGCTCGTTCTGGGCGGTCCGCGCCGCGAAATACTCGTTCTCGGTGCACCGGATGCGCTGAGGCCGTATCTCGCTCCAGATGAGCACAGGGCCATTGACGCGGCCGTCGCGGAAGCCGCGAACGCCTCGCTTCGGGTCTTGCTCCTCGGCCGCGGCACCGCCGCCCCCAGATCGGCAGGACCGTCGATGGCGCTCTCGCTGCCCAAGGCACTCGTGCCGATCGCGCTCGTGACCCTCCGCGATGAGCTGCGGCCCAGCGTGCGCGAATGCCTTGCGAGCTTTGCTGGCGCGGGCATCACCCTCAAGCTCGTCTCCGGCGATCATCCGGCGACCACCCGCGCCGTGGCGGTGCAGGCCGGATTCGCCGCGACGAGTCCGACCGTCCTCGGTGAGGAGCTGGCGCGCGCCAGTGCGCGTGATCTCCGGCGCCTCGCTCGCGAGGCAACGATCTTCGCGCGCGTCACGCCGCAACAAAAGGAGCTTCTAGTGCGAACACTGCGCGAGGAAGGGCGGTATGTCGCGATGATCGGCGACGGCATCAACGATGTGCCGTCGCTGAAGCGCGCGGATCTCGCGATCGCGTTGCACAGTGGTGCCCCGGCGGCACGCGCGGTCGCGGATCTGATCCTGCTCGACGACTCCTTCGCGACCCTGCCCGCGGCTTTTCGCGAAGGTCAGCGCATCCTCCAGGGCATGCAGGCCGTCCTCCGGCTGTTCCTCACGCGGATCGCGTACATGGTGCTGCTCATCGCGGGGGCTGCCCTCGTCGAGGCAGACTTCCCCTACACGCCGAAGCAGAACGCGGTGGTCACGCTCTTGACCGTAGGCGTCCCCGCGATCGCCCTCGCGGCCTGGGCGAGTCCCGCGCGCATCGACCGCCGGCGTCTGGTCAGCACACTCCTGCATTTCGTGGCGCCGGCCGGATGGTCGCTCGCGCTGCTCGGCCTCGCCTTCTTCCTCGCGTACCTCGTTTTGGGCGGGTCACCTGAGCTCGCGCAGGGCGCGCTTACTGCGCTCTCGGTCTTCTGCGGGGTGGCGGTCGTCCTCTTTGCGTCCCCGCCGAATAGAGGATGGGCCGCTGTCGAGGCCGTGCTCGGCGGATGGCGACCGGTGGCTCTCGCGATCGTCGTGCTCAGCGGCTTCGTCTGGATCGCGATGGACGCCAAGGCCAGCGGTTTCTTCGACCTGGCCCCGTTGTCAGAGCGCGACATCGTCTTCGCGGCCGTCCTGTCGATCGCGTGGGCCACCGCCCTCCGTTGGATCTGGCGGGCACACCTCATGGAGCGGATGCTCGGTCTCGAGCAGGACCAGGTACCGAGTACGGCTTGAGGAACAGTGCCGTCGCGGTAATGCCGTCGGTGTCCGTCCACTGGTGACGGCCGCCAGCCTGCCGGGGGCAGTAGCCGCACGCGCCGCGAGGAGGGCCGAAGGACCTCCAGATGTGGAACGCAGGGCACTCGCTCGATCCACAGCCGAATGGCCCGTTGGAAGGGGCCCGAAGCGCCGGGGACACTGCTCCGCAGGAAGGTCATCGATGCGCTAGCGCGAGGGCTGCGCGTCGAGGAAGTCGCGCAGCACCGCATTGAATGCCTCAGGGCGCTCCACCGGCGTCGCGTGCCGCGAGTCGGCGATGACCTCGAGCTTCGCCCCCGGTATCAGGGGCAGGTACGCCTCCTTCGCGGACACCGGTGTGTAGTCGTGCTCCGCGGCCACAACCAGCACCGGGCAGCGGATCCCGCCGATGCGGTCGCGCACCGACCAACCGATGATGGCGCGCAGCGCCGAGTAGTACGCGGCCTGGTCATTCTCCGCCCAGCGCTCGACGAACTGCCGGCGCAGCGGCTCCTGGTCCGGAGAGGGGAAGAGCCGCGGTGCGAGCACACCGCCCATCGCGCCCGGACCCCGCACTTTGGCGATCGCGATGCGCGACCACACCGCGAGATGCTCGGCGAGCGTGCTCGGGACGAGGGCGGGCCCGCTGTTCAGGATGACGAGGCTGCGTACGAGGTCGGAGCGGTCGACGGCGAGCTGGAAAGCGATCATCCCACCCATCGAGATGCCGACCACGTGGGCCGGCCGGTGGTCGAGCCGTTCCAGCAGCAGCGCGAGGTCGTTCGCGAACTGCGCCACGCTGTACGGTCCGCGCGGCTTGCTCGTCCGTCCGTGACCACGAACGTCGTAGGTGAGGACGCGGTAGCGATCGGCGAGCGCAGGCACCTGCTGCTCCCAGTCGCGCGCGCTCGAGCCCAGACCGTGAATGAGCACGACCGGATCGCCGGCGCCGTTCAGCTCATAGGAGGTGTCGATGTCGCCGAGGTGGACGCTGGCCAAGCTCTCTCCGTCGCTTGCTGGCTCGGCGGGAGCATAGCCCGGTGCTTAGTCGAGTCGGCCGCATCCAGGAAGCGTGACCTCGACGAGTTCGTCCGCCTCCGGGCATTCAAGTCGCGTCCGACGCGCGCCTCCGCTACGGCGCGGTGACCTGGATCGTCGTCGTGACCGAGAAGCCGCCGCCCTCGATGCGGAACGAGTAGCGACCCACCGGGTCGCCCCACCTTGGTCGTGAATGTGAAGCTTCCGCTGCCGTCGAGACCGGCGCTGCTGCCAAAGCCCTTGGTGGTCCCGTTCGGGTCCGTCACGGTCACATTCACCCCGCCCGGTCTGAATCCCGCGAACTGGAAGAGGAACGACGACCCGACCTTGCCGGTGCTGGGAAGGGCGGTCACGCGGGTGCCGGAGACCGGACCGGGTGGATTCGTTTTTGGCGGCGTGGTCGGCGCGGGCGGCCGGGGCGTGACGGGCGCGGCCGTCGTCACTGTCGTCGGATCGGCGGGCGCCGCCGTCGCGGGGGTGGCTATCGCGGCGGCGGGCGGAGCGCTGCTCCCCGGCCGTCGTGAACAGCGCTGCCGACGCGCCCGAGCTGTCGGCGCCGGCGGCGCTTGCGACATCGCAACCGGCGCAGGCGAGGATCGTCACCGCAACGAGAAGCCAGCCCCGTCCCATCGCGCCGAAATGCGATGAAGCGACCTGGGTCGGGACCTGCGGTACTTTCGCGGCATGCGGTCGCCGAACGGGGGCGGACATCCGGGGGATCGCCGCGGTAAGCGGCCGTCGCGTCGCGGCCTCTTTATCGACGCCCCCGAGCTAGGCTCGTCGCGATGAGCGTCTTCGACCGGAGTGACCCGGCCGTCCGCGCGACGTACGAGCGGCTGTTGATCCGCGTCCGCCGCATCGGACCCGTCATGGCCGAAGAGAAGAAGACCTCGATCCACCTGAAGAGCGGCGCCGCCTTTGCCGGGGTGCATCCGCTCAAGAGCCGGCTCGATCTGAACATCGTGTCCGCCGTACCGATCACCGACCCGCGGGTCACGAGGCGCGACCGGATCTCGGCGTCGCGCTATCACAATGTCGTGCCGCTGAACACGCCGCGGGACATCGACGCGCAGCTGCTGGAGTGGCTGAAGACCGCCTACGAGCTGGTGTCCTAGGGCGCGCGACCTCCGCCGGCGTTCACGAGCTCCATCGCGCGAAGCGCTGCCTCGTGGTCCCCGCGCTGGACCTTCGGGAGGAGCGAGATCGCTTCGTCGCGGGAACGCTGGAGCGACGCGACGCCCGTGCGTTGCCGGTCCGCCCAGGTCATGTCGGCGACCAGGCTGATCAACGCTCGGCTGACCACTTCGCGATCCACTTTGGGGTTCTGCGATGACTGCATGTCGGAACGCTCCGCAGTGCGCGTGCCGCGCGGTGCCGAACGGGCCGATTGTTAGGAAGCCGTGCCTTTGTCAGCGTTGATGCGATCGGGTCGCCCGCTTGACCGGTTCGACCAGTGCATGCGAACGTCGCTCCGACCGAGACCGTACCGGCTAGGCTCACCGGCCGGAGGGACCCGATGCCGCAGCTCAACGAAGGTGATCGCGCTCCCCGATTCGCGTTGACCGATCAGGATGGGAAGACGGTCTCGAGCGACAGCTTCACGGGCAAACCCGCCGTCCTGTACTTCTATCCGAAGGACGACACGCCCGGCTGTACGACCGAGGCCTCCCAATTCAACGACAACCTCCAACAGTTCCAGCAGGCCGGGGTCCCGGTGGTCGGCGTGTCACCGGACGCCGGCGATTCGCACGTCCAGTTCCGGAACAAGTACGGGCTGCGTTTCCCACTCCTCTCCGATCCTGGCCACCAGACGATGGCCGCCTACGGCGCGTGGGGCGACCGGGCTGGCCGGGGCGAAGGGGTCATCCGCTCGACCGTCCTGCTCGCCGCGGACGGGACCGTGAAGAAGGCCTGGTACGGGGTGAAGCCCGATGGCCACGCCAAAGAGGTCCTGCAGGCTCTCGACCGCTAGCGGCGCGGCCCCCGGATGGGGGAGCACCCCCGATAGCCGGTCCCGACCTCCTACTAACGAGGTACGAGGTCTCCCCCGACACGCTGATGGCTGAGGCTGCTTGGTCGCAGATAGTTCCTCTCGTAGCACCGCCCGCGAACGCGATCGACGAGGCGGAGAGGAAAGGACCAGCAGATGCGCAAGTCGACCACTCTCCTCGCGGGCATGGCGCTCTCTGCGCTCGTGCTGATCGGTCTCACCGTCACGTCGGATAAGTCCAGCGCGAGCTTCACCGCCACGACCACGAACCCCGGCAACCAGTTCGGGTCCGCGACGCTCACGATGTCAAATGACAAGAGCGCCGCGGCGTCCCTGGTCAACCTCTCGAACATGGTCCCCGGCGACACGGCGAACCGGACCGTGACGATCTCGAACACCGGCAACGTCGGGTTCACCTACACGGCGGCGATCTCCGCGGCCGCGAACACGCTGCTCTGGAGCGACACGACGAACGGCATCCAGGTCACCGTGAAACGCGGCGCGACGACCCTCTTCACCGGTGCGCTCAAGAACCTCGCCCTCGCCGCCTCGCCGACGCTCGCCGCGAGCGG
This sequence comes from Chloroflexi bacterium UBA4730, assembly GCA_002404155.1. Classification (GTDB taxonomy): domain Bacteria; phylum Chloroflexota; class Limnocylindria; order P2-11E; family P2-11E; genus UBA4735. Next base: position 122 of record DHJC01000052.1, on the reverse strand, counting down.
CACCGACACGCTGACCTTCGACTTCTCGCTTCCGGTCGCCGCCGGCAACACGTTCCAGACGCTCACCCAGGACTTCACGATCACCTACACCGCCACACAGCTCGCGGGTGCCGCCCGCTAGC
>DHJC01000017.1:31666-31988 GCA_002404155.1 Chloroflexi bacterium UBA4730 | reverse complement strand
CGTGGGCTACCAGCCGACCCTCGCGACCGAAATGGGCGAGCTCCAGGAGCGCATCACCTCGACGAAGAAGGGCTCGATCACGTCGCTGCAGGCGGTGTTCGTGCCGGCGGACGACTACACCGACCCGGCGCCCGCCACGACGTTCGCCCACCTCGATGCATCGATCCGCCTCGAGCGGTACCTCACCGAGCTATCGCTGTACCCGGCCGTCGATCCCCTCACCTCGACGAGCCGGGCGCTCGATCCGCTGGTCGTCGGGCAGGAGCACTACGACGTCGCCCGCGAGGTCCAGCGCGTGCTGCAGCGGTACAAGGACCTCCAG
>DHJC01000017.1:2926-31567 GCA_002404155.1 Chloroflexi bacterium UBA4730 | reverse complement strand
CAGGACATCATCGCGATCCTCGGCGTCGACGAGCTCTCCGACGACGACAAGCTCCTCGTCGCTCGCGCCCGCAAGATCCAACGCTTCCTCGCCCAGCCGTTGAACGTCGCCAAGCAGTTCACCGGCCTCGACGGCGTGTACGTGAAGGTCGCGGACACCGTCCGCAGCTTCAAGGAAGTGCTCGAGGGCAAGCACGACGACCTGCCGGAGCAGGCGTTCTTCAACGTCGGCACGATCGAGGAGGCTCGCGAGAAGGGCGAGAAGATGACGAAGGACGCCGCGTAAGTGGCCCGAGCGAGGAGCGGCCTTGCCGCGACGAGCGACCTCGACCCGCCCGGGGCGTGTCTCCCGGCGCAGGGGCAGGGGCCTCTGCGGGCACAGCGAGGGAGATTGAGCTAGTGCCTATCAAGCTCGAGATCGTCACACCGGAGCGCGCCGTCCTGACGGATGACGTGGACATGGTCATCGCGCCCGCGAGCGAGGGATACGTCGGCATCCTGCCGCACCACGCCCCGCTCCTCACGACCCTCGGGCCGGGCGAGCTCCGGATCAAGAAGGGCGGCGTCGAGACGTCGCTCGCTGTGTTCGGCGGCTTCATGGACGTCCGCCCGGATCGGGTGGTGATCCTGACCGAGGCTGCCGAGCACGCCGAGGACATCGACGAATCACGGGCGGAGGCCGCGCGCGCCCGGGCGCGCGAAGCGCTCCAAGCGGGGCCAGTGGGACTCGAGGAGGCGCGGGCCCGGGCGTCGCTGGAACGCGCGATGGTCCGGTTGCGGGTGTCCGAGCGGCGCCGCAGGCGGGGCGTCTAGCGCGATAATGGTCAGCGTCGGGGATCGTTCCCCGACGGGCGCGCGGTGGTGGACGGGATGGCTCTCGCGCGGCGGTTGGTCTGGCTCGCTGGGTTGGCGCTCGTGGTGTCGTCGTGCGCCATCGACGCCGCCGAGCTTCCGGCAACCCCGACGCCGACGGCCAGCCCGACCGACATCGCCGTCCCAAGCGTGACGCCCGCGCCCGCTGCGACGCCGGCACCGGGCCCGGCTGCGCCCGCGTACAGCACGCTTCGCGTCTTCGTCGCGAGCGAGAACACCGAGCAGGTGTGGGTGCTCGAGGGCGCGCCGAAGGGCAAGTTCGCGCTTGTCGGCAAGATCCCGGTCGGCAAGCTTCCGCACCAAATGGCTGTGTCGCCGGACGGGAAGTACGTCGCGGTGAACAACCGCCTTGGCGACTCCACCTCGATCATCGACCCGATCGCGATGAAGGAGATCGTGCGGATCAAGGTGGGGAAGCAGCCGCACGGGATCACCTTCTCGCCCGACTCGAAGACGCTGTTCGTCGCGCACGAGCGCGACAACTTCATCATGCGGATCGAAGTCGGGACGTGGAAGCCGTTGTCACCGATCGTCGTCGGCACGCCGCAGCACGTGCTGACGATCGGCTCCAAGCGCCCGAATCTCCTCCTGTACACGGTCACGAACAGCAGCGAGCCGGATCATTTGCGCGCGTACGATCTCGAGAAGAACCAGATCATCAAGTTCAAGGTCCAGGACGTCCACGACGCGTACTACACCCCGGATCAGAGCGAGATCTGGTCCTCGTCATCGGGATTCATCGACAAGCCGTCCGATCGGATGGTCATCTACGACCCGGACACGTTCACGGTGAAGGAAGAGATCCGGTTGGGCCCGGACCACTACCCGTTCCACACGACGAAGGAGAACCAGGACGGGATGTACTTCATGCCGGACAAGTCGCTGATGGTGCTCTCGGATCACAAAGGTCCGTCGTTGTTGTGGGTCGACTACAAGAACCGGAAGATCGTCGCCGAAACGAAGGGCATCGGGGCCCAGCCGTTCCACACGACCTACGACCCGCTTGGTGAGCGCATCCTCCTCACGACGAACGTCGATGGGATGGTGAACATCATCGACGTGAACACGAAGCTGGTCGTGCAGAAAGTACCGGTGCCCGCGGCCCACGGCATCGCCGCGGTCGGGATCCCCTAGCCGGGCGGTACAGTCGGCCGATGCTCATGCGGGTCCTCGCGCTCGTCTTCAACGCCTTCCCGGTCCGCTGGCAGCGGCGGTTCATGACCGCGGCGCACGAGCGGTTCCTCGTCGGCGTCACCGGGCTCGGGGTGGACTCGCGCGGCTACGTGCTCCTTGCCCGGCATCGCTTCGGCGCGCCGCAGTGGCGATTCCTGGGCGGCTTTCTCCATCGCAAGGAGCGCGTCGAGGACGCCCTCGCCCGTGAGATGCGCGAGGAGACCGGGCTCGTGATCGAGGTCGGTCCGGTGCTCGAGATCGTGACCGGCTATCGGTGGGCTCGGGTGGAGCTCGTATTCGCGTTCCGCGTTGTCGGCGGCACCGAGGCGCTCACCGCAGAGGTGGCCGAGCTCGGGTGGTTCCCGCCGGACGGCCTGCCCGACGTGCGCGCCGACCAGCGCGGCCTGATCGAGCGGCACCTGGCCCGCGCGCGTGCGTGGGCGGGCGGCGCCTAGCAGAGCAGCCTGTTCACCTGGTCCACGACGCCGTTGCTCTGGTCGAGCAGCGCGTTGTACGAGGCGACCTGGGCTCGCTCGGTCGCGACCGTGGCGTTGTAGCGGTCGATCAACGCGGTGTACGTCGTGTACACATCGGGCGGCATCCCGTTCGGGTACTGCGCCTCGAGGGCCTTGATCTGCTGGCTCATGGCCGTGAGCGACGCGTCGGTCGCGTCGAGCGCCGCCTTCGCGCTGGCGAGCTGCCCTTTCAGGGTGGTCAGCTGTGCAACCAGGGCGTTCTTCGAGTCGATGCAGGCGTTGCGAGGCGGCGCCGGGATCTGGGTGAAGCCCATCGACCGGAGATCGCGCTCGCTGAACCGATTCGGACAGCTCTCGACCCCGACGGCGAAGACGATGCAGCTCACCGGATGGTTCATCAAGCCGAAGCGGTCGACGCCCTGCAGGAGCGGATCGGCGATGGCCTGGGCCCAGTGGCCATCGGGTGAGGCGTCCGGTCCGAAGCAGCACCAGATGTGCCCGAGCTCGTGGAGGGCGACGGCGACGAAGTTGTCCGCCGACAGGGTGGCGCCATCGTCGGCCGGGAACAGGAAGATCGCCATCGATCCATCCGCCGACCAGCGACTCAGATACGAGTTCGTTCTCGCCGTCACGACGGTGATGACGATGTCCGCGGGCGCGGATGAGACGAGCTCGACGGTGCTCAAGCCGCGCGTCGCGGTCGCCCACTCGGCCGCGAGGGTCCGTGCCAAGGTGTCGACGTCGCGGTCGCGCGCCGCGACGAGGGACGGATCGGGCCGCGCGGTCACGCCGTCGATCTGCTCGTTCACCGCGGCGACCCGGATCCGGGCGGTGAAGTGCTGCGGCGCGATCGGATACCCGGCGATAGGGAAGTCGGCATCGGCCCGGCCCGTCCCGCAGGCGACGACGTAGCGCGCCGTCTGCTTCGGCAACGCCGGCGCGGGGTAGGTCACGGTCAGCGTGCCCGAGGCGTCCGCGGTTCGATCGAGCGTCGCGGGCGGGACGTCTCCGAACTTCGGTGCTCCGACGTGCACCTCGACGGTGCAGCCCGCGCCGGGCGCGGTCCGCGCGACGAGCCGACCGTAGGTACTCTCGCTGATGCTCAGGGGGATCGCGGTCGGCTGGGCGACCGTGGTGGCCGGCGTCGCGGTCGGCGATGCGGTGCGCGCGGCGGTCGCGTTGCTCCCGCACGCGGCCAGGACGACGCCCATGACGAGCAGGAGCGCCGTCCGCAGCCTCACTCGGGCGGTCGGTCGCCGCCGAGGGCGGCCATGATCTCCTTGATGTGGCCGTAGTGCTCGTACTCGTGCTCCAGCAGCCGGCGCATCACGCGACGCGTCGTCCACCGGCGGCCGAGCACCGTGTGGTCGACCCAATCGCCAGGCTCCATCACGCTGAACCGCTGGAACGCGATCCGGTGCGTCGCCTGCAGGGTGCCGAACGGGTTATCCGGCCACTTCTCGAGCTTCGCCAGGAATTCGATGTCGGCTTCCATGATGTGTTCCAGGGCTTCGCGCACGCTCCACATCGTCTCGGTCGGCTTCTTCTCCAGCTGGTCCGAGCTCAGGCCCTTGACCAGCGAGATGAGCGCGGCACGCGACGCCTCGAACTGGTGGAGGAAGTCGCGCACCTCGTGCTCGTCGAGCGGCTTATCGTCGCCGGCCAGGAGGCCGGTCGGCGGCGCGTCCTGCACCGCGAGCGTCGCTGGGTCGATGTCCTTCCAATGCTCGACCGACACGCCGCGCGCCTCGAGGAGCTCGCGGTACGCGCGGAAGGCCTTCCGCGCATTCGCGATCGCCTGGTCGCGGGTCGTTCCCGACGCGTTGCAGCCGGGGAATGCCGGAACGCGGGCGAGCCAGTAGCCGTCCGACCCCTGGCTCACGAAGATGACCATCTCGCTCACGCTGCCATCCACACCTTCTGACCACAATCGGGCCGCAGCGATCGCACGGCGCCGTCGATCGACACCGTCAGCAGCGTAGGCCCGCGCTCGACGACCTCGAGGACGACTCCGGGCCGCACACCCTGGGAGTCGAGGTACTCGAGGAACCCCGGCTCGTGTTCGAACTGGTCCGGGATCCGCTCGACCGCCGCGCGTTCGCCGCGCGCGAGGGCCTCCAGCCGCCGCGTCGGCCTGGCCGCGACACCCGGCATCGGATTGCCGTGCGGGCACGTCTGGGGATCGCCGAGCACGCGCGCCATCCGCTCTTCCATCTCCGGCGACATGGCGTGCTCGAGACGCTCGGCCTCCTCGTGCGTCTTCCACCACTCGAACCCGAGCACCTCGACGAGGAACCGCTCTGCGAGCCGATGCCGGCGCACGATGGAATCGGCCTGAGTCTTTCCCGCCTTGGTCAGATGCACTTCTTTATGGGCGTCCAGCGAGACCAGGCCGCCCCGCTCAAGCCGATGGACCATCTCCGACACCGCGGGCGCAGAGAACCCGAGGAACTCCGCGAGCCGTGCCGACACGACATGCCCGCCCTCGTCTGCGAGCGTGTAGATCGCCTGCAGGTACTCCTCGGCGGCGCTGGATGCCATGCCTCGACACTACGAGCGGCGAGCTCCATCCGTAATTACCTACTGCGGAGGTCGGATATATTTAGGCGCACCTAATGTCATTCTCGGAAACCGTGATCCTCGGGACGATCGCCGGTCTCACGATCTTCCTCGGGCTGCCGCTAGCGCGCGTGCGGGTCGTGGCCCCGCGGCACCTGGCGTTCCTCAACGCGCTTGCGATCGGGATCCTGTTCTTCCTGTTCGTTGACATCGTCGAGCACGCGATCGAGCCCGTGGAGGCCGCGATCCGGGCCGAGGCCTCCTCGTTGCCGCTTCTGGTGGGGGTGCTCATCGGCGGCTTCGCGCTCGGACTCCTCAGCCTCGTTTACTACATGCGCAGGGTCTCCGTCGGGCCCGCCTTCACCGCGACGCATCTTGCCGTCGTCATCGCCACGGGGATCGGGCTGCACAACTTCTCTGAGGGCCTGGCCATCGGCAGCTCGGCCCAGAAGGGTGACCTCGCGCTCACGCTCACGCTCGTCGTCGGCTTCGGGCTGCACAACGTGACCGAGGCCTTCGGCATCGCGGCGCCGCTCGCCGGCAAACGGCCGAGCTGGGCCCTCCTCGGGCTCGTCGGCGTCATCGGCGGCGGACCGAACTTCGTCGGGACGATCATCGGTTACACGTTCGCTTCGCCGCAGGTCTCAGTGCTGTTCCTGTCGCTCGCGGCGGGCGCGCTCGTCTTCGTGATCGGCGAGCTCTTCGCCGCGGGGCGCAAGCTCACCTCGCCCCTCTGGAACGGATGGGGCATCGCCGTCGGCTTCCTCGCCGGCCTCCTCACGGACCTGATCCTCATCGCCCTCGGCGCTTAGGACATCGCGAAGGCTTCGCCTTCCAAGCGGCGCTCGTCCTCACTCGGAGGCCTTCGGCCTCCGATCTCGTCCTCGCTGGCTTGTAGACTGACGTTCCCGCACCCGTTCCGCAGCTGAAAGGGATAACGCGTGTTCGCTCGCCAGATCGGCATCGACCTCGGGACCGCGAACGTCATCGTGTACGTCCGCGGGAAGGGGATCGTCCTTACGGAGCCGTCGGTCGTCGCGCTCGCGCATGATGACAACGGCAACCGCCCGCGGATCGTTGCCGTGGGTGAGGAGGCGCGCATGATGCTCGGCCGCACGCCGGGCAGCATCACCGCGATCCGGCCGATGCGTGACGGGGTGATCGCCGACTACGTGATCACGGAGAAGATGCTCGAGTACTTCATCAACAAGGTGAGTGGACGGATCCGGGTGTTCCACCCCGAGCTCATGATCTGCGTCCCCTCGGGCGTCACGAGCGTCGAGCGTCGCGCGGTGAAGGATGCCGCGCTTCGCGCCGGTGCTCGCCAGGCGTATCTCATCGAGGAGCCTCTCGCCGCGGCCATCGGCGCGAACCTCCCGATCTCGGGACCGAGCGGCAACATGATCATCGGGATCGGCGGCGGCACCGCGGAGATCGCGGTCATCTCGCTCGGCGGCATCGTCGTGAGCAAGAGCGTGCGCGCCGCCGGCAACCGCCTCGACGAGGCGATCGCGAACTTCGTGCGCAAGCGGTACAACCTGATGATCGGTGAGCGCACCGCCGAGGACGTGAAGATCCAGATCGGCTCCGCGCTCCCGATGGACCCCGAGCTCACGATGGAGGTACGCGGTCGTGACCTCATCGCCGGACTCCCCCGCACGATCACCATCGGCAGCAACGAGATCACCGAGGCCATGGAGCCGGTGCTGCAGCAGATCGTGACGGCGGTGAAGAGCGTGCTCGAGCAGACGCCGCCGGAGCTGGCGTCCGACATCATCGATAAGGGCATGGTCCTCTGCGGTGGCGGCGCCTTGCTCCGCAACATGGACAAGCTCCTCACCCAGGTGACGGGCGTCGCCTGCTACGCCGCGGACAACCCGCTGTACTGCGTGGCCAAAGGCACGGGCCTTGCCCTGGAGCACTTCGACTTCTTCAAGAAGAGCCTCGTCCCGGTCCATTAGGGCGTGGGCCGCCGCGTCGACATCCTCGGCGTCGGCTTCGATCGCGTCGCGCTCGTCGACGCCGTCGCGGAGATCGAGCAACGCCTCGACCGGGGCGACGCCACGTTCGTGATCACCGCCAATCCCGAGTTCGTCATGCTCTGCCGTCAGGACCGCGAGGTCGCGGACATCGCCAGGCGAGCGGACCTCGTCGTGCCCGACGGCACGGGCGCTGTGGTCGCGGCCCGACTCCTCGGCGATCCGCTGCCGGGCCGGGCGCCCGGCCGGCTCCTCGTCGACCGGCTCGTGGCGCTCGCGGCTGAGCGGCGGCTCTCGGTGTTCCTGCTCGGCGCCGCGCCCGGCGTGGCTGAGCGCGCGGCTGCCACGCTTCGCGCCCGCCATCCCGACCTGCGCATCGCCGGCACGCACGCCGGCTCGGCCGACGACGACGCCGATGTCGTCCCCCGGGTGGCCGCGGCGGCGCCGGACGTGGTGCTGGTCGCGTACGGCATGCCGAAGCAGGAGCGCTGGATCGCGCGCAACCTCGGGCGCCTTCCGGGCGTGCGCGTCGCCGTGGGGGTCGGCGGCAGCCTCGATTACCTCGCCGGCACCGCGAAGCCGCCGCCGGCGCTCGTCCACGCGGTGGGGCTGGAGTGGCTCTGGCGGCTCGCGCGCGATCCGAAGCGCTGGCGCCGTCAGCGCGTGCTTCCCCGCTTCGTCCTGCTCGTCCTCCTCGCGCGGCTCAGGCGCATATGAGCCTGGCCCTCGCCCACGAGTACTTCACCGTCCACGGCGGAGCCGAGCGTGTCGTCGACGTGCTGCATCGCATGTATCGCGACGCGCCGGTGTACACGTTCTTCCATGACAGGCGCGCGTTCGGGCCGCTCCCCGGGTACGAGCTCCGGACGTCGTTCCTCCAGGGCGTGCCGCGTGGGGGCGGGCTGCATCGCGCGCTCCTTCCGCTGTACCCGCGGGCGGCCGCGAGCCTGCACGTCGATCGCGGCACCGAGTGCTTGCTCACCTCGACGAGCGCATTCATCAAGTGCCTGTCCGTGCCCGACGAGACCGTGCACGTCGCGTACTGCCACTCGCCCACGCGCTACCTCTGGGATTGGACCGAGCAGTACCTCGCGGAGGAGGTCCCGGTCCCGCTGCAGGGCCTGGTGCGATCGCTGCTGCCCGGTCTCCGCGACGCCGACCTGCGCGGAGCGAACCGCGTCGACCACTGGATCGCGAACTCAGCCGTCGTGCGCGACCGAATCAAGCGGTATTACGGCCGCGACAGCGAGGTCATCCATCCGCCGGTCGACGTGGACACGTTCGCGCCGGCTGCGGAGCGCGGCGACTTCTGGGTGATCGTGTCGCGCCTCTCCGCGTACAAGCGCGTCGACGTGGCGGTCAAGGCGTTCAACGAGGTGGGGATGCGGCTCATCGTCGTGGGCGACGGCCGCGAGCGCAGCGCCCTCGAGCAGGTCGCACGTGACAACGTGACCTTCGCCGGGCGTGTCGATGACGCGACGGTGAAGGAGCTCCTCGGATCGGCGCGCGGCTTCATCTTCCCCGCGGAGGACGACTTCGGGATCGTGTGCGTCGAGGCGCTCGCCTCGGGCGCGCCCGTCGTCGCCTTGGGCCGCGGCGGAGCGACGGAGATCGTGCGCGACGGCCTCGACGGCGCGCTGGTCTCCGACCCCGACCCGCTCCTCTTCGCCGCGGCCGTGCGTCGCGTCGAACAGGCCGGGCTCGACCCGCGCGAGCTCCGCCGCTCCGCGCGCCGGTTCGATGTGTCACGATTCGACTCCCGCATCCGCGCGAGCCTCGAGCACGCGCGTGCCGAAGGGAGAGCGAGCTGATCGACGGTCCCAGGAAGATCAAGCTCGACATGCATACGCACTGCGAGTACTCACCGGATAGCCGGACGCCCGTGGCCGTGCAGGCGCTCGCGATCAAGGCCGCCGGCCTCGACGTCGTGTGCGCGACCGATCACAACACCATCGAAGGCGCGCTGCGCCTGCGCGAGCTCTCCGACGGATTCCGCGTGATCGTCGGTGAGGAGATCTCCTCACGGGACGGCGAGATCATCGGCCTGTTCCTCGAGAAGCCGATCCCGCGCGGCCTCTCCGCCGAGGACACGATCGCCCAGATCCACGATCAGGGCGGGCTCGTCTCGGTGCCGCATCCCTACAGCCACAACCGCCTCTACCGGATCCGCCGCGATGCCCTGGAGCGGGTCTGGCCGACCATCGACGCCATCGAGGTGTTCAACGCGCGTGAGGCGGTCGCCGGCGACAACCGGCGGGCGCTCGCGTTCGCGCGGGCCCACAAGATCCCCGGGGCAGTCGGGAGCGACGCGCACCGGCCCTGGGAGATCGGTCGCGCCTACCTCGAGGTCCCGGACTTCACCGGCCGCGACGATTTCATCGCATCGCTGAAGAACGGGAAGGTGACCGGGCGCCTCGCGGGTCACTCCATTCACTTCTACACGCGCTACGACAAGTTCCGGAAGTGGCTGCACGACCGCCGCCGGAGCAAGACCTCCTGACGCGGACTCCCGGTCACGTCGAAGACCCGTCCATCGAGCGGCTCGCCGAAGCGGCGGGCCATACCGACGAGCTCGCCGTCCGGCGCCAGCTGTTCGGCTGGCGCGAAGCGCTCTCCATCCTCGTCCCGCTCGTGCTGCTGCTCGTCGTCGCGCGCAACGTCGACTGGGGCACGGCGCTCGCGACGATCCGCGACTCGAACCCGCTCCTGGTGCTCGGCGCGCTCGTCGTGTACTACGCGACGTTCCCGGTACGCGCCCGCCGGTGGGCCCGGCTGCTGCGCGAGAGTGGCCTCCAGCTGCGCGGCCGCGATCTCCTCGAGATCCTCATGCTCGGCTGGTTCGTGAACTGCCTCGCCCCCGCGAAGCTCGGCGACCTCTATCGCAGCTACCTCGTCAAGCAGCGGTTCAACGTCTCGCTCTCGCGGACCGTCGGGGTCGTCGTCGCCGAGCGGCTCCTCGACCTCTTCGTCGTCTTCGCGCTGCTCCTGGTGGGTGGCTATATCGCGTTCGGGCGCATGGTGCTTCCGGACCTTCGGCTCGTGTACCTGTCGGCGGTCTTCCTCGCGGTGTTCATCGTCATCGCGTTCGTCGTGGTCTATTACGTCGCGCCACGGATCGGGCGCTTCTTCCCCAGCGAGGTCCGCCGCATCGGCCGGCTGTTCCGCGAGGGCGTGCTGCACTCGTTCCGCGCGCTGCCCGAGGCCGGACCCGAGACCGTGCTCATCTGGCTCGCCGAGGCAGCGCGCCTCGCGTTCGTGCTGGCCGCGCTCGGATTGGAGCTGCCGATCTCCGGTGTCATCTTCGTGGCGGTGGCATCGTCGCTGCTCACCACCGTCCCGCTCACCCCGGCGGGCTTCGGGTTCGTCGAGCTCGCGATCGTCTACGTCCTCACGACCGGCTTCGGCCTGGCCACCCAGGACGCGATCGCGGTCGCGGTCCTCGACCGCCTGGTGAGCGTGTTCTCGGTGATCGTCATCGGCGGGATCCTGTACGCGCGCCATCGCCGGCAGGAGGCCCTCCTAGACTCGCGACGTTGAGCGCCGCTCGCCGGCTCGCCGTGCTCGTGGGGACGCTCCTGTTGTTCCGCCTCGGCTCGGCGCTCGTCGTCTTCCAGCCCGGCTACACCGACGCCTACTACTACGCCGACGTCGCCAAGCGCCTAGCGGCGGGCCAGGGGCTGACCGCGGACTTCATCTGGAATTTCCTCGAGGCGACCGGGCCGCTACCCGTGTCGAGCCACCGGTTCTGGATGCCGTTGGCGACGGTCGTTCAGGCCATCGGGATCAAGGCCCTGCCGTTCCTCGACGCCTTCCGTGCCGCGCAGACCGTCGAGATCCTCGCGGCGTGCGCAATCCCGGTCGTCGCGTATCTCGCCGCGCGGTCCCTCGGCCTGTCGGTGAACGGCGCGCTCGTGGTGGCGGCGCTCGCCGGTCTAGGGGGCGCGTTCGCGCCCGGGTGGGTGAGCCTGGATGCGTTCGCCCCCGCCGCGGTCATCGGCACGGTCTTCTTCCTTTGTTATCGGCGCGCGGCTGCTGGCGACGTCCGCGCCGGCGCCCTCGCTGGTCTTGCCGTGGGACTCCTGTTCCTCGCGCGGGCCGAAGGCGCGCTCTTCGGCGTCGCCCTGCTCCCGCTCCTCCGATCCCCGGTCTCCCGTCGCGCCGGCGCGGCGGGCGCGGCGGTAGCGCTCGTCATCGGCCTCGGCTGGCTCGCGCGTGATCTCTCGCTCGGCGCGCAGCCGGATCTGCTGGCACGGTCCGCCTTCCTCGTCCGCTACGAGGAGTTCTTCTGGATCACGCCGCCGGCGCCGGGCGCGTTCGTCTCGGATCCCGGTGCGGTGCTGGCAGCGAAGGCAGGCGCACTCGGGTCGAACGCATTGACCTTCGCCTTCGCCTTCGGTCTCCTGCTCGTGCCGGGCATCGCCCGGTCCATCTGGTCGCGGCGGGATCGGCCAGAGGTGCGCGCATTCGGCTCGCTCCTCCTACTCGTCTACCTCGTCGAAGGCGTCGTCTTCACGCTGCACTCGACCCGCGGGTCGTACTTCCACTCGCTCGCCGCATTCCTCCCCTACGGGGTCGCGCTCGGGGTCGCCGGCAGCATCGAGCTGCTGCGCTCGACGGAGCGTGCGCGGGCCGTCGCCGCCGGCGGGATCGTCGCCGCGGCCCTGCTTTCGGTCTTCGCGCTGATCCAGTGGGACGCATCCTTCAACGCGCCGTATCGCGCGCGCGTCGCGGCTCTGCCGTCGATCCCGGCCGGGCGTTTCTACGCGATCGACGCCGCCGCATGGCACTGGATCGCCGGTCGTGAGGTCATCGTCACGCCCGCCGACGGACTCCCGTGCTCGCTGCGGCGCTTCGACGCGAGCGCGATCGTCCTCGAGCGGGCCCACTTCAGCGTCTACGACGCGATGTATGCCGGGACGTCGCGCACGTCCGGGCTCGGCGCGCCCGTGGACGTGGGTGACATCCGCATCTTCCCGCTCAGCGTGGGTCAGGCGACCACCGCGTGCCCGTGATGCGCTGGCTCGCGCGCAATGCGTTCCCGATCGGGCTCGCCGCCGCTGGCTTCACCCTCGCGGTCGGCTACCCGACGGGCGATCCGGACACGTACTGGCACCTCGCGAGCGGGCAGTGGATGCTCGACCACCGCGAGATCCTGCGCACCGACATCTTCAGCTCGACCGTCAGCGGCCAGCCGTACAGCGTCGGCGAGTGGCTCGGCGAGATCGTGCTCACGCTCGTCTTCAACGCCGGGGGCTGGGCCGGGCTCGCGATCTTCCGCGCGCTACTCGTCGGCATCGCGGCGTTCTTCCTCGCCCGTCTCTCGCGACGGGGCGGCGCGCCGCTCGTCGCCGCGCTGCTCGTGGTGGTGTGGGCGCTGGTGCTCTCGAAGACGCGGTGGACCGACCGTCCGGCGATCTTCACGTTCGTCCTGTTCCCGGTCGTCCTGGACCTCCTGTACAGCGCCCGTGCCGGATCGCGGCGTGCCCTCTATGCCATTCCGCCGCTCATCCTGCTGTGGGCCAACCTCCACGGCGGCTACGCGATCGGCGTTGCCCTTGTGCTCGCGTTCACCGTGGAGGCCGCGCTGCGCCGGCGGCCCGACGTCGTCCCACTCATCATGGTGCTCGTCGCGAGCATCGGGCTCTCGGTCGTCGATCCCGAGACCTTCGGCGTCGGCGGCGCGGCGGGTCACGCCCTGGCGCCGCCGCGGTTCATCAGCGAGGAGGCCCCCCCGGACGTGCTCGAGGCATCGGGCTTCATCTTCGCCGCGTTCGTGCTCGCGACGCTCGGTGTCGCGCTCACGAACGGGGGCGCGCTCCTCGACGCGCTCTTGTTGATCCCGCTGCTGTGGCTCGCGCTGTCGGCGCAGCGGCACCTCGGCTTCTTCGTCTTCGCGGCCACGCCGTTCGTGGCCGCGGGCGCGGCCCGGCTGTACGCGCGGGTCCGGCCCCGCGCGACCCCGGTGCGGCCCCTGCCGCCGCCGGCGGCCGCGGCGCTGGCGGTCCTGCTCTGCGCCGGCGCGCTCGCGAGCGCGATCGGCGTGCCGGTCGCCCCGGATGAGCACGCGTACCCCGTCGGCGCGGTCGCGGCGCTGAAGTCCGGGTCGGGGACGCTGCTGAACGAGTACGACTGGGGCGGGTTCCTCATCTATCGCGTTCCGGAGCGGAAGGTGTTCGTCGACGGCCGGCTCTTCCCGTTCTATCCGGCCGTCCTCCGGGACTACCGCGACGCGGTCGAGTTGCGTCCCGACTGGAAGGACGTGCTGGCGCGCTACGACGTGCGCGAGGTCCTGCTCATGCCGGCGAGGCCGCTCGCGGTCGCGCTGCGCGAGGACGGCTGGACGGTCCGCGCCGAGGGCTCCAACTTCGTGCTGCTGGCGCGGCCGTGAGGACCCCGCTCGTCGTGCCGGTCGCGATCGGCGCGTTCTTCGGCGCCGTGTCGACGCGGTTGCCGGTGGGCGACAGCGACGTCTTCTGGCACCTGGTCCTCGGACGCCAGGTGCTGGGCGGCCGCATCGCGGTACCCGATGACCTGTCCTGGACCACGGTCGGGCACGTCGGCTCGAGCGACCAGTGGCTCGGCCAGGCGCTCTGGGCGCTCGCGTCCGATGCTGGCGGCTGGCGCGGCATCGTCGCGCTGCGTGGCCTCGCGATCGCGCTGCTCGTCGGCGTCGTCGTCTACGCGGCGCTGCGCGAGCGTCCGGCGCGTCCGCTCGGCGCGGTGCTCGCGGCGCTGCCCGCGATCGCGCTGTCGCGGTTCGTCTGGACCGAACGTCCGGAGCTGTTCGGGTTCATCTGCTTCGCGTTGCTCATCGTGTTGCTCCGCGCGGCCCGCGCGGGCAGCGACCGGGCCCTGTACTGGCTCCCGCCGCTCATCATCGTGTGGGCGAACCTCCACGGCTCGTTCGCGCTCGGGGTGGGCCTCGTCGGGCTCGTCGCGATCGAGGGCGCGATCGCGCAGCCGTCGCGTCGTCGCATGTACATCGTGGCCGCGATCGGATCGCTCGTGGCGACACTGCTCACGCCGGCTGGCATCGGCGTCTGGACCGCGCCGGGCTTCCATCTGCTGCATCCGCCGCGCGAGATCCAGGAATGGAGCGTGCCGGACGTGACGACCCTGCCGGGCGCGATCTTCGCCGTCACGATCTTCGCCACGCTCGTGGTGGCCTTCTTCGCCTGGACCCGCGCCCCGCACGAGGCGGTCGTGCTGCTGCCGGTGCTCTTCGTGTCGCTCATCGCGACGCGCCAGATGCCGCTCTTCGCGATCGCGGGCGCGCCATACCTCGCGGCGTATGGCGACGAGGCGGCCACCGCGGTCGCGCGCGTGCTGCGCGTCCGCGTGCCGCGGCTCGCGCGGGTCGCGCGACCGGCGGGCCGCCGAGCGGATCTGGTCGCGCTCGCGGTCGGGTCGATCGTCCTCGCGGCCGCGGCGTGGACCGGCACGGACGCACCGGCGCTCGGCGGGGAGCCGGTCGCGGCGCTGCCGGCCCTGCGCCCCGGGCCGGGACTGCTGAACGAGTACGACTGGGGCGGCTATCTCATTTGGAGCGCGCCGCAGACACCCGTCTTCGTCGACGGTCGGCTGACGCCGTACTTGGGCCGCGTGATGGATGACTACACGACGGTAGTCGGCGTGCACCCCGGCTGGCGCGACGTCATCGCGCGCCGCGGCATCCGCCAGATCCTGGTACGCCCGACCGATCCGGTCGCCGTTCGCGCACGCGACCTCGGCTGGCCGGTCCGCGCCTCATCCGACACCTTTGTGCTGATCGACGTGCCCTAAAGTCGGACTATCAACGAGCGCACGCCCGCGAAGCTTCCTCGCGACGACGACCTTGACGGTCTCTTTGACCTCATCGTCGACGGGCTGCGGCGTGACGTCCGCCGCCTGCGTCAGCAGGTCGAGAAGTTCCAACGCGCCTACCAAAAGCGCGCGGAAGGCCAGTCGCGCGCGTCGGGCGAGCCGGACGAGGCGAGCCAGCGCGCGTTCCGCCGGCTGAAGCAACTGCAGCTCGCGATCGGCCATGTCGAGTCGAGCGCGGCGTACCTCGGCGGCGGTGGCATCGAGCCGCAGCGCGAAGAGGACGAGCAGCTGGTCACCGTCGCGCAGCGTGTCCTCGAGAGCCTCGAGGCGGAGCGCGAGCGGTTGTACCGGGACGTCCACGACGGGCCGGCCCAGGTCCTGGCGAACGCGATGTTCGAGGTCGAATACCTCGAACGGATCGCCGACCGGACCACCGGCGAGGCGCGCACGGCCCTGAAGACCGAGATCGCGAATCTGAAGAGCCAGTTCCGCAGCTCGCTCGACGCGGTGCGCGGCATGATCTACGACCTTCGTCCACCGGTGCTCTCCGAGCTCGGCCTCGCGGGCGCGATCCGTGACTACGCGGCCGAGTTCCAGGTGCGCTACGGGCTGCGGGTCGAGTGCCACCTCGACACGGGCGAGACCGGGCTCAAGGCGGCGGAGGAGCTCGCGATCTACCGCGTCATGCAGGAAGCGCTGCAGAACGTCCACAAGCACGCGCAGGCCTCGGCCGTCAAGCTCGTCTGGCAGCGTTCGACGAAGGAGAAGGACCAGTGGGTCATGCTCTGCACCGATGACGGCGTCGGCTTCGACCTCGTGAAGGTCGCGCGGCGCCGGCGATCGGTCGGCTTGCTCGCGATGCGCGAGCGGGCCGAGCTGATCGGCGCGCACCTGCAGGTCCAGTCCACACCCGGACAGGGCACCGCCGTTACACTCCTGCTTCCACTGGGCAAGGAGGGGGATGCGCTTGGCCGATAAGCCAGAGAAGGCCATCCGGATCGTTCTCGCCGACGCCAGCCGCCTCACCACACTCGGCATCGTGCAGGTCCTCGAGAAGGAAGCCGACATGGAGATCCTCGCCGTCGTCACCGACGGAGAGGACGCTGTCGCGAAAACGATCGAGCTCGAGCCGGACATCCTCATCATCGAGGTGGACCTGCCGCAGCTCACGGGCATCAAAGCGACGCAGCGGGTGCGTCGCGAGCTGCCGCATGTCGGCGTCGTGATCCTCACGGCCCTCGAGGAGGAGCAGACGCTCTTCGACGCGATCCGCGCGGGCGCCGCGGCCTACCTAAACAAGGACTGCGACCCCAAGGAGCTCGTCGAGTCGATCCGCAAGGTGCGGAGCGGGCAGTTCATCATCAACGAGAAGATCTTCGCGAAGCCCGCGGTCGCGACCAAGGTGCTCGCCGAGTTCCGTGAGCTCTCGGTCTACGGCCCCGGCAGCTCGCACGTGTTCGCGCCGCTCTCGCCACGCGAGGTCCAGATCCTGGACAACATCGCGCAGGGCATGACGAACAAGGAGGTCGCGTACACGCTCGCGATCTCGGAGCAGACGGTGAAGAACCACATGTCGAGCATCCTGCGCAAGCTCTCCGTGAACGACCGCACCCAGGCCGTCGTGTACGCGATGCGCCAGGGCTGGATCAAGGGGCCGGAGCTGGGGAACTAGACGATGACCGCGCGGGCGCGCTAGTGGCCTCTCAGGCGCCCAGCGGCATCGTCGCGAGCTTCACCACCGAGCAGGCGAAGATCAGAGCGGAGATGCGCGAGCTCGATCTCCTGGTCGAGTCGACGCAGATCGAAGTGAACCGCCTCCAGGCGCGCGAGGACCTGGCGAAGACCAAGCTCGAGGAGATCCGCACCAACCAGGCGAACTTTCAGCGCGCCGAGCTCATGGGCGCCGGCGACGAGTTCGCGACCGCCCAGGGCCGCCGGCTCACGATGGAAGGCCAGCTGGGCGCGCTGCAGGCCAAGCGCAAGCTTCTCGACCGCGTCCAGACCCTCGTCGCCAAGGCACGCGATGAGCTTGCCCACTTCACCGTGCCGCCGATGCCCGCGAACACGGCGCCGGTGCTCGACGAGAGCAGGCTCCTCCAGGCCGTGGTCGACACGCAGGAGGAGGAGCGCCGCCGCATCGCCCGCCAGGTCCACGATGGGCCGGCGCAGGCGATGGCGAACGTCGTCCTCCAATCCGAGATCAGCGAGCGGCTGTACAGCGTGGACCAGGATCGCTCCCGGAAGGAGCTCGCCGCGCTCCGGCAGATGGTGAACAAGACGCTGCAGGAGCTGCGCGGCTTCATCTTCGAGCTCCGGCCGATGATCCTCGACGACCTTGGGCTCGTTCCGACGCTCCGCCGCTACATCCAGACGCTCGTGGACAAGCACGGGATCCGCATCGACTTCTCGAGCACCGGCCGCGATCGCCGTCTCCCGTCGGACGACGAGGTCGCGATCTTCCGTCTCATCCAGGATTCGCTCGTCGAGCGGATCGAGAAAGGCGACGCAATGGACGTCGTGCTCGGGATGACCTGGAAGGACGACTCGCTCGATATCCTCCTGCAGAGCGACGGCAAGGACCTCCCGTCCGACGGAGAGCTCGCCTCCGGCCTGCGCCGCAGCGAGCGGCTCGAGCTTCTCAAGGGCCAGTCGACGCACGAGACGCGGGCGGACGGCACGGTCGTGCTCCAGGTGAAGATCCCGACGCGCGCGGCCACGGGGACGGTCACGTAGCCCGGAGCTAGTCGCCCCCCACTGCGGTCAGCGCCGTTCCGACGTAGTAGTGCGCGAGGATCTCCTGGTACGAAGCACCCTTCAGGGCCATGCCCTGTGCGCCCCACTGCGACATCCCGACGCCATGCCCGAAGCCCTTTCCGGTGAACACGAACGTCGCGGGCAGCGCGTACACGTACCCAGTCACACGGAGGCCGAGCTCGTTGCCGTAGCCGTCGCGCACGACGTCGAAGCTGGTCTGCGCGACGGTGGCGCCCAGGATCTCCAGCCCTGCGATGCGAGCGGTGTTCGTCACATCGACGCGCTCCTTCGCGCCCGTCGGCAAGACCGTCACCGTGAAGAGCGAGCTCATGAGGCCGAAGTAAGAGCGCGACAGGTCTTTTCCGATCGTGCCGGAGCCGACGGTACCGACGACCTTCGACCCGATGACCCGGCCGGTCGGTGACACGCTCGTCAGCTCGATCGCCGTCGGGGTACCGACATCGATGCCCCGCCGCTGCAGGGAGTCGCGCAGCTGCGTCGCGCTGAGCTCCTTGGTCCACTCCCAGCTCGTGTGGCCCCACGAGCTGTCCTTCGCCACCTCGTCGCCCGGGGAGGGAACGCTCCGCAGGTAGGGGAGCGCGTTCCCGTAGACGTTCTCGGAGTCCTCGGTGACGCCGCCGGCGTTCGCCGAGTAGAGCGCGTCGATCGGCGCGCCGCGATACGTCGCGACGACCCCGGCGGTGCGCTCGACCGCCTTCAGGGTGCGAGCGTCCTCGTTCATCGTGCCGTCGTATTCCTGGTCGCGGGTGTCGCCTTCGAGGTCGTAGGCCGTGTGCCTGCCAAGGTGGGTGTAGAGGTAGGTCCGCGCCGCGATGGCCTGCGCGGCAAGGGCCTCGGCCTCCCAGGACGACGGCTCCTCGGATCCGACGACGGACGCGAGGTAGTCGTGCGTGGAGACGGTGTTCACGATGATCATGTCTCCCTCGTCGTCGGGCGAGAGCTCGAACGTGCCGCGGAACGCCTTGCCGTTCACCATGAGGACCCCGTCGGTCGTCTGGAACGTGATCCCCTGGATCGTGTCGGCCTGGAGGACGGCCTTGCCCAGATCGTCGTCGGGGTTCTGGAGCAGCGAGAACTGGAACGGCACGGTGACCAACGCGCGCGCTCCGCTCTCGGCGATCGCTACACGCGCGTCGCGGAACAGGGTCGCGCGATCGGCGCGCGACAGCGATCCCGCGGACTCGCGCGGTGGGAGCTCGACGCCCAGCGCCTCGACGCCGCGGACGTTCGTGCGAGCGAGGGTCTTGCCCCCGCCGCGATAGAGGAGCGTGCCATCGGGCGCGATCGCGGAGACCGTGCCGGTCGACGAGATGACCGCGTACGACAGGCCGAGGCCGGTGATGTTGACGCGGACCGTCGCGGGCAGGGCGGGGAGCGTCGAGGCGGATGCCGGTCCTGCGCCGGCGAGCACGCTCGCGACGACGATCAACGCGGCGCAGGCGAGCCTCATGTCAGACCCGCGTACACCTCGGGCTTCAACACCCCGATGAACGGAAGGTTGCGGTAGCGCTCGGCGAAGTCGAGCCCGTAGCCGACGACGAACTTGTCCGGGATCTCGAAGCCCTTGTAGTCCACCCCGATGGGCACGACGCGGCGCGCGGGCTTGTCCAGCAGCGCGCAGAGGCCGAGCGACGCGGGGTGCTGCCCCCGGAGATGCTCGATCACGTAGCTCAGGGTGTGACCCGTGTCCAGGATGTCCTCGACGACCAGCACGTGCCGGCCTTCGATGGGCTTGGCGAGGTCCTTCAAGATGCGCACGACCCCGCTCGTCGTGGTGCCGGCCCCGTACGAGGAGACCTCGAGGAAATCGAGCGAGCAGTAGATCGGGACCTCGCGCATGAGATCGGCGAGGAATGGAAGCGCGCCTTTGAGGATGCTGACGAGCACGAGGTCGCGGCCGGCGTAATCGTCCGCGATGCGCGCGCCGAGCTCGCGGACCTTCTGCTTGATGACGTCGGCGTCGAGGAGGATCTCCGCGATGTCATCGGCTGGGGTCTTCACGGCGGTCGTCATGAGACCGCCATTGTCTCACTAGCGGCCGGAGACCTTTTCGAACAGGCCGTGCACGTCGCCGACGTAGTCGCGGAGCAGCTCATGGGCCTCGAGCACGTCGTCGACCCGGATGAGCTCGTCGCCGCCGACGAGCGCGAGCTGGGGCTGCGCGGAAGCCGGCGGCGCCTCGCTCACGCGCTTCACGATGACCACACCGAGTCCCTGCGTGCCGCACGTCTCGCACGTGCACCGCACGAACCAGTACTCGTCACGGTTGCCCACGACCGCGATCGAGTTCCGGCCGTAGACCGCGCCGCAGTTCGCGCAGCGGACGGTGCCGAACACGCCATCCAGCCACTCGTTCATGAGCGGCGTGGATGCATAGCCGCTGCCACGGGATCGTCGGTCGTTCGTTACCGGATCGTTATCTGCGGCGATAGAGGTAGAACGCGAATCCGGCCAGTCCGAGCGCCGCGGCGACGCCCCCGGCGGCGATGAGCGGGCCGGGGCCACTCCCGAGATCCGGGCCGGCGCCCAGTGCGGGGCTCGGGCTCGCCAGCGCGACGCCGGTGGGCACCCTGATGGCGGTCGGCGTCGGGCTCGCGGTCACGGACGGCGAAGGGCTGGGGCTCGCGCTCGGCGTCGGGGTCGCGGTCGCGGTCGGCGCCGGCGTCGGCGTCGGCTGGGGCGGCGGCGTCGGTGGCACCGTCGGCCGCGGCGTCGGGACCGGCGTCGGCGGTGCGGTGGTCGGCGTCGTGCCGAGGACGACGATGGTCCCCTTCATCGTCGGATGGATCGAGCAGTGGTACGCGAACGTGCCCGCGACCGCGAACGCCACGGTCTTGGTCCCGCCCGCGACGATCTGCCCGGTGTCGGCGAATGCTCCGTTGTCCGACGTCGCGGTGTGGGCCAACGGGTCCATGTTCCGCCAGGTGATGCTGTCGCCCACGTTGATCGTGGCCGTCGGCGGCATGAACGAGAAGTTTTGGATGACGACAGTCTGGCTCGCCGCCTGCGCGACGTTCGGCAGGAGGCCGCAGAGCGCGATGACGATCGCGACGACGCGGACTCGACCGGTCAGACGCATACGATGAACCGCGTGTCCGCGGTCGCCGGTGGCGAGTTCGTATCGCTCGCGGCGCGTGCCGCGGATCTCGGCGTGCGACTGTCGGGCGCGCAGGTGGCCCTGTGCGAACGGTACGCGGCGGAGCTCATCGAACGTAATACGACCGTGAACCTCACGGCGATCACCGAACTCGAGGATATCGCGATCAAGCATTTCCTCGACTCGTTCACCGCGTGTGCTGTGCGCGTGTGGACCGGCCGCGAGCGCGTCATCGATGTCGGGAGCGGCGCGGGCTTCCCCGGTGTCGCTCTGCGCCTGGCGATGCCGAACATCAGGCTCACCTGTGTCGAGTCCGTCGGCAAGAAGTCGCGGTTCCTCGACGAGATCTCCGCGCTGCTGGGCCTCGCCGACATCGAGGTGCGCAACGAGCGCGCCGAGACACTGGCCCACGCGACCGACCGCCGCGCGGCGTACGACGTCGGCACGGCCCGCGCCGTCGGAACGATCGCGGCGTGCGCGGAATACCTCTTCCCGTTCCTCCGCGTCGGCGGCGACGCGATCGTCTGGAAGGGCAAGGTCGACGCGGAGCTCCCGGCCGCACGCAAGGCTCTCGCATCCGTCGGTGGAGAGATCGCGTCGATCGTGTCGACGGTCCAGCTCGGCGTCGCCGACGTCCTCCCGGGTCGCAACCTCGTGGTGATGCGCAAGGTGCGTGCGACGCCCGATCGGTACCCACGGGCATCCGCCGAGGCCCGACGCCGCCCATGGTGATCGTGCCGTCCATCGACGTGAGCCGGGGCCGCGTCCGCTTTCCTTCCGGCGACGCCCTCGAGATGGAGCCGCGCGACCTCGCCGCCACGTTCGTCGCCGATGGCGCGGAGGAGTTGCACCTGGTCGACCTCGACGGCGCCGAGCGCGGCGACTACGCCAACCTCCCGCTCCTGTCCGACATCGCACGTGCGAGCGTCGGCGTCCCCTGCCGGCTGGCTGGCGGCCTCGCGAGCCTCGATCGTGCGGCCGGCGCGCTCGATGCCGGCTTCGCGGGCGTCCTGTTCTCGTCCGCGGTCTTCGCCGAGCCCACGCTGCTCCGGTCCATCGCGACGCTCGCCGATCGCGCGATCGTCGAGATCGAATCGAAAGCCGGCGGCCTCGCTCCACGTGGCGGCGGCGCGGAGCTGGTCGCTCGCGCGCTCGGCATCGACAGCGTGGGTGCGGCCGTCGAAGCGGTCGACGCCGGCATCCGCGCTCTCTATGTGATCGACCTCGAGACCGAAGGCGGGCTCGGCGGCCCGGCGCTCGCCCTCCTCGGGCGGATCCGCCAGGCGCTCGGACCGCGCGCGGACACCGTCGCCCTGCATACCGGTGGGGGCGTGCGCAACCTCGCGGACATCGCCGCGCTCGCGCGCTTCGGTGCCGCATCGGTCGTCGTCGGGCGCGCGCTCGCCGCGCGACGGTTCACGCTCGCGGACGCGAAGACCGCCGCGGCATGACGGTCGCTCTGCTCTCCGACGTGCACGCGAACCTCGTCGCGCTGGAGGCGGTCCTTGGCGACCTGCCGGGCGTTGACGCGATCTGGGTGATGGGGGACACCGTCGGCTACGGTCCGGACCCGGCGGACGTGCTCGCGCTCCTTCGGGAGCGCGGCGCGATCCTCGTGGCCGGCAATCACGATCGCGCCGTCGCCACCGGCGAAGGACTCGACCTGTTCAACGCGGCCGCCCGCATGGCGGCCGAACGACACCGTTCCTGGCTCTCGGGTGCGGATCGTGACGCGCTCGCGGCATTGCCGATCTCGCTCGAGCCGGCCGAGGGCTACTCGATCTGCCACGGCAGCCCGCGCGATCCGCTCTGGGAGTACGTGTTCGACGCGCGCACCGCCGCGTTCGCGATGGCCGGCCTGCGCGTCGCGCGCTGCTGCGTGGGCCACACCCACGTTCCGGCGACGTTCCGGACCGGCGACGGCAAGCTCATGATCAATCCGGGCAGCGTCGGACAGCCGCGGGACGGCGATCCGCGCGCCGCGTACGCGCTGCTCGACGTCGTGGGCGCGACCGTCGAGTTCCGGCGCGTCGAGTACCAGGTCAGCGAAACGCAGCGCCGGATGCGTGGACGGAAGCTGCCGGAGATGCTCGCCGACCGGCTAGCGTTCGGCCTGTGAGCGACATCGCATTCCGCGTCGAGCTCGCGACCGGACCGGGCGACGCGTCGCTCGAATGCGCGCCCCCGCGTGACGGCCGCGTCCGCCTGACCGTCCGCGCGGGCGAACGGCGGACCGGTGGCCACTCGATCCGCGTCGCGCGGATCACCCGCGACGGCCCGACGCTGACCCTGCGCTGCGAGATCAGCACGCCCCGCGATGGCGCGATGCTCACCCAGGCCCTGACCTATCCCGCGCAGACGGTGTCGGTCGATGACGGGCTCGTGCGCGGGGTCCGCGTCGTAGTGCTCGTGGATCAGAGCGGCGAGGAGCGAGTCCGCATCACGGCCTAAGATTCGCCGGATTTGACAAAGAACCCGCCCGGAGAGCCGCCGGAGGAACCGCCGCGGCCGGAGCACCGGCTCGAGCGCATCGAGCGCGCCAAGGGACGGCTCCCGGGCGACGCGCGCGTGCGCATCGTCCGCAGCAACGAGCTCCGGCGTCGCAAGGGGTACGTCGTCGCGACCGAGGACGTCTTCGATCCGGAGAGCACGGTGGGTCGGATCCTCGACCATACCCGCGCGTTCCTCTTCGGCCAACGGATCCCCAGCGACGAGGAGCAGGGCGAGCGCGTGACCAAAGTGACCGGGCTCGCGATCTTCGCGTCCGACAACATCTCGTCATCCGCCTACGCGACCGAAGAGATGATGCGCGCGCTCGCGTACGCAGGCGCCGCGGGCCTCGCGCTCACGATGCCGATCACCATCGCGATCGTCTTGATCCTCGCGATCGTCGTGACCTCGTATCTCCAGGTCGTCCGCGCCTATCCGAATGGCGGCGGCAGCTACGTCGTCGCGAGCGAGAATCTCGGCACGCTGGCCGGGCTCGTCGCCGCGGCCGCGCTGCTTGTCGATTACGTGCTCACCGTCTCGGTGTCGGTCGCCGGTGGAGTTCTTGCCATCTCGACCGCGTTCCCGAGCTGGGAGCCGGCCAAGGTCGCGATCGGCGTGGGATTCATCGCGCTCATCACGATCGGCAACCTTCGCGGGATCCGCGAGGCCGGCCTGATCTTCGCCGGGCCGACCTACTTCTACGTCCTGAGCGTCGCCGGCGTCCTCGCGATCGGGCTCTTCCGCGTCCTCACCGGTGATATCCCGGTCCCGGTCGCACCGCCGGTGGCCGTACCGGTGAGCGAGTCGCTCGGCGCATTCTTGATCCTCCGCGCGTTCTCGTCCGGTTCCGTCGGCCTGTCCGGCACGGAGGCCGTGGCGAATGGCGTCACCGCGTTCCGAGCACCCGCGGCGCGCAACGCAGCGGTCGTGCTGATGGTCATGGGAACGATGTTCGGCACGCTGTTCCTCGCGATCAGCTTTCTGTCGACCCGCATCGGCATCCAGGTCGACCTGACCGAGACCAAGAGCGTGCTGGGCCTGCTCACCCAGTCGATCGTCGGCGACGGAGCGTACTTCTACGTCGTCCAGGCGGCGACGGCGATCATCCTCGTCCTCGCTGCGAACACGAGCTTCTCCGGCTTCCCGCGACTTGCGTCGATTCTCGCGACCGATCGCTTCATGCCGCGTCAGTTCGCGCAGCGCGGCGATCGACTCGCGTTCTCGTTCGGGATCATCGTGCTTGCGATCGTTTCGGCGCTGCTGCTCGCTGTCTACCAGGGGAGCGTCAGCGGGTTGATCCCGCTGTACACGATCGGCGTGTTCATTGCGTTCACCCTGTCGCAGGCCGGCCTGGTGCGGCATTGGCTACGCGAGCGTGGACCCCGCTGGCGCTTCTCGGCCGCCGTCAATGCCCTCGGCGCCGTCGTGACGGGAATCGTCACCCTCGTCGTCGCCGTCACGAAGTTCCAGCTCGGTGCGTGGATGGTCCTCGCGGTGATGCCCGTGATGGTCTACCTCATGTGGCGTATCCATCACCATTACCGTCGGATCGAGGACGAGCTTCTCATCCCGCGTGGCGCGCGCGTCGCCCTGAAGGCGCGCGAGCCACGCCTCGTCGTGCCGATCAGCCGGATCGACAAGGCCGCGCTCCACGCGCTGAGCCTCGCTCATGGCCTCTCCAAGCACGTCACGGCCCTCCACATCTCGTTCGACGAGGATGGGGCGCAGTCGTTCAAGGAGCGCTGGGCTCGATCGGTCGGCAGCGAGATCCCGATCGAAGTGATCGTCTCCCCGTACCGCGCGCTCCTCGCGCCGTTGTTGAGCTACCTCGACGCGATCGACGACCAGGACCCCGGCCGGCCGATCGTCGTCGTGCTGGCCGAATTCGTCCCGCGGCACTGGTGGGACGCGGCGCTCCACAACCAGACCGCGCTGCGCCTCAAGCTCGCCCTCTTCACTCGGCCTAACACGAGCGTCATCGATGTGCCGTACCACCTGGGGGACCCCGAGGACTTCGAAGCGCACTAAAGCCATACACTCGCCGCCCGGTGAAGCTCACGAACATCCTGGTCCCACTGGCCGGCACTGCCATCGACCCCGACATCATCGAGTACGCCATCGCCCTGGGTCGCTCGCATAAGGCGAAGATCACGGCCGTCCACGTCATCGAGGTCAAATGGAACATGCCGCTCGATGCCGTTCTCGACGCCGAGCTCGAGCGAGGTGAAGAGATCCTCGCGCACGCGGAGAAGGTCGCGGAGAAGCTCGGCGCGCACCTCACGACCGAGGTCTTGCAGGCCCGCGAGGCCGCGGCCGCGATCGTGGACACCGCGGTCGAGCATGGAAGCGAGCTCATCCTTATCGGGATGCCCTACCGGAGGCGCCTCGGTCGGGTCTACGTTGGGCGCACGGTGGAGGATGTGTACGTGAAAGCGCCCTGTGCGGTGCTCGCGTATCGTGAGGAAGAACCCAAGTGAATGTCGTCATCGTGGGATGTGGGCGCACCGGCGCCTTCCTCGCGGAGCTCCTGAACCAAGGCGGCGACACCGTGTCGATCGTCGACGTCGAACGGTCCGCATTCAACCGCCTGCCCTCGGACTTCAAGGGCACGCCCGTGCTCGGCGACGGCACGGACATGGACATCCTCCGCCAGGCCGGCATCGCAGCGGCCGACGCGTTCCTGTCGCTCACCCAAGGCGACAACCGCAACCTCATGGCGGCGCAGATCGCGAAGAAGATCTTCGGCGTCCAGCAGGTCTTCGCGAAGGTGAACGACCCGATTCGCGCGAATACCTACCGGGGGCAGGGGATCTACACGTTCTCACGCACCACGATCCTCGGCACGCTGCTCCACGCGGTCCTCTCCGGCGACAAGACGATCGGTCCGAACCTCATGCGGGAGGCGATGAAGCACGATGAGGAGCTCTCGGCGCAGCTGCCCGATGTGAGCCGCTGATGTACTTCGTCGTCGCCGGCGGAGGCGCGGTCGGCTACCACCTGTCGAAGGCGCTGCTCGAATCGGGGCACGAGGTCATGATCATCGAGCGCGACCGGAAGCGAGCCCTCTGGATCGAGGAGCAGCTCGGCTCAGTGGTCATCAACGCGCCGGCCGACGAGGGCCGCTACCAGATCCAGGCCGGCTGCCAGCGCGCCGACGCGGTGCTCGCGGTGACCGGGGACGACGAGGACAACCTCATCATCAGCCAGCTCGCGAAGCTGAAATGCGGCGCGAACCGGGTCATCGCCCGGGTGAACAACCCGAAGAACGAGATCGTGTTCAAGGCCATGGGGATCGACGAGACGCTCTCATCCACCCGCGTGCTCATGGGCGTCATCGAGCAGGAGCTCCCGACCGGCGGATTCATGCCGCTGATGCCGCTCACCGGCTCCCACCTCGAGCTCATCGAGGCCGAGATCGCGGCCGGCACGCCGCCGGCCGGCCAGGAGGTCCGCAGTCTCGGGCTCCCGCCGGGCTCGCTCATCGGCGGCATCGTGCGAAAGGGCGAGATCCTCCACGCCCACGGCGACACGACGCTGGAAGTGGGGGACCGGATCATCGTGTTCGCGCCCACGGCCGCCGAGCAGGACGTCAGGAAGGCGCTCTTCGGCTAGGCGTCCGAACCACAAGAACCTTGACAACGTCATTGTCAAGGCTTATACACATGCGATGGCGCGTGGAAGCCGACCCGTCTACGTCATCTCGATCGCCGCGAGCCTCGCCGGCTGCCACCCGCGCACGCTGCGGATCTACGAAGAGGAAGGCCTGGTCGACCCCGTCCGGACCGATTCCAACATCCGGCTGTACTCGGACGAGGACCTCCAGCGGGTGCGCATCATCCGCTACCTGACCCAGCAGCGCGGCGTGAACCTCGCCGGCGTGAAGATGCTGCTGCACTTCCGCGACGCCGCGGACCTGCTGCGCGAGCTCGCCGACGCGATCGAGGAGCTCGATGGGACGG
This sequence comes from Chloroflexi bacterium UBA4730, assembly GCA_002404155.1. Classification (GTDB taxonomy): domain Bacteria; phylum Chloroflexota; class Limnocylindria; order P2-11E; family P2-11E; genus UBA4735. Next base: position 4,384 of record DHJC01000017.1, on the reverse strand, counting down.
AGTCGGAGAGCCCCAGGTCGGCAGCGGTGAAGCCGAAGACCGCCAGGCTGCAGGCGAAGTAACACGTTCAACGCATCACGCGTTCAAAGAGCAAGGGGCTACGTAGCGCCCAGGATCGGCTTCGCCGGCCCCGGCGAGCCCCCGACAAAGGAAATGAGGCCACCCAATGACTGAGGAAGTTCGCACCTACCCCGCGGAGCTGCCACTCGTCCCGTTGAGGGAGATGGTGGTGTTCCCAAAGATCGTCCAACCCCTCGGGGTCGGTCGCGAGAAGAGCGTGGCCGCGATCAACGCGGCGATGAGCGATGAGAAGCACTACGTCATCTTCGCCGCGCAGAAGGACGCGGAGGTCGACGACGTCACGTCCGACCAGATCTACGGCGTCGCCACGGTCGCCGAGATCGTGCGGCTGCTCCGGATCCCGGACGGCAGCGCGCAGGTGATCGTGCAGGGCCTCCAGCGGGTGAAGATCACCGGCTTCGCGCCGGACAACCGCTACTTCCGCGTCACGTTCCAGCCCATGACCGAGATCCCGGGCGAGCCGGTCGAGCGCGAGGCGCTCCTCCGGAGCGTGAAGAGCCTGTTCGGCGACTACGTCGAGAACGGCGGCTCGATCGTGCCCGAGGTCGCGATGACCGCGAAGAGCACCGACGACCCCTCGCACTTCGCCGACCTCGTCGCGCAGAGCCAGGACCTCACCATCGAACAGCGGCAGCAGCTCCTCGAGATGGAGAGCGTCGTCGAGCGGCTGCGGTTCCTCTCGGTCTTCCTCGCGAAGCAGAACGAGATCCTGCAGATGAAGGCGAAGATCCAGAATGACGTGCAGCAGACCCTCGACAAGACGCAGCGCGAGTACATCCTGCGCGAGCAGATGAAGGCGATCCAGAAGGAGCTCGGCGACGATGACGGCACCTCGGAGGTCAACGAGCTTCGCGAGAAGATCGAGGCCGCCGGCATGCCGGACGAGGTGAAGGAGAAGGCGCTCAAGGAGGTCGGGCGGCTCGAGAAGATCCCGCAGGCCTCTCCCGAGCAGGGCGTCATCCGGACCTACGTCGACTGGCTCATCTCGGTGCCGTGGAAGAAGGCGCCCGAGGACGACTGGGACATCGTGGAAGCCGCGCGGATGCTCGATGAGGACCACTACGGCCTTCCCAAGATCAAGGACCGGATCATCGAGTACATGGCGGTGCGCAAGCTCTCGCATGAGCTGCGCGCCCCGATCCTCTGCTTCGTCGGCCCGCCCGGCGTCGGCAAGACGAGCCTCGGCAAGTCGATCGCTCGCGCGATGGGCCGTAAGTTCGTGCGCATGTCGCTCGGCGGCATCCGCGACGAGGCCGAGATCCGTGGTCACCGGCGCACCTACGTCGGCGCGCTGCCCGGCCGGGTGCTCCAGAACATGAAGACCGCGGCCGAGACCAACCCGGTGTTCATGCTCGACGAGATCGACAAGGTCGGCGC
>DHJC01000017.1:0-2805 GCA_002404155.1 Chloroflexi bacterium UBA4730 | reverse complement strand
AGGTCCTCGACCCCGAGCAGAACAGCACGTTCTCGGACCACTACCTCGAGGTCCCGTATGACCTGTCGCGCGTCATCTTCATCACGACGGCGAACGTGGACGACACGATCATCCCGCCGCTCCGCGATCGGATGGAGATCATCCGGCTCCCCGGCTACACCGAGGACGAGAAGATGCACATCGCGATCGGTTACCTCCTGCCGCGCCAGCTGAAGCAGCATGGCCTCGAGAACGGGCGGCTCGTCCTCACCGACGCGGCGCTCAAGGACATGGGCCGGCTCTACACGCGTGAGGCCGGCGTCCGCAACCTGGAGCGTGAGATCGGCACGATCTGCCGGAAGGTCGCGCGTCAGATCGCCGAGCACAAGACCGAGAGCGTCACCGTCGACGCGGCCGACCTCTCGACGTACCTCGGCCCCGAGCGGTTCGACTTCGGCCTGGCCGAGGAAGAGGACCAGGTCGGCGCGGTCACCGGTGTGTCGGTGAGCGAGTCCGGCGGCGACGTGCTCACGGTCGAGGCCACGATCATGGATCAGGGCTCGAAGACCGAGGAGTTCGTCCTCACCGGCCAGATCCAGAAGGTCATGGAGGAGTCCGCGCGCGCCGCCCTCAGCTATGTGCGGGCGCACCAGGCGGAGCTCGGGGTGCCGAAGGGGTTCTTCAAGGACCACGCGATGCACATCCACGTCCCGGCGGGAGCGATCCCGAAGGACGGCCCGTCTGCCGGCGTGACGATGGCGACCGCGATCGTGTCGGCCCTCACCGGCCGGCGGGTCCGGCGTGAGGTCGCGATGACGGGTGAGATCACCCTGCGCGGCCGGGTCCTGCCGATCGGCGGGGTGAAGGAGAAGCTGCTCGCGGCGCACCGCGCCGGGATCAAGACCTTCATCCTCCCCGAGAAGAACCGGAAGGACCTCGTCGACGTCCCCAAGGAGGTCATCGACACCGTCGACATCAAGCCGGTCTCGACCATCGAGGAAGTGCTGAAGCTGGCACTCCTCCCGGGGCCGACTGTGACGCCGGCCCAGATCGAAGCCGCGCGGCCGACGATGGTCCCGCCGCCGAACTAATAGGGGGCGACGATGCCCGTCGAATACCGGGACTACTACAAGACCCTCGGGGTCCAAAAGGACGCGACCGCCGCCGACCTCAAGAAGGCGTACCGCAAGCTGGCGCGTCAGTACCACCCCGACGTGAACAGGTCGACGGACGCGTCGAGGAAGTTCAAAGAGGTCAACGAGGCCAACTCGGTCCTCAGCGACCCGGACAAGCGCAAGAAGTACGACCAGCTCGGGCCTGACTGGGAGCGGTACGCCCAGGCGGGGGCGACCGCGCAGGGCGGCCGCAACGGGAGCGGCTTCCAGTGGGCCTACACCGGCACGCCGGGGGCGAGCCCGTTCGAGGGCGAGAGCGACTTCTCGGAGTTCTTCCAGTCGGTGTTCGGCAGCATGGGCGGATTCGGCCAGGCGGCCGCGGGCAATGGCACGCGGCGGCGCGCCGCGCGATCACGTGCCGTCGCGGACGCCGAGTACCCGATCGAGGCCACGCTCGCGGAGGCCTACAAGGGCGCCGAGCGCGTGCTCGAGCTTCGCGGTGAGGACGGCAACGCGAAGCGGCTCACCGTGAAGATCCCGGCCGGCGTGCGCGACGGGCAGCGGATCCGTCTCGCGGGCCAGGCCGCCGGCGGCGACCTGTACCTCCAGGTCAAGGTGAAGCCGCATCCGCTGTTCACGCGCGATGGGGACGACCTGCGACTCGAGCTGCCGGTCGCGCTGCATGAAGCGCTCCTCGGCGCCGAGGTCACCGTGCCGACGCTCAAGGGCCGCGTGAGCCTGCGGATCCCGCCGGAGACACAGAACGGGCGGACCATCCGCCTCGCGGGGCAGGGGATGCCGCGGGCCGGCGGCGGCCACGGCGATCTCTACGTGACGGTGAAGGTCGTCCTGCCGACGAAGCTGAACGACAAGGAACGCGAGCTCGCGAGCGAGCTCGCAGCGGGGCGACGGACCGAAGACGTCCGATCGCACCTGCTCTAAGGGGGATGCCGTGATCGATCCGAAGAAGATGACCGAGAAAAGCCAGGAAGCGTTGATCGCCGCGCAGCACGGCGCCCAGGAGGCCGGGCGCTCGCAGCTCGACGTCGAGGACCTCATGGCCGCGCTGCTCGCGCAGTTGGGCGGCATCGTGCCGAGTGTCATCGAAGCGCTCGGGGCGTCGCCGCAGCCGCTGCTTGCGGCGATGCAGCAGGAGCTGGCGCGCCAGCCGAAGGTGTCGGGCAACGTCCAGCTGTCCGCGACCCCGCGCCTCGGCCGCGTGCTGCAGCACGCCCAGAAGGAGGCCGACGCGCTCGGCGACGAGTACGTCTCGACCGAGCACCTGCTCCTCGCGGTGACGGCGGACCAGGGGTACGCCGGGCAGGCCCTCCAACGCATCGGCGCGACGCGTGAGCGCGTGCTGAACGCGCTCCGCGAGATCCGCGGCAACCAGCGTGTGACGGACCAGAGTCCCGAGAACAAGTACCAGGTCCTCGAGAAGTACGGCCGCGACCTGACCGAGATGGCCCGCAAGAACAAGATGGACCCGGTCATCGGCCGGGACGAGGAGATCCGCCGGGTCATCCAGGTGCTGTCACGCCGCACGAAGAACAACCCGGTCCTCATCGGCGAGCCGGGCGTGGGCAAGACCGCCATCGTCGAAGGGCTCGCCCAGCGGATCGTCCGCGGCGACGTGCCCGAGGGGCTGAAGGACAAGCGGGTGTTCGCGCTCGACATCGGCTCCGTCCTCGCCGGCGCGAAGTACCGCGGC
>DHJC01000076.1:91774-93130 GCA_002404155.1 Chloroflexi bacterium UBA4730 | reverse complement strand
CGCGTTTTTCCGCAGCCTCCTAGGGGGCGACCTTCACCGGGACCGGGAAGCCGAAGCGCTTTTCGACGGGCCCGAACGAGCCACCCTGGGTGGCCGCCTGCCGCTGGTCCTGCGCGGCGCGGAGCAGGAACTGCAGCTGGCCGCCTTCCGCCACCAGGTATGCGATCTGCTCGGCGGTCTGTGCGTCGGTCCGGATCGTGTACACGGCAGCGAGGCGCGCGAGGATCGGCATGTTCTGGAGCGTGACCTTCGTCGCGAAGTCGGGGAAGCGGTTCGCGTCCGTGCCGGTGAAGTACTTCGTCGGGTCAATGTTGAGCGTGAACAGGAGGTCGACGAGGTCACCGACCTGCAGCGCGCCGCCGACGGCGTTCGCGTCGGCGACCGTGATCGACATCACGCGGTAGTCCGGCGTGCCGGCCGCGATGGGCTGGTTCGGCGCGGGCTGCGCGTTCGGCGGGAACACGGTGAACGAGACCGCACCGGCTGCCGCGAACTTCCCGGGCAGGATCGGCTCACCCGCCGCGACCGACTGCTGAATGATCTTGCCGACAGCTTCATCGGCCTTCGTCAGCGCGGTCGGCGGGGCGAGGTCGACGGGATACTTCTGCACTTTCAGGTCGGCCAGGGTGAGCGCGGTCCGTGGTGGGAGGTCGCGCGCGGCGACGAGGACATCGGTCGTCACGACCGGCGCCGCGACCTCGGACTTCGTTCCGGACGAGAGCAGGAACGTCCCGGCGCCGGCCAGGATGGCGATCAGGACGCCGACGATCAAGACGAGTCGCGCGCGACGCCGAGACCGGTCTTCCACTGTCCTTCCAACTCCTCTGGGTGCTGTTGATGGAACGTTACTTGATGACGTGGGTTATTCGGCAATAGCCCATTCGTGGGACTGTGTCGCGCGCGTGTCTGTTCTGGCCACGCTGCGCCCAGCCTTGGGCGCGACGGGGGCGGGTAGCATCACTGGACCGGAGCCGGCGCCGTCCGCCGGTTCGAACACACGTTCTACAATCTACCGAAGAGGCCCGATGAGCAGCTCCAGCGACGTGCTCCAAGTCCCGCTCGATCGACCCGCCGGCCGGGCCGCGTATGACCTCGTGCTCCCCTGGCCGCTGGCCGGAGACCAGCCGAAGGCCGCCGCCGAGCTCTCCGCGGGGCTGGCCCGCGGCGACAAGTGGCAGACCCTGAAGGGGGTCACCGGCTCGGGCAAGACGGTGACGATGGCCCAGGTCATCGCCGATTCGGGGCGTCCGGCCCTCGTCCTCGCGCACAACAAGACGCTCGCGGCGCAGCTCTACGGCGAGTTCAAGGAATTCTTCCCGAACAGCGCCGTCCAGTACTTCGTCTCGTACTACGACT
>DHJC01000076.1:0-91668 GCA_002404155.1 Chloroflexi bacterium UBA4730 | reverse complement strand
GCCCGAGGCGTACGTCCCGCGGAGCGACACGTACATCGAGAAGGACTCCTCGCGGAACGAGGAGATCGACAAGATGCGGCACTCCGCGACGCGCTCGTTGTTCGAGCGGCGGGACGTGATCATCGTCGCGTCGATCTCGTGCATCTACGGTCTCGGCGCCCCGGTCGATTACGGCGCCGTGACCGTGCGGCTCGTGAAGGGCGAGCGGATGCGCCGCGACACGGTCCTCCGGCACCTCGTCGACATCCAGTACGAGCGGAACGACCAGAGCTTCGTTCGCGGCAAGTTCCGGGTCCGCGGCGACACGCTCGAGATCCACCCGGCATACGAGGACCTGGCCGTGCGCATCGAGTTCTTCGGCGACGAGATCGAACGCATCACCGAGCTCGATCCGCTCACTGGGGAGGTGCTGGCGGAACGGGATCGGATCGACATCTACCCTGCGCGTCACTTCGTCACGCCCCGCGAGAAGCTCAACGAGGCGATCAAGGACATCGAGGCGGAGCTGCAGGTGCGCACCGCGGAGCTCCAGACCGCGGGCCGCCTGCTCGAGGCCCAGCGGCTGCTGCAGCGGACGAACTTCGACCTCGAGATGCTCCGCGAGACCGGGACCTGCCACGGCATCGAGAACTACTCGCGGCATCTCGCGCGCCGCCCGGCCGGGAGCCGGCCGTGGACCCTCCTCGACTACTTCCCGCCCGACTTCCTGATGTTCATCGACGAGTCCCACATGTCGATCCCGCAGGCCCGCGGCATGTTCTTCGGCGACAAGGCCCGCAAGGACATCCTCGTCGAGTACGGCTTCCGGCTCCCCAGCGCGCTCGACAACCGGCCGCTCACGTTCAAGGAGTTCGAGGACCGCCTGGATCAGACGATCTTCGTCTCCGCGACGCCAGGTCCGTACGAGCTCGAGCGCACGCCGGTGCTCGTCGAGCAGATCATCCGGCCGACCGGCCTCGTCGACCCCGAGATCGATATCCGACCGACGGACGGACAGATCGACGATCTCCTGGGCGAGATCAACCTGCGGGTCCAGCGGGGCCAGCGGTCGATCGTCACGACGCTGACGAAGAAGATGGCCGAGGACCTTGCCGACTACCTCCGCGAGATGGGCGTGAAGGTCCACTACCTGCACTCCGAGATCGAGACGATCGAGCGCGTGGAGATCCTCCGCGACCTGCGCCTCGGGGTGTACGACGTGGTCGTGGGCGTGAACCTCCTGCGCGAGGGCATCGACCTGCCGGAGGTCACCCTCGTCGCGATCCTCGACGCGGACAAGGAGGGCTACCTCCGCTCGGAGGGGTCGCTCATCCAGGTCATCGGCCGCGCCGCCCGGCACCTCGAGGGCCGCGTCGTCATGTACGCCGACCGCCGCACCGACTCGATGGACCGGGCGATCAACGAGACCGATCGCCGCCGCAACCTGCAGATCGCATACAACACGGAGCACGGGATCGAGCCGACCAGCATCATGAAGGCGATCCGCGAGGTCGGGATGCGGCTGAAGCAGGTGGCCGAGGTCGAAGGCGAATACGAACGGCGTGGCCGCCCCATCGCCGCAGGCGAGATGCCGCCGGACGAGCTCGTGCGGCTCATCAAGGACCTCGAGTCGCGGATGAAGGAAGCGGCGAAGCAGCTGGAGTTCGAGCGCGCCGCGACGCTCCGCGACGAAGTGGTACAGCTCCGCGGGATCCTCGTGCTCGAACGGGGCCCCGATGGCGCGCTCGCGGCGTCGAAGGCGACGAAGCACGTCGGCCGGCGCAGAAGGGGGATCTAGTGGTGCTCGGAGTGCTGGCTGTGGTGGCGATCGTCGGCGTCATCATCGGTGCGATCGCGCTCGTGGTCCGCGGTGGCCGCAGCGGGTTCGACTGGACCCCGCGGTCGCTCGTCCGCATCTATCTCTACATCGCCTCGCTCGCCGGCATCGTCGTGCTCGTCGTCGGCCTGTCCAGCGTGCTGAACGCGGGCTTCGCAGCGGCCTTCGGCGACAGCTTCGTGTACGGCGATTCGAGCCTGATCACGCCGGTGCCGGCCTGCGCGCCGACGACGGACCCGAACGTGAAATGCGTCCCTGACACGTCGCAGGACTTCACGCAGCAGCGGCTCCGCGAGAACGCGCGCCGCCGCGCCGACGACCTCATCCGCGGCGTGACCTTCACCGTGTTCGGCGCGCTCTTCTGGGGTGCGCACTGGATGGCCCGTCGCGGGGTGATCGGCGGGGGCGAGACTTCCTCGGGGCTGCGGCGTGGCTATCTCATGCTTGGTACGGTGGTCTTCGGACTGACCACGGTGGTCCTCCTGCCGACCGGGATCTATCAGGCGCTGTCCTATCTCATCCTGCCCGCGGACCCGGGCGTGTACCGCCCCGGCGTCAGTGACTCGCTCGCCGGCGGACTCGTGACCCTGCCGGTGTGGCTGATCTACCTCTGGCTCGTCGTCCGCGACCTGCGCGCCGAATCGGGGGGCCGGCGGTTCTATCGAGCCGAGCCGCCGCCCGACGCACCGTCCGGGGTCGGCGCGCCGAATCGGCCGAGCCCGAGCGAGTTCCGTCGCGGTGCCGACGCCGTACCGCCCGGTGCGCCTCGTTCGCCCGGCGAACGACCGTAGAGCCCTAGCCGAATGCCCCTCGACCACATCCACGTCAAGGGCGCGCGGGAGCACAACCTCAAGAACATCGACGTGAAGATCCCCCGCGACAAGATGGTCGTCATCACCGGGCTCTCGGGATCCGGGAAGTCCTCACTCGCGTTCGACACGATCTACGCGGAGGGCCAGCGGCGGTACGTGGAGTCGCTGTCCGCGTATGCCCGGCAGTTCCTGGGTCAGATGGAGAAGCCCGACGTCGACTTCATCGAGGGGCTCTCGCCGGCCGTCTCGATCGATCAGAAAGGCGCGACGCGCAACCCGCGTTCGACCGTGGGCACGGTCACCGAGATCTACGACCACCTGCGGTTGCTCTTCGCGCGCGTCGGCGTGCCGCACTGCCCGAACCACGGGATCCCGATCGTCGCGCAGACGGTGCAGGAGATCGTCGATCAGATCCAGAACTACTCCGACGGCGCGCGCGTCCTGATCGTCGGCCCGCTCGTCCGTGACCGGAAGGGCGAGCACCAGCAGCTGCTCGTGACGGCGCGGCGAGGGGGCTTCGCCCGCGTGCGCGTCGACGGCGTCGTCCGCGACCTCTCCGAAGACATCACGCTCGACAAGATGAAGAAGCACTCTGTCGAGGTGGTCGTCGACCGGTTCGTCGTTCATCACGGTACCGAGGCCGAAGCCGACCGGGCGCGGCTCACCGACTCCGTCGAGACCGCCCTCCGCCTGGGCGAGGGCCTGGCCCTCGTCGCGGACGCTGACGGAAAGGTCCCCGAGCGTCTCTTCTCCGAACGGCTCGCCTGCCCGGAGGGCGACTTCTCGATCGGCGAGATCGAGCCGCGCACGTTCTCGTTCAACTCCCCGCACGGTGCCTGTCCCGCGTGCACCGGCATCGGCACGCGGCTCGAGCCGGACCCTGAGCTCATCCTCGCGAACCCCGACCTCTCGGTGCGCGAGGGGGCGGTACTCCCGTGGCAGCGCGAGAAGAGCACGGCGGCGTACCGGATGGCGATCCTCATCGCGCTCGCACGGAAGGTCGGCTTCTCGCTCGACACGCCGGTGCAGGATCTGTCGAAGAAGGCCATCGACGCGATCCTGCACGGCGTCGGCGGGCCGCTGAAGCTTTCGTACGAGAACCGCAGCGGCAACAAGCGGAGCTACGAGGTCGACTTCGAGGGGGTCGTCGGCTGGGTCGAGCGTTCGCACACGGAGACGACCTCGGACTTCACCCGCATCGACCTCGAGCGGTATATGAGCGAGCGGCCGTGCCCGACCTGCGGGGGGGCGCGGCTCAAGCCGGAGACGCTCGCGGTGAAGATCGGCGACAAGAACATCGTGGACGTCTCGCGGCTGTCGGTGCTCGAGTCGATCGACTGGGTCGGGCTGCTCGAGCGCGAGCGCGGCGGCCCATTCGGCTCGCGCGAGCGGAAGATCGCGCGGCAGGTGCTGAAGGAGATCCGTCAGCGTCTCGGGTTCCTGAAGGACGTCGGCCTCGATTACCTCACCATCGACCGCGCGGCCACGACGCTGTCCGGCGGCGAAGCCCAGCGGATCCGGCTCGCCACGCAGATCGGGTCCGGGCTGATGGGCGTCCTCTACATCCTCGACGAGCCCTCGATCGGACTGCACCAGCGCGACAACGCGCGGCTGATCCGGACGCTCCTCGGCATGCGGGACATCGGGAACACCGTGCTCATCGTCGAGCACGACGAAGAGACCATCCGGACAGCCGACTGGGTCATCGACGTCGGCCCTGGAGCCGGCGAGCACGGCGGCCACATCGTTGCCGAAGGGCCCATCGACACGATCCTCCGCTCGCAGCGATCCCTCACCGGCGCGTACCTGTCGGGTCGCCGCCGGATCCCGGTGCCGCACCACCGCCGCACGCCAAGACGTGAGGCGATCACGGTCCGTGGCGCTCGCGAGCACAACCTCAAGGACATCGACGTGCGCTTCCCGCTGGGCGTGTTCGTCTCGGTGACGGGTGTGTCGGGCTCGGGGAAAAGCACCCTGGTGAACGACATCCTGTACCGCCGCCTCGCACAGGCCCTGTCGAAGGCGAAGGACCGGCCGGGGGCGCACCGGACCGTCGAAGGCATCGCGCACATCGACAAAGTGATCGACATCGACCAGTCGCCGATCGGCCGAACGCCGCGCTCGAACCCGGCGACCTACACCGGCCTCTTCACGCCGATCCGCGATCTCTTCGCCGCGGTCCCGGAGGCGCGGCTCCGTGGGTACACGGCGGGCCGGTTCTCGTTCAACGTGAAGGGCGGCCGTTGCGAGGCCTGCGCCGGCGACGGGATCATCAAGATCGAGATGCAGTTCCTTCCGGACGTCTACGTGCCGTGCGAGGTGTGTGCCGGCAAGCGCTACAACCGAGAAGCGCTGGAGATCCATTACAAGGGGAAGAACATCGGCGACGTGCTGGACATGACCGTCGAGGAGGCGCTCGCGTTCTTCGCGAACGTCCCGGCGGTCGAATCAAAGCTCCGCACGTTGAACGACGTCGGTCTCAGTTACATCCACCTCGGCCAGCCCGCGACCACCCTGTCCGGCGGCGAGGCCCAGCGGGTGAAGCTCGCGACGGAGCTCTCGCGGCGCGCGACCGGCCGTACGCTCTACATCCTCGACGAGCCGACCACGGGACTGCACTTCGCCGACGTGGAGAAGCTGCTCGAGGTGCTCCACCGCCTCGTGGACGCGGGCAACACGGTCGTGGTCATCGAGCACAATCTCGACGTCGTGAAGACCGCGGACCATGTCATCGACCTCGGCCCCGAAGGCGGGCAGGCCGGCGGCGAGGTGATCGCCGAGGGCACGCCCGAGGAGGTCGCGAAGGTCCGGCGGTCGTTCACCGGCCGGTACCTGCGGGAGATCCTCACGACCGGCGAGCTGCGCGGCATCGCCTGAGCCCGGTCCACCCGCCGTGAACGCCGTTGACCTGCTCATCGTCGCGGCGCTCGTCCTCGCGGCGGCCACCGGCATCCGGGCTGGCTTCATCGCGACGCTGTTCGGCCTGATCACCTGGGTCGTCGCCATCCCGGTCGCGCTCGTGCTCCAGGGCCCGCTCGGGTCGCTGCTGACCGGCGTCCTCGCCGCGCCGGTCGCCCGGACGGTCGCCTTCGTGTTCGTGCTCCTCCTGGTCGAGAGCGGGTTCGGCGTCCTCGGCAGCCTCGCGATCGCCCCGCTCGTGCGGCGGCTGCACGCCGATCGGGTCATGCGCATCGCGGATCGGGTGCTCGGGATCGTCCCGTCGATCGTGCGAACGCTGGTCATCGCCGCCGTCGCGCTCGCCGCGGCGCTCGTGCTACCGGTCGGGAACGACGTGCGCACGGCCATCGACGCGTCGCGCATCGGGCAGGTCCTCGTGCAGCAGGTCGCGGCCGCCCAGCCGGCCCTCGGCGCGCTCGCGGGCGGCGCCGACGACAGCGCGCCGCTGTTCGTCACGAAGCTCGGGGCCGACGAGACGCAAACGCTCGACCTTCCGGACGACCTCGTCTTGACCCCCGATCCCGACGCGGAGCAGGAGATGCTGAAGCTCCTGAACGACGAGCGGACCTCGCGCGGTCTCGCCGCGCTCGTGCTCGATCCGCGGCTCGTGCCGGTGGCCCGGCAGCATTCGGAGGAGATGTTCCAGTTGAAGTACTTCGGCCACCAGTCGCCCGTCACTGGCTCGCCGTTCGACCGGCTCGCCGCGGCGACGATCACGTACACCCGCGCCGGCGAGAACCTCGCGTACGCGCACTCGGTCGCCGTCGCGCATCGTGGGCTCATGGAGAGTCCGGGCCATCGGGAGAACATCCTCCGGCCGGAGTTCACGCGCGTGGGGATCGGGGTCATCTCCGCGGGCTCGTACGGCCGGATGTTCACCCAGCTGTTCGTCGCACCTTGACGCCTGCCTCGGCCTCAGGGCGCGGACCGTGCAGCGCGCGGGGTGCACGACCCGTTCGGCGCGCTCGCGAAGAAGGTCACCCCGGCCATCGCGAGCCCCTGGGCGCTCTGTGTCGCCCTTGGGCTCGTCGCCGCGTACTTCCTCTTCGGGCCCCCGCTCGGCTTCCCACCCCAGCCGCTGGAGCTTGGCTTCCTCATCACGCTCGCGACGCTCGTACTCGTCTTCGTCATCGAGCACGAGGGCTAGGGCGACAACGCCGCGACCCAGGTGAAGCTCGAGAGATCATCCGCGTGTTCGACGCCGATCGCTCGAAGATCGCCCCATCGCCGCCGCCGAAGGAGATCGATTCGGTGCGCGACGCGATGCGCGCGCGCGAGGGATACCGCACGGTCGGATAGGCTCGCGGCGTGGCCGCACCGGTGACCGCGCCTGACGAGAGTGCCGCGGTCCGTCCCATCCGATTCGCCGCGCTCCAGGTCCCGACGTTCCGCAACTATTGGGCGACCAGCTGGGTCTCCTCGACCGGCGACGGCATGGAGAACGTCATCCGCAACCTGCTGGTGATCCAGCTGGTCGGCGTGTTCGCCGCACCGTTCTGGCTCGGCATGATGGTCTTCGCGCACTGGGTCCCGTTCACGCTCTTCTCGCTGTACGGCGGCGCGCTCGCGGACCGCTACGACAACCGGAAGGTGCAGATCGTCGCGCAGTTCCTGCTCATGACCGCGGCGCTCGGCGTCGCCGTCGCGACCCTTGCCGGCTTCGTCAGCGTGTGGTGGATCTTCGGCCTGCTGCTCATCCACGGGTTCGCCGGCGCGATCGGCAATCCGGCGCAGCAGACGCTCATCCACGCGATGGTCGGCCCGAGCAGGCTGCTCTCGGCGGTGAGCCTGAACTCGAGCGCCCGCCAGCTCTCGTCGGTCGTCGGCCCCGCCATCGCGGGCTTCATCTACATCGCGTTCGGTCCGGGTTGGGGCTTCCTTGTGAACGCCCTCACCTTCGTGCCGCTGCTCGTGTTCCTCGCGTTCTTCGCGAAGATCGAGCCGAGGGCGAAGATCGCGCCGCAGCCAGTGCTCGAATCGCTGCGGGAGGGCATCGCGTTCGTCCGCGCCCGCCCGCGCATCGGCGGCCTCATCGCCGTCGAGATGCTGCCGGTCATCTTCCTTGGACACGCGTTCAGCTCGCTCCTGCCGCTGTTCGCGATCGAGCAGCTCCGCACGAACGAGATCGGCTACGCGTTCCTGCTCACCGCGAGCGGCGCGGGCGCCGTCGCCGCGGGCGCGTACCTCGCCTTCGCCCGCGAGCGCTCGAACGTGGTGCCGTTCATCGTCGGCGCCGCCGTCGTGGAGATGATCGCGGTGTTCGTCTTCGCGCTCTCGACCAGCTACCTGCTGGCGCTCGGGCTCATGGCCGCCATCGGCGCCGCGACGGTGCTCACTCAATCGTTCAACAACACGACGCTCCAGCTGTCGGCGCCGGACCGCATCCGCGGACGGGTGATGGGCGCCTACGGCTTCGGGACGCAGGGCCTCCGCGTGGTGAACGGGCCGCTCCTCGGCGGGCTCGCGACGCTCCTGGGGCCGCCGATCGCCGTCGCGGGCTCCGCGGTCGTCGTGCTCGCCGGGCTCGCGGGCATCGTCGCGCTCGTGCCGCAGCTCCGCGGCCGGGACTGACCGCGGGCTACCCCTCGACGCGGGAGACCCAGTACCCCCACGCGCGATCGAGGGACAGCGGCGCGAGGATCGCCGCGCTCGACCGGGCGATCTCCTCGGCCGAGAGGTAGCGGACCTTGCCGAGCTGCAGCGATGCCGAAAGCTGCTCGGCGTTCGCCACCAGCCGGATCGCGATGAGCGTGAGTGCCCGCACGTCGGCCGCCACGACGACGCACCCGTGGCCGCGCATGAGCGCGGCCGCCCCCGTGCCGAGCGTCCGCGCGAGCGCGTCGCCCTGCGGCGCGGTCCGCACCAGGAGGTCCGGGCCGAGGTCCGCGCTGTCCCACGTCGGGACGTCGCCGCCGACGACCGCGGCGACGTGGGTGATCGGACGGAGCGGGGTGCGCGTGACGCTGAACGGGATGATCGGAGCGGCGTGGCTGTGGCAGACGGCGCGGACGTCGGGCCGCCGGCGGTAGACGGCGGCGTGGATCGCGACCTCGGCGTAGGAGGCGCGCTCGTCGCCGGCGAGGCGCCGGCCGTCCAGGTCGAGGACCTGGAGGTCCGCCGCCGTCACCTGCGCCGGGCTGAGCGATCGCGCGATGAGGAACCGACCCGGGTCGGCGGGATCGCGCAGGCTGACGTGGCCGAAGGCGTCGAGTACGTCCTCGCGCGCGAGGATCCGATTTGCGAGGACCAGGTCGTGCGCGGCGGTCGGCTCGATGTCCGTCACGGCGTCGTCGTCGTCCTGTCCTTTCCGAACGCGAGGAGCTGCGGGAAGGCCCGCGCGACCGCCAGCGTACCGAGGACGCAGAGGATGCCGCCGCTCACCACCGAGAACGGCACCGATGTGAACCCGGCGACGACGGTGGCCTCGAAGTCGCCGAGCCGCGGGCCGGCGGTTGCGATCAATGAGTTGATCGACGTCACCCGGCCGCGCATGTTGTCGGGGATGGTGCTCTGCACGATGCTCGCGCGGAGGACGGCCGCCGCGATGTCGGCCGCGCCGGCGATCGCGAGGAACAGGAGCGCGAGCGGGAAGGAGAACGTCGCGAGGCCGAAGAGCGCGATGGCCGTGCCCCACGTCGCGAACAGCACGGTGACCCCGACGCCTTTGTGGCGCATCGCGGTGAGCGGGCCGCTGAGGACCGACGCGATGAGCGCCCCGATTGCGATCGCCGAGACGAGCAGCCCGAGCCCGGGCGCGCCGACGCCGAACACCGAGAGCGCGAGGGCCGGGAACAGCGCGACCGGGAAGCCGAACAGCATCGCGGTGAAGTCCATGACCATCGTCGACGCGACGACCGGCGTCCGGCGCACGTAGGTGACCCCCTCGCGGATCGCCCGTAGCCGGCTCAGGCCGGCCGTGCCCGCCGCGAGAGACTGCCGGATGAGCAGCGCGGCGACACCAAGGCAGAGGAAGCTCGCCGCGGCGAGCGCGTAGGCGGCCGGGAGGCCGATCGTGCCGATGAGGATGCCACCGAGCGCCGGACCGAGCACCGACGCGAGCTGGTTCGCGGTCTGATCGAGCGCCACCGCGGAGTTCAGGCGCTCGCGCGTGACGATGGTGAACAGCGCGGCCTTCTGCGCCGGCCGCGCGATGGCGATCGTCGCCGCGATCACGAACGCGGCCAGATACACGGTCCAGAGCGGCGTCGCGGGATCGCGCGAACCGGCAAGGAGGAGGACCGTGAACGCGGCCAGCGCCGCCTGCGTGACCACGAGGATCCGCCGCCGATCGAGGGTGTCGGCGAGCGCGCCGCCCGGGAGGGACAGGCCGAGCAGCGACGCGACCTGGACGAGCGCGAGCAGGCCGACCGCGAACGTCGAGCCGGTCCGGACGTACACCTCGTACGGCATCGCGATGAGCAGCACCTGCCGGCCCATCTCGCTCGCCACTTGACCCAGCGCGAGGACGCGGAAGTCCCGCTCCGAGCGGAACGCGGACATGTCGACGAAGAGCGCTCTCGCCCGCCTCACGGCGTGAACAGCTCCTCCGGCGCCATCCGCCGCTCGGTGATGCCCTGCTCGTGCGCGTAGCGGAGGAAGGCCTCGAGCGTCGGCCGGTTCGGCTCGAGGCCGTACGGCGGCACGTCGCCGAACGGGCGCCGGGCCGCCTCGAACGCGTCAGTCAGACGCTTCGCGACCCACGGGTGCGCATCGATGAGGTCTCGCCGGATCGCGACCAGATGCATGATCGGGAAGACCTTCGTCGCGCGGAAGTACTGCTGTTCGGCCGCGTCCGGATCGGCGAGCAGCGTGCGGAACGCTCCGGTCCCGACGCCGGACGGGGCCTCCGCGCTGATCACCGCATCGACCTCGCCGGCCTGGAGCATCCCGTTCAGCGATCGGTCCGGCCGCGGCTCGTAGCGCACCCCCGCCGGGAGGCGAAGGGCGACCTTCTCCGCTCGGCCCGGATCGTTGACCCCCGCCTGGACCCACGCGATCCGCGCGAGGTCGACGCCGTACTGCTCGACGAGGAATCCGCGCGCGTACACGGCCGCGGTCTGGGCCCACTCGGGGATCCCGACGGTGCGGCCCTCGAGCTCGCGCGGGTCACGCAGGTCGCTGTCCGCGCGGACGAACATCGCCCGCTGGCGGAACGCGCGATGGGGGAACACCGGGATCGCGGTGATCGAGTCATCGCCCTGGGACCTGAGCGCGGAGTACTTGCCGAGACCGAATTCCGACACTTCCCACTCGCGAGCGAGAGCGAAGCGCGCGTTGATCTCGGGGATCGGCAGGTCGAGGTGCGTCAGGGAGATGCCCGGCACCGGAACTCGGTGCTCGAGCAGATCGCGGACGTGGGGGTACGGGCGCATCGCGAGGGTCAGCGGGACGTCCTGCACCGGCGCCACTCCCTCCTCGCGCTGGAACCCATCATGTCAGTGACGCGTCTTGACGGCAACAATTATTGTCGGCCCAGCGCCTCCGCACCTGCCCCAAACCGCGAATGAGGAAGGTCACCATGCCCCAGGCCACCACGACGGTCCCGCTCCGCCGCGTCAGCGTGCCCGACGGCTCGGTCGGGATGAAGTTCTGCGACACGCTCGACATCGATCAGGAGGCGCACCGCCTGTACGCCGGCGACAACTGGGCCGGCGGCGTCGACGTCTTCGACATCTCGATGCCCGACGCGAAGTACCTCAAAACGATCAGGACCCGCGGCGGCTTCTTCGGGATCGCGGTGGCGAAGGATCTGCACAAGGTCTTCGTCGGACTGGGCGCCGGACATCTCGGGGTCATCGACATCGATCCCGCGTCCGCGACGGTGGACACGTTCGTGGCCCGGGTGGACCTCGGCGCGAAGGGCTCCGCGGATCTCATCGAGTACGTCCCGGCCCACAAGAAGGTCTACGCCGGGATGCACAGCGACAAGTTCGTCGGCGTCGTCGACGCCGTGAAACACACGGTGCTCAAGAAGATCGACGGCCTCGGAGGCGACCTCGAGCAGCCGCGGTACAACGCCGCGGACGGCATGGTGTACGTCGCGAGCCGCGCGGGGAACTGTCTGCACCAGATCGATCCGAAGAGCGACACGCTCGTGAAGACGATCGACATCGGCGACCCGTGCAACCCGAACGGCGTGGCGATCGATCCAAAGACGAATCAGGCGCTGCTGGTGTGCGACAACAAGCAAAAGCCGCATACGGTCATCTGGGATCTGAAGCAGCAGAAGATCGCGGCTGTGTTCGAGGAGTCCGGCGGCGGCGACGGGGCGATCTACGATCCGACCGTCGATCGTTTCTTCGGCGCGCACTCGGGCTTCACCGGCGGTCCGGTCATCGGCATCTTCGGCGGGAACCCCGCCCGGTTCCTGGTGAACGTCCCCACGCAGCGCGGCGCGAGCTGGGTGGCGTACGACCGGGCGAATCGGCTCGTCTACGCGCCGGCGATCCAGGACGGCAAGCCCGCCCTCATCAGCTTCCCGTTGCCAAGCGTCTAGGGCCGGCGCGGGACAGGCAGGTCCAGCAACGCTTGGCCGTTGCGGTCGAGAATGTCCGCCACGATCCGCGTATCGAGCCCGGCGCCCTCGACGTACTCGAGCGATCGCGCGAGGTCCAAGATCGGGTGGTCCGTGCCGAAGAGGATCCGCTCGGTGCCGAGGTTGTCGCACGCGCAGCGCAGCGCCGCCGCCGAGCCGTTGACGGTGTCGTAGAAGAGCCTGCGCAGGCCGGCCTGCGCCGCGCCCGACGGAAGCGCGACGACGCCGCGCTCGCGCGCGCGATCGAGCTGGTACTCGACCCGTTCCCAGAGGAACGGGATCGCCCCGCCGAGGTGCGGCACGATGAACCGGATCCGGGGATGCCGATCGGTCAGACCCGAGAGGACGAGCCGCAGACCGGCCACGGTGTCCTCGGCGGTCATGCCGGCGATCGCGTCGATGAAATAGTCGCCGCCCATCGCGATGCCGGTGGCCACCGGATGGAGCGAGACGATCGCCCCGCGCCGGTCGAGCTCGGCCCAGAGCGGAGCGAACGCCGGATCGTCGAGCGGCCGGCCGGCGACGGAGCAGCCGACCCCGAGTCCCGCGAAGCTGAGCTCGTCGAGGCAACGCGCCGCCTCCGCGATCGCCTCCTCGGCGTGGGGGAGCGGCACGCAGCCGAAGGCCACGAACCGCCCGCCGAGCGGCGCGATGGCCTCCGCGTAGAGGTCGTTGGCGATCCGGGCCGCCTCGACCGCTCTCGCGGCCACGTCCAGATACGGCTGGGGGCTCCCGAGCTCGATGACCCGGACGTCCGTGGCGCTCGCGTCCAGCTCGGCGACCTCGTCCCGGAGCGGCCCGCTTGGCTCGCTCTTCCGGTTCACCCGGACGCCGAGGGCGACGAGGCGCGCGATCAGGTCAGCCGGAACGTGGTGGGCATGAACGTCGATCCGCAGCGCGGGCCTCCTTACCTAACGACGGATTGAGCGTATTTTCCGTCTTTCTGATCGCCCGTTGACAACAACAAATGTTCCCGACCACACTGCCATCGTGACGCCCGCTATTCCACTGGCGGGCTGGGAGGGTTGGCGATGAAAAGGCTGGTAGTAGCCGCAGCGGTCATGGTCATCGTGGCGGCGTGTTCGTCCGCCGGGACCGGGGGCACGGCGACGAGTGCCCCGCCTGCCGTCGCGGCCGCGAGCGTGAGCCCGACGCCCCCGGGGAAGCCGGAGACGACCACGCTCTCGATCGCGCACTCGGGCACTGACGACTTCGACACCACCAATAAGGCGTACTTCATCAAGCTGCTGCAGGCGAAGGGCTTCACCGTCACCAACGCGAACCTCGCGACGGCGGACACCGCGCTACGCACGCTCGTTTCCGGCGGCGCCGACGTCTACATCGGGTCGCTCGGGACGGTGGCTCGGTTCACCGTGGCCGCCGGCGGCGGGGTGAAGGTGATGGCGAACGACATCAAGGCGACCGACTACCTGCTCATGTCGCAGAAGACCATCCCCGACGTGCCGGGTCTCGCGGGCAAGACCATCGGCATCAACTCGCCCGGTGACGCCGGTGACACCGCCGCACGGGCGTGCCTTCAGTCCTCGAACTTCGATCTCACGAAAGCGACGTTCGTACAGATCGGCGGCACGAGCGCACGTGTTGCGGCGCTCGTCGCGGGGAAGATCGACGCCGCGCCGGCGCACACGGCGGAATCGCTGACCGCGCTGGCAAAGGTCAATACGCTGAAGATCCTGGTCACCTGCGCCGATGCGATCGGCCCGATCCTCGAAGCCGGTATCACCTCTTCGGACGCGTGGCTGGCGAAGAACCCGAACACCGCGCAGATCGTGGTCGACGCGTTCATCGACGCGGCCCGCTGGGCGGCGACCAACAAGACCGAATTCGTCACGCTGTCGAAGACCGTCACGCCGGACCTCGACGACGCCATCCGCGGGCCAACGTGGGACATCTTCGCGAAGGACGGCTACTACGCGCAGAACGGCGGGATGAGCGACGCGCTCCTCACCGGCTGGGACAAGCTCGCGATCACGACCCGCGAGATCACCACCGGCACCGTGCCGGACCACAAGCTCTGGATCGACCCGAAGTACGTGAACAGCTACCTCGCCCGGAACGGCACCAAGCCCGAGTGATATCCGTCCCAGATCCTCGAGCGTGCGGGTGACACTCCCCCGCACGCTCGAGGCGAAGGGTCTCGAGCTCATCGGCCACTCTGACCTCGGCGGCACCGGCGACGGCATGCAGGTCATGCGCAACGGCGACACCCTCTACGTCGGCCACATGGGCGACTTCGGTGTCGGCACGAGCGTCGTCGACATCTCGGACCTCGAAGCGCCCCGGCTCGTATCGCAGACCCGGACGCCGCACCACGTGCACGAGCACAAGGTCCAGCTCGCCGACGGCCTGCTCCTGGTGAACCGCGAGCGCTACCCGCCCGACGTGCGCGACCCCACCTCGGCCGGAGTGCTCGTGTACGACGCCTCGAGGCCGCGCGAGCTGCGCCGGATCGGCTTCCTCGAGATCCCCGGCCTCGGCGTCCACCGGATGTGGTGGGCCGGCGGCCGCTACGCCTACGTCTCGGCTCGCATGCCGGGGACCCACGGCGCGCGGCTCGTGACCATCGACCTCGCCGACCCGTCCGCGCCGAAGGTGCACGCCACGTGGCACTTCCCGCAGCAGGTCGCGGCGGGCGAGGATCTCGGGAGCCGCAGCGAGGCCGGGCGATTCAACTGCCATCACGCGATCGTTCGGGGCGACCGTGCCTACGCCGGGTGGTTCGACGCCGGGCTCGCGCTCTTCAGCGTGCGCGATGGGATCGTCGAGCTCATCTCGTCGCTCGCCTGGACCGAAGCCGCGGGCGGCCATCCGTACACCCACACCGCGCTGCCTCTCGGGGATCGCAAGCTCGTCGCGGTCACCGACGAGGCCATCGACCTCGCGTGCACCGGCGCGCGCAAGGACGTCCACCTCATCGACGTCTCGGACGAGCGGCGTCCGCGCGAGATCGCGAAGTTTCCGGTCCCGCGGGGCGACTACTGCGCGCGCGGCCTTCGCTTCGGGCCGCACAATCTGCACGAGAACCGGCCCGGGACCTTCCAGAGCGACACGGTCGTGTATGCGACCTACTTCAACGCGGGGCTGCGGGTCTACGACACGAGCGATCCGCTGCACATTCGCGAGATCGCGCACCATGTCCCCGAGGCCCCGCCCGGACAGACGTGCATCCAGTTCAATGACCTGCTCGTCGACGCCGACGGCACGATCTTCGTCACCGACCGAGTGCGAGGTGGCCTCTACATCTACCGCCGAACGAGCTGAGCGGCCACCCAGGCCGCGACGACCGGCTCCGTGAGCGCGGCCGGGCCCATGTGCCCGCCGTCGAAGACGCGCGCGGCCTTGGGCGCGCCGTGCTCGAGCAGCACGTACAGGTCCGCGATGGGGAAGACGCTGTCGCGCGCGCCGTTCACCAGGAGCATCGGGCAGCACGGCCGGTCGAGCAGTCCCTGCCGGAGCAGCGAGAGCGACGGCGCTGCGGCGATCCAGTCGGCTTCGGTCGTGCCCGCGCCGAACACGCGTGCGAGCGACTCGGTGAGCTCGAATGGGTACTCGCCGGTCCGAGCGGCGCGGATCCAGGCCTCCGCGAACGCGTGATGGATCGGGCCGCCGTGATCGACCGCACACAAGAGGCGCGGAGCGCGGGTGTGCGCGAGCCTCGCCGCCCAGTACCCGCCGGAGCTCCGGCCGTAGACGCCGACGCGGTCGGAGCGGGCGCCGGCCCACTCGAGCAGGCCGTCCCAGAGCGCGTCGAGCTCGGCGGCCGCAACGTTCGGCATCTCACCGGTGCCGGGCATATCGATCGCCAGCGTCGCGATCCCGCGAGCGAGGAAGCCGTCGGTGCGGCGGTCCTCCTTGTACGAATCGATGCCGCCCCACGTCAGGAGCAGCGGTGGGCGCGCGATCCCCGCGGGCTCGCGGAGGTAGCCGACGACGCTGCCCGGGCCGGTCGGGATCTCGACGCGCCGCAGCGGCGGATCGAACGAGCGCGCCGCGGCCAGATACGTCTCAACGGATCGGCGATACGCGAGGCGTTTCCCCTCGGAGCTCGGGAACGGGTACCGCGCGACCCGGTAGTAGTTCGCCGCGACCAGGTGCTCGCCGGCAGCGGCATGCCGGTCGCCGAACGGCATCCACGTCTCGGCCCAGTGATCGGGCTCGAGCGAACGGAGCGACGCGAGCGCCGCGTCGACCTCCTCGATCGCCGTGACCTCGAAC
Organism: Chloroflexi bacterium UBA4730; assembly: GCA_002404155.1. Classification (GTDB taxonomy): domain Bacteria; phylum Chloroflexota; class Limnocylindria; order P2-11E; family P2-11E; genus UBA4735. The sequence goes on along the minus strand of DHJC01000076.1, from coordinate 75,311 downwards.
GGTCCGCGACGGGCGATCGCCCGCTCGCGCATGAGCGCGCGCACCGCGGCGAGGTCGCGGGTCACGCGCGACGGCTCAGGACGAGATCTTGCGGCGTGCCTTGCGACCGGCGACCTGGAGGTTGAACACGACCAGGAGGGTCAGCATCGCGAGGAGGAGCCAGCCGACCACGTTGTGCGCGCCCTCGCCCAGGACGACCGCCGCGACCCAGGTGATCGCGAGCGCGACGACGATGCCGATGGCGAGCGAGCCGTCCTCGACGAGCAGGCCCCAAATGGCTTCCCAGACGCCCTTGAGCGAGAGGCTAGACATTCCGGGCCGCCACTTCGGCGCCCTGCGGCAGGATCATCCGCAGCATCCGGACCGAGAGCCAGCTCGCCGCGAGGAACACCCCGAGGATCGGCAGGATCGAGAGCGCGTCGCCCGGCCACGCCGTACCGAGGCCCTCGGAGAACCAGAACACCCCGAAGGCCGACAGGAGGGCCCCGACACCGAACTTCATCCAATTCTCCGGGATCATCGTGAGCGGGTGGCGGAGCACCGCGCCGAGCGCGATGACGAGGATGCCCGCGGCGATCGCACCGGCGACCGCGGCGGTGAGCGCGTTCTGCCCGCCCGCGCCGAAGGCGATGACGATGAATGCGACCTCGGTGCCCTCGAGGAGCACGGCCTTGTACGCGACGATCGCGCCGATCCGGTCGAACCCGGTCCGCTTCAGGCCTTGGGCCTTCAGCTCGGCGACCTCCTTGAGGTAGATGCGCTCCTCGTCGTGCAGGGCGACGATCCCGGCGAACCGCAGGACCGCCTTCCGGAGCCAGCGGAGGCCGAACAGCAGCAGCAGCACGCCGACGAAGGCCTTGAGCGCGTGCTCGGGCACGACCGTCACGATCGTCACGCCGAGCAGGGCGATGATGACCGCGAGCGTGATCGCCGCCGCGATCGTCCCGTACAGCGGGGCGCGCCAGCCGCGGGTCACGCCGACGGCAAGGATGATCGTCGTGGCCTCGACGAACTCGACCGCGCTCGCGATGAATGCGGGGAGGGCCGCGATGGCGAGGGTCCCGATGTCCATCAGCTCACTCCATCGAGGTGTCGTCGGCCAACGGCTGGTTCAGCGCCGTCGCCGCGGTCTTGGCGGCGCGGGACTTCGTTCCGGCGCCGGCGAGGACGGTGTTGCGCTTCGGTGCCACAGAGCCGCCATCGAGGACCCAGCCCCACTTCTTCCGTGTCTCGCGCTTGGTCTCGATATCGGGCCCGATGGCCTTCGGGAACTCGTCGCGCCACTCCCACGGCCGGCACGCGTCGATGATGAGCCGCGAGTTGTGACCCTTCTTGCCGGGCTGGATCGCCGGGTCGAGCGGCCCCGACCACGCGCGGTGGATGATGTCGAGCGATCGCTCCGGATCGGACCGCGTGGCCATCGCCCAGAGGACGTCGTTGATGTCGGTCACGTCGATGTCGTCGTCGACGACGATCGTGTAGCGACCGAGGTACGCGCCGGCGCGGCACATCGCCGCCACGTGCCCGGCCTGGCGCGCGTGGCCTGCGTAGCGCTGCTCGATCGAGACCGCGACGAGGAGCCGCGTGCCGCCGACGCTGAAGCACATCGCGTCCTTCACGCCGGGGACGCCGGCGTTCTGCAGGTCGCGCAGGAGCAGCGCGGAGCGCAGGTACTCGCGGTATTTGTGCGGCTCCCACGGCGGCTTCTGCGGCGGGACGCCGAGCATGATCGGGTCGTCGCGGTGGTAGATGGCCTTGACGTCCATCACCGGCTCGGCCCGCGTGCCGGACGCGTAGTAGCCGGTCCATTCGCCGAACGGGCCCTCGGGGAGCGTGTAGCCCGGCTTCACGAAGCCCTCGAGCACGATCTCGGCGTTCGCCGGGATCGGCAGCCCGGTGATCGGGGCCTTCACCACGTCGTAGGGCTCGCCACGGATCCCGCCGGCCCAGTCGTACTCGGACACACCTTGGGGCACCTCGACCGTCGAGGCGAGGAACAGCAGCGGGTCTGAACCCACGACGATCGCGACCGGGCACGGCTCGCCGCGCTTGAAGTACGCGTCCTGGAACTGCTTGCCGTGCTTGCCGGGCGAGATGTAGAGGCCGACGCGCTTGCTGTCGTGGATCATCACCCGGTAGGTCCCGAGGTTCACCCAGTCGCTGTTCGGGTCCTTCATCACGTCGACGCAGCCGGTGCCGATGTAGCGGCCGCCGTCGTCGGGGTGCCACATCGGGGTGGGGAACTTCAGGACATCGACCGCGTCCCCGGTCATGACGTTCTCGAAGACCGATCCATCCTTCACGTACCGCGGCGGGATCGCCCGGCCGGCCTCGGTGAGTGCCAGGAACTCATCCATGAGCGCACGCCGCTCGATGTCCGCCGGCATGCCGAGGGTGATCGCGAGCCGCCGCTGTGTCGCGATCGCGTTCACAAGGATCCGCTGCCCCGCCGGGTACCCCGGGATGTCGTCGAAGAGGACTGCCGGGCCGTCGTCGGCGTGGTGGACCATCTCGGTCACCCGTCCGATCTCGGTCTCCCAGTCGGCGCCGCGGACATCCCTGACTTCGCCGAGCTCGCGCACGGTCGCGATCCAGTCGCGAAGGTCCGTGTATTCCAAGTCCCCTCCTTCGACGGCGGATCGGCAGACGACGCGGTGTGAAACGTGGGTTCCGCGCGCGCGGCGCGCGGCAACAGGTGTTGCGCGTCGAATATAGTGAGCCGGTCCGGCCCTGGCAACAAATGTTGCCGTCACGATGGTCATCCGAAGGCGGTCGTTCCGCTCGCGCTGGAGGTTGGGGACGATGGCGGTTCTTGCATCCGCTTCGCCGGCGCCTGGCCCGCGCGCCCTTCCCCCGATCGTCTCGTCGATCGCCCCGCGGGTCCTATCGCTCGTCGTGGTCCTCGCCGCGTGGGAGCTCTACGGCCGCGCGAACGCCATCTTCCTGTCGTATCCGAGCGCCATCGCGGCGGCGTTCGTCGCCCGGCTGGTGCCGGACATCATCCCGGCGTTCGGGCACACGGGCGAAGCGTTCGCTCTCGGTTTCGCGATGCTCCTGCCGCTGGGCATCGCGATCGGTATGGCGATGGGCCGTAGCCGGACGATCGACACGATCCTCGGCCCGTATGTGAACGCGTTCTACGTGACCCCACGGGTCACGCTCATCCCGCTGCTGGTGCTGTGGCTGGGCATCGCCTTCCAGATGCAGGTCGCGATCGTCGTGCTCGCCGGGATCTTCCCGGTGATCGTCACCGTGTACGCGGGCGCGCGGATCGTCGATCGCGACCTCGTCGAGGTTGGCCAGACGTTCGTCGCCTCGCGGGCCCAGATCTTCCGGACGATCATCCTTCCCGGGACGATCCCGTACATCTTCACCGGCGCGCGACTCGGGCTGGCCCGCGCGCTCGGGGGCGTCATCTCGGCCGAGATGACGGTGTCCATCACCGGAGTCGGGCGGCTGTTGATCAGCAAGGCCCAGTTCCTGAAGATGGACGAGCTGTTCGCGCCGCTCATCGTCCTCGGCCTCGCGAGCATCGCGCTCACCAGCACGCTGCTGTGGATGCAGCGGCGGCTCACCCCGTGGGCCACGGGACTGCGGAGCCGATGACGCTCCCGGTCCGCGGTCTCGGCACGCGCCGACAGCGCCTGCAGGGATACCTCCTCACCGGGCCCACGCGGATCTTCACCCGGCATGGCCGCCTGCGGTCGCCGGCCGCGACGTGGGCCCTGCGGGTCGCGACGTTCGTCGCGATCATGCTCTTCTGGACGCTCGTCGCCCGGGGCATGAGCCGCGCGCTGCTCGTGCCGCCGATCGACGTCGTAGGCGCGATCCTCGATCTCACCGTCCGCCAGCCGGTGATCTGGGGCGCGATCTACCAGAGCCTCGGTACGCTGCTCATCGGGCTGATCCTCTCGTTGCCGTTCGGCATCGCCGTCGGGCTGCTCATGGGTCGCTATCGCGGCGTCGAGCAGGTCCTCGATCCGTACGTCACGTTCCTCTACGTGCTCCCGAACATCGCCCTGATCCCGGTCTTCGTGCTCTGGTTCGGCTACCAGCTCGAGCTACGTCTGGTCCTCGTGTTCTTCTCCGCGATCTTCCCGCTCATCATCAACACGATGTCGGGCGTGAAGAGCGTCGACTCGGAGCTCATCGACAGCGCGCGCAGCTTCACCGCGAACGAACGGCAGCTCGTACGGACGGTCGTCCTTCCGGCGGCGCTGCCGTTCATCTTCGCTGGCGTGCGGCTCGGGTTCTCCGGCGCGTGGGTCGGCGTCATCACCGCTGAGATCACGACCCTCGTGAGTGGCATCGGAGGGCTCATCGTCGACTACGCGTCGAGCTTCCAGACCGCGCGGATGTTCGTTCCGATCCTCTTCATCATGCTCGTCGGTATCGTCATTACCGTGGGGATGGGCCGGCTCGAGCGGCGTCTCGCGCCATGGCGCCGGATGGCGACCGACGCGGAGTAGCTAGCCGAGGTATCCGCGGGCCCGCCAGAAGCGCTCGGCCGCGTGGTGGAGCGGGATCGGGATCGGTGCGTCGACCGCATCGACGCACATCCGCTCGAGCGGCAGCGAGGAACCGCCCTGCCACGGGATCCGGTCGCGGCGCGCTTCCAGCCCTGAGCAGAACGCCTCGACCAGGTCGTCGGGCGTATCGGCCCTGCAGTAGACGAGGAACCCGCTGAAGTCGAGGGTCCTCACGTCCGCGTCGAGCCGCGGATAGCGGTCCTTCGCGACGACCGCGCGTCGATAGCCGATGCCCTCGAGCGTCGCGAGCGACGCGTCGGACAGCGAGAGGAACCGCATCCCCGCGTCAAGCGCGCCGTCGACCCAGTTGTAGATGCCCTCGTCGAAGACCGCGTCCACGCTGCCGCTCGCGAGGATCCGCTTGCGCTCGCCGCGATCGGGGATCCCCTCGTCGTAGGTGACCGTGCCGCCCCAGTGCGCGATGTCCGCGAGCGACAGACCCGCTGCCGCGAGGACGTGATCGATCATCACCAGCACGGAGTGGTCGCGCTGGACGCGCAGCGAGAGGCGCAGCGGCAGCCGGCGATCGGCGATCTCCTCGAGCCGCGCGACGCCAAGGCGGCGCGACACCGCGAGGCCGAGCTGATCGTGCGACGGCACTGTCGTGATGGCCGCGAGCGGCAGTGGCGCGTCGAACGGCGGGACGCCGCGGACCGCAGGCCCGATGGCGGTGGCGGGATTCACGATCGCGAACTGCGCGGCGCCGCGCGCGACCTCAGGCGCCACATGGACGGAGTCACTGCCCAGCAGGCCCACGTCCCACCGTTCCGAGCCCTGCGCGCGCAGTTCGATCTTCGCCTGCTTCCGCGTCCAGCCGTCCCTGCCGACGAGCTCGGACGCGACCTCAAGCATGAGGCGCGACCGGACCGTGCCCGCGCGCGGGCGATCCGCCGGGAGCGGCGCTGGCGACGCCGGGACAGGGCTCAACGCGCCGCGGCGACCGCCGTCCTGCCGGAGAACTCGGGCGCGTCCAGGACGTACTTCACCGCGTCGTACCCGAGGTACTTGAACAGCCGGTTCTGGCCCGAGACGAACACGAGCGGCGCGGTACCGGTGTTGACGTGCTGGTGCACCGTGTTCTGCGGGATGTAGAGCACGTCGCCCGCGCCGAACTCCCAACGCGTCGGCTCCTCGGCCACGTGCGCGTAGTAGCGCTCCGCGAACTCCGCCTCGACGTCCCAGTGCAGGCTCGCGCCGGTGCCGCTGTTGACGTAGAGGACCTCGTCGGCCATGTGCCAGTGCTTCGCGCTGCGGCTGCCGACGGGGATCTCCTGCTGGTACACGTCGATGCTGTTCGTCCGGGCGTCCGTCCGCTCGGGCGAGGTGATGATCCGCACCCGTCCGTCGCGGGTGGTCTCCCAGCTGGTGTCGGACTTCCGCACGACGGTCTTCTTGCGCTCGCCGCCGGGCGTGAGGAGCGCGCTCCAGTCCTCGCGCGGGCCGTACCCCTTCGCGCTGAACGGACCGCTGTTCCCCTGCTGGATGAGCCCGAGGAACATCCATGACGACTTCGCCTTGATCGCGAGCGCGAGCGCGCGCTTCGTCGCGCTGCGGTTGAAGTGGCGGTGCACGCTGTCGGTGTTGACGATCACGAGGTCGTCCTGCTCCCAGTCGTAGCGCTCGCCGTCGTGCACGTCGTAGCCCTCGCCCTCGAGGATGTAGAAGGTGGCCTCGTTCTGATGGGCGTGGCCACCGTTCGAGCCGCCCGGCAGCAGCTCCTCGAAATGGACCTGCAGGTTCTGCGTCAGGAAGGACTCGTCACCCGGGCCGAGCGCCCACCACTCATCGGAGTGCTCGGATCCGCCCGAGTGGCCGACGCTCTCGTCGTCGACGACCGTACCGGCCGTACGGACCCGCGGCGCTGCGCGCTGCTGCTGGCGGAATTCCCGGAGACCGAAGTGCTCGGAGCTGATCCCGCGCACGAAAACGCGACCATTTTCAGCCATCCGCCGCCCTCCCGCGCGTTTTGCACGGCGCGTTGACAGCAACATTATTTGTTGCGACATTACGATACTGCGATTCAACGAGGCAGCGCCCATGTGGGCGCGCGGCGTGGAGGCGGGGTAATGCGGGTCGTCGACGCCCTTGCGGCGTGGCTCGAGGCGAATGGCGTTCAGGATTATTTCGGCATCGCCGGTGGGGCGATCTGGGGGCTCCTCGATGCCCTCGTCGACAAGCCCGGGCTCCACGGCTATCAGACGAAGCACGAGTCGCAGGCCGTCCACAGCGCCGACGTGTACTACCGGGTCACCGGGAAGATCGCGCCGGTCTTCGTGACGAAGGGCCCCGGCCTCCTCAACTGCGTCGGCGGCATGGCAAGCGCGATGCACGACTCCTCCGCGGTCCTGCTCATCGGCGGCGCCGGCTCGACGCACTTCTTCGGCAAGGCGACGATGCAGGAGATCTTCTTCCACGGCCACGAGGACGCGCTGAGCGTGTTCCGTCCGGTCTGCAAGGGCGCGTGGATGGTGGTCCGGCCCGACGCGATCATCGACGTCCTCAATCAGGCGCTCCGCGTGGCGACGAGCGGCCGGCCGGGCCCGGTCTTCGTGCAGATCCCGTACGACGTCCAGCTCGCCGAGGTCGAGGGCGACATCGAGCCAGCGGTCCGCCGCAGCGTGCGCACGCGGCTCCGCGCCGACGGCGCGTCGATCCGCGCGGTCGCCGAGCTGCTCCAGCGAGCGCAGCGGCCGCTGATCCTCGCGGGCGGCGGCGCCGCGCGATCGCCGGGCGCGCCCGAGTCGCTCGCGACGGTGGCGCAGCAGCTGCGTGTCCCGGTCGTCACCACGCTGCCCGGCAAAGGCGTCCTCAACGAGGACGACCCGCTCTCGCTCGGGCCGGTCGGCCGATCCGGCACCGGCTGCGCGGCGGAGGCGACGCGCGACGCGGACCTCGTGATCGCCGTCGGCGCGCGGTTCTCCGACAACCACTCCGGCAACTGGCGCAAGGGCTCGATCTATGACGTGACGAAGACGAAGATCGTCCAGGTCGACGTCGATCCGGCGGAGGTCGCGCGCAACTACCCGGTCGAGATCGGCCTGATCAGCGACGCGAAGGTGTTCCTTGACGATCTCCGCGATGCCATGAAGAGTGGCCCCGCCACCGATGGCTGGGTCGCGCGCGTCGCCGAGTTCAAGGCGCGCTGGCGCGAGGAGATCAAGCCGGTCATCACCGCGCCCACGTCGCCGATCCATCCCGGGCGGCTGTCATACGACGCCGGCGAGGCGCTCCCGTCGAACGGCCGCGTGTACATCGACGTCGGCGACGTCATCCAGTACGCCGAGCCCTACATGACGATCCGCGCGCCCGGCGCGTGGCAGATCAACCCCGGCATGGCCGAGATGAGCTGGGCCTCGTCGGGCGTCCTCGGCGGCATCGTCGCGGACCCGTCACGGCCGGCGCTCGTCCTCACCGGCGACGGCGCGTTCAACATGACCTCGAGCATCGTCGCGACCGCCGTCGAGTACGACCTGCCCGCGGTGTGGGTCATCCTGAACAACTACGAGTTCGGCATCGAGCGCAAGGGCGCGTTCGCCGCGTACGAGCGCGTGCACCCGTGGACCAAGTTCACCCGCGCCGATACCGGCCAGCCGTACAACCCCGACTTCGCCGCGCTTGCCCGCGCGTACGGCGCGGAGGGCGAGCGCGTCGAGAAGGCCGAGGACTTCACAGCGGCCCTCGGCCGCGCCTTCAAGAGCAAGCGGCCCTACGTCCTGGACGTGCCGATCGATCTCTCGATCCCGACGTACTTCACCAAGGGCCTCGATCGCGCGTACCCGAACAAGTGGGGCGAGAGCTACCCGAATCAGAGCCTGCTCCGCCTGAAGTCCAAGGTCTGATGGCCGCGCCGTCGGGACGCGGCCGCGCGCCCGTCCGCGAGCGCCGCGACGACCCCGTCGCGGTCCCGGAGACGCCGCAGAATGTCGTCAACGATCTGCGGCGTCGCTACGACGAGCTCACCTCTTCGCAGAAGCGCATCGCCGAAGCGGTCGTCGAGGATCCGGAATTCGTCGCGTTCGCGACGGTGGACAAGCTCGCGAGCAAGCTCGGCGTCAGTCCGTCGACCGTCGTGCGGTTCACCTACCGCCTCGGGCTCGACGGTTACCAGGATCTGCAGGATCGCGTGCGCACGCTCGTCCGGACGCAGATGCGGTCCGCGACCGTGGCCGACGGGCGCGAGACGACCGTCACGAGCCACCTCGGTGAGAGCATCCATGGCCGGTCGTTCGACCACGACCTCGACAACCTCCGTCGCACGATCAGCGGCCAGGACCAGGGGGATCTGACGCGCGCCGTTGACCTGCTCAGCCGCGCCCGGCGCGTGTTCGTCGCCGGCGCCGGTCCCTCGTACGCCGTCGCCTTCTACGCCGCGCTCGCACTCGACCGCATCCGCGGCGAGACCATCGGCCTCGACGGCGGCGGCCATGAGACCGCCGGGCAGCTGCAGTCGATGCGCGCGGAGGACGTCCTTCTCGTGTTCACGTTCCCGCCGTACGCATCGAGCACGCTTCGCGTCGCGCGCTGGGCGAAGCGCCAGGGCGCGAACATCATCGCCGTCACCGACACCCCGATCTCGCCTGTCGGCCAGCTCGTGGAGGTCGTCCTCCCGACGGTCGTCTCGGGCGTGAGCACGCAGAACTCGCTCGTGGGCGCGATGGCCGTCGCCAACGCGCTCCTGAACGGCGTGACCGTCGCGCGGAAGTCCGACGCGATCGAGCGGTACGGCCGGGTCACGAAGCTCATGAACGAGTGGGATCAGTTCGTGCTCAAGGGCGATGACTGATCATCTCGCCACGCTGAGGGGTCCGCTCGCCGGCGTTCGGGTCCTCGATCTCGCCGACGGGTCCGCCGCGTACGCGACGAAGCTGCTCGCCGATCTCGGCGTGGACGTCATCCGCATCGTGCCGCCGTCCGGGGATCCGCTCGGCCGGGCCGAGCCGCTGCTCGACGGAGCGGGCGGGGAGAGCCTGCGGTACTGGTTCGACAACACGAACAAGCGCTCCGTGACGCTCGACCTCGAGAGCGCCCGCGGCCGCGCGGCGTTCGAGGCCCAGGTTGCCCACGCGGACGCCGTCGTGGAAACCGGCCCGCCGGGCGCGATGGCGGCGCGCGGCCTCGGGTACGACCACCTCGCGTCGCTCCGCCCCGAGCTCATCCTCGTCTCGGTGACGCCGTTCGGCCAGGACGGTCCGCATGCGGGGTACGTCGCCGACGATCTGATCACCCTTGCCGCGGGCGGACTCCTCTCCCTCGGTGGCTACCCGGACACCGCGCCCATCGCGGTGGATGGCGCGCAGTCCACCTACGCGGCGTCGCTCGCGGCGGCCACCGCGCTGCTCATCGCGCTCCTCGAACGCGCGGAGAGCGGGCGCGGCTGCTGGATCGACGTCTCCGCGCAGGAGTGCATCGCCGCCGCGCTCGAGGACGCGATCCCTGAATTCGACATACAGGGTACGGTCCGCCGTCGCGTGGGGGACCGGCCGCGCGAGGCCGGCAGCGGCGTATACCGCTGCGCCGACGGCTTCGTGAGCATGATCGCCGGCCGGATCGGAACGGCGAAGGCGTGGACCGCGCTCGTGCAGTGGCTGCGCGACGAGCGGACACCAGGTGCGGACGATCTCGCCGCGCCGGAGTGGGACAGCTTCCAGCACCGCCAGAGACCTCTGTCCATCGAGACCTTCGGGGCTGCCTTCGCGCGGTTCGCGGGCGCCCGGACGAAGGCCGAGCTCTATCGCGAGGCGCAGTCGCGCGGGATCGCGCTCTCACCGGTGAACCGGATGGATGAGGTCCTCGCCGATCCGCAGCTCAACGCGCGCGACTTCTTCGTCACGCTGCGCCACGAGGAGCTCGGCCGCGACGTGGTGTACCCCGGCGCGCCGTATCGCTTCTCGCGCACGCCGTGGCGCCTGCGCTCCGCGGCGCCGCGACCCGGGCAGCACACCGCCGAGGTCCTCGCCGCCGCGTCACCGGCACGCCTGCCGACGCGGGTCGGATGACCGCGACCTCGCCGTTGGCGGGCCTTCGGATCCTCGACTACTGTTGGGTCGGCGCGGGCGCTTTCGTCACGAAGATGCTCGCCGACCACGGCGCGGAAGTGATCAAGGTCGAGTCGCGGGCACGCCCGGACAATCTCCGCGTCGCGCCGCCGTTCAAGCCGAACGTCGATCTGCTCGAGGCATCGGGCTACTTCGCGTCGCGGAACTCCAACAAGAAGAGCTTCGCGCTCAACATGTCGCACCCGCAGGCCCGCGGGATCGCGCAGCGGCTCGCCGCGCGCTGCTCTGTCGTCACGAGCAACTTCCGACCCGGCGTCATGGAGCGGTGGGGCCTTTCGTACGACGACATCCGCCGCGAGAACCCCTCGGTGATCTACCTCACGATGCCGATGCAGGGGCTGACCGGGCCGAACAAGGAGTACGTCGGGTTCGGCTCGACGATCGCCGCGCTCAGCGGGCTGGTGGAGCGCTCTGGCCTGCCCGATCGCGCACCCGTCGGCACCGGCACGCATTACCCGGACCACGTGCCGAATCCGGGTCACGGCGTGATCGCGGTCCTCGCGGCGCTCTACGAACGCGGGCGCAGCGGGCTCGGGCAGTCGGTCGAGGTCGCGCAGCTCGAGTCGACGGTGAACGTCCTCGGTCCGGAGCTCATCGATGCCGCGACGAACGGCCGGCCCTTCGTCCGGCGTGGGAATCGCATCGCCGACGCCGCGCCCCACGGCGTCTTCCCCTGCCGGGGCGACGATGCGTGGTGCGCGATCTCGATCCGGACCGACGAGGAGTGGCGCTCGTTCGTCGACGTGCTCGGTGCGCCGGTCTGGGCTACGGCGCCGGAGCTCGCGACGTTCTCGGGCCGCAAGGCGCACGAGGATCGCCTCGAGGGGCTCATCGCCGCGGAGACCGGCCATCGCGATCGATTCGAGCTCATGCGCGAGCTGCAGAAGTGGCGCGTGCCGGCCGCCGCGGTGAGCGCAGCGGACGATCTCGTGAACGATCCGCACCTGCGCGCTCGCGGGTACTGGCAGCGGTCGGAGCACGCCGCGATGGGCAGCATCCTGATGAACGGGCTGCCGTTCCGGGTCGCCGGTCGGCCGCGTCCCGCGCTGCGGGCCGCGCCGCTCCTCGGCGAGCACACCTGGGAGATCGCCGCGGACGTTCTGGGGATGGACCGTGCCGAATACGACCGCCTCGTCGCCGAGCGGGTCTTCTATTGATGGACGCCCGCTCTGGGGCGGAGACCGCGACCGTTGGCTACGCCGTCCGCGACGGCGCGGCGTGGATCACGCTGCAGCGACCTGAGCGCCGCAACGCGATCGATCGCGCGACACGCCAGCGGCTCGCCGAAGCGTTCGCGGCTGCCGAGCAGGACGACGCGGTCCGGGTCATCGTCCTGACCGGCGCGGGGACCGCGTTCTGCGCCGGCGTCGATCTGAAAGAGGAGGCGCCAGCGGCGGATCCGGCCCCGTCCGGACGGCTCACCGCGCCGCTCGACGTCGCGACGAAGCCGGTCATCGCCGCGGTGAATGGGCCCGCGGCGGGCGGCGGGTTCGAGCTGGTACTCGCGGCCGACCTGCGTATCGCGGCCTCGACCGCGTCGTTCGCGCTCCCCGAGGTCTCCATCGGGAGCCTCCCCGGCAGCGGCGGCACGCAGCGGCTGGTCCGCGCGACGACCCCGGCGCGCGCGCTGCGGATGCTGCTGACCGGACAGGCCATCGACGCCGCCACCGCGCTCGCGTGGGGCATCGTGTCGGACGTCGTCGCGCCCGGCGCGCTCGCCGCGCTCGCGACGACGCTCGCGGCGCGGATCGCCGTCAACGCGCCGCTCTCGCTGCAGGCCGCGAAGCGCGCCGCGCGCGCGGCCGACGACGTGCCGCTCTCGGTAGGCCTTGACCTCGAGCGAACGCTGTGGGCGACGCTCGCGAAGACGGCCGATCGCGCCGAAGGCCGTGCCGCGTTCCGCGAAGGCCGGCCGCCGAAGTTCAGCGGCCGGTAGCGCGATGGGATGGCGCAAAGCCGCGATCGCCGGCATCGGCGCGAGCCGTCAGGGGAAGCTCCCGGGCGAGACCGCGCTGTCGCTCGCGACGGAGGCGTTCCGCGACGCCCTCGCCGACGCCGACTTGCAGAAGGACGAGGTCGACGGCCTCCTGACGATGCCCGGCACGTCGTCGCCCGAGGGCGCGAAGCACTACCTCGCCCTCGGCGAGCGCCTCGGCATCAACCCGAGCTTCACCGGCTCCATGGCGATGGGCGGCGCGACGGCCGGCGCGCTCGTGCAGCTCGCCGCGATGGCCGTGTCCACGGGCATGGCGAACGTCGTCGCGTGCGTGTTCGGCGACGCCGCGCGGACCGCGGGCAGCAAGTTCGACTCGGCCGCCGGCGGCAGCGACTCGTGGGGCATCTGGGGGATGTTCGGCAACGCCGCGAACAGCGCCATCGGCGCGCGGCGGCACATGGCGCTCTACGGCACGACGAGCGAGCAGCTCGGCTGGGTCGCGGTGAACGGACGCCGCAACGCGCGCCTGAATCCGGCCGCGGTCATGCGCGAGCCCATGACGCTCGCGGATCACCAGGCCTCGCGGCTCATCGTGGATCCGCTCCGGCTGTTCGACTGCTGCCTGATCACCGACGGTGGGGTCGCGCTCATCGTCACGTCGCCGGAGCGCGCCCTGTCCGGTCCGCACCGGCCCGCCGTCATCTGGGGCATGGGTCAGGGCCACACCGCCGAGAACCTCGGCCGGGAGGATTGGTGGTACCTGCCGCATCAGACGGACTGCGTCTCGCGCGCGTATCGCATGGCCGGCGTGTCGCCGAAGGACATCGACGTCGCGCAGCTCTACGACAACTTCACCATCGCGGTGCTCTTCTGGCTCGAGCACGCCGGCTTCTGCAAGATCGGCGAATCGGGGCCGTTCGTCGAGGGCGGCCTGCGCATCGGCCTGCAGGGCGAGCTCCCGCTCAACACCGCGGGCGGCAACCTCTCGGAGTCGTACATGCAGGGCTGGCTGCACATCGCCGAGGGCGTGCGCCAGATCCGCGGCGAGGCGGGGGAGCGGCAGATCCCCGACGCCGAGCTCTGCCTCGTCACCGGGCGCGGCATGACCCTCAACACCGCGAGCACGCTCGTGCTGGGCCGCTGATTGGACGCGCTCGAGCCCGTGCTGCCCGTCCTCAGCGACGACAACCGCGGATTCTGGGACGCGGCCCGGGCCGGCACGCTCGCGATGCAGCGCTGCGCCGCGTGCGGCCACCTGCGCTACCCGATCTCGCCGATCTGTCCGCGCTGCCTGTCACCGGACTTCGCCTGGACGCCGCTGTCGGGCCGGGGGACGGTCCTGTCGTTCGTCATCTTCGAGCACGCGTACAACCCCGCCTGGGCGTCGCGCGTGCCGTACAACGTCGCGCTCGTGCAGCTCGCCGAGGGGCCGCGGATGTTCAGCAACGTCGTCGGGATCCCGAACGAGCAGGTCCGGGTCGGCATGCCGGTGCGGGTCAGCTTCGAGCCGGTCCAGACAGCAGGGGGCTCCGAACTCGCGATCCCGCGCTTCGCGCCGGCGGGCTAGATCCCGGATCGGGCGGGCCGCCTGTCCCAGGCTTCGCGGAACCGGGCGACCACCTCGCGCTCAAACCGGGCGGTCAGGCGCGTCACGTCGTCCGGCCGCGTCGCATCGAGCACCGCGACGAACTCGTTCGTGCCGGCCAGGGCGAAGGCCATGAGCTCGTCGGCCATCCGCTCCGGCGTGCCGCAGACGCTGTACGCGGCCGTCGTTCCGGGCGCCGTTTCGAACTTCACGCGCACGCGCGCCGCGAGGAACGGCCGCTTGCGGCCATTCGCGTGCGCGGTCGCGAGCATCGTGGGCCACCGATCGCGCAGCTCGGCCGGTCCCCAGCGACTCGCGTAGAAGCCGTCGGTGATCCGGCCGACGCGCGTGAGCGCGCGGTCCGAGCGGCCGCCCGAGATGATGAGCAGATCGTCGCGCCGCACCGGGAGCGGATCGAACGTGAAGTCGGTGAGCGTGTTGAACGTGCCGACGAACGGATCGGTGCGGCCTGACCAGAGGTGCCGCCACAGCGCGATCGTCTCGTCGAGGTACGCGCCGCGCTTGCGGAAGCGATCGTCCTTCCCGAGGTTGGCGTACTCGGCGCGGTCCTCCTCGTCGCCCACGCCGACCCCGACGATGAGCCGGTCCGGTCCGAGGAGGTTGTCGAGCGTCGCGAGCTCCTTCGCGAGCTGGACCGCGTCTCGCATCGGCGGCACGAGCACCCCGGTGGCGACGCGCAGCGTCGGATACAGCGCGCCGAGGTATGCGAGCGAGATGAGCGGCTCGAGCGTCCAGCCGTAGTCGGCGGCCTCGGACTTCGCGACGACGAGATGGTCGATCGCCCAGATCGAGCGCCAGCCGTAACGCACGGCGGCATCGGCGGCGGCGCGCATGCCCTCGAGCGACGCGCCCTCGCGGTGATTGGGGAGCGCGATGCCGATGTCCATCGCGGTCACGCCGCTCGCGTGGGTCCTCCGCCCGCGGCCGCGCGTTGCAGCCGGGAGCGCTCGCGATAGACCTCGAGGATCTCGCGGTTGAAGCGCTCGGTATCGCGCAGGACCTCCTCGGGCTTCACCGCGTCGAAGACCAGAACGACCTCGTCCGCGCCCGCGGCCTCATAGTCGAGGAGTCCCGCGACGACGGCCTCCGGCTCCCCGCACAGGCTGAAGATCTCGTCGGGCTGCTCGCCGATCCGGATGCGCACGCGCATCGCGAGGTACGGCTTCGGCCGGCCATTCTGGCGCGCGCGCTCGATGGCCGCCGGCCACTTCTCGTGGAACTGCGACGGCGCCCAGCGCGACCCGAGGTACCCGTCGAGCATCGTGCCGACGCGCGCGAGCGCGCGATCGCTCCGTCCGCTCGCGAAGATCGGCAGGTTCCCGCCCTGAGGCGGTGGTGGCTGGAACGTGAAGTCGTTGAGCTGGTGGAACTTCCCGACGAACGGATCGGTCCGGCCGGACCACAGGTGTCGCCACAGCGCGACCGTCTCGTTCAGGTACGCCCCGCGCACCTTGAAGCGATCGACCTTCCCGAGGTTCTGGTACTCGAGGTAATCCTCTTCGTCGCCGACGCCGACGCCCGCGACGACGCGGCCCCCGCTCAGCGTGTCGAGCGACGCGATCTCCTTCGCGAGGGCGGGCGCGTCACGCATCGCCGGGACGATCACCCCGAGCCCGAGGAGCACCGTCTGGTGGCGCGCGCCGATGTACATCAGGGACAGCAGGGCCTCGAGGATCCACTCGTGCTCGAGGAGGTTGTACTGCGCGTACCACTCGTCGGCCTTCGGGCCGCCCTTGCGCGAGACGAGCAGGTGATCGGCGACCCAGAGGGTCTTGAAGCCGTAGCGCGTCGCGACCTCCCCGGCTGCGTCCATCCCTT
Organism: Chloroflexi bacterium UBA4730; assembly: GCA_002404155.1. Lineage (GTDB taxonomy): Bacteria > Chloroflexota > Limnocylindria > P2-11E > P2-11E > UBA4735. The sequence goes on along the minus strand of DHJC01000076.1, from coordinate 59,366 downwards.
CGGCGGATGCCCCGAGACGGTTGTTCTGGACCGCGAGGCTAAATTCCATCAGAGCGTCCGATCTCCTCGTCTCATCGCGCAACGGAGGTTGCAAGCAGCGTATGGTTGTGGAACGCCGGGCGTCAACCGCGCGATCCGCGCACATCAAAGGAGTTCGCGGGTGCTGAAGATCGAGGAGCTCGACAAGACGTTCCCCGGCCGGACCGAGCCGGTGGTCGAGTCGTTCCGTCTCGACGTCCGCCGCGGCGAGTTCGTCACCCTCATCGGTCCGTCCGGCTGCGGTAAGACGACGGTGCTGCGGATGGTCGCCGGGCTGCTCGAGCAGTCGAGCGGCCGGATCTTCGTCGACGGGAAACCGAGCGTCGGTCCGTCGCGCGACAAGGCCGTGGTGTTCCAGCATTTCAACCTGCTGCCGTGGCGTACCGCGCTCACGAACGTCGCCTACGGCCTCGAGATCCAGGGCGTCCCCAAGGAGCAGCGCCTCGAGACCGCGCGCAAGCACCTCGCGTCCGTTGGCCTCGAGACGCATGGCGGCCACTACCCCGGCCAGATGTCGGGCGGGCAGCGCCAGCGCGTGGGCATCGCTCGCGCCCTCGCCATCGAGCCGAAGCTGCTGCTCATGGACGAGCCGTTCGGCTCGCTCGACGCGCTCACCCGCGAGCACCTGCAAGGACAGCTGCAGCGGCTCTGCGCTGAGCGCGACCTCACGGTGCTGTTCGTGACCCACTCGATCGACGAGGCCATCTACCTCTCGGACCGCATCGTCGTGATGGGCGTGAAGCCTGGCCGGATCATCGCGGAGTTCCCGGTGACGCTCCGCAAGCCCCGCGGCGATTACAACTTCCGCGCCGAACCTGAATACGCGCGCATCCGCGAGGAGATCTGGACGCTGCTCGATCAGCAGCTCGTGCGCGCGGACCTCGCCGTCTCCTGACCGCGCGCTACGCGGATCCGGCCCCGGCGATGGCGACGGTCTCGGTCCGTACCGGAGCGCGCGGTACGGCGCGCATGAGGAGCGCGCACACGATCGCGAGCCCGCCGGCGGCGACGAACACCGGCGGGATGCCCGCCCGCTCGGCGACGATGGCCATCGGCGCGACCGCGAGGCCGCCGAGGCCGATGGAGAGCCCGAGCATCAGTCCGCTCACCATGCCGAGGCTGCCGGGCATGCTCTCCTGTCCCCGCACGGCGAGGACGACGAACGATCCGTTCAGGAGCATCCCGCTCACCGCGGTCGCGATCAGGAAGGCGGGTCCGACCTCCGTCTGCGTCGCGAGCAGGACGCAGAACGGCGCCGCGCAGAGCAGGCTCGTGATGATCACGCGGTCGCGCCCGACCCGATCGGCGAGCCAGCCGCCAATGAGCCCGCCGACCGCGCCAGATAGGAGGTAGAGCGTCAGCAGGCGCGACGCGTCGATGATCGTGACGCCGCGGCTCACCGCGTACACCGGGAGGAACGAGCTCACCAGCGCCGTCGCCCACGCCCGCGTCGCGGAGACCGAGATGAGCCCGACGAGCATCCGGCGGTTCGCGCCCAGGACGGCGCGCAGCGGCAGCGGCGCCGCCGTCCGCTTGGGGAGATGTGGCCCGGTGCGCCACACGAGGGCGGCGAGAACGACGGCGGGGATCGCGACGAGCCAGATCCCGCCGAGGCCGACGGTCGCGATGATCACGCCGATGAGGAACGGTCCGACCGGAAGCCCGAAGTTCCCCGCGCTGATGTAGACGCTCATCCACCGGCCGCGCGAGCTCCGCGGCACCGACCCCGCGACGAGCGCGGCGCTCACCGGGTGGTAGAGCGCCGTGCCCATGCCGCCGACGAGAAGCGCGATCGCGACCGCGGCGAGGCTCGGCGCGAGCCCGAGCGCGGCTGCGGCGATGCCGGAGAGCGCCACTCCGGTCCACGCCATCCAACGCGTGCGCCCGCCACGATCGGACATGTGCCCGAAGAGGGGTTGAGTGAACGAGGACGACGCCTGATAGAGCGTGACGAGGATGCCCGCGAGCCCGAGGCCGATCCCCAGCTTGCCGAGGAGCAGCGGCAGGAGCGCCGGGAGCATGTACGCGTACGAGTCGTTCGTCAGGTGCGCGAGGGCCATGACGCCGACGGAGGCGGCGCGCCCGCGCTCCGTTATCACCGCGACGCGTACGCGCGGTCGAGGAGATCCATCAGATGCACGACCGGCACGCGCGCGCCCTCGCGGCGCAGCGCGGCCTCGATCTGCATCTGGCAGCCCGGGTTCGCGGTGACGACCATCTCGGCGCCGCTTCGCACGATGTGCTGGGCCTTGCGGTGTCCGAGGCGCGCGGCGAGCTCCGGCTGCGTCACGTTGTACGTGCCCGCGCTCCCGCAGCACCAGTCGGCCTCCGCGAGCGGCACGAGCCTGAGTTCGGGGATCGCCGCGAGCAGCGCGCGCGGCTGCGCGCTGATCTTCTGCCCGTGGATGAGGTGACACGGGTCGTCGTAGGCGGCCGTCGCGCGCACCGGTCCGGGCCGCTCGGCGAGGCCCACGGCCGCGAGGTACTCGCTCGCGTCCTTCACCCGCGCGCTGAAACGCTCGCCGCGCTCGGCCCACTCCTGGTCGTCCTTGAGCAGCCAGCCGTACTCCTTCAGGTTCGCGCCGCAGCCGGCGGCGTTCACGATGAACGCGTCCACCGCGAGCGGCTCCAGCCCCGAGATGTTCCGCTTCGCGAGCTCGCGCGCGCCGCCGCGCTCGCCGGCGTGCGCGTGCAACGCGCCGCAGCACGTCTGCGTCGCGGGGACGAGCACCTCGATGCCGTTGCGCGCGAGCACGCGAGCGGTGGCGGCGTTCGTGTCCGCGAACGCCGCGCGCATGACGCAGCCGGTGAAGAGGGCGACCGTGCCCCGTTTCGTTCCGATGGCGGCGAAGCGCGCGGGCAGTGCCGCGCTCGTCGGGGCTTTCTCGGGAACGAGATCGAGGAGCTCGGCCAGCCGCTTCATCCCGATCGCGCGCAGGATGGTCCGTGCGCCGAGCCGCTTGGAGAGGTATCCGAACCGCGCGAACAGCGCGAGCCGCGCGGGGGAGGTGATGAGCCCGCGGAAGGCCGCGCGCCGCAGCAGGGCCTCAGCGAGGTTCGGTCTGCGCGCGGCGAGGACCTGGGAGCGCGCGGCCTCCATGAGCTTCCCGAACGACACGCCCGACGGGCAGGCGGTCTCGCACGCGCGACAGTCGAGGCACTTGGCCATGTGATCGGCGAACGCGGCGCTATCCGCGTCGAGCCGGCCGTCCCACACGTTCTTCATGAGCCGGATGCGGCCGCGCGGGGAGTCCATCTCGACGCCGAGCTCCGCGAAGGTCGGGCAGGTCGGAAGGCACAGGCCGCAGTGGACGCAGCGCGAGATGAGCTCAGGCAGCGGCGCGTCGGCGTTGGGGAAGCCCCGCCGACGGATCATCCGAGGGCCGACCGCGCGGGTTCGAGGATGCCGTTCGGATCGAACGCCTCCTTCAGCCGGCGCATGAGGAACGCGCCGGCCGGCTCCGGCCCGCCGAACGGATCAAGGCCCGCGACCGCCGTGCGCTCGACCCGCGCGCTGCCGCCGAGGACCCGCGCCTTGGCGAGGAGCCCGTCGGCCGCGGCGACGACGCCCGCCTCGTCGCGAAGGTGCACGTGCGCGATCCCGCTGGCGGCATCCGCGACGATCCGCGCGCCGCGATCGACCCGCACCGCGGCTTCCGCGAACGCGGTCTGCGCCGAGAGCGGCAGCGCTGCGCGCACCACCGCGCCGCCCGTCGCCGCGTCGACGATCTCCCGCAGCGGACCGAGCGCCGCCTCGGGATCGCCGATCGCCTCCGTGCTCGCCCCGCGCGCGGCCGCCAGGCGACCGAGCTCGGCCATCGCGCGGTCTACCGGCGCGGCCTCCCCGGCCGCGGCGATGGCAAGCCTCCAGCGGCGGTCCTCGGTGCGCTCGACGACGATCGCGGTCGGGCGCAACGACGTGCGCACGAGCGCGTCGGCCGCGCCGAACGCGTCGCCCGGCGTGGTGAAGGTCGCGCTCGCCGCTTTGGCCACGGGGGGCACCGGGAGGATCTTGAAGGTCGCCTCGACGACGACGCCGAGCGTGCCGAACGAGCCGATGAACAGCTTGTTCAGGTCATAGCCCGCGACGTTCTTCACCACGCGGCCGCCGGCGCGGGCGATCGTGCCGTCCGGCAGGGCCACGCGCACGCCGAGCAGGAGATCGCGCACGCTCCCGTAGCGGTACCGCCCGAATCCGTTGCTGTTCGTCGCGATGATCCCGCCGACGGTCGCGCCGCGCGCGACGTGCGGCGGATCGAGCGGAAGGAATTGGCCATGCTTCGCCAGCGCGTCGCGGAGCGCCGCGAACGACATCCCCGCGCGCACCGTGACGGTGAGGTCCGCGGGGACGTGATCGATGATCCCGTCGAGCCCCGCGGTCTCGAGCATCACGTCGGTCTCGCGGCGGGTGCCGAGATGATCCTTCGTCCCGCCGCCACGCACGCGCACGCTCCGGCGATCCTCGGCGCACGCCCGCAGGGCATCGGCGCAGGCCTCGGGCGTGGCCGGACGCTCAACGCGCGGCATTGAGCGAGAACTCCTTGCAGCGGCCCGGAGTGGGGAAGATCTTGCCCGGATTCGCGAGGCCGAGCGGATCGAACGCGTCCTTCACCCGGTGCATGACGGCCATGTCCACCGGCGAGTACTGGAGCGGCATGTAGCAGGTCTTTTCCATCCCGACGCCGTGCTCGCCGGTGATCGAGCCGCCGACCTGTATGCACATCTCCAGGATCTCGCGCCCGGCCTCCTTCACCCGTTCGACCTCGGCCGGACCCTTCGATCCGTCGAACATGATCAGCGGGTGCAGGTTGCCATCGCCGGCGTGGAAGACGTTCGCGATCCGCAGGCCGTAGCGCTCGCCGACGTCGATCACGTGGCGGAGCACCTGGGGGAGCTTCGTCCGCGGGATCACCCCGTCCTGCACGTAGTAGTCCGAGGCGAGGCGGCCCATCGCCGCGAACGCGCCCTTCCGGCCGGCCCACAGCTTGTCGCGCTCGAGCGCGGTCGTCGCGACGCGCAGCTCCTGGGCGTGCGCCGCCCGGCAGATGACCTCGATGCGCTCGAGGAGGTCATCGAGCCCGTCGCGGACGCCGTCGACCTCGACGAGGAGGATGCCGCCCGCATCGAGCGGGTAGCCCGCGCCGACCGAGGCCTCGACGGCTTGCGTGGACAGCTGATCCATCATCTCCATGGCGCTCGGCACGATGCCGGCGCCGATGATCGCGGAGACCGTGTTCGACGCGTCGTCCATCGTCGGGAACGCGGCCATGAGGGTGCGTTTGTCCTCGGGCAGCGGTGTCAGCTTCACGGTGATCTCCGTGATGATGCCGAGCGTGCCCTCGGATCCGACGAACGTGCCGACGAGGTCGTAGCCGTCGTACTCGAGCGCCTTTCCGCCGAGCCGGACGATGGATCCATCCGAGAGCACGAGCTCGAGCCCGGTCACGTGGTTCGTCGTGACACCGTACGCGAGCGTATGCGGGCCGCCGGAGTTCTCGGCGACGTTGCCGCCGAGGGTGCAGGCTTTCTGGCTCGATGGATCCGGCACGAAGTACAGGCCGTGCGGCGCGGCCGCCGTGGACAGGTGCAGGTTCACCAGGCCGGGCTGCACGACGGCGCGCAGGTTCGCGACGTCGAGCTCGAGGATGCGCGACATGCGAGCGAACGAGATGACCACGCCTCCTTCGACCGGGATGGCCCCGCCCGACAGGCCCGTGCCCGCGCCGCGCGGGACGAGCGGCACCGCGTGCTCCGCGCAGAAGCGCGCGAGCTTCGCGACATCGGCCGTCTCATTCGGCAGCACGACCGCATCCGGCGTCGCGATGTCGACCGCCCCGTCGTACTCATAGAGGAGCAGGTCCTCGCGGGCCCAGAGGACCTTCTCGGATCCGAGGAGGTCGCGCAGCCCGGACGCAAGCGCGGCGCCCCGCAGGCCGGCGCGAACGATCGGCGGCGCCGCGGTCATGTCCCGGTGCCCTCGCGCGCTCGGAGCGCCTCGGCCAGCTCGCCCGCAGCCCGCCGCATCTGCGGGACGAACTCGACGCAGCGCTGCTTCGTCAAGCGGCTCGCCGGCCCGGAGATCGAGATCGCGGCGATGGGTGCGCCGATCGGTCCGACCGCGACGGCGACGCACCGCACGCCGTCGTCGTACTCCTCGTCATCGAGCGCGTAGCCCCGCTCGCGCGCGTCGTCGAGGGCCCGCGCCAGTGACGCCCGATCGACCAGCGTCTTGGTCGTGTGGGCTCGCAGCTCGGTGCGATCCAGGAGCGCGTCGCGCCGTGGCTGCGGAAGCGATGCGAGGAGGGCCTTTCCCGCGCCGGTCGCGTGGAGCGGTACGCGATTGCCGACCACGGTGAACAGGCGCACGACCTGGGGGCTCGCGGCCGTCTCGATGTACACCGCCATCGTGTCGTCGAGGACGCTGAGGTTCGCGGTCTCGCGCGTCGCCCCGACCAGCGCCTGGAGGAGCGGTCGGGCGGCGAGGCGGAGCTCGTTGTAGCGGCTGCGGCTCTCCGCAAGGGTCGAGACCTTCGCGCCCGCGTAGTAGCGACTGGTATCCGGGTTCTGCCGGACGTACCCGCGGCGGAGCAGCGTCGCGAGGAGCCGGTGGACCGTGCTCACGTGGAGCGTGGTGCGTGCGGCCAGGGCGGTGATGCTCACTTCGCCGTCGGCGCCCGCCAGGGCTTCGAGCAGATCGAGGGCGCGATCGACCGACTGGACCGAGCGCCGGGAGCGGCGCGGCTCGGCGGCTTCTTTCACGGCTCGGAATTCCCCATCTGAGGAGCGAAATGATAGGCCGCCTCGCCGTTCCTATCCTTTTCACATGCCGAACGCCACGGACCGCCGCTCCACCCTCCTGGCCCAGGCCGCCTCCTTCCCGAGCTCGCCGGGCGTCTACCTGTTCAAGGACGCCCGCGGCCGGGTGCTGTACGTCGGGAAGGCCGACGTCCTCCGCGATCGCATCCGCAGCTACTTCGGCCCGAGCCTCGACGTGCGGCACGTCCGGCTCGTCGAGCGCGCGGAGCGGCTCGAGTACGTGCTCACCGGCAGCGTGTCCGAGTCGTACCTCCTCGAGGCGAACCTCATCAAGCAGCATCGCCCTCGCTACAACATCCGGCTCAAGGACGACAAGTCGTACCCGTACGTGAAGGTCACGCTCGGCGAGGACTTCCCGCGGATCCTTCGCACCCGGCAGCTCGGCGACCGGACCGCGCGCTACTTCGGCCCGTACGCGAACGCGAAGTCCGTCGACGAGTCGCTCGATCTCTTGCAGAAGCTGTTCCCGTACCGGACCTGCAAGCTCACGATCGTCGCGTCGGAGGACGGGCGCGGGCGGACGGTCCCGCCCTCAGCGCTTCCGGGCGGGCGACCGTGTTTGCTGTTCCACCTGAAGCGCTGCACCGCGCCGTGCGTTGGCGCGACCACGCGCGACGAATACCGGGCGACCATCGATCGCAGCGTGCAGTTCCTCGAAGGCCGCTACGAGGCGCTTGCCCGCGACGTGCGGCGCGAGATGCTGGTTGCGTCCGCAGGGCTGGACTACGAGCGCGCCGGGCTGCTGCGGGATCGCGTCACGGCGATCGAGCGGACCACCGATCGGCAGGAGGTCCACGCGTACAAGGGTGACGACTTCGACGCCCTCGGCGTCGCGCTGGCCGAAGGCGATGCCGCGGTCCAGCTGCTCCGCGTGCGCGATGGCACGGTCGTCGGCCGCGATCACTTCTTCCTCGAAGGCGCGGAAGGCGCGACGCCCGGCGAGGTGCTCGGTTCGTTCCTGCGCCAGCACTACGCCGCCGCCGCCACGCTCCCGCCGGAGATCGTGGTGGCCGAGGCGATCCCCGACGCCGCGACGTTCAGCGCGTTCGCCGAGGAGAAACGCGGCACGCAGGTCGAGCTGCACGTGCCGTTGCGCGGCAAGAAGCGCCGGCTCATCGAGCTCGCGGTCCGAAACGCCCAGGACGCGCTCGAGCAGGAGCGGGTGCGCTGGCTCGCCGACAAGGGAAAGACCGAGACCGCGTTGGCGGAGCTCCAGCAGGCGCTCGGCCTTGAGGGCCCGCCGAAGCGCATCGAGTGCTTCGACGTGAGCCACGTCCAAGGGACGAACGTCGTGAGCTCGATGGTCGTGTTCGAGGACGGCCGTCCGGCGAAGCAGGGCTACCGGCGGTTCCGCGCGAGGCTCGGCGATCGCAACGACGACTTCGCGAACATGCGAGACACCTTGCGGAGACGCTTTGCCCGGAGCGCGGCCGGTGACAACGGCGGGTGGCCGGTCCCCGACCTCGTGATCTTGGATGGCGGGAAGGGCCAGCTCGCGGAGGGGATCGGCGCCCTCTCGGATGCCGGCCTGCTCCAGATCCCGATCGCCGCGCTCGCCAAGGAGCGCGAGGAGCTGTTCGTGCCGGGCAGGCCGGACCCGATCGTCCTGCCCCAGCGGTCGCAGGGCCTGTTCCTGGTCCAGCGGATCCGCGACGAGGCCCACCGGTTCGCGCTGACCTACCACCAGCAGCTCCGGGGAAAGCGGGCCACGCAGTCGGTGCTCGACGAGATCCAGGGCGTCGGGCCGGCCAAGAAGCGCGCCTTGCTGCGGAAGTTCGGCTCGGTGAAGGGGATGCGGGACGCCACCGAGGCCGAGCTCGCCGGCGTGGCCGGGGTCGGGGCAGCGCTCGCCGAACGGATCAAGCAGGCGATCGAGTGATCTTTGTCCGCCGGGTGCGTGGGGAAGCGTGGGAGCGCTCCACGACCTGCGGCTGGCCGCGCTGGCCGATGCACCCGAGGCGTTCTCCACGACGCTCGCACAGGCCGAGCGCCGGTCGGAGGCCGAATGGCAGGCCGTCGCGGAGCAGGGTGCGCGCGGGGACCGGCAATGCACAGTCGCGGCGGACGACGCCCGCAGGCTGGTCGGGATGGTGACGGTGTACCTTCCCGAGCCGGCGGCGCCGCCCGACACGATCCCGTCGTTGATCCAGATGCAGGTCGATCCCGCCGTCCGTCGATCGGGTGTGGGTACTCAGCTTGTCCGAGCGGTGCTGGTGTGGGCGGCCGAGCGAGGCGCGTCCGCCGTCCGCCTTCAGGTGAACGCGAGCGATCCGCGGCCGATCGGCTTGTACGAGGTTCTCGGCTTCCGCGACACCGGCCGCCGCGAGCCGCTCTTCCCCGAACGCGGAGTGCTTGCGATGGAGATGGAGGCCCGCGCCGATGCGTGAGCTCGAGGTGCGCCGCCACAGCAAGCGGCAGCGTCCCGGCCAGCACCTCACCCAGTGGGGCGTGGCCCTCGCGCGGCGCACCGGCGCGGGTATCGGGCCGTTCGACCTGGTCGTCACGAGCCCGCTTGCTCGCTGTGTCGAGACAGCCGTCGCAATGGGCTTCGCCGTGGATGACGTCGACGCGCGTCTCGCCGGACCGGACGGCGCGGGCGAGACCTTCCCAGAAATGGACGCGTTCGATGGTGCCGCGGGGCGCGCCGGCCTCGCCCGGCTCATTGCGCGAGGTGGCCCGGTCGCGGCGTTCGGCCTGGCGCAGGCGGCCCTCTGGCGCGAGATCGCGCTCCGGCTGCCGGAAGGTGGTCGTGGCCTCATCGTCGGGCACGGCGCCGCTTTCCTGGACGGGGTCGCGCTGACCCTCCGGCCCGACGACGCTGCGCTCGCGACCGGGGCACTCGCGAGCTACTGCGAGGGGGTCCGGGTGCGCTACCGCTTGACCGGCACGACGCTGACCGCGCTCGCGGCTGACCACAGCTAGGTGAGGCGAGCCACTGGTCCGCTGCTCGTCAAGGGCCACCTTGACGCGGGTTGCAGTGTTGCGAATGCCGACGCGTTTTCGGGGTGCGGTCGGGACGGTTGGCGGAGCGCGGGGCAAGCGCAGGCGAGCTGCCGGGGCGCGATGCCGAGCAGTTGTTTGGCGATCTCCTCGCGAATCCGCCCCGGGTAGTGCCGTGCCGACAGATCGCCGCGCGTGGCCGGGCCCAGGCAGATTGGGAGTCGAGGTTTGTATGGGTCGCGGGGACGGCAAGAACATGCCGGCGCGCCAATCGCTAGAAGGGCAGATGATCCTCTAGGTAGAGCACCTTGACGCGTGTGCTGATCGCGCTGAGCCGTGACTTCCACTGCGCGTCGTTGCAGACGAGATGACCGACGTGTGCTGCGAGCCCTGTCGCGATAACGAGCGCATCTGGCGTCTTGAACTTGTGCTGCGCCCGAAGGCTCGCGGCTTCCTGCGCGATCGGAAGGTCAATGGGGACGGCGCGCAGATTCGGGAAACGCTGGAGGAAATCCATCACGTGGACGTACTCCGGGCCGGGTCCGGCTGCGAGCGGGCGTACGAGTATCTCCATGACCGTGACCATCGAGACGGTCGCGAGATTCCGACCGGAGCGTACGTACTCGTCGATCACGTGGCGTACGAGCGGTGTCGTGGGCGCAGGCACCCCGAGGTACGCGAGGAGCGCTGACGTATCCAGCAAAATCCGATCGCCCTCGGGAATCGCCTTCTCCAGCGAGGCCTGACTCACTCAGCCCACGCCTCCCGCTCACCCTTGATGTAGGCCTTCACTTCCGCTTGCGTACGCCCGTAGATATCTCCTGCGATTCCGGCGTAGCTCGCGCGTAGAGGGCGCACTACAGCTGTGTGGAGATCAGGATCAACGCGCAGGAGGAGGCGGTCGCCCGCGTGGATACCCAGTCCCGCAGCGGCCTCCGCCGGGACGGTGATCTGATTACGCGGTCGGAGCTGGATCTCGACCTCGATAACTGGCATGATGCATCTCCCCTTTGTCTGACTACTGGCATCTTATCAGATGAATATCAAGCCGTCAGAAGAATTAAGAGGTTGCAGACTGAGCAGCGCGGATGCCGAAACGGCCGTGAGAACGGTTGTTCTCACACAGAAACGCCGAGGGAAGTCCGGTCTTCGCTGGGACGGTTTAGTCGCGTGCCGCGAGGTGGCTCATTCGCAACACCGCAACCCGCGTCAAGGGCCACCTGAACGATCCGCATATTCGGCTACAGAACGTTGAGTTTGTGTTGACAATCAGGAACCCCGGACCGAAAGTCGGTCGATGGTTAATCCGGTCATCGGCCGCTGCCCGATCTGTCACGAGTCGCTCCGCGTGGTTCGGCTCGAGTGCGAGTCGTGCGGCACGCGGCTCGAAGGGACGTTCACCCTTGGGCGGTTCCAGTCGCTGGCCGCGGATCAGCTCGAGTTCCTCGAGACGTTCATCCGCGCCCGGGGGAATTTCAAGGACGTCGAACGCGAGCTCGGCATCTCGTATCCGACGGTGCGGTCGCGGCTGGACGCGGTGATCCGGGCGCTCGGGTTCCCGTCGCAGGTCGAACCGGACCGTGAGACCGAGCGGCGCAAGGAGATTTTGCGCGAGCTCGCCGAGGGCAAGATCGCGCCCGACGACGCGGCGACGCTGTTGGAGGCTGAGTGATGAGCAACGAGAACGACGACGCCCGCCTGAAGTCGGCGCGCCAGGAATTCGAAGAGGCGCGCGAGCGCTACCAGCAAGCGCGCCAGCAGGAGCGCGAGCTGCGCCAGCAGGACCGCGAGCGCGAGCGCGAGGCGTACCGGAGCGAGCGCGACCGAGCCCGCGAGGAGCGCCGCGGCCTGGGCGAAGAGATCCGGCGCAGCGTGCACTCGACCCCGGGCGGAGATCTCGGGCATCACATCAGCCGGAGCATCCGCGACTCGATGAACTTCACCTTCGACGTCGGTGACATCGCCGATCTCGGCGGCGACGAGTACTCCGAGGTGGTGGAGCGCGACTTCAGCGTCGGTACGGTCCCCGGGCTCCACGTCAGGAACGTCTCCGGAGACACGAAGATCTCCGTGGGTGCGGACGGGACGATCCATGTGAAGGCGCGGAAGCGGGTCCGCGGCACGAGCGCAGAGCGTGCGAAGCGCCTGCTCGAGAACGTCGAAGTGCGCATGGAGCAGGGGGGCGACGACGTGACGCTCAAGCCGCACCTGTACGAGCAGGACCGCGGCTGGGCCGATCTCTTCCGGGGTGGGCGAGTCGCCGTCGACTTCGACATCATGGTCCCCCGCGAGGTCCGCCTCGAGGCGCACACCGTGAGCGGCGACATCGTGCTGAACGGGACCCGCGGACCCATGGACGTGCAGAGCGTGTCCGGTGACGTCCGGCTCGCGGACATCCAAGGGCCGCTCCGCCTCAAGACCGTGAGCGGCGACGGGATCCTGACGGACTACGCCGGTCAGCTGGTCGCGAACACCGTGAGCGGAGACCTCACCTTCGACAGCGTCCGCGTCAACGGCTCGGACATCGTGACCGTCAGCGGCGACGTGAAGATCGACGGCGAGCTCGATCAGGCCCGGGAGCACCGGATGAAGACGATCAGCGGCGACGTGGACCTCCACCTCACCGGCGGGTCGTACGACATTCGCTTCAGCAGCATGAGCGGTGACCTCGATAACGAGCTCGGGGGCGAGATCACCGCCGTGGGTCGTCGCGACAAGCACATCGTGATCGGCAAGGCCGAAACAAAGGTCACCGTGAAGACGATGAGCGGCGACCTCGAGATCCGCGCTTCAGGAGGGGTCGTCCCAGAGGCCGAGGCCAGCGCCAGCGGTCACCTCGAGCGGACCGACGACGTCGAACGCACCGAGCCGATGGAGCCGCAGCCGCGCGCCGCGCCGAGCGTGGACGTCCGCGAGCTCCTCGAGCGCGTTTCGCGCGGGGAGCTCGACGTGGACGCCGCGGCCGCGGCGCTCGATGCCCGGCGCGAACGCTGATGCCGACCGAAGAGGGCAAGCAGGTCCTGAAGCTCCTTGCCGAGGGGAAGATCGACGCCGATCAGGCCTACCGGCTCCTCAAGGCGATCGGCGACGTCGAGGAGAAGCCGCCCGCCGGGACCCCGGACCGGCCCCTGTTCCCGCCCGACGCGCCGATCCCGCCGGGTCTTGGGCGCCGGACGCTTCGGATCCTCGTCACCTCCGCCGGTAAGTCGAAGGTCAATATCGCGATCCCGCTCGGGATCGCGCGGATGGGCAAGACGAAGATCGCCGCAAGCGGCCTCGTCCGCGAGCAGCTGGCGAAGTTCGGCATCGACCTGGACGACGTGCTCCGGCACATCTCGCACTCCGGTCCGATCGTCGACATCGCCGACGGCGACGACCGGGTCATGATCGTCGTCGAGTGACCGCCGGGCCGGCGGTCGAGGTCACCGGCCTCACCAAGGTCTTCGAGAAGGGCCGGCGCACGATCTGGCAGCGGCTGCGGCGCGAGCCCGACACGCGCGAGAAGTTCGTTGCGGTGAAGGGCATCGACCTGCGCGTGGAGCGCGGCGAGATCTTCGGCGTCCTCGGTCCGAATGGGGCGGGGAAGACCACGACGCTGCGGATGCTCGCCACGCTGCTGGAGCCCACGAGCGGCGACGTGCGGATCCTCGGGATCGATGTGAAGACTCACCCGCGCGAGGTCCGCGCGAACCTCGGCGCGATGCTGTCGGGCGAACGCAGCCTGTACTGGAAGCTCACCGCGCGGGAGAACCTCGAGTACTTCGCCGCGCTCTACCACGTGCCGCCGAAGGAGGCCACAGCGCGGATCGAGTCCGCGCTGGTCGCGGTCAAGCTCGCGGACCGCGCCGATGATTACGTCGAGCGGTACTCGACCGGGATGCGGCAACGCCTCGCGCTTGCTCGCGCGCTCCTGCCGGACCCGCCACTCGTGATCCTCGACGAGCCGACCGTTGGCCTGGACCCGCAGTCCGCGCGCGACCTTCGCGACCGCGTGCGCGAGCTGAAGCGCCAGGGGCGCACGGTCCTCCTCACGACGCATTACATGGAGGAGGCCGACCAGCTCTGCGACCGGATCGCGATCATCGACCACGGCGTGATCGTCGCGCTCGACACTCCTGCCGCGCTGAAGCGCCGGATCCGCGCCGGAGAGGTCGTGACGCTCGAGATCGCGCTCACCGGTGACGACGCCGCGTTGCTCGCGCGGCTCGGGAACGCCGCATCCATCGCGCGGAGCGAGCGGCACAACGGTACGCTCGCCGTGACTGCGCACTGCGCGTCGGCCCGCGACTTCGTACCCGCCGCGTTCGACGCGGCGCGCAGCGAGGGCGCGACCATCCAGCACGTCGAGGTCGTCCCGGTGTCGCTGGAGGACGTCTTCATCTCGCTCACCGGCCGCGCCCTGCGCGAATGAATGCTCAGTACCTCGCCGGTGATCTGCGCGCCCTGCGCGCGGCGGGGCTCATGTCGCTCCGGCAGATCCGTCGCTATCCGACGAATCTCCTCGGCACGATCTTCTGGCCGGTGCTGCTGCCGGCCGTGTGGGTGCTGATGGGCCAGGCGTACTCCGGCGGCGGCGACCCGGCGGCGCTGAACGCCTTCGCCTCGCGGGCCGGGACGACCGGCGTGACGCTTTTCGTGTTCGTCGGGTACCTCATGTACATGTGGCTGAGCGCGCTGCTCTGGGGACCCGGCACCGCGCTTCGCCAGGAGCAGATCCGCGGGTCGCTCGAGGCGGTCTTCCTCACGCCGGTCTCGCGGTTGGTGCCGCTGTTCGGACCGACCCTCACGAACATCGTGTGGATCGTGATGGACCTGTTCGTCATGGGCCTCGCGGCATGGCTGCTGTTCGGCGTCGTGCTGCCGCTCCAGGGCATGCTGCTCGCGTTCGCGATCACGCTGATCGGCGTGCCCGCGATGTATGCGATGGGGGCGCTGTTCGGTGCCGGCGTCCTCCGCTTCGGCGAGATCGGTCCGGCCGTGCAGTTCACGCGTGGCGGCCTTTCGATGCTCTGCGGCATCACGTTCCCGATCGCGATGCTGCCGAACTGGGCCCAGGCGACCGCGGGGGCGATGCCGCCGACGTACATCGTCGACGCGATGCGGAGCGCGCTGCTCAAATCCGCCACGCCGGCCGACCTGGCACCCGCCGCCGCGAGCCTCGTTGCGCTTGCGATCGCGTTCACCATCCTCGCGGTGCTCGTATTCCGCCGGCTCGAGGCCAGCGCCAGGCGCAGCGGCATGCTCGGACGCTATTGATGGACGAGCTGCGCGCCGCGCTCGCGATCGCGCGGAAGGACATCCGCAACGTCTCGCGATATCGCTTCCTCGTCGCGTCGCAGATCTTCACGCCGCTGTACCAGGGCGTCCTGCCGGCGCTGCTGTTCGGCGCGTCCTTCGCGGTGGCGGGCCACGTGGTCGGGCTCGAGAAGACGATCGGCACGACTGACCTCGCGGGGTTCATCTTCCTCGGCGGCGTGATGAGCGGCCTGGTCGCGACAGCGTTTTGGTCCATAGCGATGTCGATCCGCAACGAGATGGAGGCCGGGACGCTCGAGCCGACATGGCTGACCCCGACGTCACGCGCGGTGATCGTGCTCGGCCGCGCGCTCGGCGGTCTGTTCTGGTTCGCCTTCAGCCAGATCGCCATCTTCGGCATCGGGATCGCGTTCTTCGGCCTGCGCTTCCGGCCGGAGATCGTCCTCGCCCTACCCGCCGTCGCGCTCGCCATCGTGGCCATAATCGGGATCGCGTACCTGCTCGCGGCAGTCGTACTCCTGATCAAGGAGGCGAACTTCTTCATCGACTGCACGAACTTCTTGTTCGGAGTCGCCTCCGGCGTCGCCTTCCGGGTGATCCTCCTGCCCGGTGTGCTCCAGCCCATCGCATTCGCCCTGCCGACCACCTACGCGATGGACCTCATCCGACAGGCAGGGCTCGGGACGCGGCCGCTGCTCGATCCGGCGCTGGAGTACGTCGCGCTCGTGGTCACGACGGCGATCGCGTATCCGGTCGGCCTCTGGGCGTACCGGCGCGCCGACCGGCGCATCCGGCGCCTCGGCACCATCAACCAGTACTAGCCGCCTAGTATCCACGGCGATGGGCTTGATCGGCCGGACCCTCATCAACGCGATCGCGATCGCGATCGCCGCCGCACTCATCCCGGGCATCTCGTACGGCCACCCCGTCCCTGCCTACGGCTTCGGCGCGGCGGACCAGTGGCTCTCGCTGGGACTGACCGCGTTCGTGTTCGGCATCGTGAACGCGTTCGTGCGTCCGATCATCGAGCTGATCTCGATGCCGATCACGTGCCTCACGCTCGGCCTGTTCCACTTCGTCGTCGCGGGGCTGATGCTCCTGCTGGTCTCGGCGATCCCGATCCTCGGCTTCCAGGTCGACAACATCATCACCGCGATCATCGGCGCGCTGGTGATCGGCATCGTTGGCTTCGTCGTCGCGCGCATCATCCCGCACTAGGTCGTGACCGCGCGTCCCGACTTTGTCGTGGTCACCGGCCTGTCCGGCGCCGGGAAGTCGCAGGCAGCGAAGGTCTTCGAGGATCTCGGGTACTACATCCTCGACAACCTGCCGCCCGCGCTCATGGGCTCGGCCCTGGACGTGGCGCGCAAAGGTGGACATCCCCGGGTCGCGATGGTCGTGGACGCGCGCAGCGGGGCGCTGTTCGCGGACGCCGCCGCGCAGCTCGAGCGGCTCGATCGCGATGGGACGCGGCCGCACGTCCTGTTCTTCGACGCGTCGGACGCCGTGCTGCTGCGCCGGTACAGCGAGACGCGGCACCGCCATCCGCTCGAGACGACCGGGGGCGTGCAGCCGTCGATCGAAGTGGAGCGCCGCCTGCTCGTGGACCTGCGTGCCCGCGCCGACAAGGTGATCGACACGACGCACCTCACCGTCAAAGACCTGCGCGACACCCTCCACTCGCTCTACGGCGAAGGGACCGCTGGCATGCTCGTCCAGCTCGTGAGCTTCGGCTACAAGTTCGGACTGCCGCCGAGCGCGGATCTCGTGCTCGACGTCCGGTTCATGGAGAACCCCTTCTACATCGACGAGCTGCGGCCGCTGTCCGGGAGCGACGCGCCGGTGCGCGACTTCGTGCTCGGCCATCCCGCGACGCGCGCGTTCCTCGGCCGGCTCATGCCGCTCCTCGAGTTCGCGCTCCCGCGCTACGAAGAGGAGAAGAAGGCGCGCCTCGGGATCGCGTTCGGATGCACCGGCGGGCGGCACCGTTCGGTCGCCATCGCCGATGAGGTCGCGCGGCGCCTGCGCGAGTCGTGGAAGGGCAACGTCGTGGTCGACCATCGCGACCGCGATATGCCGGACGTGCGCACGTGACGCGCGGGGTCGGTGCGCGCGAGCGATCACCGCTGTCGGACGAGGTCAAGGCCGAGCTCTCGCGACTGCCGCTCAAGACGTGCGACGCACGCGTCCTCGGAGCACTGCTTCCGCGCGCGGGCCATCTCGGCGTGCCGGCGCGCCGGGTGGCCCACCGCACCGAGGAGGTCGACCCGGGCTCGCTCTTCCGCCGGGTCTGCTGCCGCCGCACGTACCTCCGTGGTCTCATGCTCGCCGGCGGTTCGGTGTCGGCCGGACCGTCTGGCTATCTCCTCGAGCTTCGGCCGCCGCGCGGCGAGGTCCGTCGCGCCGCGTCGATGCTCGGCCGTGAGGGCTTCGCGCCGGCCATCCGCTCGCGACGCGGCCAGCTGGTCTTCACGATCCGCGACGCCGAGCTGATCGCCGCGTACCTCCGGGCGTGCGGCGCCAGTGAGACGCTCCTTCGGTTCGAGGCCCGGCGTGTCTCGCGCGAGGTCCGCGGACGGACGAACGCGCTGGTGAACGCCGAGGCGGCGAATCTCGCGCGGGCGGTCGCATCCGCGCGGACCCAGACCGAGGCCATTCGGGTGCTCGCGCGGGCCGGCCGGCTCACGCGGCTTCCCGCGCCGCTGCGCGAGGCCGCGAGCGCCCGGCTGCGCGCGCCGGCCGCGACACTGAACGACCTCGCCCGCCGGCTCGGTACGACCAAATGGGTCGTCCGCTCGCGGCTCCGGCGACTCGTGGAGGAGGCGGAGGAATGAGCCGCGGGCGCCTCGTGGTCGGCAACTGGAAGATGAATCCCGCCACCGTCGCGGACGCGACCGCGCTGGCCCGAACGGTCGGCGCGATGGCGCATCCCGGTACCGAGATGGGCGTCGCACCCGCGGCCATCGCGCTCACCGCGGTGGCGGACGCGCTGCGCGGGTCCGACGTCTCGGTGTACGCGCAGGACGTCCATTGGGAGGTCGCGGGCGCATACACCGGTCAGCTGAGCGTCTCGATGCTGCGCGGCCGGGCGGCCGGATCGATCGTCGGCCACTCCGAGGTCCGCCGCGATCAGGGCGACGACGACGCGCGCGTCGCGCGCAAGCTCGGGCGCGTGCTCGGCGCCGGCCTGCGCGCGATCCTCTGCGTCGGCGAGACCGAAGCGCAATTCGCGGCCGAGGAGACCGCTGCCGTCTTGAAGCAGCAGATCGATCGCGACCTGAGCGACGTGCGGGGCATCACGGCGGACCGCTTCGTCGTCGCCTACGAGCCGATCTGGGCCATCGGCACCGGCCGCCCCGCCACGGGCGCGCATGCGAGCGCGGCCGCCCGGACGATCCGGACCGCGCTGCGGGTCCACGGCGTGCCCGCCGACGCGATCCGCGTGCTGTACGGCGGGAGCGTCTCGGCCGCGAGCGTCGCGGAGTTCGCCGGCGCCGCCGGTATCGATGGCGCGCTCGTCGGCGGAGCCTCGCTGAAGTCCGACGAGTTCGCCGCGATCATCAAGGCGTTCGGCGGTTGAGCGCGGCCTACCGCCCGGTCGTCCTTTGCGTGCTGGACGGGTGGGGCATCGCGCCGGATTCGCCGTCGAACGCCGCGACCCGCGCCGATACGCCGCGGCTGGATGCGATCCTGCGCGATCACCCGCATGCCGCGCTCGAGGCAAGCGGCACCGCCGTCGGGCTCCCCGCCGGCGTGATGGGCAACAGCGAAGTCGGCCATCTCACCATGGGCGCCGGCTACGCCGAGCCGCAGGCGCTCGAGGTGATCGGCCGCTCGATCGCCGATGGGAGCTTCTTCTCGAACGCAGCGCTGCGCGTCGCGTGCGCGGCGGCGAGGGCAGGTCACACCCTCCATCTCATGGGACTCCTCTCGACCGGCGGCGTGCACGCCGACATGCGACATCTCGCGGCGCTCATCGAGCTCGCGAAGCGTGAACGCGTGCGCGACGTGGTCGTGCACGCCTTCCTCGACGGCCGCGACATGCCGCCGCGGAGCGCGCTGCCGCTCATCGCCGAGGTCGGCGCGCCGATCGCCACGGTGCACGGGCGCTTCTACGCGATGGATCGCGACAAGCGGTGGGAACGTACCGAGCGCTCGTATCGCGCGATCGTCGACGCCGATGGTCCCGCCGTGGACAGCGCGGTGGACGCGCTACGCGCCTGCTACCGCTCGCCCGAGTGCAAGGACGAGCTGCTCGAGCCGCACGTGGTCGGCAGCGGCCGGCCCGTCGCCGATGAGGACGCGATCATCTTCTTCAACTTCCGGCCCGACCGCGCGCGGCAGCTCACCTGGGCGATGTTGCAGCCCGACTTTGACGGCTTCCGGCGCGGTCGCGTTCCTCGGGGCCTGACCTACGTGGCGATGACCGAGTACCAGGTCGGGCTACCGGAGGTGCTGGTCGCGTTCCCGCCGGCGACCGTGATCCCGCTCGCCGACGTGATCGCCCAGCGCCGGCTCAGGCAATTCCACATCGCCGAGACCGAGAAGTACGCGCATGTCACGTACTTTTTCAACGGCGGCCGCGAGGAGCCATACCCCGGCGAGGACCGGGTACTGGTGCCGTCGCCGAGGGTCGCGACCTACGACCATGCGCCGGAGATGAGCGCCGCCGTGGTGGCCGCGAAGCTGAAAGAGGCCGTCACGTCCGGGACGTACGACTTCGCGATCGTGAACTTCGCCAACCCGGACATGGTCGGCCACACCGGCGTCTTCGAGGCTGCCCTCCGCGCGATGGCCGCGACGGATGCCGCGGTCGGCACGACCGTCGACGCAGTGCTCGCCGCGGGCGGCTGCGTCCTGCTCACCGCCGACCACGGCAACGTGGAGGAGATGCGCTTCCCGGATGGCGGCATCAACACCCAGCACAGCACCAACCCCGTGCCGGTGGCGTTCGTCTCGCGCGAGCCGGGACGCTGGGCGATCCACGACGGGGGTCTTGTGGACCTGGCCCCGACGCTGCTCGCGCTGCTGGACATTCCCGTGCCGGATCGCATGACCGGACACTCGCTGCTCGAGCAACGATGACCGGCCGCGGCACCTCCGCGGCGTGGTTCGCGTACGCCGCGATCGCCGCGGTCATGGCCGGGTTCGCGCTCCTGGCCTGGACGCACGCGCTGCTCCTCGGCGGCCCGGTGCTGTACGGCGAGGGCGCCGTCGCGCACGCGGCGATCCTGTCACGCGGGCTCGCGACGTATGCCGACACCGGCGGTGCGACCTTCACCGCGGCGAACTACCCGCCCCTGTACTTCGTGCTCGCGTCCGTCGGCGACCCGTTCGTGACGGGGCGGATCCTCAGCATCGCCGCGACGCTCGTCATCGCCGGTCTGATCGCGTGGCGCGCGCGAGCCGGGGGCCTGCGCATCGCCGTCGCGCTCGGGCTCGGGTGGCTCGCGTTCGCGCCCGTCGCCATCTGGGGCCCGGCGGTGAAGCCCGACCTCGTCGCGCTGGCACTCACCGTCGCGGCGGTCGTGACGCTCGAACGCCGACGCGCGGGTGTCGCGGCGGCACTGCTCGTGCTCGCCGTCGTGACCAAGCCGACTGCGGCGGTGCCCGCTGTCGCGCTCCTCGTCTGGATCGCCTGGCGCGATCGGGCCCTCCTTCGACCCTTCGTGCTCGGCGGAATTGTCGCGATCGGGCTCGCGGCGCTCGCGCTGCTCCCGTTCGGGTACGAGGGACTGCTCCGGCACGTGATCGCGTGGAACGCGCTGCCGTGGACCGCGGAATCGGCCGCGCAGCTCGTGGTCCTCGCCGTCGTCATCTACGCCGGGGCGGTGGGCGGCGCGCTCGTGGCGCGCGCGTTCTCGGGTCCGATCGCCGCATACGCCGTTGCCGCGGCGGCGGTGGTCGTGCTCGGCGGCCGCGAGGGCGCCACGATCAACTACCTCCTCGATCTCGGCGCCGCGGCGTCGCTCGCGCTGGCGTCCGCGGCGCCGCGACTCGCGCGCGCGCCGTTCTACCCGGTCGTCGCCGTCGCCAACCTCGTCCTTGCCGCGTTGCTGCTCGACCCGCTCGGTGTCGTACCCGGACGCGCCGCGACCACCGGCGCGTGGGGCGATCCGTCGCGGCTCACGAGCGTCGGCATCGTGCTCGCCGGTGACCAGCTCGTGCTCGCCGAGGACAGCGGGCTGGTCGTCGCGACGGGGCATCAGGTCGTCGTCGACGATCTGTTCTTGTGGAGCCGCCTGGTGAGCCGCGGCGCGCTCGATCCGGGCCCGTTGCTCTCGGACATCGGCGCCGCGCGCTTCACTGCGATCGTGAGCGAGGTGGATCTCGCGCGCTTGAGCGACGCGGCCGCCTACGAGCGGGCGCGCTGGGAGCCGTCG
Source organism: Chloroflexi bacterium UBA4730 (assembly GCA_002404155.1). Classification (GTDB taxonomy): domain Bacteria; phylum Chloroflexota; class Limnocylindria; order P2-11E; family P2-11E; genus UBA4735. Next base: position 37,932 of record DHJC01000076.1, on the reverse strand, counting down.
CTCGTGCGGGCCATCGACGAGCGCTACCGGCTCGTCGCGCGCGTGCCGGGCGGGCTCTTCATCTACCGCCCGCGCTGAGCGGATACACTGCGGTCTCCCGATGGATCTGCTTCAGGTCTCACAGTTGCTCATCGCCGTCGCCGTGGCGACGTCGATCCTCCTGCAGGCGCGGGGGACCGGCCTCTCGTCGACGTTCGGTGGCGAGTCGACGGCGTACCGCAGCCGCCGCGGCATCGAGCGGACGCTGTTCCGCCTCACCGTCGTGCTCGTCGTGGTGTTCATCATCATCTCGCTCGTCGGCGCGCGGACCACGTCGCCCGCGGCCTGAGCGATCCCGCCCGCCGTGGGCGCTGAGCGTTGACCCGACGCGACAAGCTTCTCGTGCTGGCTCTCGTCGGGCTTCTTGCCGTCACGAGCATCGTCGCGATCGCCACCGATCGCACGGACCTTCCGACCGATCCCGCGTTCGGCGGCACGTACGTCGAAGGCGTCGCGGGCGTTCCGCAGTACTTCGATCCGATCATCGCCGCGACGAACGTCGACGAGGATGTGTCGCGGCTCGTGTTCAGCGGCCTCACCCGATTCGACCGCGATGGGACGATCGTCGCGGATCTCGCGTCGACCTACGAGGTGGACCAGACCGGGAAGACCTGGACGTTCACGATCCGGCCGGACGCGAGCTGGCAGGACGGTGCGCCGGTGACGGCCGACGACGTCCTGTACACCGTCGGGCTGCTGCAGGACAAGGCGTACGCGGGCCCGTTCGCCGATGCGTTCCGCGGCGTCGTGGTCGCGGCCCTCGCTCCGAGCATCGTTCGGTTCACGCTGCCGAACGCATACGCGCCGTTCGCCGGCAGCACGACCGTGCCGCTCCTGCCGGCCCATCTGCTCGGACGAGTGAGCTTCGCGGATCTCGCCACGCAGCCCTTCAACACCAAACCGATCGGCACGGGTCCGTTCAGGGTCAGCGAAGTCGACGCGCATCAGGTCACGCTGGTCAGATCCGACGACTTCTACCGGACGAAGCCCGCCCGCGCGCGGCCATACCTCGACAAGATCGTCCTCCGCTTCTACCGCGACCCGACCGACGCGCTCGGAGCGCTGGCGCGCGGCGAGATCGACGGCACCGGCGGCCTGTCGCCGCAGGACGCCGGTCGGGCGCGGACGCTGAAGGCGGTCGATCTGCTCAGCCTGCCGACGAACGACTTCACGGCACTCTTCCTGAACGTTCGCTCGACGAAGGCGATCTTCCGCGACCGCGTCGTGCGCCAGGCCATCGCGACGGCGATCGACCGGGGCAAGGTCCTGCAGGTCGCGGCGGATGGGCGAGGAAGCGTGGCCGACGAATTCGTGCCATCGACGTCGTGGGCGTTCGTGCGCGACGTCCCCCGGGCCACCTTCTCGGCCGCCGACGCCAAGGCGCAGCTCGATGCGGCCGATTGGACGGATCACGATGGCGACGGCATCCGGGACAAGGGCGGCGTCGCGCTCAGGTTCTCGATCTCGACGTCGGATGAGCCCGCGCGGCTCGCGGCGGCCCGCCAGATCGCCGACGACCTCGGGAACATCGGTATGCAGGTCGACGTGCGTGCGACGTCGTTCGCCGAGCTGGTGGATCGCGTCGCGCGCCAGCGCGACTTCGACGCGCTGCTGGTCGGGATTACCGTGGGGAACGACCCTGACCCGTACCCCTTCTTCCACTCGAGCCAGGTGAGCGACCCGGGCGACAACTTCTCGGGCTACTCGACCCTCGCGATGGACCGGCTGCTCGAGCAGGCCCGCCGGACGGTCGACCAGGCCAAGCGCCGCGAGCTCTTCACCCAGGTGTGGAACGCCATCGCGGCGGATGTGCCCGTGGTGTTCCTGTATTACAGCGACTACCTCTATGCGCAATCGCGCGCGGTGTACGGCTTTCGCGTCGCACCGGTGAACGATCCCCCGCAGCGGTTCTGGAACGTCGAGGACTGGTACGTGAAGACGGTGGTCAGGCAGTAGCCGTGCCTGGACCGGAGCCGTAGCCGAACAGACCTCTCTAGACGCGACGCGCCGTAGCCTCGCATATAGAGGGATGTGGCCAAGGGCGAGGGGACAGGCTGGTCAAATGGCCGGAAGGCGAGCGATGACCCGCGGATCGCGAACAACGCGGCGGCTCGGCGCGGCAAAGCGTACCGGCTTCGGGGCGGCGCACATCTTTTCGACCGCGAAGAGCCTCACCCTCGGCGGCATCGACGTGCCTGATGAGTTCCTGCTGCCGGTCGTACGCGGCCGGCTGGATGGTGATGGAAGCGTCGTGAACTTCGTGCATGCGCCGACGAAGCGGCTCTATCCGACGAACGGTATGAACGGCTGATGGCGCAGTTCAACTCCGCCAGCCGGGCGCACCTGGAATGGCTGCGCGCGCGACCGGAGCCACCCCTACGGACGCGCGGGTACATCGAGGTGACCCCACCCAAGCCGCCTCGGCACGAGTTAAACGTTCTGCGGTATGGCAAGTACGCAAGCATCGAGCTGTTTACGCAGGACGTGACCGTGCCGCGGCTCGTTCGGAGGTGGGAGATCTGGGAGCGCTACCGGCTACGCCACTGTGCCGACGGCGGGACTTGAACCCGCAAAGCCTTTCGGCCATACGCCCCTGAAGCGTACGTGTCTGCCAAATTTCACCACGTCGGCGGGCTAATCCATTTTACCTGTCTACGGCGCACGTGACGACGTCCTACCATCCCTCACCGTGCCGAAGCGTGATCCCTCGAGCGTGTGGATCTCCGTCGACATGGAGGGCATCGGCGGCGTCGCGGCCTACAGCCACGTGATGATGAGCGGCGTCGAGTACGAGCGCGCGCGGACGTGGATGACCAAGGAAGTGAACGCCGCGATCGAAGGCGCGGCATCCAGCGGTGCCGCGCGCTTCTGCGTGAACGACTCGCACGGCAACATGCACAACCTCTACGCCGACGAGGTCGATCCCCGTGCCGAGCTCCTCGTGGGCACCGCGAAGCCCTGGTCCATGGGTCAGGGCATCGACGGTGGTTACGACACCTGCTTCTTCATCGGCTACCACGGCCGAGCGGGGCATCCGCGCGCGGTGCTCGACCACACGTACGCGAGCCGCGCGATCTACGAGTGCCGGCTCAACGGGACGCCCGTCGGCGAGACCACGCTCAACGTGTACCTCGCGGGGTACTTCGACGCGAGCGTGACCCTCGTCTCGGGCGACGGCGCGACCTGCCGTGAGGCGCGGGCGCTCGTGCCGAACTGTGTCACCGTGAAAACGAAGGACGCGACGGGCCGGTTCTCCGCGAAGATGCTCCATCCGCAGCGCGTGCAGGAGCTCCTGCAGGTCGCCGCCGCGAAGGCGATCGACGTCGCGCGCGACACGAAGCCCACCAAGCCGAAGGCCCGGAACGACATCGAGCTCGTGTTCCTCACCTCGGCGATGGCCGACATGGCCGAGCTCATCCCGGGCACGCGCCGCAGCGGGCCGCGCGCCGTCGCGTACGCATCGCGCGACTATCTCGAGCTGTACAAGGCGCTCCTCGTGATGGTCCGTATCGCGCCGTCCGCCGTGCCGCCGGAGCAATGACGAGCGCCGACGTCGTCATCGTCGGCGGAGGCGTCATCGGTGCGTCGATCGCGTATCACCTCAGCCTTCGCGGTGCCGGCCGCATCGTCGTGCTCGAGCGCGACCGTCTGGGCAACGGGTCGACCGGCAAGAACGCCGGCGGCATCCGGCTGCAGTTCTCGACCGAGGTGAACGTCCGGCTCTCGCAGCGTGCGCTGCCGCGGCTCGAAGCATTCAGGGACGAAATGGGCGTCGACCCGCAGTTCCATCAGGTCGGCTACCTCTTTCTCATCACCGAGGAACGGGACATCGTGCCGTTCGAGCGCTCGCTCGCGCTCTGGGAGCGCCTCGGAGTACCTGCGCGACGGCTGACCGGAACGCAGGCCCAGGCGATCTTCCCCGAGGTGCGCGTCGACGACGTGCGCTTCGCGACTTTCTGCGCGAGGGACGGCTACGCCGATCCGCACTCGATCCTGCAGGGCTACGTCGCCCGCGCGCGCGAGCGCGGCGTCGAGTTCCGCGAGGGCGCGCCGGCCCGCGCGATCGACGTGTCGGGTGGCCGAGTCACGGCGGTCCGCGCGGGTGATGAGCGCATCCAGTGCGGCACCGTCGTGAACGCCGCCGGCGCGTGGGGCGCGCAGGTCGGGGCGATGGTCGGACTGAGGCTGCCGATCGCGCCGCTCCGCCGCCACATCTTCGTGACCGGTCCGGTCGCGGGGCTCGATCACGAGTTCCCGCTCACCATCGAGTTCGCGTCAGGCCTCTACTTCCACCGAGAATCCGGCGGCGTCCTCCTCGGGATGGCCGATCCCGCCGATCCACCGCGGTTCGACGACTCGGTGAACTGGGACTTCCTGCCGACCGTCGTGGAGCACGCTCTCTCGCGGCTGCCGGTGCTGGAGCGGGCGACGGTGAAGACCGGCTGGGCCGGCTTCTATGAGGACACCCCTGACCGGCATCCGATCCTCGGGACCATCGAGGAAGTGCCGGGCTTCGTCTGTGCGGCGGGCTTCTCCGGGCACGGGCTGATGCACGCGCCTGCCGCCGGTGAGATCGTCGCGCAGCTGATCTGCGGCGAGCCGCCGAGCGTCGACGTCAGCACCCTGCGGTTCGATCGCTTTGCGCGCGGCGCGCTCGTGGTCGAGCACAACGTGGTCTGATGCAGCTTTTCTTCCTGGTCCTCGACCTCGCGCTCGTCGCGGCCGCCGCGCTGCTGCTCCTCATCGTCATCTTCCGGCGCGGCCGCGGCATGTCGTACCTCGCGCTCGCGCTCCTGCTCATCATCCTTGCGATCGGCCTTTGGTACACGGGGATCCGGACGCCGCCGACCGGTCTCTGATGGGGTATAGCTACGGACATCGCTGTGAACGCGGAGACAACGCCTATTGACGACGATGGTTAGCGGGGTTCCCGTCCTGTGGATCGAGCGCTGCGCTCGCCTGCCTCCCTCTCGGCAAGGCCGACAAACTTGCCCTCATCGAAGTGAACTTCGTCCGGCGTCGGTCGCACACTTAACGCAGACAACGAAATGCAGTCAAGCTGCGAAGCCCGACAGGTACGATTGAATTCGAGTGTCGCGCTACGACTACAGCCAGCTCTCCGACGTTGAGTTCGAGGATCTTGTCGCGGACCTAATGCGCGCTGAGACCGGCGACCGTTATGAACGGTTCGCCCGAGGGCCGGATGGCGGCATCGATCTGAGGCATCTGGCGCCCGGCGAGCGGCCGGACATCGTCCAGTGCAAGCACTACGTGAGAAGCTCATTTTCTCAACTCGAGGGTTCGTTGCACGTGGAGAGCGAGCGTGTTCAGAAGATCGGGCCCCGCAGGTACTACGTAGCAACTACGCATCCACTAACCCCAAGACAAAAAGACCGACTCTTCGCCATGTTTCGGCCTTTCATGCTCTCGGCCGGTGACGTTCTCGGGCCCGATGACATCGACAACATGCTTACGGCTCACCCAGCCGTCGAGAGAGCCCACGTCAAGCTTTGGCTCACAAACGCCACGACGCTCGAGAAACTCCTCCGCGCCCAAACGGAGAACCGGACCGCGATGCTCGCAACACAGATTCGACGGTCGCTTCCGCTCTACGTCGAAAGCTCCGCCTTTCTAACGGCTCAAACAATGCTCTACGACAAGAGCATCTGCGTAATTGTGGGCGAGCCTGGGATTGGCAAGACCGTTCTTGCCCGGATGCTTCTCCTGGATGCGATGGGAAAGGACTACCAACCCGTGGACGTCTCAGAGGACATTGACGAGGCTTGGTCAGTTCTCGCCGCTGGGGAGTTGCAGGTCTTCTATTACGACGACTTCCTCGGGATGGCCGACTTTCGCGAGAAGCTGGGCAAGAATGAAGATCATCGACTCGCGAACTTTATCGAGCGCGTGAGTGGGGACAAGAGCAAGCTGCTGGTCATGACGACGCGGGCATACGTATTGGCGCAAGCGCTGCGGATCTACGAGCGCTTGCAAGTCGTCGACAAACCGGTCCGCAAGTACGTGTTGCTGCTCGATGCTTATAGTCGATTGGATCGAGCGAAGATCCTCTACAACCACCTCTTCCACTCGGCTCTGCCCGCCGCGAGAAGGTTGGTCTTTAATGATGCGCGGGCGTACCTTCGAATCATTGATCATGCGAACTACAGCCCTCGGCTGATCGAAGCAATCGTGGAAGCTGCGAGTGAGGCGCGCTCCGACGATGACATCGTGAAGAATGCGATTGATGCTCTCGATCGCCCGGAGCGCATCTGGGGTAAGGCCTTCGCAGGACACCTTGACGATGTTCAGCGAGCCGTCTTGTTGACCCTGGTTACCTTCAGTGCAAGCGCAACGATGCAAGGCTTGGCGTCTGCCATCGAAACGTATTGCAGGACGCAAGCGGTAGTCATCGGTCCGGGTGGTTTCGAGGGCGCACTAAAGGTTCTCGAGACCACCTTCATCACCATCGACGCAGTGACACCGCGCGGGAGATTGGTGAGATTTCGCAACCCTTCGATCCGTGACTTCGTCATTGACTACTTGAACAACAATCCTGTGGAGCTTTCGCCACTCGTACGCTCAAGCTTCACGTTCGAACAAGCCCAGCGTTTGTGGTTGATTGCGTCTTCAGTGACCGAGAAGGCCGGTGTGGAAGGCGGCCTATCCCAGGCGTTGCGGCAGATGGGGGTGGAGTACGTCGACCTCCTCCGGTCGCTCCTAATCAAGCCTGGCTTATCGCATGCCCAGGCCGATGGTCCCACGGAGATACCTGCGTCAGTTCTTCGCGAGAGCAGGCTCGCTTTCCTGCTCAGCATCGCATCCGATGAACGGTTTTCATCTGGTCGCGACTGGCTCGTGAGTGAGGTTGCGAAGGTTGTCGACGCCTGGTCTCGGGGCGATGGTCAATCCGAGAAGTTCGGACTGCTGATTGAGGCTGCGCAGAAGGCCGACTACCTGCCTAAGGCACTTGTCGCCGACCTGATTGCAGCAGCAAAGCGACTACTTCAAGGTCAGATCGGCAGCGCCGAGTCATGGAGAAGGTTGGTTGACTTTCACGAGGACTGGGCCGACCTGTTTTCTGAAGACGAATGGTCGACCACTCAAAGTGAGTTCGGCGCATTCCTAACAGACGAGCTCGCGCAGTGGCCATACCCGGACGACCTGGGAACGCTCGAACACTGCGCAGACGCCCTGGGCTTCGCACTCCCTGACGAATTCGAGGAAGCTAAGGAACGGGAAGCCCACGATCGTTCGGAAGCGGAAACGCGCGCCGAGGATGAGTGGCGCGACAGGGGACCCACCTTTGAGCCTCGCCACGAAGCAAGCGATGACGAAATAGAGGCGATGTTCGACCGCCTAGCAGACCATGCCTAACCACACGGGTCAGTGTCTACAGCCCGGCAATTGACTGAGGTCCGCCGAAATGGGTCAGTAGACTGTCGTCATGCCGCGAGCGCCGAGCCGGACTCATACCTGTTATCTCATCGGTGCAGGCTTCTCGTCGGCGTTCGGTTTGCCCAATACGACAGTCCTTCTCACCCGAGTGCACGAGTTGGCTCGACGCCGCGGTCTCGTTATCGAGAGGCAACTGAAAGCGGCCTACCGTTTTTTCTACCCAGAGGAATCTGCGAGCTTCATCCCCGAAGTTGTTGATTTCTTCTCTGTCCTGCACGCCTACGAAGACGTCGCTAAGGGATTGCCTGGAGGCTTCCGCCCATTGACGGCCGGCGGTGAACGGGAACCACGACCTGCGGGTCGAGCGCGACCGGAGAGAGAGAGAGAGAGATACAGCGACCTACACCGACCTACACGCCTTCGCTCTAAATCCCAGCAGCGCCGGGGGTAAAGCGGTCGATCTTAACTAGACAGGCGTCGAAGTTTAGGTAACCAGGCTTTATCCTCTCGCATTGTGGGTACGGACCAGTCAGCGCGCGTATCGGCTCAGATTGCGGTGGCGAAACATGCGCCACTGCGCGTCGTCGCTGGGCCTGGGACCGGAAAGACCTACTCGCTGATGGCGGGCGTGACCCAACTATTGAGCAACGCGGTCACCGCCGCGCGAATCCTAGTTAGCACTTTCACCCGTACTGCAGCTGCAGATCTGAAGCGAGAAATCGCGAAGATTACCTTCTTCGGCGCGCGTGACATCGTCGCGGGGACACTTCACTCCTTCTGCTTCTCCGTCCTATCGAGGGAGGGAGTGTTTCCGGTCACCGGGCGAGTGCCGCGACCGCTCCTCGACTACGAGCTTCCCTTCTTAGTCGCAGACCTTCGCGACAAGTCCTTCGGGGGGCTACGCGATCGAGAGAAACGACTACGTGCATTCGGAGCGGCTTGGGCAAGGCTTCAACATGAAAAGCCGGGCTGGGCGTCCGACGCTGTAGACAGGAAATTCGACACCGAGCTCAACTCCTGGCTCCGCTTTCACGAAGGGATGCTCATCGAGGAGCTCGTACCGATCGCTCTTCGGTACTTCAGACAGAACCCAGCGGCGCCTGAACTCACAGCTTTCGATCACGTACTCGTGGACGAATACCAGGATCTGAATAAGGCGGAACAAGTTCTGCTCGATACCTTGGCTGAACATGGCTCGCTCACCGTGATAGGCGATGAAGACCAGTCGATCTACTCGTTCAAGTACGCGCACCCGGAGGGAATACGAGAGTTTCCGGCCACCCACGCAGGCACGATTCTCGAGACACTGGAGCTATGCCGGCGCTGTCCAAAGCGTGTCATAGAGCTCGCCAATAATCTGATCGGCGTGAACGCCAGTCGCTCCAAACGGCTGTTGAAGCCACCTGCGACGTGCGATGACGGCGAGGTGCTGATCGTCCAATGGTTGAACATGGAGCAAGAATCTCGAGGACTAGCACGCTTCATCAAGCAACGAATCGACAAAGGCGCGAAGCCAGGAGAGATTCTCGTGCTTGCCCCACGGCGCCAGTTTGGCTACGCGATTCGTAATGAGCTCGTCCGGCTTGGAGTCATAGCGCACAGTTTCTTCAGCGAACAGAGCCTCGACGGCAACCCAAGAGATTCTGCCGCTTGCGAGTCGCAGGAAACGCATGCTTTGCTAACCGTGCTCGCGCGTCCGCAGGATCGCGTTTCGCTCCGCTGCTTTTGTGGTTTTGGCGATCCGTCGCTCGAATCGGCCGGCTGGCGGCGGATCCGGGCCCACGCAGAAAAGGCCGGCACACATCCGCGAGACGTTCTGGACGCGCTCGTCGATGGAAGCCTGCGACTGGCCTACGTCGATGGGATAGTGAAGCGCTACGTTGAACTGAAGCGGCGTGAGACGGAGCTTGGCGGTCTGCGTGGATCCGCCTTGGCTGACGCACTCTTCCCGGCCACCAAGGAATGGGCAGATCCGTTTCGCGGCTGGGCTGCGACGATCACTGATCCCAATTACACAGCGGCCGATCTGTCAGATGTGCTCACGACGGCGATCGCTAGACCGGAGCTTCCCACGGATGTCGAGTACGTCCGAGTCATGAGTTTGCACAAATCGAAGGGCCTGACTGCACAGTTGGTAGTCATCGTTGGCTGCATCGAGGGACTGATCCCTTCGTTTGACTCGACCCTCCGCGGGGCGGAGATCGCTCGGCACCTCGAGGAACAACGTAGGGTCATGTACGTGGCAATAACGCGATCGAGGACGACACTCGTCATCTCGAGCATCCGACAGATGCGCCGCGACCTTGCGCATAAGATCGGCGCCCGCCTCGTCTATGGGCCGGGCAGTGTCGGTCCGGCGATAACGTCACGATTCGTCAATGATCTCGGCTCGACGGCGCCAGCTAGTAGACGAGGCTCTGAGACGTGGCCCGAATAGAGAGACCAATACGCTCAGAGTGGCTTTCAAAGCATCAATGAGCATCGTGATTCTCGGACGGGGTGACCGTTCTTCCGACCCTGGATGCCGTGACCAATGGACACGTTGCAGTACAGCGCTTGGCTCGCGCACCTGGAGTCCCATCCCGACGAGAAGGTCTGGGTACTAGAGGCAATGGATCGCCAGGTGTCGTGATGGACATCGTCGAGCGCGAGCTGCAGGCACCCAGTGCGAATTTCGCGTTGAGCGTCGCGATTCTTGGCTGGGGCTCCCTCACCTATGACTGGCATGGGCTGTCACTGGTCGAGCCAGTCACCTGGCACGAGAACGGACCGAGCCTGCCGATTGAGTTCTCGAGGATCTCGAAGGACCGGCGGCTGACGGCCGTCATCGACGAGAGGAACGGCGAGTGGGTGCGAACCAGATATGCCGCCAGTGCCCTCGACTCGATCGAGCGCGTCATTGAGCAATTACTTGTTCGCGAGAGAACCACCAAGAAGCACTGGATTGGGTTTGTTGACCTGAGGGCTGGAACTGAATGGAGCCGCAACAGCCCTGCAATCGTCGACCACTTGCGCAGGTGGCTGCAACGCGCCACCTTCGATGCTGTCGTGTGGACCGACATTCCGCCTGACTTTGGCGAACTGCCGTTCTCCATCGGAGCGGCGGTGGCACACTTCCTTGGACTTGATGAGGCGGAGCAAGCCGCGGCGCGAAACTATGTCGCCTGGGCTCCTCGCGAGGTTGATACAGCTGTGCGTCGAGCTCTGAAGAAGCGCGGTCAAGTGGATGACATCGATCCGCAGTTCTGTGGGTGGCCCCCGCACGACTGAGACGATGGGCATTTCATTGATCGGGTGTCTCATTGTTTGCTCTAGTCGTGGCCACGGACCTGACTAGCGGCGATCTCCGCTAGCACCTGAAGCGTCGCCCAGATGTCGGGATGCGCCGATGCCATGTGCCACGAGTCCTCATTGGCGGTGGCGATAGTCGCTCCGCACTTCCGCGTGGGAATCACGGGATTCGCCGCACCGGGCCGAAGATCGATCCACCGTTCGCGTAGTTAGCGGTCTTGAGGCGACGAGGATGCCGCAGCTGTGTGGGTATTTGGGGCCAGCCGTTCCTCGCGGCATCAGCCCGGATTCTGCTCGCCGCGACGGCGGCTCACCCGCCCTGCTAGTGGCTCCAGCCGCTCGAGCATCGCGCGGGTCAACGGCCGTTGTCCACTGAGAATCCTCTGAAGGTTTCCCTTATCCACGTCCAAGCGCTTCGCTGCGATGTTCATACGCCGAGTCCCTAGGTCGCGGCCGTCGAACTCTCGCTAGCCAACCGTCGCCCCCTGGACGTCTCGGCGCTCAAAGATCCAGAACGCAATGGTACTGAGCGCGACGGTGTAGATGGCGAGCACCACAATCGCGTGCGTCGCGTCCGGCAGGCTTCCACCGAGCGAACTGAACCCACCGCTCGTCCCAGCGCCGCCTTGGGTCCACGCCGAGATGTTCCTGACGAGGAGGAAGTCGGCGACGTTCTGGAACCAGCTGAAGAGGCTCGAGAAGAGCGCGATGAGCAGTTGCCCCAGGAAGTAGTAACCGAGCCCGATCGCCATCCCGGCTGCGGACGACCGAGCGACCACCGTGACGAACGTGGTCAGCGCGAGGTACGGGAGGACCGAGACCCAAGCCTTCCAGAGCGCGAGGCCCGCATCCGCCCAGGTCGCAGTCACCGTCGCCGCGCTCGGGGCCGCGCCCGCGATGGCTCCCGCGATCACGCTGCTGATGGCCACCGTCGCCAGCGCGACGAGGAGCCCGAGGGCGGTGAGGATCGCTAGCGTCAGGATCTTCGCAGTCAGGTACGGCCACCGCCCTGTCCCTTGCGTGAGCACCGAGCGCAGCGTGCCGGATCCGTAGTCGATGCCGATCGCCGACGCGGTGAGGATGGCTATGAGGATGAGGGCGAGCGCCTGCACGATGACGAGCGCGGTCGAGATGCTGCCTGGGAGGGTGAAGCCCTGATACGCGCGTGCGAGCCGAGCCGGCTGCGTGGCCGCCTGCTGGCGGCACTGCGCGGCGAGCCCGGCGATTACCTGCACGTCGAGGTCCGCTGGCTGCCTTCCCTGATCGCCCGAGAGGAGGTCGTTGCACGCGACTGTCCGTGGCAGTCGGCCCTGCTGTTGTTGCAACGTCGCTGGCACGGTGATCTCGCCGCCAGTGCTCTGCAGATTCTCGTATGAGAAGAACTGGCCCCACACCGCGAGCTGCGCGAAGAGGATCGCGAACACGAGGACGATCCAGAGCATCCAGCGCCGCCGCAGCTTGAACCACTCCCACCGAGTGAGGTTGGCGATGTTCGCGATCATGACCGTTCCCTTCCAGTGGTCGGATCAGTCCCGGTGATCTCCATGAAGAACTCCTCGAGCGACCGGTGGACGGGCACAAGCTCATTCACATAGACCCCGGTTTCGGCGAGCGCGCGGGTGATCTCCCATGAGCGGGCCTGCGGCGCGGTGACCACGAGGCCGCCGTCGCGCTCCTCGGTACGTTCGACCCAGCTCAATGGCGCGAGCGTCACGCGCGCTTTCGCGTCATCGGTCGTGCGCAGGTGGAACGCGTCGTGCTGTCGCAGCAGCTCCTGGATGGTGCCCTGGGCGATCAGCCGACCGCGCGAGAGCACGGCGACGTTATCGCACACGAGCTCGGTCTCGGCGAGCAGGTGGCTGGAGAGAATGACGGTCCGCCCACCCTTGCCGAGCTGACGGACGAGCTCCCGCACCTCGACGACGCCCGCGGGGTCCAGGCCGTTCGTCGGCTCGTCGAGGAAGACGAGTTCGGGGTCGCCGAGCAGCGCGCAAGCGATGCCGAGCCGCTGCTTCATGCCGAGCGAATACGTGGCGTACTTGCTCTCCGCGCGCTTCCCCAGATCGACGAGCTCGAGCAATCGATCGATGTCGCTGGATGAGCCACGCCGCCCGACACCTTGGAAGTAACGAAGATTCGCGCGTCCCGAGAGGTACGGATAGAAGGTCGGGGTCTCGACCATCGCGCCGACTCGACGCAGCGTCGCGGGATGGCGCGCGGGATCGCCGAAGATGCGCGCCTCCCCCGAGGTCGGGTGTACGAGCCCGAGCAGCATGCCCATCGTCGTCGTCTTGCCGGATCCGTTCGGGCCGAGGAAACCAAAGACGCCGCCGTGGGGAACGCGCAGCGAAAGACGATCGACGGCGATAACGTCGCCGTACTGCTTGGTCAGATCCTTGGTCTCGATCACGTACTCCGGCATGGTCACTCCTCCGCGGTTCGCGCAGTCCGCTCACGCGGCCCTCTTCGGCGCGTGCTCGACGCGCGCTCGGCCCGGAGACCACCACGTCGTTCTCTCACTCGCCGAACGATGCGACCGCCGCGCCGACCTCCGCCTCTTCACGACGTGACCGCGCGCGCAGTGGCACGTCACGCAGGAAGACCGACGCCATCGCCGCAAAGACGACGATCGCCGCGCCGTAGAGGAACAGGTCGTGCAGCGTGTTCGCGAGCGCGACCTTGATCGCGCCTTGCATCTGATCGAAGACCGGTACGAGGGCCGCCGGAAGGCTGCCCCGGGTCTCGGCGAGCTTCGCGGGATCGAGCAGTGACTGCGCGGATTGAGCGCCCCCACTGAGGGGGGAGCCCGCGCTGGCCGGCAGCCCGAGCGCGCCGACCTGCGCGCTGATCTCCTGCGGCAGTCGGTGCGCGAGCACGGAGCCGAGGACCGCGGCACCCACGGTGCCGCCCATGCTCCGCCAGAACTGCACCTGAGAGGTGGCCACGCCGACGACCGACATCGGTACAGCGCTTTGCACGGCGTTCTGATAGAGCGGCATGCTCATCCCGAGCCCCAGCCCGATGAGCACGATGTCGCGGACCGCCTCGCTGTTGCTTGCGCCCGGGCGGACCTGCGAGAGCAGCCACATCCCGAGGACCATCGTGGACAGGCCGAGCGTACCGACGAACCGGTAGCGCTTGACGCGCGTGATGAGTTGACCGCTGATGACGCTCGCGACGATGAGGCCGAACATCATCGGCGTGAGCAGTTGACCGGAGTTCGTCGCGCTCAGCCCGAGCACGCCCTGATACAGCAGCGGCACGAACAGGATCGTGCCGAACATCCCGACCGCCGAGAGGAACCCGACCGCCACGGAAACGGTGAAGGTGACGTTGCGGAACAGGTGCAACGGCACGATCGGCTCGGTCTCCCGAAGCTCTACGAGGACGAACGCGACAGCGGCGGTGACCGCGATCCCGAGGAGTCCGAGCATCGGGAGCGAGGCCCAATCGTGGTCGGTGCTGATCGACAACGCGACCAGGAGCGGGACCACCGCGAGCGCGAGCAGCCCGGCGCCTTCGAAGTCGATGTGCCGCCAGCTCCTTCCCGTGCGGACGAACGGCATACCGAACGCGATGATCGCGACAGCGACGAGCCCGACCGGGAGGTTGACGTAGAAGACCCAGCGCCAGCCGAGGTTGTCCGTGATGTAGCCCCCGATGGTGGGACCGATGATCGAGGAGATCCCAAAGACCGCGGCGAAGACGCCCTGCATCTTGGCCCGCGTCTTCGGTTCGTAGAGATCGGCGATCACCGTGAAGACGTTCGCCATGAGGACGCCGCCGAAGAGCCCTTGCAGGCCACGGAACGCGACGAGCTCGATCATGTTCTGGGACTGTCCGCAGAGCGCGGAGACCAGCACGGACCCGATCATGCCGATGAGGACGAACGGCTTCCGGCCGAAGAGGTCCCCGAGCTTGCCGGCGATCGGCACCATCACGGTCGAGGCGACCAGGTACGCGGTGGTGACCCAGGCGTAGTACTGGAGTCCTTGAAGCTCCGCGATGATCCGCGGCATCGCGGTGCCCACGACGGTCCCGTCGACCGACGCCAGCAGCAGGGCCATGATCACGCCGGCGGTGGTGACGATGGTCCGTCCGCGGGACAGATCGTGGAACGCGGATTGCGCGGCATTCATCGAGCTCCTCCGGATTCCTCGCGGAGGACGCGGATGAACGCGCCGAGTAAGCCGCCATTTATTCGGGCTCGGTGCACGCGGCTCAATGACCGCTCGGCGGCGGTGACTGTGGCATCGTCTGGGATGTCGTGAGCGACGTGCCCGACACCACGACGAGATCGCCCGCGCTCAGACCGGAAACTAGCTTCGTGAGGACTTCGTTTGAGATCCCAACCTGGATTTCGGCGGAGACCGCCTTTCCACCACGAAGCACTTGCACCGTGCGCTTGGCGCCTTGTGCCGAGCTCGCCGACCGTCCTCCGCACGATCGGTGCGGCGAGCGGATCGACGAGCTGGGTCACGGATTCTGAGCGTCGAACGGTACCGTCGCTCGGCGCAAATCCAGACGCGAGCGAACGTCCGTCGAGGCAACGTTGACGTCCCGATCCGACTTGAAGAAGAAGAACACGACCACGAACGAGTGGCCGTCGCTCGAGGTGGACGTGAACGAGTCGACGCCAGCGATCACCCCGACGACGACTGCGACCACCACCCCCCATCGTGATCAGGACGGGCTGACCAACGGCGAGATCCGACAGCCACCTGTGGGTTCCGCGCGCGGGGATTCCGAGGCTGGAGAATCGATCATGTCAGACGAAACATTAGCATGAGGCGAAGTGATCGGATTGACGACGGTGCGACACTCAACGGGTGCCGGTAGGGATGCGCAGGTTGAGCCGTCAGGCGCTGCTGACGCTGGCGCTCGATCTCTCTAAGGAAATCGTCGGTCACGACGATCCGACGGACAACGATGCCTGGATGACGGTCGACCTCACCATGCCGCAGCTCAAGATCCTGATGAAGCTCTCACGGGAGGGCCCACAACCCGTTGGAGCGTTGGCCCAGTTGCTAGGCGTACATGCACCAACGGCGAGTGGCATCCTCCAACGACTTGTTCGCGGAGGCTATGTACGCCGCAGCGAGTCGACACAAGACCGCCGCATCACTCTGGTTGCACTGACAGATCGCGGTTCTTCTGTGGTGCAACAACTCTTCGCGGCTCAGCAGGAAATCCTCACCCGGACCTACCGGCATCTCAGCACAAGCGAGCTGTCAACGGTGATCGGTGCAATCGAGTTGCTAGTGAAGGCGAGGAAATCGCGCGCGGCCGGTAAGGCTCGAAGGCTAGGCCGACGGGTCAACGCCGATGCGAAGAAGCCCGTAAAGCGCCGAGCCTCTTGATGGTCCGCTTCCGCGTGACCGCCCTCGCTCTGTTCGCGCTGCTGACGGGCGCGGTTTTCGCCCTCCAAGGGCTTCGCGTACTGCCGAGCCAGGTGATGTACGGCGATCCGAAGTGGGTAGTCATCGGCTTGGGCTTGATCTTCGGGTCGCTGTTCGTGTTGTGGTGGGGCCGACCAAGGCGATCTCGTGTGAAAGAGCAGGAGTTGACTGAACATTGATTGCCCTGTTCACCGCGCAACGCGGCAGTGCCGACGATCTCGCTTATCAGGCCGGCACCTGCAACATCGGCCGGGAGGAGATCGCTCGTCGTCGGCGGGCCGGCCACTCCGGAACGATCGTGGCGGTCGTGCTCCTCGCCATACTCACGCTGAGCGACGCGCCGCCAGCCGCTCGCCTCTTCGTCGCCCTGCCCGCCGCGGCCGCGGCGGCTGGTTACCTGCAAGCGAGCCTCCGTTTCTGCGCGGCGTACGGGTTCCGAGGACTCTTCAATCTCGGCCCGCTCGGTCGGGTGGCGAAGGTGGCAGATGTTCACCATGCCGCCCAAGACCGAGCACGCGCTCTTCAAATCGCGCTCGCCGCCGGCGGAATCGGTCTGGTGACCGGCGTCGCAGCGTTTCTCCTGCCGCTCTAGCGACTTCTACGCGTTCATCGGCGCCTTCTACTCCAACGACGGCGCGGGCCTGGTGGATCCGCTGCACGACACCACGTGCACGATCTTCTACACGGGCGGGCCCGGTGCTGGCTACGCGAACTGGGCAGCGTTCGTGGCGGCGAACCCGACCTGGACGGTCAGCAGCTCGGTGCCGTTCATCATCGCGGACGATGCCGGCTTCTGGACCGTGGACAATGTGCACCTTGGTGCAGCGGTCGCTGTCACCACGGGCAAGGATGAGTGCAAGAAGGGCGGCTGGGTCACCATGACCCGAGCCGATGACTCAACGTTCAAGAACCAGGGCGACTGCATCCAATACGTCAACACCGGTAAGTAGCGACCAAGCGCGAGGCGCGCTAACTCAGACCTTTCCCATCGGATTTCCCGCGGGCCACGACCGGTCTCTGATCCATTCTTCGAGCCGAGGCCCGCGGCTATCCTCATCGCGTGTTCACTCGTCAGGAGATCAGGCTCACCAGCTTGTCGTCCTGCGCCGGCTGAGGCGCGAAGCTGGGCCCCGGCCCACTGGCGCAGGTCCTGCGCCCCCTCGCCGCGCAGCCCGACCCCGCTGAGCTGCTCGTCGGACTGAAGTCGTCCGATGACGCGGCGGTCTATCGCGTTGCCGACGAGCTCGCGATCGTCGAGACCGTCGATTTCTTCCCGCCGATCGTCGACGACGCGTATGCGGCAGGGGCGATCGCCGCCGCGAACGCGATGTCCGACGTCTACGCGATGGGCGGAGAGGTCCTCTTCGCGCTCAACGTCGTCGCGTGGCCCGAGGATCTCTCGTTCGACCTGCTCGAGCGGCTGATGGCCGGGGCGGTCGACAAGCTCGCGGAGGGCGGCGGCGTGATCGCGGGCGGCCACACCGTCATCGACAAGGAGCCAAAGTTCGGGCTGGCGGTCACCGGTCGCGTCCACCCCGACCGCATCGTGCGCAAGGGCCCGCTCGCGCCCGGCGACGCCCTCTGGCTCACGAAGCCCATCGGCACCGGCGTCCTCACGACGGCGCACAAGAACGGGGACTGCAGCCCCGAGGATCTCGCCTCCGCCGTCGCCTCGATGGTCGCGCTCAATCGCGACGCCGCGCGCGCCGCATCCGAGGCCGGGCTGCACGCCGGGACGGACATCACCGGGTTCGGCCTTGTCGGTCACGCGAACGAGATGGCCGTGCGGTCCGGGATCGGCGTGCGCCTCGAGTCCTCGGCCGTCCCGCTGCTGCCCGGTGCACGCGCGCACGCGGAACGCGGGGTGAGCTTCGGCGGCCTCGAGCGCAACACCGCTTACTACGTCGGCGAGGGCCACGTCCGGTTCGCCGATGGCATCGATGACTCGACGCGTCGGCTGTTGCTCGATCCGCAGACGTCCGGCGGCCTGCTGCTCGGCGTCCCGGCGGCGCACGCGGCGGCCTGGGATCGCGCGCGCGAGGTCCATGGCGTCCGCGCGTGGAAGATCGGCGAAGCGACCAGGGGCCGCGGCATCACGGTCGCGTGACCGAAGCGGAGGCCGTCGAAGGCGTCGACGAGGCGCAGCCATTGACCCGGGCGGCCCAGCTCGCGCTCCTTAGCCCGGGTCGCGCGGCGTTCCAGCTGGCCTGGCCCGGCATCATCGAGCAGCTCATCCGCGCGAGCGGACAGACCGTCGTGATCGCATTCATCGGGCATCTCGGCGCCGTTTCGACCGCCGCTGTCGGAGCGTCCCTTCAGTTCACCTTCCTGCTCTTCCCGGTATTCAACGCGCTCTCCATCGGAACGGTCGCGCTCGTCAGCCGGCGGATGGGGGAGCGGCGGGCCGAGGCCGCGTCAAGCGTCGTGCGGCAGTCCCTCGTCCTCGGTGCGGTCCTCGGGATCGTCACCGGCGCGCTGTTCGCCATCTTCGCCAAGGGTCTGCTCGGCCTCATCGGCGCCGATGACGCCGTTGCGTCCGCCGGCGCGCCGTACCTCGCGTTCGTTGGCGGACTGAACGTCTTCCAGACCATCTCGATCATCGGTGTCTCGGCGATGCGCGCCGCCGGCGACACGCGGACGCCGATGTGGCTGTCAGCCGGCGGATCGGCGCTCACCGTCCCGGCGACGTACCTGCTCGTGACGGTCGCGGGCCTCGGGATCATGGGCGCGGCGTACGCGCAGATCGTCGTGAGCGTGCTGTTCTGCGCCGGCACGATCGCGCTCCTCTGGCGCGGCATCGCCGGCGTGCGGATCGCCGGCGGCACGTGGCGCCTGGAGCGGACCACGATGCGCTCGCTCGCGTCGATCAGTGGCTACTCGGCGGGTGAATCGTTCCTGTTCAGCATCGGGATCCTCGCGCTCGGGTTCCTCGCGTTCCGCCTCGGCACCGAGGCATACGCCGCGCATCAGCTCGTCGGGCAGCTCGAGTCGCTGTCGTTCCTCCCGTGTGTCGGATTTTCCGCGGCGTCTGCCGCGTTGGTCGGCCAATCGCTGGGGATGCGCGATCCGCAGCGCGCGATGCGGTCCGGGTGGGCGTCGACGCGGATGGCGATCCTCTGGACGACCGCCGCCGGCGCGATCCTCGCGCTCTTCCCAAGCTTCTTCCTCGGCATCTTCACCAACGATCGAGGGATGATCACGGCCGGTGTCGGCGCGCTGATCGTCATCGGCTTCGCACAGCCCGCGCAGGCCGTGAACTTCACGATGGGCGGCGCGCTGCGTGGCTCCGGCGATACGCGGTTCACCCTCGCGACCACGATCGTGAACTGGTTCGTCGTGCGTTTGCCGCTCGCGGTGCTGTTCGCGTTCCCGCTCGGCCTCGGGCTCGCTGGGATCTGGCTCGCGGTGCTCGTGGACTACTGCGTGCGCGCGTGCATCCTCGCGATGCGATTCAGGAGCGGGAAATGGGCGAAGCGCGTGCTGTGATGCGCTGATCGGTGCCCAGGGCGGGAATTGAACCCGCAAACCCTTTCGGGCGACAGCCCCTCAGACTGTTGTGTTTACCGTTTCACCACCTGGGCCGCGAAGTCCATTTTATCCACGCACGACCCCGGGATGTCGGCTCACATATCGCGCCCATACTCGCCACTTGCGCCCGAGCCGGGGTGCGGTCCTGTCGCGATACAGCGCGGGCAGGAGTCGATGGCTAGCCAACTTACCGTATCGCAGCGTATAGCACGCGTGTCTCCGTCCGCGAGCCGTGCGCGTGATGATCAGCCCATCGATGCCGAGTGACATCTTGAGTCGCTCCCTGAGCCATTCGAGATGCGGACGACTCCCGCAGACGAACCTCGTCTGCAGGTACTCCCAGTAGTAGTCGTCACGGCGTCCCACGTCCGCACGAGCTCGTTTGTTGAGGATGGAGCCGTCGCCGTCGAGAAGTCCCCGAGCGAGCGTCAGAAGATGCTCATCCGGAATGGCGATCGGCCCGATCGTCAGGCTCTTCCGCTCGCCGATCCCGATCGTCATGAGCCACCGGCAGAACGCGGCGTCGCCGATCTGGGTCCGGTAGTAGGTCCCGCCAGCGAGCGTACGTTCGCGACGGATCTTGTTCGTCTTGCCCAAGCATTTGAGAAGATGCACGACGAGCTCGCGGTCGGCGCTGGGAAATCCGAGGTTGCGACCTCGCGAGATCCCGCCGTCCGTCGCGATCAAGCCGACTGCGTATGCGAGGCGGGGGCTCCACTCCGGCTGAGCGAGAGGCGCCGATCGGGTCCTGTTCCGGTGACAACCGCGACACGTACTGCATCCCGCGGTGGGCCGCTGCGGCACGCGTGACCCGCGGGTCGTCCGTCGCGCTACGACCCTTCGCCCATCCTTTGCCCTCGCCCGGTGGCACACGTCCATATGCCCTGATACCGAGCGTCGTGGCAAGGGGACCAAACGGCTACGCGGGGTGGCTACCGCTGCCCTGCCGGCTCCCCGTTGTGCGGCTTCCCGTTGCGCGATGGCGGATCGACCTGTCGGTCGGCGGCCGCGGGCGACGCCGGCTTGTCCTTCTCCGCCTCGACTTCCTTTGTCTCGCGCTTGATGCGCTCCTCGGGCTCCGATTCGGCGCCGATGAACTGGTTGCGGGCGTCGCCGATCGAGCGGATGAGCTCGTCGAGCTTGAGCTGCGTCGCCTCCGCATCGCGGTTCTGGGTGTTCTGGATGAGGAAGACCATCAGGAAGGTGACCAGCGTCGTGAACGTGTTCGCGACGAGCTGCCACGTATCGGAGAATCCGAACACCGGTCCGCTGATGGCCCACCCCGCGATCACGGCGATCGCGAGCGCGAACGTCCAAACGGAACCCGTCGCGTTCGAGACCTTGGTCGCCACCTCGCCGAACCAGGCTTTGAACGAGGACCCGCGCTGGACGGCCTCGTCGTCGCGCTCCTCAGCCGCCGCGGCGGCCTCCGCTCGCTTGCCGAGTGCTTCCGTCATCGAGCAACCAGCGAAGCACGCGTCGGGCCAGCGACAATGCGCGGATGCGCGTCACCCGTTGCCCGCGCTGCCGAGCGGAGGACATCGCCGCGGACGCGCACCCGGCGCGGGTCCTCAACAACGGCGCCGAGGCGCGCCTCTTCGTCTGTCGCGGCTGTTACCGCCCGACGGAGCTCGAGTACCGCATCGGCTGCGAGACGACGGGCGCGTCGTACCGGCCGCTGCCGATCCGCGAGGCGCTCGCTGGATTGCATGAGTTCTACGTCGCGCGCCTGGCCGAGTGCGAGGATCCGAACCTGCTCGTCGAGGACGACGAGCGCGCGGCGCGATCGGCACCCATCCGTGCGGCACTCGCGGACGTGGACCGGCGCCTCGCCATCGGGCCGGTGGGCGACCGGGACACCTAGACTCGACCGGTGACGAGCGTCCGCCCCGATCTGCTGCTCCTCTGGCCGTCGTACACGTTCTTCCCGCTCGCGGGCATCGCGGTGCTCGTCTTCGGGGTCGCCGGTCACGACGGTGTCATGGCCGGCATCGGCATCGGGCTACTCGCGCTCAACGCGCTCGTCGTCCTCAACTACGCCTATTTCACGGAGCTCCGGATCGACGGATACGAGCTCGTGTTTCGTACATTCTTCGGCGCGCATCGCGAGAGCGTCCCCATCGGCTCGCTCCAGCGCATCGACGCGAAGCGCTATCCCGGTGCGCACTCAGGCGTGTCGGCGCCGCACTTCGTCGCGCACGGGCGCGCGTCGACGGTGAAGGTGAACACGAAGCCGTACCGGCTGCGCGATTTCGCCGGGCTCATCGCGACGTTGCGTGTCGCGAACGCGCGCTTCGAGGTCGACCCGTTCTGGTCGCGCGTCGTGAGCGGGGAAGACGTCACGAAAGAGGTCGCGCTCACGCCACGCAGCCGCTGGTGAGCTAACGCTCCACGCGCAGCTGGCGGTGCTCGATGGCGGTGCAACGATCCCAGACGACTCGCATTCCCATCGACTCCGCGCGCCGCGCGGCGTCGACGTTGCCGAGCCCGAGCTGGAACCAGATCGCGCTCATGCCGCTCGCGAGCGCGTCGTCCACGACGTCGTCGAGGAACTCGCCCCGGCGGAAGACGTCGATGAGGTCGATCTGCTCCGCGGGCCGGATGTCGACGAGCCGGTCGTACGCCCGCTCGCCCTCGATCGTCGCGCCGCGTAGCTGCGGATTCACCGGGATGATCCGGTACCCGTTGCGACGGAGGTATGCGGACACGGAGTTGCTCGGTCGATCGGGACGGGCGGAGTAGCCGACGACGGCGATGGTCTGGGCGGACTGGAGGAGGGACCGCGCGAGGTCAGGCTCATTCATTTTCTCATGTCCCGTCCGTCATGAACAGTCTTGTTCACGTTGCGTGCGGCAGGATAATCGCCAGGACATGCCGCCCCGTGCGCCGGTCGTCTGGACGACCACCGCCGTCCGCAGCGAGCGCTTCCGCCAGCGCATCGACGAGCGCCACCGGGAGCTCTCGGTGCAGGCCAAGGCCCGCGGGCGCGCGTATCGCCGATCGCGCGCGGCCACTGGCAGTGACGAGGTCATCCGGCTGCGCGCCGACTTTCTCGCCGCGCTCGGCCGGCTCACCACCTTCGAGACTGCCAGCGTCCGCCTGGCTCGCTGCCGCTACGAGGCGCAGCTGACCGTCCACGCAGACGACCTCTCGCGTGATTACTTCGAGCTGTGGCAGCTGATGGCACGGCGCGGCAGCGAGCAGGCCGATCTGGACGCGCGCGGCGTGGAGCGCCTCGACTACTTCGCGACCCAGCTCGGCCGGCTCGAGGGTTTCGCGGACGCGCTCATCCTCGCTGGCCGCAACGTGCGCCTCTTCCCGTTGCCGCCGATGCCCTGGATGCTCGTGAGCTAGCGCGCCCGGATCTTCGCGAGCCGCTCCGCATCGGACCTCCGTCGCGCGTCCGCCTTCGCGACGAGCCCCTCGATGTCCTCGCGCGGCCAGATGACGATGCCATCGTCATCGGCGATCACGATGTCGCCGTCGCGGACGACGGCGCCGCCGAGGTCGACGCTGCCGCCGACGCGGCCCGGCGCTGCCTTGTTCGGTGCGGTCGGCGTCGTCCCGCGGCACCACACCGGGAAGCCGAGCTTCCGGATCTCTGATGCGTCGCGTACGAGTCCATCTGTGATCAGGCCGACGACGCCGTGGGCCGCGAAGTCCGCGGCCATGATGTCGCCGATCGTCGCCGTACGCGATGTCGCGTGCCCGCTCACCACGAGCACCACGCCGGCCGGCGGCGACGCTTGGAGCGCCGTCACGACGGCCTGGTTGTCGTCGGGGCTCGCCTGGATCACGAGCGCCGGCGCCGCGATGCGCCACGCGGGATCGAGCGGACGCAAGCCGGGCTGAACGACGCCCCGACCCTGTGTCGCGTCGCTCGCGAGCGTCGCGGTGAGCCAGCTCGGGAGCACGGCCATCGGCGCCTCCAACGCGATTCGAGTGGGGCCTGGGGGACTCGAACCTCCGACCCGCTGCGTGTAAAGCAGCCGCTCTGACCGCTGAGCTAAGGCCCCGCGAAGAGGATAGGCGGGGCGTTCGCGGAACTTTCCGGCGTGCCGGGCGTTCCACTCATATGCGCAGGCTCGCGTGTCTCGCCGTGCTCGTCATCCTTGCCGCCGCGTGCGGCGACCGGCTCGGCTCGGATGTGGGTGCGCCAGGCAGCCCTTCGCCGCAGCCGATCGCATCGGCCACCGCGATCGCGGCGACGATCCAGCCGGTCACGCCGTCGCCGACGATCACGCCGGCCGCGTCAGGCGCGCTCACCCTCGCGCAGTTGAAGTACCGCCTCGTCGATCGCTTCGGCCGGCTCTGGTACTGCGATCCGGACTTCTACCCGGTCGCGCGCAGTGATCAGGACACACTCGCTGAGTCCCGCTTCCCCGAGGTCCAGGCGGACGCTGTGACCTTCAGCGCGATCGTCGCGCATCTGGGCTACGCGCCGAGCGCGAGCTACACGCACGCGCAGAAGGTGGCGATCTACGCCGACTGGAAGATGCTCGGCGCGCTCCACCTCGATCCCGCTGGCACCGCGTATCACTTCACGGCGCGCTTCACCCCGGACCAGAAGACCGGCTCGCTCGTCGACGGCACCGTCGATCAGCGTGGCCAGATCGCGGTTGCGTCACAGACCGCCAGCGGTCCGCCGCCGTGCCCGATCTGTCTGGCGCGCGGCACACGGATCGCGACGCCCAACGGCCCGGTCGCGGTCGAGGATCTGCGCGAGGGCATGACCGTCTGGACCATGGACGCGCGTGGCGCACGCGTAGCCGGCGTCGTCACGCTCAGCGCCAGCATGACCGCACCCGCGGATCACACGGTCGTCGATCTCGTCCTCAGCGACGGCCGCGAGCTGCACGCGTCGCCCGGGCACCCGCTCGCGGATGGCCGGCTGCTCGGCGCGATCGGCGTGGGAGAGATCGTCGACGGCGCGGCGGTCGTCAGCGCGGACCGCGTCGCGTATGGCGCCGGAACGACCTTCGATCTGCTGCCCTCCGGATCCACCGGAAGCTACTGGGCGGATGGCATCCCGCTGGCCAGCACGCTCGCTCGATAAGGGGCTTCGTCGGCGCCTACTTGAACCTCACCTAGTCGGTGATCCCGTGCGCCGCGACCGCGAGCGCGAGGAGCGCGGTGCACAGCAGGAGCGCGGCCGCGATCAGGTCCACGATGCGCCACGGCGGTCTCGGTAGTCGAAGACGGGCGTCGATCGTCCAGTCTTCGATCACGAGCTCGCCGCCGAAGAACGCGAAGAACGCGAGCGCGAAGGCGACCGCGGGCAGCCCGAAGAACACGACAAGGGCGATGAGTCGCGGGCCGAACGACGGGTCCGCGCCGGCGAGCGGGCCGAGGGATGCGACGAGCGCATCGAGCGGCCGGCCGAGGCCGGCGAACTGGAGCACCGCGGTCAGCCAGAGCGCCGCCGCCGGCGCCGCGAGGATCGGCACGCCGACCAAGAGCCACGGAGACGCGTCCCAGCGGAGCCGCACTACACGATGATGGGGCACGCCTGCTGCGTGAACCCTTTTCACCGGTCCACCGGTATGTCGAGCGCGTGGAGGGGGCCGGACCGCTCGCGACAGGCGTGTTCGTGGCGTACATGGGGATCGCCACGATCGTGATGCTCGTCCAAGGCGTCGAGATCCTGCCGGACCGCTGGGTCGCCCTCCTGCTCATCGGCAGCCTCGCCATCGGCCGCGCCCGTCGGCTGCTTTTGGATTGGCTACCGTTCATGTTCCTGCTGATCTCGTATGACTACATGCGCGGATTCGCAGACAATCTGGATCCACGGGTCCACGTGTTCGAGCAGATCCACGCGGACTCGGCGCTGTTCGGGGTCGTCCCGTCCGCCGGGTTGCAGGCGCTGTTCCTCAAGCCGACCCCGCAGTGGTACGACGCCGCAGCGACCGCCGTGTACTTCATCCACTTCGTCATGCCGCTCGGCTTCGCGACCATCGTCTGGCTCCGCCGGCGCGAGGACTTCGGCCGATTCGTCGCGGCGCTCACGCTGCTGTCCTACGGCGCATGGATCACGTATGTCGCGTTCCCGGCCGCGCCGCCGTGGCTGGCCTCGCAGTCGGGTGCGATCGACGGCGTCACGCGCGTGCTCGACCGGATGCTCGTGTACATGCCCGTCCGGTTCGACCTGCCGACGATCTATCACGATCTCGACGCGAACGCCGTCGCTGCGATCCCGTCCCTCCACGCCGCATACCCGATGTTGGTGCTGCTGTTCGCCGTACGTGTCTTCGGTCGCCGCGGGCTGCTGCTGCTGCCGTACGTGCTCGCCGCGTGGCTTGCGGCCGTGTATCTCGGCGAGCACTACGTCATCGATCTCTTGATCGGCGCCGCGTACGCCCTCGCCGCGTTCGTGATCGCCCCGCTCGTCCTCACGCTCGCCGCTCGGCTCGGGATGACGGTACGGTCATGGGTCGTCGGCTGGCGACGTGCACGAGGGCCTGAAGTCGCAGGTGGCGGGAGTGATGTCTTCGCGCCCTAGCAATGGGGGACCGGATGGCGCATCCTTAGGTCCGGATCCGAGAGGAGACACTATGTCGCGACGTACAGGATCACGAGCACGACTCAAGAACGCGAGACGACGCGCGAAGAACCCCGACGTCAAGAAGCGCAAGCCGATGGATCGCACCGGCAGCCCTTCCTCAGCAACCGCTCCCGCCCGGTAGAATCAGGCCGCAGGAGCTCCTTCACCGCTCTCGGCAGCGACAAGATGCGCAGGCGTGATTCTGCCGAGGTAGCTCAGCTGGTAGAGCAATGGTCTGAAGAATCGCGGGCCGGCTCGATACCCATGTTTGCTCCGAAATTCGCGACCGACACCGAATTCTCGCCTTAAGAGCGAATGGTCTCAGTGCACAATCGTCTGAAAGGTGCGGCGGGGAGCTCTTCGACATCGCGCGATCGACCGTCGCGAGTCAGCCCGTGCCTACGCGCCCTTCCCCGGGTACACGGGGTACACGAGGACCCGACAGCCCCTGGTCGCCACGCTCCAGGTTCTAATTTAAGAGTGCAACGACTTGACTGTTATGGTCAACTTATGGCACTCTTACGGCATGAGTAAAGGCGAGCGCACGACCAGCTCCGACGATCTGATCCAGCCGGCCGAGTCGCAAGACCGCAAGGCCGGCCGGACGATCGAGGCGTTTCACTTTGCCTTCCTCGAGGTCGGCCTTGCTGAGCTGCGGCCGGCGGAGTTCGCGCTCAAAGGTGGCGGAAACCTCCGCCTGTGCCTGCGCAGCAAGCGCCGGTCCCGTGACCTTGACCTCGACTTCCTCGGCCAGGACTTCGGTCGGTTTGGGGATCGTGTCGACGCGATCTTCAAATCGCGCACGCTCGCCTTACTCCTGCAGACGCGTGGCATCCGACTCGTGGATCCGCATCGGACCAAGGACACGGACACGGTCAAGCGGTGGAAGCTTGCGCTCGCCGCGCCGGGTATGGAGGATGCGGCGACCAGGATCGAGTTCTCGGGGCGGGGGACGAACGCGACGCCGGTCATCGAACGCTGCGATGAGGATCTGGCTCGCCGCCTGGGTAGCCGCGCCGTCATGGTGAACCACTACCCGCCCGTTCATGCGATCGAGCAGAAGGTCGGTGCACTTGCCGAGCGAAGCGAGACGCAGCCGCGTGATGTGTTCGACCTCGATCACCTGTTCCGCACGTATCCGCGCGAGCTTCAAGAAGCGCAGCTCGACCCGGGTGCGATCCGAGAGGCGCTCACTCGCGTGTCGGAGCTGACCTACGCGGAGTACCACACGCTCGTCGTGGACTATCTCGAGGAAGAGGTCGAACCCATCTACGGAACCGAGCAGGCGTGGGATGACATGCAACGGTCGGTTGCCTCGCAGCTAGAGCAGCGACTGAAGGAATTGGAGGGACGCACGGTATGAGCACCGCGACTGCATACGCAACACTGCGGAGTCTCCGCGCACCGGTGATCACGACCGGCGAGGCTGCGGCTGCCCTCCGCGTGTCCGAGAGCTCCGCGAGCCGCACACTGCGGACGTTGGAGCGTCGGGGTCTGCTGCGCCGCGTCCGTCAAGGCATTTGGGCGCTTGACGGTGCGAGCGGCGATCCCCGCGCGGTCATCGCCGACCTGACGCGCCCGTTGCCTGCATACGTCTCCTTCCAGTCGGCGCTGGCGACACATGGTGCGATCGACCAGATCCCGCGTGAGACGACGATCGCCTCCCTCGGGAGGCCGCGCCGCGTGCGGACGACGCTCGGCACGTACGTGATCCACCGCCTGCCCCCTGAGCTCTTCGGTGGCTTCGAGGATCACAACGGCGTTGCGATGGCGACCGTCGAGAAGGCCCTCTTCGACTACTTCTACGTCGCAGCCGCCAGCGGCCACCCCGACCGGCGCCTTCCTGAGCTGGACCTGCCGGCGGACTTCTCGGAGAAGGATCTCCGGCAATGGATCGCTCGCAGCCCCTCGCCGCGCCTGCGGACGTTGGTCGAGGCGGGGGCGGATCGCGCGCTGCGTCACGCGGAGTACGAAGACCCGCGTCCTGCTCGGCGCGCGCACAGCCTCGTGTCGGGAAGGCCGTAGCCGGCGGACCGACCTCTCAATCTCGCGCATCCCGCGGGTGCGACGCCGGCGATCGCCGAGATGTAGTTCGAGCCGGTTTCATAGACTCGCCGGCGCGGCTAGCTTGCCGCCCCATCGACGAGATCGGGACGGGGTACGGGCACGAGGTGACCAGGACCGCCGCTGGATGCGGCACACGTATCAAGAGGACCGGGAACTTGGAAGCCTGGCTCGCCGAACTCATGGCCGCCGCCCGGGTCTCAACTACGGCATCGAACGACACCTTGACGTACCTGTGCTCGCTCATGCGTCTGGCGGAGATCATTGGCTCGTTGCGAGGCCGATCGAATGAGGTCGGCGTGAACGAACAGCCGACGCCGCGCACTGGAGGATTCAGCGCCCGCGGGGAAGGTGTCGGCGGACCCGCACGAGCATTCGAACCATCTCTTCCGCGAGGTCGCCCGGCGCGGCCCGCGGGTTGTTAAAGACGACGTACTCCTTGGCCACGAGTGTCGCCAGGTACTCGAGGAGTGCCGCTTCCTCTGCCTTGACCAGCAGGTAGTCAGGATGGCGATCGTTGTAGTAGACGAGGCCCGCAGCATCGTCGAACCGGCTTCGGAGGCCGTCGGGCGAAGGATCTGCGGCGATGCTCGGAAGGGGCTTGGTCCGGCCTGCTGCGGGGGTCGCGCGTGGCGGAGCGTGCGCCGGCATCGCCTCCGGCGCGCTGGGCTTCGGGACGATTGCATCAACCGTCAGCGGCTTAGGTTCGGTCAGAGGTGCCGTCGTAGCGATGGGTCGCCATGCGCGATCATCGGTGCTCAAGTCCAGTGTCGCGCCCTCACCGGGTTCGCTGCCCGTGGCCGTGCGCATGGGGTTCTCGAGGTCCGAGAGCTCCTTCAAGACGCGTCCGAAGATCCGGCGGACTGCCTCGTTGAGGCGTTCGGTGACCGAAAGATCCACCTCGCGCGCCACCTGTTCGATCGTGTGCAGCACTCGAGGCTCGATCGAGCGGACGGCGGCCAGGAAGGCCGGAAACGCCGCACGATCCCGCAGGACCGCGCGCCGGCCAGTCGTCTGCTCGAGCGCCTCGAACGCGATGCGTCCTGAGACCTGGTCGCTTGACCATGGGGGGCCGTCGAACTCTTCGATTTCGGCCAGGTCATCGAGGATCGTGGTGCCTCCGGCCCCGACGACGGCCACGCGCCGATGCCGGTTCGGTTGCGGGGCAACGTAGAGCGCGAACTCGATCCGTCCCCACGCCGTCTGGTGGGCCGGAACGTCGATCCGGATGCCGTCGGGCTCTTCCGGAGTGACGATCTCTGACCGACGGCCCTCGACGACTTCGATCTGATAATCCCCGCGAGCTACGGCAACGCCCCTGCGCCGACGAAGATAGTCCACGAGTCTGCGGAGCGTGAGTACCCGCAGCGCATCCGGATCGAGGTCACCGATGTATACGATCGTCCCCGGCGTCTGGCGCGGTCGGCGTCGTTCGTCGGGGTCTAGCTCGGCGACGGGCTTCCCCCGCTGGAGGCGAAGCGCCAGCGTCTGGGCTGCGGTTTCGGGGCGAGTCACGATGTCGCAGCGACTACCAAGCTGCTGGAACGCGAGGATGCCGATGGCCTTCTCTCCGACGGTCCGGCGATCGCCCGCCTTGGTCGAGCGAAATAGATTCCTGGCCACCTCACGGAGCCGGTCAGCAGTCATCCCCCGGCCCGAGTCCTCCACGGCGATCACGGCATGCCGACCTCGGCGCTGCAGCACGATGCGGATCCGCCCGCCGCGACGGCCTGATTGCGCATACTCGTCCGCGGCGTTTGAGACGAACTCGTTGAGCGCATCTTTCGGGTCTTGGTAGACCTGCCCGGTGATGAGCACAGCCTTACCCATGTCGCCGATGCGCAAACGCACGCGCTCCGTCTCCATGGCCGCCTCCTATGATGGCCTCTCGTCAGCTGGCCGCAATGCCCTGAGGGCGACGGGCGTCCCACCCAGACCCCTCGCGCGCTCGCAGCGTTGTGACGGCGCTCAGAGCGTACTTTCTGGATGGACGATCGGCCGGTCGTCATGGGACAGTGCGAATCGCAAACCAATCGGCGCCGACCATCCGGAGCGAGCGATCTCAGCAAAGGACGTCGAGAGGTCCTCACCGATCCGAATCGAGTTGAGGTGTACCTCAGCCACCGCCAGGCTTACCAGGTGGTCGGGCGGACCGTGGCCGGCCGCTGGTTGGTCGTCATCTGGATCGATCAGCCCGAGGGTCGCTACCGATCCACTGGCGGGCGGCGTCCAATCGGATCATCAGGAGACTGAGCCAATGACGATCGCCGGGGTGCTCGCGTTCCTATGACACCGCCCCCGAGAGCATTTGAGCTGGAGTTCTACGACGATTCGGACACCGGCCGAATGCCGGTGCTCGACTGAATCAAGAACGAGCTCAATCCGTACCAGCGCCGCGCGATCGGCGCCGCGATGAGCGAGGTGCTGCAGCGCTACGGCGTCGATGTGTGCCGAACGGAGTACGGCAAGCAGCTCGGCGGCGGGCTCTTCGAGTTTCGGCTCGGCAACGACTCCGACGAGCTCATCGCCAAGCACGCCGACAAGGCTCCCGACGACGAGGACGATGAGGGTGAGATCCTCCTCCGGGACTTCGGCCACGCGCACGGCAATCGCTTGGTCCTCCTCCTGGCCAGCTACGACAAGGCCGCGGAGCCAGCGACCACAGAGGCGACAAGGAGATCAAGCTGGCACGCAAGCGGCTGACCGAGTGCAGAACCCGAAAGTGGGGTTTTGCCAAATATGGGTTCTATCACATACTCCACAACCATGAAGAAGACCACATTCGCCGACTTCATGAAGGATCTCGAGGTCGAGGCCAAGGCCGAGGGGCCCGAGGCTGTCGCGCAGTTCGAGCGCCTGCAGCATCGCTACTACCTTGGCGGTCAGATCGCGATGCTTCGCGCCCACCGAGGGATGAGTCAGGAAGAGCTCCAGGCGAAGACCGGCATCGACCAGAGCGAGATCAGCAAGATCGAGCGCGGGATGGGCAACCCCACCGAGGACACGCTCGCCAATCTCGGCCACGCGCTTGGAGTCAGGCTCGCTTACGTCTCCGAGCGCGACGCCGTCGCCGTCTAGCCCGAGCCCGGCGAGAAGCTCGTCCGCATGGCCGACAGCGCGGATGACCTGACGCGAGCGGACCACGTACACATGCGCCGATCCTTGATGAGGCTTTTCGCCACGGATGTGATGCCCAACTTCTATCGAGACCGCGGCATCGCGAATAGGGGGAAGAACGCCGAGACGAGCCAGTTCGGCACGTCGACGACCTCGCTGATGCGCAGGTCGACGCACACGCTCGCGAGCGCGTAGGCCTGCGGCCGCGACAGCTCGTAGCGCGATGCGAGGAACGCGATCATCGCACGCGTCGCCTTGCGCGCCGCCTCGCGCAGGTCTTCCGAGAACCCGGTCGTGACGTGGTACCCGCCGCTGTTGGGCGACGCGCTCACGCCAGCCGGGAGCGTGTACTCGGGCTCACCGATGGAGCGGTCCCGCAGGATCTCGAAACGCAGCGCCACGGTCATCGGCGACTCGATCGCCGTGCCGCACACCTCGCCGTCGCCCTGCGCCACGTGCGTGTCGCCGATCGAGAACAACGCGCCCTCGACCCAGACCGGGAGCAGGAGTCGCGCGCCGCGCGTGAGGTGCTTGATGTCCATATTCCCGCCGTTCTGGCGCGGCGGGACGATGCTGTGGACGCCCGGCTCGGCCAGAGCGACGCCGATCGTCCCGGGGAACGGACGCGCTGCGATCCGCGCGCCCGGGATGCCTGTGGCGACATTGTCCTGCACCTTCCAAATCTGTAGCCACGGATCGGGGAACTCGTCCGCGAGCAATCCGAAGCCGGGGATGATCCCGGTCCAGCCCCAGCCAGAGAGCGACAGCGAAAGGATCTCCACGCCGAGGACGTCGCCGGGCTTTGCTCCCTTCACGAACACGGGACCGGTGACCGGATTGATCTTGGCGAAGTCGAGCGTGGTGAGGGCGTCGGCGCGCGACCTCTCGTCGAGCTGGCCGCCGGACGCGTCGGCGACCTCGAACTCAAGCTCGGCGCCGCTCTCGATCTCCGCCACGGGCTTGACCGAGTTGTCCCAGCCCAAGTGGCGCTGGTGGATGGTGGCCATGCCGCACGATCGTACGAGCTGCGACGACGTCCGCTAGATCGCGCGTCGCACTGCGTACGGCACGGCTCGAGAACGGAGCCCGTCGGCGTCGAGGCCGCATCTTGAACGCGACCGAGGTAGCGCGCGGCAACTGAGAGTCTGACTACCTGCCGCGACCTGCGGGTGGCCGTTAGCCCCCCGACACCAGGGAACCTTTCCTGTCACGCTCCGGGTCCGCCACTGACGCTCGCTAAATGCGAGCACATAGGCTGGGCAGAGCAATGGTTTCGCCCGCCGTGTGCCGACGCTAGATCTGTCGTCCTCGATGATCTGGGCATAAAGCTGTCGCTCGAGTTCGCCGCGAGTGATAGTTGCAAAAACCATGTGTCGTCCATGACCGGTGGCCCAGCCCGTAAAATGGGGACTCCGCCGAGGTAGCTCAGCTGGTAGAGCAATGGTCTGAAGAACCATGTGTCGCCGGTTCAACTCCGGCCCTCGGCACAGCGTCTTGCGGGCGTTTCGTGAGCAGCGCGCGCGTCGCGTGGCGGTCCTGACAGCAGCGTTGACAGCAATTCAGGTCAACGCGAGTTTGAAGGGTTTGTGTCCGGAGCGGCCCCAGCCCGATCCACGGGGATCGCGAACGTGAAGGTCGTGCCCGTGCCGACCTCGCTCTCGATCCAGATCCGCCCGCCGTGGAGCTCGATGAAGCGCTTCGCCAAGGTGAGGCCGAGGCCGGTCCCCTCGCGCGAGCGGTCGCTGGGCTTGCCGACCTGCTGGAACTCGTCGAAGACCTTGGCCTGATCCGCAGGCGCGATGCCGATGCCGGTGTCGCGGACCGACACCTGGACCTCGGCCGGGGTTCTCCAAGCGCGGACGTCGATCGTGCCCCCGTCGGGGGTGAACTTGACCGCGTTCGACAGCAGGTTGAGGAGGACCTGGCGGACCTTGCGCTCGTCGGCGACAACGGTCCCCAGGTCGGGGGGGATATCCGCCCCGAGCGCGATCCGGTGGCCGACGGCCCGCTCCCGGACGAAGGCGAGGGCCCCGCGGATCGTCTCGGCCAGGGCGAACTCGCTCGGTTCGAGCTCCATCCGGCCGGCCTCGACCTTGGAGAGGTCGAGGATCTCGTTCACCAGGTCCAGGAGATGGCGGCCGGAGCTCGCGATGTCCCGGGTGTAGTCGGCCTGGCGCTCGTTCAGCTCGCCGAACAGGCGCTGCTCGAGGACATCGGAGAAGCCGATGATCGCGTTGAGCGGCGTCCGGAGCTCGTGGCTCATGTTCGCTAGGAACTCGCTCTTGTGCCGGCTAGCCGCGGCGAGCTCGTGGTTCGCGCCCTCCAGCTGGGCCGACTTCGCCTGGATCTCACTGATAAGCCGAACGTTCTCGATGGCGATGACCGCCTGATCGGCGAAGACCTTGACGAGCTCGACCTGCTTGTCGCTGAACGGCCGTACCTCCGCGCGGCGCAGGAGTAGCGCGCCGATCCCTCGGCCGTCTCGGATCAAGGGCGCGGCCATCGTGGCGCGCTCGTCCAGTACGAGCGCCTGGGCTCGACCGAGGGGGTACTCATCGCCCGCGGTCTGGAGATCGGGGATCTGGATCGTTCGAGCGTCCACGATCGAACGGCCGGTCACGGTCGTCCGATCGACGACCCACGGCGGAACGTTGGTGCTGAGCGGGCCGACATGGGCTCGCACGTGGAGCAGTCCGTCCTCTCCCTTGATGATCACCGACACGTTCTCGGCGACGCAGAAACGGGCGGCGCTCTCGGCGATTGCGTCGAGCACCGGCGTGATGTCACTCGGCGAGGCCGCAATGACGCGAAGGATCTCGCCGAGCGCAGTCTGGCGCTCGAGTGCCTCCCTCGTATCGTTGAACAGGCGCACGTTCTCGATGGCGATGACGGCCTGTGCAGCAAAGGTCTCCGCGAGCTCGATCTGGCGGTCCGTGAACGGGGTCGCCTCGGTCCTGCGAAGGAACAGGGCCCCGATCGGCCCAGCAGCACTTAGGAGCGGTGTCGCAACGATCGCCCGCGTCGTCGGCGAGCCGGCCGCCGTCCGTGGGTATTGGTCCGCTTCGGCCCGCAGGTCAGGGACATGGATCGTCCGTCGCTCGATCATCGACCGGCCCGACACGAACGTCGGCCCGATCTGCGAGGTCATCACGTCCGGAGTGATCTCGACGGGACCGTGGTGGGCGCGAATGCGCCACATCTCCCCCTCCATCAGTCCGACGGACACATCCTCGGCAGCGCAGAACCGAGCGGCGCTCTCGGCGATCGCGTCGAGGACGGGCTGTACATCGGTCGGGGACCGTGCGATGACTCGAAGGATTTCTGCGAGGGCGGTCTGCCGCTCGAGCGCCTCCCTCGTCTCGTTGAAAAGGCGGACGTTCTCGATCGCGATCGCGGCCTGGGCGGCGAACGACTCGACGAGCTCGATCTCGCGCGGCGTGAAGCCACCTGCGCCGGCGCGACCGATCCGCATAACGCCGATCGCCTCGCCGGCCGTGAGCACCGGGACGACGAGCCGCGACCTGCTCCATTTGAGGCCTGACGCCCGGAAGCCCGGAAACCGCTTAGCCACCGACGGGTCGAGCACGTCGGGAACGTGCTGCGTGCGCCGCTCCGAGAACGCGAGGGCCATGAAGCCGGCGGCGGGGACAAGCTGCCCGATCGGGGCGCCGTGCCATTCGCCGACGCTCACCTCCATGCGGACGTCCGCGCCGACGCGTCTGAAGAAGCCAGCGTGGTCGGCCCCGCACAGGCGGATCGCGGCTTCGACGATCGTCTGGAGCACCGGGCGCACATCGTCGCGGGCGGCATCGATCGCGCGGAGCACCTCGCTCGTCGCCATCTGTCGTTCGAGCGCCTCCTTCGTCTCGTTGAACAGGCGGACGTTCTCGATCGCGATCGCGCCCTGGTCGGCAAAGATCTCGACGAGCTCGATCTCTCTCGGTGTGAATGGGCGCACCTCGTCGCGGGCAATGCCGATCACGCCGACGAGCGCTCCGTCGCCCCGTTTCATCGGCACGCCAAGCAGCGTGCGGAAGCCGCCGGCGCGCTGGACCGCGTGGAGCGTGTATTCCGGATCTTCGAGCACGTCGGGGATCTGTACGACCCGTTCCTCAACCGCGACGCGGCCGACCAGACTGTCGCGACCGCGGTGCCGTAGTTCGCGCCGATTGATCTCGACCAGCTCGGGCGACCCGCCGGATGCAGCGACGTTGCGAAATCCGTTCTCCACTTCTATGTACACGAACGCGTAGTCGCCGGCGCAGAGCCGATTCGCGTTCTGAACGACAGCATCGAACACCGGCTGCAGGTCCGCGGCGGATCGGCTGATCACCTTGAGTACCTCGCTCGTCGCCGCCTGCTGCTCGAGCGCCTCGCGCAACTCCTGCCGCGTGGCCTCGAGGTCGCTTGGGCGCTCTAGCTCCGCGCTCGAGGCCGGCCGCGAGGGTCGCGTCGGTCCGCGCCTGCCGGGCCGCTTCGGCGCGTTCCCACTTGCCACAACTGCGCAGTATCGCGCCGGTACGCCTGCGGAGGTGCCTTCGAACAACTCAGCGCGGCGCTGGCTCATGCCGGCCGCGCTATATGCCGGTTCGGTCGATCCGAATCGAGCAAGCGTCCTGCGCCAGCGCCTTCGTGCCACGCCGCGAGCGCCTGCCCAGCCTCGTATAGGCCGTTGCACGAAGTCTCTTGATGATCGTCACGCGCGATAGTGGCGGCATGGGTCGACGGAGTCGTGCCAAACGTGCGTACGCCAAGGCGCTACGAGGGTTTCTATTCAGGCTCCATCTGTGGCGCGTTGATCTCTGCCGAGGGCGGACTTGAACCGGCGATACATGGTTCTTCGCTAGAGCGGGAGGTGACCGTCCCCCGAACAGGTGGGATCCGGCCGCGCGGTCGCTGTTCCCCCGATCGGAGCAGGCGCCGACCGCGACGCCGTGCTGGACTGCGGTCCATGAACGACGATCGCCTCGTGGATTTCGTGTGCGTGCGTGAGACACATCAATCGGACCCGAGCGCGCCGATCGTCTCGGTGCACAGCGGCGCGCTGATGCTTTGCCCGAGTGGCGAGACCCTCGGTCACGTGTGGCGCGCGGCCGCCGGCGCGCCGTTCCTCGACGACCGGGCCATCGCCCGCGCGGTCGCAACGCGTGGCCGCGTCGTGCGCCTACCCCTGCGCCCGAACTAGCACCGCCAGCGCTTTCCGCGCGCGGTACGCTCATTTCGTGACTACCGATCGCACCGGCACGGCCACTTCGACGGGCACGCGTCCGCGGGTCGGCGCCGGGCTTTCCACGCACGAGGATGGTCGTGAGGCCGCGCGCGCCGCGCTCAACGCGGCGCTCGGCGCGCTGGGCGGTCGGCCCGCCGACCTGGTGCTGCTGTTCGTGTCGCCGCAGCACGAGGACGTGCAGCGGGCGATCATCGACATCGCGAGCGACCGCGTCGAAGGGGCGACCGTGCTCGGGTGTTCCGCCGGCGGTGTCATCGGTGGGCGACGCGAGATCGAGGACGCTCCGGCCGTTGCGGCGTGGGCTGCGTCCCTGCCAGGCATCGACGTGCAGCCGTTCCGCCTGACGTTCCAGCGCGAGGGGGATCACGCGATCGTCGAAGGACTCGAGGATCTGCCCTCGCCGGCCGAGCAGCCCGTCATCATCATGCTCGCGGATCCGTTCTCGTTCCCTGCCGATGTCCTCTTGGACCATCTGAACGACTCGGCCGCCGGCCTGCCGATCGTCGGAGGCATGGCGTCGGGTGGCCTGGAGGCCGGACGCAACTCGTTGTTCTTCAATGACGAGATCCTTCGCGACGGCGCAGTCGGCGCCATCCTCACCGGCGGCGGGATGAGCACGGTCGTGTCGCAGGGGTGCCGCCCGGTCGGGCAGACGTATGCCGTGACGCGTGCCGAGCAGAACGTCCTCTTCGAGCTCGGAGGATTGCCGGCGATGATGCGCATCGAGGAGCTCTACGCGGAGGCGAGCGAACGGGATCAGCTCCTCATCCGCCGCGGCCTGCACGTGGGCAGCGCCATCACCGAGACGAAGCCCGAGCTCGGGCGCGGCGACTTCCTCATCCGCAACGTCGTCGGGGTCGACCGCGATTCGGGCGCGATCGCCATCAGCGACCTCGTTGAGGTCGGCCGCACGGTGCAGTTCCAGGTCCGCGATGCCGAGTCGGCGCGCGAAGACCTGCGCGTCGTGCTCGAGCGTGAGCGAACGGCCCGGCCCACCGACATCGCGGGTGCGCTGCTGTTCTCGTGCAACGGCCGGGGGTCAGCGCTCTTCGGTCAACCCGATCACGACATCAACGCGCTGCGCCGCGCGTTCGGCGACGTGCCGGTCGCGGGCTTCTTCGCGGCGGGGGAGATCGGGCCCGTGGCGGGGAAGAATTTCCTGCACGGGTTCACGGCGTCGATCCTGTTGATCCGCGGTGAGTAGCGGCCCGGATTTGCAGGCGTCCGGCTCGCTATAATCAGTGTTCGCGTCACGCGGAAGTGGCTCAGTTGGTAGAGCATCACCTTGCCAAGGTGAGGGTCGCGGGTTCGAGTCCCGTCTTCCGCTC
>DHJC01000080.1 GCA_002404155.1 Chloroflexi bacterium UBA4730 | reverse complement strand
ACGAGCCACATCCCCTCGACCCACGGCTGACCCTTGACCTCGTCGGGCACGCTCGCGAGCGCGCGGTCGTACCCGTCGAGGACGTCCAATAGCTTCGTGATGAGATCGGCCTTCGCGAACTTCGCGAAGTCGGCGCGCTCCACCTCGTTGCGCTTGCGGTAGTTCGCGAAGTCCGCGGCCATCCGCTGCAGGTCGGCCTTGTAGTCGCCGGGGCCCTCGGCGTCGTCCGTGGACGCCTCGATCTCCGACGGCTCGGTCGACTCGGTCGCCGTCGCCCCGTTCGGCTTCCGCGACTTCATGCGCTCCTCGAGCAGCTGTTCCGCCCGGCGCTGCTGTTCGTCCATCGCTAGTTCCCCCCGACGACGCGCACAAGGTCGCTCATGAGCCGGCCGACGAAGCTGACCGCGCCGATCGACCGCGCGTAATCCATGCGTCGCGGCCCGACGATCCCGACATACCCGACGACGCCGCTCGTGCCGCCATAGCGGCCGAACACGAGGCTGCAGTCGAGCAGCGGCTCGACGCGGTTCTCGGCGCCGATGGCCACGTGCACCTCGCCCTCGCCGATGACCGGCGGCAGGAGCTCGGCGAGCCGGGTCCGATCCTCCAGCAGCGCGACCATCTCGCGCAACCGCGCCGGATCGCCCGCGCCGAACTCCGGCTGGGCGAGGATGTTCTGGATGCCGTCGTAGTACACCTCGCTCGCGCGCGCGGCCTCGGTCTCGGCGAGCATGCGGCCAAGCGCGCGCACGATCTGCTGCGCGACCCCGTGCTCGGAGTTCGCCGCGTCGGCCAGCGTCGCGGCGTCCGCGGCGTGCCTCGTGTGGGTAAGACGTTGGCCGATGGCGCGGAGCTCATCGGCGGTCGCGGGCTGATCGAGATCGAGGAGCTGCTGCCGGACCGCGCCACCGTCGAGGACGGCGACGATGAGCACCCGGCGGTCGTGGATCGGCACCGCCTCGACGTGCTTCAATGCGCTCTTGGTGCCCGCCGGCTGCGTCACGATCGACGCCTCGGCCGTCAGCCGCGCGAGCGTCGATGCCGCGAGCCGCAGCCACTGCGCGCTGTCGCGCTGGGCCTGCTGGAACTGGTGGCTCACGGTGAGCTGCTCCGCGGGCTGAAGCGCGGTATCCGGCATGAGGCTCTCGATGAAGTAGCGGTAGCCGAGGTCGGTCGGGACGCGCCCGGCCGAGGTGTGCGGGTGCGTGAGGAGGCCCAGATCCTCGAGCTCGGCGAGCTCGTTCCGCACCGTCGCCGACGACACCGGTAAGGCGTAGCGGCGTACGAGCGCGCCCGAGGCCACCGGCTGGGCGGTCGAGATGAACTCGTGGATCACGGCGCGCAGGATGTCGCGCTGGCGATCCGCCAGCTCGGGCAAGCTCACGCG
This sequence comes from Chloroflexi bacterium UBA4730, assembly GCA_002404155.1. Lineage (GTDB taxonomy): Bacteria > Chloroflexota > Limnocylindria > P2-11E > P2-11E > UBA4735. Next base: position 9,881 of record DHJC01000080.1, on the reverse strand, counting down.
TTCCTGGTTGTTTTCCGTCAAATTAGCACTCTCCCTCTGAGAGTGCTAAGAGCGTATCAGGCCGACCGGCAGCGGTCAACGGCATCCTCAGGGCGAGAGGTGGTCAGATAACGGGAAGCACAGAGGCATGCGCCGTGCTCCGCGACCAGCCGAAGATCGCCACCGGAGACGACAGCAGCGATGTGGACCGAATTCCGCACCTTCCTGGTCAAGACGAACGTGCTCGCGCTCGCGATCGCATTCATCCTCGGCGTCGCCTTCGCGGCGGTCGTCGCATCGCTGGTGAAGGACGTGATCATGCCGCCGGTCGGCATGCTGCTCGGCAAGGTCGACTTCTCGAACCTGTACATCAACCTGTCTGGCGGCGCGTACGGCTCGCTCGCCGACGCGCAGAAGGCCGGCGCGGCCACCATCAACTACGGGATCTTCATCAGCACCGTCGTCGGCTTCATCATCGTCGCGTTCGTCGTGTTCCTCGTCGCGAAGGCCCTCATCAAGCCGGGTCCCGCGGAGAAGGAATGTCCGTACTGCGGGATGACGATCTTCGCGCTCGCGACGCGCTGCCCGCACTGCACCAGTCAGCTGGCGACTCAGGCGAGCTAGCCGGCTGAGCTGGTACCTAGCGGCGGAGCTCCGTCGCCGGCTCCTCGGCACGCGACGCAAGGACGTTGCGCACGCGCTCGAGGAGCTCGTCCAGCTCGAACGGCTTCGTGACGTAGTCGGCGGCACCGAGCTCGGTCGCGTAGAGGCGCTCGGACAGGCCGAAGATGGCCGTGACGACGATCACCGGCAGGCCGCCGATGCGGCCGTCCGCGCGCAGCTCGCGCAGCACGCTGAACCCGTCACGCCGCGGCATCATGAGGTCGAGGATCATCGCGGACGGCGACAGCTGATCCACCAGGCGCATCGCCTGGTCGCCGTCGCGCGCGAGCTTCGCGTCGAGACCCTCCTCCTTGAGGAAGGTCACGATCGTGTCGCCGAGGTCGGGGTCGTCCTCGACCACGAGCACGAGCGGCTTTCGCGTGCGGGCCACGCCTAGACCCGGATCTCTTTCGCGAGCTTCTCGGGGTCGCGGATCGCGATCTTGCGCCGCCGGATGCTGATGAGATCGCGGCGCTCGAGGTCGCCGAGGACGCGGTTCACCGAGACGCGCGACGCGCCGGTGAATGCCGCCAGCTCGTCCTGCGTCAACGTGAGCTCGAGCTCCGCCGACCCACTCGTCCCGTTCACCTGGGCCAAGTCCAGCAGATATTTGGCCACCCGGCTCGGGACGTCCAGAAAGATGAGGTCCTCGACCCGGTCGGAGAGCCGCCGGACGGTCTTGGCGAGGGCCTCGAACACCACCTTCGTGGCCGCCGGGTGGGCTTCCACGAACGAGATGAAATCCTCCCCGGCGAGCAGCGCGCAGCGGGTATCGTCGAGCGCGGTGGCCGTCGCTGACCGCGGGCCGTGGTCGAAGAGGGCGAGCTCGCCGAAGAACTCGCCGCCACGGAGGAGCGCGACGAGCGCCTCCTGCCCGAACTCACCGGGCAGGGCGATCTTCACCGCCCCTTCAAGCACCACGTAGAAGTGCTGCCCCGGATCGTCCTTCCGGAAGATGGTGTCGCCGCGCTTGAACGCCTTCTGGCGCATCCGCTCGGCGAGCCCGGCAAGCTCGACGTCGGACAGCTTCGCGAACAACGGCACGCGCCGCAGGTATTGGACGAGCTGCAGATCCGGCATCGCGGGAACGGTACCGCACTCTTGACGGCCAACGCATCATTTGCGGTCCATGGACGAGGTGTATGTCTCGGGCGCGCTCACCGCGATCGCCGACGGCGCACGGGCGCGCGTCTTCTACGAGCTGCTCGCGGAGATCGTGACCGAGTGCGGTCTGCGCCCGTACCTGCCCCACCAGTCGACGGGGGGGACCGACCCGATCGCGGCGCCGGACCTCGATCCGCGCAGCGCGTACGACATCGACCGCGCGCGCGTCGCGCGAAGCGGCCTGGTCATCGCCTACGCCGGTACGCCGTCGTTCGGAGTGGGCATCGAGGTCGAGATCGCGCGCGAGCGCGGGATCCCGGTGATCCTCGTCGCCGAGCGCGATCGGACGGTGTCCCGGATCCTCCTCGGCTCGCCCGCGGTCGTCGACGTCGTGCGATTCACCGACCTCGCCGCGCTCCGCCAGGCGCTCGGTGACGCCATCGCGCGCGTGACCAAGACCGCGAGCGAGCAGGCGCCGGACGCGGTGGTGCAGCGGTTCCTCGGCAGCCTCGGTGCGGCGCGCCAGCTTCCGGAGGCCGAGGTGGCCGCGCTCCTGCGGGTCGCGGAGCTCGACGGCGAGCCGGCCGCTGCGATCCGCCGGGCGGTCACCGATGGCAGGCTCTTCGGCGCTGGGCTGCGCGACCTGATCGGTCGCCACGCGCTGCGCGGCACGGACCTCGCGGCCTTCGTCCTGCACGACATCCTCGAGCGGCCGTTCGCCGACATCGCCCGCACACTCGGTGCGGACCCGAGGACCGTCCGCCGCCGGATCGAGCAGGCCCGGATCAAGCTGCAGCTCGCCGCCGACGCCGACCTCGCGGTCATAGGACAATGGCTCGTGACCGAGCTCATCGCGCCCCCGACGCGGGCGCTGCAGCTCCGTCTCTTCAGCAACTCACAGAAAGCGGGAAACGATGAGCAAAGGCCAACGGAAGCAGAAGACCACCGGCAAGCTGGGCTGGCGGTCGAAAAAGGCGAACCACGGGCGTAAGCCCGGGATGGGCCGCGGTAAGCGCAACTAGTGCCTCGCCCGCGTTCGTCCGAGCCCTCGCGACACGCATCGAGCGCCGCGTCCGCGAACGGACGAGCGGATTCCGAGACGGACCACGAGCGTCGACTGAGGAGGTGAGCGACCGGTGCTGCGCGGGACGCGGCTGATCCTCGTCGGCGCCGCGGCAAGCGCCGCCATCGGACTTCTCGTCGTCGCTCCGCTGTTGCTCGTGCATCGGGCCGATCTCCCGTTCGAGCGCGTCTACGGCAACGCCGTGGTGGCCACCGTCGCGCGGATGCTCGCCGGCGACGCGAAGAATCCCCTCCCGACGGATGCGCGCGCCATTACGTCGGGCCGGTACTTGTACTTCGGATCGTGCGCGACCTGCCACGGCGCGAGCGGCGACGGGAAGGGCGTCTTCGGCCAGGACGCCTATCCGCCGGCGACAGACCTCACGAGCGCCGACGCGAAGTCGAAGAGCGACGCCGAGCTCCTCTGGATCACGAAGAACGGGTTGAGCTTCACGGGGATGCCGAGCTTCGGGCGGCAGTACAGCGACCAGGACCTCTGGTCGGTGGTGAGCTACATCCGCACGCTCCAGCAGGGCCGCGCCGGAGCGATCGACATCCCGAGGCCGACCGAGGCGCAGCTCGCGGTCGCCGATCCGCACGGGAACGCGATCGCGCGCGGCGCCGCCGTGTACTTCGCGCAGGGATGCCAGCTCTGCCACGGCGCGGTTGGGAACTCGCCGGGCCAGCTCGCTCTCCGCGAGCGGGGGTCGGAGGCGATCCGCCGCGGGCAGCTCGGCATGCCGGCATACGGCACCGATCGCATCAGCGCGGCCGAGCTCACTGATCTCCTCGCGTACATGGGGACGTTCAGCGGAGGCGGAGGCTCGCGCGACTAACCGTCGTCCGCGCAGGCCGACGCCTCGTCGTGCCTCCCTGGTGTCTCGTGCGTCAAGACCTTCCGGAACGGACCATCGAGCACCCAATCAGGCCGGAAATGAAGGAGCCGCCCAGGTGGGCGGCTCCTCTGTTTTCCCGCGTGCTGCCGCCGCTATTTGCGCTTGCGGGTGCTCTTCTTCCGGCCCGTGCTCTTCCGAGCGGTCGTCTTCTTCTTGCGCGCGCCGGTGGTCTTCCGGGCGGTCGTCTTCTTCCGCCCGGTGGTCTTGCGCGCCGTCGTCTTCTTGCGACCCGTCGTCTTGCGTCCCGTGCTCTTCCGCGCGGTCGTCTTCTTGCGACCGCTGCTGGAGGTCGTCTTCTTGCGACCAGCCGCGCCACCGCTCCGCGTCGTCTTCTTGGGTCCGCCGCCGCTCATGCCGCTCGATGCGGGCATCGGCGCCGGCGGCGGGGGCGTGCCCGGAAGCGGTGACGGCCAGCTCGACGCCGGCTCCTGCTGAGACCCGGACCACGTATCGCCGCGATTGATCTGTTCCATTGAGTCCTCCAACTATTGATGCTCTCTCCGAGAGATGAGGCATATCGCGTTCTCGGCATCGTCGCAAGCGGAGGAATGACGAGCCGACACGCGCGGCTACGGTGCGGTGCACCCGCGCTGCGCGATCGATGCCGGATCGCCGAGGGCCAGCGCGATCTGGGCGCGCTCCCCGGTGTCGGTCGTTACGCGCAGGGTGTACGAACCCGCGGCCATCGGTGTGCCGAGCGTCCCGGTGTACACGCCATACCGATCGCTGACGACCCGGAACGCGTAGTGCTGGCCCTGGCCATCGACCGTTACAGCCATGCTGCTCTGCACGCGGAAGCCGTACGCCTGCCAGATGCGCAGGCCATCGGGCCGTGCCGCGGACACGAAGATCCCCTGGGGGCAGTCCGCCAGGGCCCGCCCGGGCAGCTCGACCACGAACCGAGACAACGGCTCGCCGAGCGTGTCCTCCATCGCCGTGTCCGGCGAGGCTCCGGCGCCCATGCGCTCGAGCATCGCGATGACCGACGGGCGCCCGATGCGGTCCTCCATGACCCGGACGGCCTCGGCCGCGACGCCATAGGCGTGCCCGCCGAGATCGGTGTTGTGCTGGAGCCAGGAGCGGTCGTCCAGGAAGATCGCGAGGGCACCGGGCTCGTTCCCGAGGATCGAGAGCGCCGTGGCCCGGTCGATCCCGATCGGGTCGCGCTCCTCGACGAGCGTCGCCAGCCCTTCGTCGAGCCAGGCCGGGACGGCGTCGCCGCTGAGCCGGTGGACCGCGACGTGGGTCAGTTCGTGGCGGAAGATCGTGGAGCGGCCGGCGTTGAGCACGCTCTCGCCGTTGATCGCCACCGCGTCGATGCCGGCGAGCGTGACGCCACCTGACTGACGAGACAGGAGGGCGGCCACGTCGGCGGAGAAGCCGAACTGCCGCTCCAGCGCCGCCGCGAATGACTGCCGCGACGTGAACAGGAAGACTGACGGCGGATCCAGGAATGGCCGCCCGAAATAGCGCTCCACCGCCCCGGCGTCCTCGACCAGCGTCGCGTCGATCGCGTTCGCGACGGCCGTGGACATGGAGGTCTCGGTCCAGAGGTCGGTCGACCGCGCCACTGCCGGTGTGCCGATAGTCCGGACCGAGCCGCTCGCGCAGCAGCACGAGGGCGACCTGACGCTGGAGCGCTTGGGTGGATACGGACCCCGCCGGCGGCGCGAGGCAGAACCCCGGAGCCTCGGTCGCTGCGAGCTGCGCGCAGGCATCCCGCCGGCGGGCCAGCAGGACGGCTGGATCGGAGGTGCCGATCGTCGCGGGCAACACGAGGCAGAACGAGGCAAGGGCGGCGGGGTCTTCGCAGGGCCGGGCCTGGTCGATGATGCGGCCCGGCGACTCCTCCCGAGAACCGAACGGCGGGAGCGTGGCGCAGAACGTCACCGCCCCGGACCCGCACTCGGCCGCGCCAGGCGGGGCCGGAAGCCGCGGGCCGATCCAGAGGAGCAGCGCGCCCGCGATGCCGGCCGCGACGAGGATCCCGGCGAGCCGGCTGCGGGTCAGGTCTTCGGCTCGGCGAGGAGATATGCGCCGACGCCGATGAGCACGACCGGCACGAGGAACGGCTCGAGCCCGGCGGGGATCAGCGAGGCGCCGGTCACGAAACGCCCCGCGGCGACGGCCCCGAGCAGCACCGCCGGTACGAGCGGCCAGCGATGGTGCGGCGCGACGGCGAACGCGACCATGAAGCCGACGGCGATGACGCCGACGAAGGCGGGCGCGGCGGACTCCGGGCGCATGGCGATCCAGGTCGGCAGGAGCAACGCGACGCCGAAGGAGACGAGCGTGACCATCGGGATGAGGGACACGTACTGCCGGCCGCGGACGTACGAGATGAGGAACGCGACACCGATCGAGATGAACAGATACGACGCCGCGTTCGGCACCCCGAGGGGTTGGAGGATGAACGGCACGCCGAGCGCGATGACGACGAGTCCGCCGAGGACCCCGCGGCGGCGCGGCGCCGGCGTCACGACGACCGGAGCCTCGGGCCCCTTCGAGGCGTCCTCGATGACGGCGGGCTGCGGGGCGGAGACCGCGGCCGCCGGCCGCGGCAATCGTGGTCGCGACCCCTGGAACCGGACCTCTTCGCGCAGCACGCTCGCCTTGATCGGCTTGAACAGGTAGGTGTCGAAGCCGCTCGCCAGGCCGATGCTCCGGTCCGCGTCGCTCGCGTGACCGCTCAGCGCGACGAGGGGTACGTCGACCCCGGCTTGGCGCAGCTGGCGCGCGAGCGCGAACCCGTTCATGTCGGGGAGCCCGATGTCGCAGAGGATCAGGTCCCAGGCTTCGTTGATCCCGCGCTCCCGGCCGCCGGACCCCGTCGCCTGGGCCAGCACCGAATGGCCGTCGCGCTCCAGCACGGTGACGAGCAACTCCACGGTCTGGGGGTCGTCCTCGATGACCAAGATGCGCATCCCGCCGCGCCCTCCCCGTTAAGTGCTGCTTGTCGACGGTACACGGGCGCGCGGCGTACTTGGCCCTAGAGGAGCCGGACGAACACCTCGTTCGCGACGAACCGGCCGCGATCGGTGAGGACGACCCGATCCCCGTGGCGCTCCAGAAGACCGGTACCGTCGAGCCCGCGAAGCTCGGCATCGACACGCGCACGCGCCGGCGCGCCGAAGCGCGCGCCGTACGCCGCGAGATCGAGGCCCTCGTCGAGGCGGAGCGCCAGGATGGCCGTGTCGACGGCGGGATCCGCGGCGGCGTCGTCGATGCGGCCCAGCTCGTGCTCGACGCGCGCGAGATATCCGAGCAATCCCCCGGGTTGGCGCGTGCGCCGGCCGCTGAGGTGCGAATGCGCGCCGGCGCCGACGCCGAGCCACTCGCCGTTCCGCCAATAGACGAGGTTGTGGCGGCATTCCTTGCCCGGCTGCGCCCAGTTCGCGATCTCGTAGTGGCGATAGCCCGCGGCGCGCAGCACGTCCGCGGTCAGCTCGTAGCGATCCGCCAGCCCGTCGTCGTCGGGCTGCGCCGCGGCTGCGGCGATGCGCCACCGCTCAACGGTCGGCCACCCGCCGCCACCCCAATTCGCAATGCCCTCCTCGGGCTCGAGGACCAGCTCGAGCGGATACGCGGAGACGTGCTCCGGTACCTGCTCGAGCGCGGCGTCGAGGTCGGCGCGCCATTCCCCGTCCGGCTCGTCAGGCCGGCCGAAGATGAGGTCGAGGTTCACGTCCATTCCGAGCGAGCGCGCCGCGGTCACCGCCGGCGCGATATCCGACGGAACGTGCGTGCGGCCGAGTGACGCGAGCGCGCGCTGCGAGAACGACTGCGCGCCGAGGGACATGCGGGTCGCGCCGAGGGCGCGCCACGCCTCGAGTCGGGCGCGATCGAGCGTCGCGGGGTTCGCCTCGAAGGTGACCTCCTCGGGCGTGAAATCGAACGCCTCGCGGATCGCATCGGACAACGAGGCGATTTCGTGCGGGTCGAGCAGGCTCGGCGTTCCGCCCCCGAAGAACGCGGTCGCGATGCGCGGACGGCCGAGGGCCGCGCCTTCGCGAGCGATCTCCCCGCGCAAGGCGGCAAGGTAGCGCGCCCGGAGCGCGCTCGTCGCCGGTGCCGTCGCGAAGTCGCAGTAGGGGCACCGCGAGGCGCAGAACGGGATGTGGACGTAGAGCGACGTCACGTGATGAGACCCAGCGGGTCCGGCAGCTCCGCGTCCGCGGAGAGCTCGGCGGTGCGACCGAGGTCGACGAGCCATTCGCGCGACTCGTGGACGAACGCAAGGAGGTAGGCCGGCCGCCACTCGGTCTCGGCGACGATCCGTTCCGCGCCGAAGTCGGGAAGCAGCAAGACGTAGGCGAGCCCGCGGTCGACCAGCCGCGCGGCGGAGACGCCGAGCGAGAGCAGCTGCTCCGGGCGGCCAAGCACGCCGAGCGCGGACGCGCGCACCGGTGCCACGACCTCGGCAAGCCGCGCGTCGCCGCCGTCGGCCTCGATGGAGGCCGCGCGATGCAGCGCGATGCGGGCGGCCACGGCATAGCGCCCCTCGAGCAGCCCGCGCGATTCGCGGGATAGCCGCTCCCACACGAGCGCGCCGTCGTTCTCGGCGAGCGCACGGAGAAAGGTCGAGGCGAGGAGCTGGGTCGGGTGCTCGTAGGCGACCTGGTAGGGCCGCATCACTCCGCCTTGATCCTGAGCACGGCGAGGAAGGCCTCCTGCGGAATCTCGACCGCTCCGACCATCTTCATCCGTTTCTTGCCGGCCTTCTGCTTCTCGAGGAGCTTCTTCTTGCGGGTGATGTCGCCGCCGTAACACTTCGCGAGCACGTCCTTGCGCTTGGCCTTCACCGTCTCGCGCGCGATCACCTTCCCGCCGATGGCCGCTTGGATCGGGACGTCGAACATCTGCTTCGGGATGAGCTCGCGCAGCTTCGCTGTGAGCGCGCGGCCGATGGCCATCGAGCGCTCGCGATGGACGATCATCGAGAGCGCGTCCACGACGGTACCGGCGACGAGGATGTCGAGCCGCACGAGATCCGCGGCCCGGTACTCGCGCAGCTCGTAATCGAGCGAGGCGTAGCCCTGCGAGCGGCTCTTCAGCTGGTCGTAGAAGTCCACGATGACCTCGGCCAGCGGCATGTCGTAGGTGAGCATCGCGCGGGTCGGGTCGACGTAGCTCATGTCCGTGAGCACGCCACGCTTGCCCTGGCTGAGGTCCATGATCGGGCCGACATACCCCTGCGGCACGATGATCGTGACCTTCATCCACGGTTCACGGACCTCGACGATCGTGGCCGGGTCGGGCAGCTCGGCGGGGTTGTCGATCGCGACCTCGCCGGTATGGGTGATGACGCGATATTCCACCGAGGGCGACGTCGCGATGAGGTCGACGTCGTACTCGCGCTCGAGCCGCTCCTGGACGATGTCGAGGTGGAGCAGGCCGAGGAAGCCCGCGCGGAACCCGAAGCCGAGGGCCTGCGAGCTCTCCGGCTCGTAGATGAGCGATGCGTCATTCAACCGCAGCTTCTCGAGCGCGTCACGGAGCGCCGGATACTCCTCTCCAAGGATCGGATAGAAACCGGCGAAGACCATCGGCTTCGCCGGCCGGTACCCGGGGAGCGGCTCTCGGGCCGGGTTCGCAGCGAGCGTCAGGGTGTCTCCCACCCGGCAATCGGCCACGGCCTTGAGGCCGGTCGCGACATATCCGACCTCGCCGGTGGCAAGACGCTGGATCGGTACGGCGTTCGGCGCGAAGACGCCGAGCTCCAGGAGCTCGCTCTGCTTCTGCGTAGCCATCAGGAGGATGCGGTCGCCCTGCCGCACGGCGCCGTCGACGATCCGCACGTGCGCGACGACACCCTTGTACGCGTCGTAGTGCGAATCGAAGATCAGGGCCCGCAGCGGCGCGTCCTGGTCGCCGCTCGGCGGCGGCACGCGGTCGGCGATCGCGTTGAGGATCTCGGCCACGCCGTTCCCGGTCTTGCCCGAGGCAAGGAGGATCTCCTCGTCCTTGAACCCGAGCGTCGTCCGGAGGTCCTCCCTCACGAGGTCGATGTCGATGTTCGGCAGGTCGATCTTGTTGATCACGGGGATGACCTCGAGGCCCTGCTCGACGGCGAGGTACGCATTCGCGAGCGTCTGGGCCTCGATGCCCTGCGACGCGTCGACCAGCAGAACGGCTCCCTCGCAGGCCGCGAGGGAGCGGCTCACCTCGTAGTTGAAG
>DHJC01000065.1:740-30563 GCA_002404155.1 Chloroflexi bacterium UBA4730 | reverse complement strand
TGAGCTGAGCTGCGTGGTAGAGGCCGCAGCCGGCTGGCTCGACCTCCGAATCGCTCGAGTCGGCTGGGTGAGCAAGGGACCGCGTGCGTCGGAGTGGATCAAAGAAAGCCGTCGCCATCGGGGTTTGTCGCCACAGGGGGCGCTGTTAAAAGGGAAGCGAGTGTGGGCGCGGCTGGGTGGGGAGGTGGGCAGTAGACTTCCGCTCGCAAAGGGAGGGGTTTCATGGCTCTGCTCGAGACGACCGAGACCGAGCGCCTTAAGACCATCGCGACGACGTTCTCGGGCCTGCTGCTGCGCCCGGGCGACGACGGCTACGAGGACGCACGCAGGATTCACAACGGCCTCATCGACAAGCGACCCGCGCTGATTGCCCGCTGCCGAGGGACCGCGGACATCGCCGAGGCTCTGCGGTTCGCCCGCGAGAGCGGTCTCGAGGTCTCTGTGCGCGGCGGCGGCCACAACGTTGCGGGGCGCGCAGTCACCGACGGCGGAGTGATGATCGACCTCTCGCTCATGCGGGGCATCTACGTCGATCCTGTGGCCCGGACCGCGCGAGCGCAGGGCGGCGTCACCTGGCGGGAGTTCAACCGCGAGACTGCTGTGCATGGGCTCGCCACCACCGGCGGACAGATCTCGACGACCGGGATCGCCGGGCTCACGCTCGGCGGCGGGATCGGCTGGCTCGCTGGAACGTACGGACTCGCGGTGGACAACCTCATCTCCGTCGAGCTCGTCACCGCGGACGGCGAGGTCGTGATCGCAAGCGAAGCGAACCATCCGGACCTCTTCTGGGCGCTCCGCGGAGGCGGTGGCAACTTCGGGATCGCGGCATCCTTCGAGTACCGCCTCCATCCACTGCATGAGGTCACCGGCGGTCTGGTCGCATATCCGTTCCCCGCGGCGAGGGACGTTCTGCGCTTCTTCCGAACGTTCGTGGAGTCGGCCCCTGATGACCTCGGCGTCGTGGCCGCGCTCGTCCACGCGCCGGATGGATCTGGCGCGAAGCTGGCTGCGCTTGTCGTGTGTCACGCTGGCTCTCCCGACCACGCGAAGACAGACCTCAAGCCGCTCCTTGAGTTTGGGTCGCCAGCGCTTTCCGAAGTGGGGCCGATGCCGTACCCGGTCATCAACACGATCCTCGACAGTGGCTACCCCAAGGGCGCGCTCAACTACTGGAAGTCGACCTTCTTGCGCTCGTTCGATGATGGGGCGATAGACGCCATGATCGATCGGTTCGCCGTAAGCCCGTCGCCGATGAGCGCGATCGTCGTCGAATACTTCCACGGCGCGACGACGCGTGTCGGCGTGTCCGACACCGCCGTGCCGCACCGGCTACCCGGCTACAACCTCCTCATCACAGGGGTCTGGACGGGACCGGGAGCGACGGAAGACAACATCGCCTGGACTCGAGCGACCTTCGCCACGCTGCAGCCGTACGCCGCCGCGGGGCGGTGGCTGAACTACCTCGAGCGGGACGATGGGCAAGATGCGGTCCGAGCCGCATACGGTCCGAACTACGCGCGGCTGGCCGAGGTGAAGCGCAAGTACGACCCTGACAACGTCTTCCGACTCAACGTCAACATCGAGCCAGCGCATACGTAGCTGAAGCGCGGCACTGCGCGACTAGTGCGACGGATCGGCCCGATCGCGAGGCCGTACACGAAACCCTCCATTCGTGGTTGCGCGGGGGCAGGATGTCAGCCGCATGTCGTGGGACCGTCCAGACGCGGAAACGAGTTTCGAGCACGTCACGGAGCCCCTGACGGTCAGCCCTCGCCTCGCGCCTCCAGTTCTAGTAGCTCTTCGATTCCCTCGACGGCAATCCCGAACAACAGGGCTTCAGCTACGGGCGTGCGACGCCGTCTTCGAGCTCGATGACGCTCCCGCTTTCGCGCGCACGCACCGCAGCCATGACCCGCCGCGCCAGCTTCGCCGTCATGCGCAACTCAAGATCGGTCGGGGCGACGAAATGAATAGCCTTGATTTCGCCTTCGGCGGGGTGCATGGAGCTCGTATCGCTCAGCACTCCGCCGTCGTACAGGTACATGATCGAGTCGCCGCGATACCCGCGCTCAGTCTGGTGCTCAACCACAAGCAGCCTGCCGACGGACACGACGATCCCGAGTTCTTCGATGCACTCCCTTCGGCAGCCGGCGGGAGCGGTCTCACCGCTTTCAACCACACCACCGGGGATCTCCCATGTTGGCCGATACGTCTGCTCCATTACCAGAACCCGACCCTCGGTATCTGTGATCAGTGCGCCAGCTCCAACCCGCTTTCGGGGTAGATCCGCGTAGAACGCTGCCCTCGCCGGATCGCCCTCCGCTGCGTCGTTATCGCTCATCATGCTGTGGCCTCCTGTCTCACGTGCCTCAACGGATCACTCAGGGCCCGAGTTTGCGCCAGCGGTTCGGAAGTCGGTCAGCCTCCCGCTCCCTGCTGAACAAAATGGGCGGCTGACCCTGTCGGACATCAGTCGCCTGCGTGGGTCGTGCTGTGCTCCCGGGGCGCGAACCATACGGGACCTAGGCGCTTGTAGGCTTCGAGCTTGCGCTCGCGTCGCATGGCCCCAACCCGATTCATAGACTGCAACGCGTGAGCCGCATGGTCCGGATTCGGAGCGAAGGCGAGACGCTCCAGGCCGACCTGTACGGCGAGTTGCCCGCGAAGCGCGCCGTGGTGCTCGTCCACGGCCAGGGCTGGGACGCGGACGGCTGGCGCGACGTCGCGCCGCGGTTCGTCGCCCGCGGAATCCCCGCGCTCGCCCTGAACCTGCGCGGCCACGACGGCTCGTCAGGGACGAGGGTCGCGATGATGACGCTCGTCGATGGCACATGGCGCATGGAGGAACACCCGCCCGCGCAGCCCTGGTCGCCGATCGTGGACGTCGCGGCGGCGACCGCGACCCTGCGCGAACAGGGCGCGACCGAGGTCGCCCTCGTCGGCGCGTCGCTCGGCGGCCACGCGGTCCTCGGTTCAAGCTCAGGCGCCGACGTCGAGTGCGTCGTCTCGATCTCCGCGCCGGTCATCGCGACGCCGGACGAGCCCGTGCGCCGGATCACCGCTCGCAAGCTGTTTGTCTGCGCGAACGAAGATCACGCGATGCCGCACGTCCTTCGGGCCTTCGAGGTCGCGCGGGACCCGAAGACGCTCTTCGCGTTTGGCGGTAAGGAGCACGCTCGCGGCATGTTCACGGCGCCCTATGGCGACGAGGCGATCGATGCCGTGGTCGGCTTCGTCGCCCGCGGCCTCTGATTGCGCCCCGCTAGATAGAGCGAGAGGAAGCCGCCGCACCAGCATCTCCGTCAGATCGGTCAACTGATTCGCAATCAGGTGAGCGCTGGCCAACCGTCCGCAAGACCCGGGTGTGTTCGTGCCGAGGGGACCGAGTTGGGTCAGCCTCCCGCGCTGAACTTTTTGGGCAACTGACTCGGTCTCGTGCTGAACACCTTCCCTTCGAATTTTCTCGGAAACTCGAGAGTGAACGCGCTTAGCGGGGGTGTTGGCTGTAGATCAGCCCGGCTTCCGCGTCCTGCCGTACAAGCCACCGTCATTGTCGGGGCCGCTAAGATCGAGCAGTGATCGGTACATCCCTGACTCCCATGCTCACGGTGAAGGACGCGACGACGGCCATCGATTACTACAAGCGGGCCTTCAGTGCGGGGGAGGTCAGCCGCTTTGTGACACCGACGGGCCAGGTAGTCGCCGAGCTGGCGATCGAGGACGAGCACTTCTTTGTCGTCGATGAGAACCGCGCTGCCCAAAACGTGAGTCCGAGCAGCCTCGGTGGGACCACCGTGCGGATGAGTCTGCTCGTCGGCGACCCCGATGCGGTCATGGAGCACGCGATTGCCGAAGGGGGAACGACGGTCTTTCCGATCGCCGATCAGCCCTACGGGATGCGGCAGGGCCGCATCGCGGATCCTTCGGGACACCACTGGCTGATCGGGAAACCGCTGGGGAACGGCTTGCCCTCGCGATAGCGCAGAACCACCTGAAGCGAGGCGGTCAGCCTCCCGCTCCCTGCTGAACAAAATGGGCTGCTGACCCTTCGCCAAAACGCAGGCATGAAGGGGTCGCGATGAGTGGATTCATTAGGCGCGAGAAGAGCCAGGTTGAAGCGATCGGATTCGCCCGGAATACGCAGTAACCCCACGAAAGTCTCGGAAAATGCCGCGCTGACCCTCGCCAACCCCCCGGAGAAACCCTCCCAACCTGTGCCGGTAGTGGCGGGTGCGCTCGGCAACCCCAGCGATTGACCGCTGCGACCCCGTTCGCGGCACCCGCAACCCCAGCGCATCTCCCTTGAGCTGATCGGCCTTGCCCCCCCGGCGCATGGTGGCCCGGCGCCGGATGATCGCTTGGCCGGTGGACGCTGTCCCGTATCCTTATAAGGAGAAACGTCGGCGGAGCGCCTACGAGCGCCGGACCCCCGAGCGGGTAGGTGTTCCATGGCGCTCGATCCCCAGCCCGAGCCGAGCGAGGCGGCGCCCCAGCGGCCGATCGCGAGCGCGGCGCGAGCCGGCGAGATTCCCGAGGTCGTCGTGCGAGGTCCGGCCGACCCCGGCACGCTCGATCGGAAACTCGCCCTGTTCCCCGGCCTCTGCGGCGCCAGGCTCCGGGAGGGCGGCACGTGCATGGAGCTCCCGGCCACCGGGCGGTCGCGCTGCCGGGTGCACGGCGGGGCCACCCCGGTCGGGCCCCGCAGTCCCCACTTTCATCAGCGGCCGGTTCTCGCGCTACCCCGTGCCGGTGCTCGAGGACGAGCGCGAGCGCTTCGAGCGCTACCGGGCGAGCCCCTCGGGGGTCCACTGGCCGAGCACCTGGCCGTGGCGATGGTCCAGCAGGACCGCGCGGTTCGCCGCCGGCCGCTCGGGCGCCGAGGAAGGCCGCACCGTGGCCACCCTGGCGCGGGCCTACGCCCAGATCAGCCTGGCCCAGAAGAAGGTCGTCCATGTGCCCGACGAGGCCGCCGCGCGGGCGCTGTTCGGTGCGATCTACGGCTGCGTCAAGCGCGCGGCGCACGACGAGCTGGGCGGCGAGCCCGAGCGGGAGCGGCGCCTGCTCGAGGGCATCGCGCGCTACGTGCTGGCGGTCGACTGGAGCACGGTCGTGGTCCAGCCTGCCACCGCCGCGGCCTCGCCGCCCCGGACCCAGCGATCCTCGAGGCGCCGCTAAAGGTCCAGCCGCAATCGGCAGCAGCATCCTGGTGCGCGGATCCCGGGGCGATCATCGTCCCGACGCCCCGGACGGTGGTCAGCGCGCCCGGGATCCCGACTGGCGCCAGCGCAGGGTTCCCCGTGCCGCGAGCAGGGTCGCAGCGGTCGATCGCTGGGGTTGCCGAGCCCGACCCGCCGCTACCGGCACAGGTTGCGAGGGTTTCCCCGGGGGGTTCGCGAGGGTCACCGCGGCACTTTCCGAGACTTTCGTGGGGTTACCCGGCAGCGGAGCGGTTACGGATCCGCTCGCGAAGCGGCGCCGCGGAGGAAGGATGACAGGAACCATACCGCCACCTCTGCCCCTGGCAACGCTGCACCTGCCTCCAGGCTCGTTGGCGCGCACTCCGCGCGAACTTTTGATCCCTTGGTTCCGGGTTCGAATCCCGGCGGGCTCACCGCCGAACGGCCGTTCTCCATAGCAACACGTTGAGCATCGCGGCGACCGCGAGCATTGTCAGGACGACGTGGAGCACGGCCTCGCGCTGACCCTGGAACGCGAACCACGGGGGCGTAAGGACCGCGACCTGGAACGTCCAGTACGCGAGCGCGAGCGTGTGCGCCCACAGCCACTCCGCTCTCGAGTGCCCGCGGAGATAGGGGATGAGCAGCGCGATGCCGATGGCCGCTTCGACGAGATGTCCGAGCCCGCTCACCAACTGGACCTCCGTCTCGTTCGGGATCGTGTCGTGGAAGCGGAGGAGGATCTCGGTCGAGAGGACGATGCTGCCGAGACCGAAGTACGTGAGGATCACCGCGAGCGTCGGTGCGCCGCGCCGGAGCATATGTGTGCGATGAGGGAGCAGGCTCACAAGCACCGCGCCGAGCACTAACCCGCTCGTCATGACCGTCGTCGAGCTGATGAAGAGGTAGGGATTCCCGAAGACGTACGCGAGCAGTCCTCCGATGTCGCCGATCGTCGTGAGGGCCGAAGCGTGCACGGGTCCCCTTCCTCGTGTGCCGAGTGCGCTCGGCCTCTGGTGAGATAACTACGACCCGTCACAGACATGACGCACCTCGGGTGTACGACGAGGATCAGCTACATCTGCGCCACACACCGGAACCTAGGCCGGGAAGGCTGCGCCCAGCCTTACTTCCGCCAGCCAGAGATCGAGGCGGCCGCCCTCAAGTTTTTGCAGGCGCTGATGATCCCGGGCCTCGCCGAGGCCGTGGACGCGGCGATCGCCAGCTATGCCGGTCAGGAGCGCAAGTCCAACCGCCAGACTCGCCGGCGCAGCATCGACGAGCGGCTCAAGCGCCTCGCGGACCTCTTCGAGCTGGGCGACCGCACCAAGACCGAATACCTCGGCCGCAGGAACGACCTGCTCATCGAACGCAACCAGCTCGAGGCTCAACCGGCAGCCGCCTCGATCGCGCTGCAGCGTCAACAGCTGCAGTCCGTCGTCGACGACTGGTCAGCCATGACCGATGAAGAAAAGAAGCGCGTGCTGCAGCTGATCTTCAGCGAGATCGGCGCTGATCACACCGTCGACGGGCTGAAGATCGAGTTCAGACCCAGGCCAGTCTGGGAGCCCTATGTCGAGGCGGTCCTGGCGCGACAGCGGCAAGCGCAGGACGCCCCGGGGCCTGTTACTACTTCGGAGCGGAACACGGGACTTGGACGCGCTGCCCGCAGCCTGCGCGTCCGTGACGGCGGACTAGAGCTGCTGCGCCGCGCTGCGTAGCGAAGCAGCGCCCGCCGCACTGAGGGTCGGGCCAAGGCTCCGTGCGTTCTACAACTTCACCGGTCGCCTCGAGGCGGCCTCCGGCCTGCCGCGGGACGAGCCCGACGCCCATCGACCGGTTCGTCGGCCCGCTCGAGTCCCGCGCCCGCTAGGGGGCTGAGGAAAAAGCGGGCTTAGAGCCGCGCTTGATCCCTGCGGCGCTCCTTCCGTGTTGATCGCGAGGATCCGTTCGCTCTCGCTTGGCATCCGTGGCCTGCGTTCCCGCGTCGGTCGTCCGCCTCATCACGTGGTCACCGGGATGAGCTTGCGCATCCGCACCAGGTCGTAGACCGCAAGGGTGAAGGTGAAGACCCAGCCGACGCGTTTGGTGCCGCGGTGGCGGGTCTTGCGGAGCGGGCCCACCGTTTTGGTCCAGCCGAAGACCCCTTCGGCCAGGCGCAAACAACCCGACTGGTCCGCGACGAGCGTGGGTGGCTCCGGCTGGCGGGTTAGAAGGAGCGAAGATCGCGAGAGGCTGTGAAGGCCGTTATCGAATCCGGGCCTCTTCCTTGAAAGATGACATGTGATGGGGAGGAATCGTTCGTTCGTGCGCACGCCGAGGACCGTCGAATCGCGCAGCGCCGCGCCGAGCGTGTCGAGCGCCTTCGCGCGATCCGCCGCGTGGACGATCACCTTCGCGAGCAGCGGGTCGTAGTCGGCCGTGACGGCGCTGCCTTCCTCGATGCCCGCTTCGATCCGCGCGCCGCCGGTCCACTCGAGAAAGCTGATGCGGCCGGACGACGGGAGGAAGCCGCTCGCCGGATCCCCCGCGTAGAGCCGCACCTCGATCGCGTGCCCGCGTGGCGTCGCGTCGAGCGAGAGCCGTTCGCCCATCGCGACGCGGAGCTGCTGCTCCACGAGGTCCACCCCCCACACCATCTCCGTGACGGGATGCTCGACCTGGAGCCGCGCATTCACCTCGAGGAAGAAGAACTCGCCGTTCTCATCGACGATGAACTCGCACGTCCCGGCGTTCACGTAGCCGACGGCCTTCGCGAGCGCGACCGCCGCATCGCTCATCCGTCTGCGCAGCGTCGCGTCGACCGCCGGCGATGGCGTCTCCTCGAGCACCTTCTGGCGCCGGCGCTGCGCGGAGCAGTCGCGCTCGCCGAGTGCGAGCACGGTGCCGTGCGCGTCGGCAAGCAGCTGGATCTCGACGTGTCGCGGCCGCTCGATCGCGCGCTCCAGGATGAGCCGCTCGTCGCCGAACGCCCCGCGCGCGGTGCGTCGCGCGCGGGCGAGCGCCTCACGCAGATCCGCGTCGCGGGTCACGCTTAGCATGCCGATCCCGCTGCCGCCCGCGGCCGGCTTCAGCATCACCGGATAGCCGACGGCCTTCGCCGCTTTCGCGAACGCGTCGTCCTGTTGATCCGCGCCACGATAGCCCGGTAGGACGGGCACACCGGCGCGCTCCGCCGCGGCCTTCGCTTCGGCCTTGTCGCCGAGCCTGCGCAGCACCTCGGGACTCGGCCCGACGAACGTCATGCCCGCCGCGGCGACGGCTTCGGCGAACGGCGCCTGCTCCGACAGGAATCCGTAGCCCGGATGAATGAGTCGTGCGTCACTCTCGCGCGCGGCGGCGACGATGCTCGCGACGTTCAGATAGGAATCGCGCGCGGAAGCGGGCCCGATGCGGATCGCGGTATCGGCGTCGCGGACAAAAGGCGCGGTCGCGTCGGCGTCCGAGTAGACGGCGACGCTGCGCAGCCCCAACCGCTTCGCGGTGCGAAAGACGCGACGCGCGATCTCGCCGCGATTGGCGACGAGGACGGTCATCATGTGAAGAGATTGTCACCGCAACGCGCCGCGCTCGCCGAGGGCTGGCCGGTGCTCACCACCGTCCTCGTCATCGGCATCGCGTTCGGGATCGTGGCGCGCCAGTCAGGCCTCTCGCCGGCCGAGATCATGGCGATGAGCTTGTTCGTGTTCGCGGGCGCGTCGCAGTTCGCCATGGTCCAGCTGTTCAAGGACGGCGCCGCGTGGCCGGTCATCGTGGCGACCGTCCTGCTCATCAACCTGCGGCATCTCCTCATGGCCGCGGCCCTGCGGCCGTACTTCGCGCGTGTCTCGGTGGCCCGGCGCCTGGCGGCGGCGTACGTCCTCACCGACGAGGCGTTCGCGATGGCCATCGGCTGGTTCCGCCGCGGCCGCACGGAGCTCGCCTACTACGCCACGTTCGCCGTCGCGCTGTACATCCTCTGGAACACGGCCACTGCCATCGGAATGCTGCTCGGTCCGTCGATCGGCGAGCCGCGCCGCTTCGGCGTGGACTTCGCGATCACCGCGACGTTCATCGCGATCGTCGTCCTCGGCGTCCGCCGGGGCTCCGACGCGATCGTCGCCCTCGCCGCGGCGGTCATGGCCTCGGTGCTCGCGTACGTGGGCGCGTCGGTCGTCGCGGTCGTGACCGCGGGCGCGCTCGCGCCGCTCCTTGTCCTGTTCACGCGCGGCGAGCCGGCAGCGTGACCTGGATCGCCATCGCCGGCTCAGCGATCGTCACGTACCTCGTCCGCGCATTCGCGCTCCGCGTTGCGCTGCCGAGCACGTTGCCGCGCGGCGTCGCGCGTTACCTCGACGCGCTTCCCGCCGCGATCATCGCCGCGCTCGCCGGGCCCGCGGTCCTCGTGCCGAACAGCGTGCCGACTCGCGGGCCTGAGCTGGCGGCCGCGATCGTGGTCGTCGCCGTCGTCGCGTGGCGCCGCAACTTGCTCGCCGGTGTGCTCGCCGGCGTCGCGGCCGTCGCGCTGCTGCGTCTAGTTCTTGCGGCGTGAGCCGCCGAGCCATTTCGGCGCGCGCTTCTCGAGGAACGCCCGCATCCCGTCCTGACCTTCGGCGCTCACCCGCGCGCTCGCGATGCGCTGAACGGTGAGATCGCGTATGTCGGCGGGACTACGGCCGATGACCTCGCGGACGAGGCGCTTCGCGGCGTTCACCGCCTCCGGGCCGCCGGAGATGATCGCGTCGATGAATCGTCCGATCTCGGGATCGAGCTGGCCCTCGTCCGCCACGCTGTGCACGAGCCCGGTCTCGAACGCGCGGTGCGAGTCGAACCGGATGCCCGTGGTGAACGCGGCTGCCGCGAAGCTGGGTCCGACCTTCCGCACGACGTACGGCGAGATCACGGCGGGCAGGATCCCGAGCCGCACCTCGGTGAACGCGAACGTCGCCGCCTCGACCGCGACCGCGATGTCCGCGATCGCCACGAGGCCCGCGCCGCCGCCGATGGCCGCCCCCTGCACCCGCGCGATGATCGGCATCGGCAGCGCGTCGAGCTTGCCGAAGAGATCCGCGAGTGCGCGCGAGTCCGCGAGGTTCTCATCGAGCGTGTAGTCGGCCATCGAGCGCATCCAGGCGAGGTCGGCGCCGGCGCAGAAGGTGTCGCCCTCGCTGCCCAGCACGACGCAGCGCATGTCCGCGGGCACGCCAGCTACGGCCTCCGACAGCTGCGCGATCAGCTCGGCGTTGAACGCGTTCTTGGTGTCCGGCCGGGCGAGCGTGATCCGGGCGACCCGGCGCTCCTCGACCGTCATCCGTACCAGTTCGCTCACCGGCCGCTGACGATAGCCTTGCGGGCAATGCGCTACCGGCTCGAGGTCAACGGCACACTGCGCGACCTGGACGTGCCGCGCGGGACCACCCTGCTCGAGGCGCTGCGCGACGATCTTGGTCTCGTGGCGGCGCGCTACGGCTGCGGCCGCGGCCAGTGCGGGGCCTGCTTCGTGCTCGCCGATGGACGTGCCGTCACGTCCTGTCTGATGAGCGTCGAGCAGGCGGCCGCGCACCGCATCGTCACCGTGGAAGGGCTGGCGTCCGGCGGCGAGCTCGCGGCCATCCAGTCGGCCTTCGTGGAAGAGGACGCCATGCAGTGCGGCTATTGCACCAGCGGCATGCTCATCTCGGCCGCGGCGCTGCTGGCAGAGCAGCCGTCGCCCACCGACGACGAGATCCGCGATGCGCTCGCGCCGAACCTGTGTCGCTGCGGCGTGCAGCTGCGCGCGATCCGCGCGGTGAAGCGCGCCGCCGAGCAGCTGTGATCGCGCAGCCGAACGAGTCGCCACGGCTCGAGGAGCGGATCCGGCTCGAGCCCGACGGACGGGTCACCGTGTTCTCGGGGAAGGTGGAGTTCGGGCAGGGGATCCGCACGGCGTTCGCGAAGATCGTCGCAGCGGGGCTCGGCATCACCGTTGACCGTGTGACCGTCGTGCTCGGCGACACCGCGCAGGTGCCGTACGACCGCGGCACGTTCGGCAGCCGGTCCATCGCCCAGGACGGCGAGATCCTCCGCCGCGCGGCCGCACTCGCCCGGCGGCTCATCGCGGAGGGACGGCCGCTCGAAGGCCCGATCCCCGAGGACGTCCCGGTCGGGCCGCCGGCTCCCGACGCCGGACCCCGCCGTGTCGAAGCCCCCGAGATCGTCACCGGCCGGGCCCGGTTCGTCGCGGACGCGCGGCTTCCCGGGATGCTCCGCGGCGCGATCGCGCGGCCGCCGGTGCGCGGCGCGCGGCCGGCGGCGGTGGACGACCGGGCCGCCCGCGCGATGGCCGGGGTCGTCGCGGTCGTGCGCGACGGCGATCTCATCGGGGTCGTCGCCAAGCGACAGGCCCAAGCCGTCGCCGCGGCCCAGGCCCTCGAAATCGAATGGACCGTCCCGCCGGCCGCCGACTTGGATACGGTCTCGATCCCGATCAACGAAGACGCCGCGACCCTGGCCGCGCTCGCCGGCGCGGCGACGCGAGTGGCCGCGACGTACGCGATGCCATACATCTCGAACGCGCCGATCGGCCCGAGCGCGGCCGTCGCCGACGTCCGGACGGACGAGGCGACCGTGTACGCGGGCACGCAGCGGCCGTTCGGCCTGCGCGACGAGCTCGCCGCCGTGCTGGGGTTGCCAGTCGACGCGGTGCGGGTGATCCCACTCATGCCGAGCGGGACGTACGGACGGAACAGCCTCGGCGACGTGGCGGTCGAGGCCGCGCGGCTCTCGAAAGCCTGCGGCCGGCCCATCCTTCTTCAATGGTCGCGCGAGGAGGAGTTCGCCCACGGTCCCGCGCGTCCGGCGTGCGCGCTCGACATCGAGGCCGGCACCGACGCTGACGGTCGCTTCGTGGCCTGGCGCTACGACGAGCACACCAACGCCCACGGCTACGGCGGCACGCTCGACCCGCGACAGGCGGCGTTCACCTCGGGCCGGAACGCGGTGCCGCCGTACGTGGTGCCGCACCTCGCGGTGACGTTGCACATCGAGCCGTCGCCGCTGCGCACGGCGTCGTTCCGATCGCTCGCGGCAGCCGAGAACGTCTTCGCGATCGAATCGGTCGTCGACGAGATCGCGGCGGCCCGGGGCGAGGATCCGCTGGAGCTGCGCCTCCGCAACACCCGCGATCCGCGGCTCCGCGCCGTGCTCGAAGCTGTCGCCGAACGGAGCGAGTGGCGCGAGCGGCCGCGCGGTGACGGCCGCGGCCTCGGACTGGCCTGCACGCTCTACGCGCACGGCACGTACATCGCGCAGGTCGCCGAGGTCACCGTCGCCCCCAACGGTCGGGTGCGGCTCGGCCGGTTCTGGTGCGCCATCGATCCCGGGCGGGTCATCGATCCGAACGGCGTGCGCAACCAGTGCGAGGGCGCGATCGTGCAGTCGGCGTCGTGGACCCTCCTCGAGGAGCTGAAGCAGCGCGATGGCCGGGTCGCGACGACGGGCTGGGATACCTATCCGATCGCGACGTTTCGCGACGTGCCGTCCGAGATCGACATCGAGCTGATGGGCGCTCCGGGCGAGCCGCCGACCGGGGTGGGCGAGCCGCCGGGCGTGCCGGTCGCCGCGGCGATCGCGAACGCCGTGTTCGCCGCGTGCGGAGCACGGGTGCGCGAGCTGCCGATCACCGCGGATCGGGTGCGGGCCGCGCGCCGCTGAGCCGTCAAGCTGTGGGACGCAGGATGTAGAGGCCGCCGTGGTGTCGATCGGTCACGAAGACCGTCCGATCGGCGTCGACGAGAACGTCGTTCAGCTGGATGACCGCCTGACCGCGCGGGGCGTCCGGCACGAAGCGCGCGATCTCCACAGGTGCGCGCGGGTCCTTGGTGTCGTACACGCGCAGGCCGGCGCTGAAGTACGTCGCGTACACGATCGTGTCGCTCTGGAATGTGCCGGGTCGGTTCTCGTGCAGGTTGTGCGGGCCGAACCGTAGGCCGCGCGTCGGCCGGTCCTCCGGCACGGGGAACGTCACAAGCTCGCGTGGTGCGGTCTCGACCGACATGTCCACCACGTGGATGTCTTTCGGCGCCCCGGTGCGATCGGGATCGATCGCTTCGTCCGTCGCGATGACCAGACCGCGATCGCCGAGCGGGAGCGCGGTATGGGTGTACGGATGCCCGCCGGCGCGAGCGGTCCAGTCGACCTGGCCGATGAGCGACAGCCGGCCGTCGGCGACGGCGAAGATCGCGACCCCGGCGTCGAACCATCCGGCGTAGGCCCGGTCACCGCGAACGATCGCGTGATGGCAGCTCGGATAACGGCGCGGCGCGCGAATGCCGGGATCGGCGTCGTCGCGCCGCTGCTCGGGGAAGCACCACTCGGCGTGCAGCAGCGGCTGTTCGGGATCGGAGAGGTCGACCGTGACGAGTGACGCGCCGTGTACGCCGGGGCGACCCCGGGCCGACGCGTACGCGAACCGGCCGCCGGTCCACCAGAGGCGGTGCACGCCGAAGCCGGGGACGTGCAGGAAGCCGATGCGCTTCGGCGACTCCGCGCGCGAGACGTCGTAGACCACGATGCCGGTGCTTTCGGGGTCAGTGGCGTCATACGGGTAGCGCTCGTTGTTCACCAGCAGCAGCCCGTCGGCGTACTGGGTCTTGTGCGCGTGGGTCCGTGCCGGCGCCGCAAGCTGCGTCACGACGCGCGGCCCGCGAAGATCGGACACGTCGACGACGCTCGTCCCGACGCCGAAGTCGCCCATGTGGCCGACGTAGAGGACGTCGCCGTTCTTCATGATCTGCATCCCGTCGCCTTTGCCCAAAAGATCGGTGTGCCCGATGAGCTCGAGCCCGCGCGAATCCAGGACGGGTGGCAAGCCGGTCACGGCGGCCGAGCGTACAAGGCCGGCTTGACAGACGCCGCGAGACCGCAAACGATTTCCGTTGGTGGGACAGGACGGCAGGCACCGGCGGGCCCGGTCGACGATCACCGACGTCGCGAAGGCGGCTCGAGTCCATCCCTCGACCGTATCCCGCGCGCTCAGCGCGCAGCCCGGCCACATCCTCCGTCCCGAGACGCGGGCCCGCGTCGTGGCTGCGGCGGATCGTCTCGGGTACCGCCCATCGGCGCTCGCGCGCAGCCTTCGCCTTCGCCGGACGCTCACCCTCGGCATGCTCGTGCCGGACATCGCGAACACGTTCCTCGCCGGGATCATCAAGGGCGCCGAGGAGGCCGCGCACGAGCGCGGTTACGCGCTCGTCCTGTGCAACACGGGAGACCTGCCCGAGCGCGAGGCCACCTACATCCGCGTCCTCCGCGAGCGAGAGGTCGACGGCGTCCTCGTCGCCTCCACGCGCATGGCCGACGCGACGGTCGACGGGATGCGGGCCGATCGGTTCCCGTTCGTGTTGGTGAACCGCGGCGCGGGCGGCACCGACGATCTCGTTGTGACCGTGGATAACATCGCCGCGGCCGCGGCGGTCGTGGACCATCTCGTCTCGCTCGGGCACACCCGGATCGCCCACGTCGCTGGACCGCGATCGACCACGACGGGAGCCGAGCGGGCGGCCGGCGTGGTCGCCGCCGCCCGCCGCCACGGAGTCCACGCGGAGATCGTCGAGGCCGAGACGTGGTCGGAGGCGGAGGGCTACCGCGCCGCCAGCCAGCTGTTCCGTGGCGAGCCGCCGACCGCAGCCTTCGGCGCGAACGACCTTCTCGCGCTGGGCGTCCTGCGTGCCGCGCGCGAAGCCGGACTCGCGGTGCCTGCGGACCTCGCGCTCGCCGGCTTCAACGACACTCCGGAGGCCGTGCTGGCCGACCTCACGACGATCCACGTGGCGCAGGAGGAGATGGGCGCGCACGCGGCGCGGCTGCTCATCGCTCGACTCGAGGGCGAGCCGATCGCCGAGCGGAACGTCGTGCTCGCCGCCGCCCTCGTCGTGCGAGGCTCGACCGCGGCTGGCATCGTCCGGAGGCGGATCGCGTGAGCGGCGAGCGGATCGTCGTCGAGAGCGCCGCGAAGCGCTACGGCGAGGTCGAAGTCTTCGACGAGCTCGACCTCACGGTCCGCGACGGCGAGGCGGTGTGCATCCTCGGGCCGTCGGGTTGCGGCAAGACGACGCTGCTGCGCTCGATGCACGGCCTCATCCCGCTCGACGGCGGCCGGATCCTCATCGACGGCAGCGCGGTCAGCAGGCCGCGGCGTAACGTCGCGATGGTCTTCCAGCACTTCGGCCTGATGCCGTGGAAGCGCGTGCGCGAGAACGTCGCGTACGGCGTCGAGCTCGCGGGCCTGCCGCGCGCGACGGTCGACGAGCGCGTCGACCGCTACATCGCGATGGTCGGTCTCGGCGGCTTCGAGCGCCACTACCCGTATCAGCTCTCGGGCGGCATGCAGCAGCGGGTCGGCCTCGCGCGCGCGCTCGCGCTCGAGCCGGATGTTCTGCTGATGGACGAGCCGTTCGGCTCCCTCGACGCGCAGACGCGCGAGATCCTCCAGGACGAGCTGCTCGGTATCTACCAGCGCGGCCTGGCGGCGAGCGGATCGAAGCCGCCGCCGGCGATGGTGTTCATCACGCACTCGATCGAGGAGTCGATCGCGCTGGGCGACCGCGTCGTCGTGCTGAGCGCCCGACCGGCTCGGATCCGCGAGATCCTCACCGTCGCGATCCCGCGGCCGCGGACCATCGCCTCGGTCATCGCCCACCCGTCGTTCGTCGAGCTGCGCGATCGCTGCTGGCGGCTGCTCCGGGCGCCGGTGGCCGCATGAGACTTCCTGTGTCAACCTCAAGCGGCGATACGAGCGGCCCCGAGGTGGCGCGCAGAGTCGTACGGGACGCGATCCTGCCAGCAGCGCCAGAGGACCCGCAGCCACGCGCGAGCGAGGATCCGCACCGCGTGCGGATGGTCGGCCCCGCGATCGACGGCGCGCTCATAGATGTCTTGAGCCCACGGGGACGCCCGGCGACTGTTGGCGGCCCAGGTGGTGAGCGCGCGGCGCAGCCGCTTGTTGCAGGCCCAGCGAAAGCCGACGCTCTTCATCTTGCCGCTGCGCTTGGTCACCGGCACGACGCCGGCCTCCATCGCCAAGACGTCGTCGCTTGGGAACCGCTCGCGCACGTCGCCGATCTCGCCGAGCAGCTGCGCGGCGTTCACCTCGCCGGCCCGGGGGAAGCTCTTGATGAGCGGCCCATCGGGGTGTTCGTCGAGGGCCACGGCGATCGCGCCCTCCAGCTCGCTGATCTGCGGCAGGAGCACGCCCAGCGTGCGGACGAGGGCCTTCACGCACTCCCCGCGGGCCTCGCTCTCGACGGCACCGACCCGTCCAGCGACGGCGGCCTCGAGTTTGGCGAGGAGCTCGCCGACGGGCTTGCGGCCGGAGTACGCGTTGCGCTTGAGGAACGCGCCGAGCCGGCGCTCGCCCAGGTGCGCCGCGGCCTCGGGGATCGGATAGCGGGTCAGGAAGGCGAGCGCGATCGCCGAGTCGAGCCGGAAGAACAGCTCCGCCGCGCCGGGCCAGAACACCGCCAGCTGGGCCGCGAGCTGGTTGGTGAGCGCGACCCGGGCCTTCACCAGGTCGTCGCGGCTGCGGACGAGCGCGCGGAGCGCGCGGGTGGCCTCGCTGAGCGGCTGCAGCTCGCGGAAGCGGTGGCCGTCGGTACGCAGGAAGTCGGCGAGGACGTACGCGTCCCCCCCGTCGCTCTTCGCGCCGCTCGAGGTGTACCGCTCCCGCGCCGCCTTGACCTTGTTCGGGTGGATCGGCACGACGGCGATCCCGGCATCCACCAGCGTGTCGACGAGCAGCCCGTCGGGCCGCTCGATCGCCAGACGCAGCCCCGGGTAGTGGCCCAGCCGCCGCACGAGCGCCGCGAGGCCGGCGGCGTCGTGCGCGACGGTGAACGACTCGCCGATCGCGCCCTGCGGATCGACGATACAGATCGCGTGGGCTTCGCTCGCCCAGTCCAGTCCCGCGGTGCAGTGGTCCATGTCGCTCCTCCGTGCGAAGATGGGTCTCCCTTCGGTGCCGGGACGGCCTTTGGCCGGTCGCTCATTGAGCGGCCCTCGACGGGGCATCTTCCTGTTGCCGGTCGTTGCCGCCCGGTCCACCGGAGGGGACTGGTCTCATGCGGGTCCTCGAGGGACGAGCGAACGTGGTCCTCCTCCGATGGGCACCGAAGCGCGCCGACTCTCGGTCGACGTACGCGCAGGGTGCACCAATGAGCGTGCGCGAGCCGCAGGCCCGCGGCGCGATGGCCGTTGCCGCGGCGGCGCGCCGGCGGACGCGGCTGCGAGCCGGCGATTGGGCGGTGCGGGTCGGGTCGGTCGCCGCGGTGCTGCTCGCGTGGGAGTTCATCGCGCCACGGTTCAACCCACTCATCATCCGACCGCCATCGGCGATCTTCCGCGCGTTCTTCGAGCTCATCGAGACCGGCGAGCTGCAGGACGCGCTCGGCCAGAGCCTCCGCGAGCTGAGCGGCGGCACCGCCATCGCGCTGGTGCTCGGGATCTTCCTCGGCATCGCGTCGGGCCGCTGGCGCGTCGTCTACAACGCGCTCGACCCGCTCGTGAGCGCGCTGTACAGCGTGCCGTCGGTGGCGCTCGTCCCGCTCATCGCGATCGCGTTCAAGTACCAGGGCGACGCGCCGCGCATCGCGACCGTCGCCCTCTTCGCGATCTTCCCGGTCCTCATCAACACCCAGCAGGGCGTGCGCAATGTGGACCGAGGTCTTCTGGAGGTGGCCCGGGCATTCAACACGAGCGAGCGGCGGCTCTGGACGGATGTCATCGTCCCATCGGCGATGCCGTTCGTCCTGGCGGGCGTCCGCCTCGCGATCGGTCGCGCGCTCATCGGGATGATCGTGTCGGAGTTCCTGGTCGGGCTGGTCGGGCTCGGTTATCTGATCATCGAGTACGAGAACGTCTTCCGGATCGACCGGATGTTCGTGCCGGTGATCGTCGTCGCCGCGATGGGCATCCTGCTCATGGGTCTTGTGCAAGCGATCGAGGGCCGCGTCGCGCCTTGGCTGCGCCGCGAGCAATAGGGAGGTCGGTATGTCAGGCATGCATCCTCGCGCACTCCTCGCGTTGGGCCTGGTCCTCGCGATCGTGGCCGGCGCATGTGCGTCGACCACGACGACCGGCGGGGCATCGTCCGCGCCAGCCGCGTCGGCGACGGCGACGGCGACGGCCGTCGCGAAAGCGACCTGCGCGGCGAAGAAGGTCACCATCGCCGTCCCGGTGACGCCACCGAACGTCGTGCATCTCACGCCTTACGTCGCCGACGCCTTCGGGTACTTCAAGGACGAGAACCTCACCGTCGAGCTCATCCGGTTCGACGGCGGCGTGGGCTCGCTCCGGGCCTCCGCCTCGGGCGCGATCGACCTGGCCGGCACCTCGAGCGAGCCGGTGATCGACGCCATCGCGAACGGCGCCGACGTGAAGATCGTGTACTCGTACGCGCCCAACGTCGACGTCACCTTCGCCGTCGGCCCGAACGTGAAGACGATGGCCGATCTCAAGGGCAAGAAGCTGGGCGTCCAGGAGCCGGGCGGCTTCGCGGACGTGATGACCCGGATCATCCTCAAGAAGGCCGGCATCGATCCGAAGGACGTCACCTTCGTCACGACGACGACCGCGGGCCGCGTGCAGGCGCTCGCGACCGGCACGACGGACACCGCGGTCCTGCACATCGATCAGGTGAGGACGGTCGCGAAGGTGAACCCGCAGATCCACGTCCTGGCGAACATGTGGGACGTCCTGACCGACTATCAGTACGCCGTCTACATCGTCCCGACGCAGACGCTGAAGGACGACCCGTCGACGACGGAGTGCCTCATCCGCGCGCTGATGCGGGCGAACCGGGCGATGTACGACCCGGCGAACCGGCAGAAGATCATCGACCTCGGCGTCCAGCAGACCAAGGAGGACAAGGACGTGGTCGAGGCGACGTTCGACGATCTGGTGAAGGCGAAGGCCTGGCCGCAGAACGAGGGTGTGCCGGCCGCCAACATCACCGGCACCATCAAGAGCGAGAAGGACTTCGGCAAGATCACCAAGGACATGACGTTCGACCAGATCACCGACCTCACCGTCGTGAAGAACGTGATCGCGCAGCTCGGCCGCAAGGACTTCCCGTACTGATGCGACTCGTCGACCTGACTCAGCCGTGGGGTGACCGCATGCCGACCTGGCCGCAGTTCGAAGCGATCCAGGTCACGGACATCACCACGCACCATCGCGACGGCAAATCGACCGTGCTGGTCCGGACGAACATGCACACCGGAACGCACATCGACGCGCCGAGCCACTACTGGCCGACGGGCAAGAGCCTCGGCGAGCTCCCGATCCAAGATCTCTTCGGCACGGGCTTGGTGATCGACCTTCGGTCGATCACCAAGCCATGGGCCTACTACTCGATTGACGACGTCAAGAAGTGCATCCCGAGGGGGGAGGAGATCCGCAACGGCGACGTCGTGCTCCTCTACACCGGCTGGGACCGGTACAACTGGACGAAGCCGACCCGCGACGACGTCACGTACTTCGACCGCCACCCCGGGCCGCAGCCCGAGGTCTGCGATTGGCTGGTCGACAAGGGCATCAAGATGTTCGGCGGCGATCTCGCCTCGATGGACCACTCGCTGCATGTCCGGGTCCGCCACTTCCGGCCCGACCTGGTGAAGGAGTACGAGGCCCAGACCGGCAAGCCGATCGATGAGACGTTACCCATGAAGGACTTCGAGCACGTCCACTACCACATGGCCAAGGCGAACATCCCGATGCTGGAGAACCTCGGCGGCGAGCTCGCCGAGGTGGCCGGGACGCGTGTCGATGTCGGCGCGTTCCCCTGGCGCTGGGTGAACGGCGAAGGCTGCATCTGCCGCGTCGTCGCCTTCCTGGAGAAATAGGGAATGCAGGCACTCGTCCTCACCGCACCGCACGCGTTCGAGATCGGCGACATCCCGAAGCCCGAGCCGCGCGAGAACGAGGTCCTCTGCCGCGTGCGGGCGATCGCGATCTGCGGCACGGATGCCGAGATCATCGAAGGGACCTTCAAAGGGCGCTGGCCCAAGGCCTACCCCTTCACCCCCGGGCATGAGTGGTCGGGCGAGGTCACGAGCGCCGGTCGCGTCGCGCTCGAGTACGGCTTTGTGCCGGGCACGCGGGTCGCGGGCACCTCGCACTCCGGGTGTGGCTACTGCCGGATGTGCCGCACCGGGCGCTACAACCTTTGCTTCAACTACGGTCGCGAGGACCTCGGTCATCGCCAGTACGGCCACTACACCCAGGGCGCGTACGCCGAGTACGTGGTCCAGACCATCAAGAGCGTGTTCAAGATGCCCGATGCGATGCCGTTCGATGTCGGCGCGCTCTGCGACACGGCGTCCATCGCCCTCCATTCAGCCAAGCGCGCAGGGATCGAGCCCGGCGATGTCATCGCGTCCGTCGGTTCCGGCGGCATGGGACTCCTCGTGGCGATGTGCGCAAAGGCCCTCGGCGCGGCGCGGGTCATCGTTGTCGGCGGCGGCAAGCGCCTGGACCGTGCGCGCGAGCTCGGCTTCGAGACAGTCGACTATCACGCCGGCGACCCGATCGCTACCGTCCGCGAGCTCACCGGAGGGCGCGGCGCCGACGCGGCGGTGGACTCCGCGGGCACGGCCGACTCGATCCGCCAGTCCATCGGCGTGCTCCGCAAGGGCGGCCGCGTCGCGTTCACCGGCATTCCCAAGGGCCCGGTGCAGATCGACATGCAGAAGATCGTGCTCGAGGAGCTCGACCTCCTCGGTGTGCGGGCGAACCGCAACACGATGGAAGAAGTCATCCCGCTCATCGCGGACGGCCGCATCCCGGCCGCGAAGCTCATCACGCATCATTTCAAGCTGGCCGACTTCGACCAGGCGCTCCGCACGTTCAACGAGCGGGTCGATGGTGCCCTGAAGGTGATCGTCGAGCCGTGACGAGCGAAGACCTCGCCGAGCTCATGCGGACCCGGCGCGCGGTGCGGAAGTTCGAGGACCGCGCGGTGCCGGACGAGCTCGTCACGGAGATCCTCGAGGCCGCCCGCTGGGCGCCGTCGCCCGCGAATCTGCAACCGGCGCGGTTCATCTGGGTGCGCGATGCCGGACTGAAGCACCAGCTGCAGGACCTCGCAGGCGAATCGAAGGAGCTCTCTGCCTACTGGGACCCGATCTTCCGCCCCGACGGCAAGAGCGGGCTGGTGAACGACCTCATCCGCCCTACGGTCATCGCCGTTTGCAGCGACCCCGCGAAGAGCCTGACGAACGTGCATGCGGATAACGGCTTCGAGTGGGCCGCCGCGATGTCGATCTACGCGATGTGGCTCCGCGCGCAGTCGCTCGGCCTCGGCGCCGTCTTCGTCCAGCACTGGATCACCGAGAAGGCCAAGCGCATCCTGAACGTGCCGCTGCGCTGGACGTTCCTCGGCACGTTCACCTGCGGTTACGCCGTCGAGTCGCCTACTGGCACGCGCCTGCCGCGCGAGGAGCTCGTCTCGATCGATCGCTTCCCCGGCCCCGCCCATCCATGAGCCTTCCCCTCGAGATGCGGGCCGTCGTCTTCGAGCGCCCCGGTTCGTTCGCCGTGCGCACCGTGCCGATGCCGCGCCCGAAGCCGGGGCACGCGCTGGTGCGCGTCCACGCCTCGATGGTCTGCGCGACCGATCGCAAGATCCTCGCGGGCAAGTTCGCCGGTACCGTCTTCCCGCACGTGCCGGGACACGAGTTCTCGGGCGTGATCGTCGAGCTCGGACCTGACGCGCGCGGGCCCTCGCCCGGCACGCGTGTGGGCGTCGAAGTGCACGTGGGCTGCGGGCAGTGCGCGCGCTGCCGCGAGGGGCTCTACAACCTCTGCCTCAACTACGGGAAGGTGGAGACCGGGCACGCGCACATCGGCTTCACCATCCCGGGTGGCCTCGCGCAGTACGCGAGCGTCCCGGTCGCGGCGCTGCACGAGCTGCCCGACGGCGTCACGATCGAGGACGGCGCGTGGACTGACAACCTCGGCGTCGCCCTATGGGCGCTCGAGCGCGGCCGCGTCGCGTCGGGCGAGCGGATCGCCGTCGTCGGGCCGGGGGCGATCGGGCTCTGCGCCGCGCAGCTCGCCCGCGCGCTGGGCGCGCGGGTCATGCTCTTCGGCCACGGCGAGCGGCTCGCGCGCGCCGCACGATTCGCCGACGAGACGAGCGAGGACCCGTCCAGCCGCTTCGGCACCTTCGACGCGGTGATCGAGTTCGCCGGCACCGCTGACGCGGCGCGCGACGCGATCCGCCTCGCGCGGCGTGGCGGGCGCGTCGTCCTCGGCGGCGCGACCGGGCAGGGCGTCGAGCTTTCCGGCCTGGACCTCTCGACCATCGTGCGCGGCCAACTGGACGTGCTCGGCTCCCTCGCCAATCCGACGCGCGTGTCGGCGCGCGCGCTGCCGTACCTCGCGAGCGGTAAGGTGGACGTGCGCGACCTCACCACGCACCACTTCCCGCTCGAGCGCTTCGCCGAGGCCTGGGACACGTTCGTCGAGCGCCGCGACGGGGCGATCCGCGTGATGCTGCACCCGCAGGAGAAATGATGGACAAGCAGACCGCGCTGCACCTCTACCGCGTCATGCGCACGATCCGCCGTTTCGAGCAGCGGAGCACGACGCTGTTCGGCGAGAACAAGATCTGGGGCACGATCCACAGCTACGCCGGGGAGGAGGCGATCGCCGCGGGCGTGTGCGAGCACCTCCGCGACGACGACTGGATCACTTCCACCCATCGCGGCCACGGCCACTGCATCGCGAAGCGGGCGGAGCTCGGGAAGATGTTCGCCGAGCTGCTCGGCCGCGAGACCGGCTACTGCCGCGGCCGCGGCGGTTCGATGCACATCGCCGATACGTCGAAGGGCAACCTCGGCGCGAACGGCATCGTCGGCGGCGGCATCCCCATCGCGACCGGCGCGGCGCTCACCGCGAAGCAGCTCGGCACGGATCAGGTCGCAGTCTCCTTCTTCGGCGACGGTGCCGCGAACCAAGGCACGTTCCACGAGTCGCTGAACATCGCGGCGATCTGGAAGCTGCCGGTCATCTACGTCTGCGAGAACAACCAGTACGCCGAGAGCTTCCCGGCGAAGAAGGCGTTCGCGATCGAGGACATCTCGGTGCGTGCCGCGGGGTACGGCATGCCGGGCGTGCGTGTAGACGGTCGCGACGTCGCCGCCGTGTACGCGGCCGCCAGCGAGGCGATCGCGCGAGCCCGGAAGGGCGGCGGCCCGACGCTGCTCGTGTGCGAGTCGTACCGCCACGAGGGCCACTACTACGGCGACCCGCGGAAGTACCAGACCAAGGAGGAGATCGAGGGCTGGAAGACCGCCTTCGACCCGCTGCTCGACGCCCGCGGGTGGATCGTGCGCGACGGCCTCGGGACCGAGGCCGAGCTCGACGCGATCGACCGCGCGGTCGACGACGAAATGGAGCGCGCCGTCGCCTGGGCCGAGGCCGGGCCACCGGCATCACCGCTGAAGTTCCCGGAGGACATCTATGCCTCCTACTAGAGTCCCGTCCTCCCCGGCCGCGGTGCTAGGCCCCGCAGCCGTTCAAGAGACCCGCGAGATGTTCTACGCGGAGGCGCTCAACGACGCGCTCCGCCTCGAGATGCAGCGCGATCCGCGCGTCATCGTGCTGGGCGAGGACATCGCCGAGCACGGTGGGGCGTTCCAGGTGACCGCCGGCCTGCTCGCGGAGTTCGGACCGGATCGCATCCGCCAGACCCCGATCAGCGAGATCGGCCTCGTCGGGACCGCCGTCGGTGCCGCGCTCACCGGGCTGCGGCCGGTCGCCGAGCTGATGTACATCGACTTCTCCGGCCTCGCGATCGACCAGATCGTCAACCAGGCCGCGCAGAACCGGTTCATGTTCGGCGGCCAGGCGCGGGTGCCGCTCGTCGTCCGGACCCAGGGCGGCTCGGGGCGGGGGAACGCCGCGCAGCACTCGAAGTCGCTCGAGGCGTGGTTCACCCACGTCGCGGGGCTGAAGGTCGTCATGCCGTCGACACCCGCGGACGCGAAGGGTCTCCTCGCCGCCGCGATCCGCGACGACGATCCGGTCATGTTCATCGAGCACAAGCTGCTGTACCGCACGAAGGGCGCGGTCCCGACGGGCGAGCATCTCGTCCCGCTCGGGAGGGCCGACGTGAAGCGCGAGGGCACGGACGTCACGATCGTGACGTGGTCGCGCGACGTGCTCCTCTCGCTCGAGGCCGCCGCGAAGCTCGCCGACCTGGGCATCGCCGCCGAGGTCGTCGACGTGCGCTCGCTCGTCCCGCTCGACAAGGAGAAGATCCTCTCGTCGGTCCGCAAGACCCGGCGCTGCCTGGTGGTGCACGAGGCCATCAAGCGTGGCGGCTACGGCGCTGAGATCGCCGCGATCGTCGCGGAAGAGGCGTTCGACGATCTCGACGCGCCGCCGCGGCGGCTCGCCGGGGTCGACACGCCGATCCCGTACGCGCAACCGCTCGAGCTGGGCGTCGTGCCGCAGGTCGCGGACATCGTGAAGGCCGCGCGGGAGCTCGTCGCCGGGTGAGCGCGACGCGCGTGATCATGCCGAAGCTCGGCCTCACCATGGACGAGGGCCGGCTCATCGCGTGGCACAAGGCCGAAGGCGACCGGGTCACCGAAGGCGAGGTGCTCTTCGAGGTCGAGACCGACAAAGCGGCGATGGAGGTGCCGGCGACGACCACGGGCTTCCTGCGCCGCATCCTCGCCCAGCCCGAGGACATGGTGCCCGTGACGACGGTGGTCGCGATCATCACGTCGACGGCGGACGAGGTACTGCCTGATGCGGGTGAGCCGCCTCGAACCGCCCGTTCGTCGGAGCCAGCTCCCCCGCAGGCCATTCCTGGATCGTCCTCGTCCTCCGCCGATCGCGTCATCGCGTCCCCCGCGGCGCGAAAGCGGGCGCACGAGCTCGGCATCGATCTCGCCACCGTCACGGCCTCCAAGCCGCCTCGCATCTCGATCGAGGACGTGGAGGCGGCCGCAGCCGCGCTGGCGTCCGCGGGGTCCGCGGGCGAGAAGCGCATCCCGCTCTCGCGCATGCGGAAGGCGATCGCGACGGCGATGAGCCGGTCGTCGAGCGAAGCGCCGCAGTTCTCGATCGAGCGCGATGTCGACATGAGCCAGGCGAACACCGCGCGCAAGGCCGCCGGCGCGTCGTACACCGACGTGGTCGTTTCCGCGGCGGCGAAGGCGCTCGCCGCGCACCCGCGCCTCCGTTCGCGGTTCGACGGCGACGCGATCGTCGAGCGTACAGGCGCGCACATCGGTCTCGCCGTCGCCGTGACCGACGGGCTGCTCGTTCCCGTGATCCACGACGCCGACACGAAGGACCTCGCCGCGCTGGCGAAGGAGCGCGAGCGGTTGGAGGAGGGTGCGCGCGTAGCGCGGCTCGGCGCGGACGCGCTCACCGGTGCGATGCTCTCGGTCTCGAATCTCGGCTCGCTCGGCGTCGACCGCTTCACGGCGTTGGTCAACCCGCCGGAGGCGGCGATCCTGGCGATGGGTCGGGTGCGCGATCGCGTGGTCGCGCGCGACGGCAAGGCGGAGATCCGCCCGGTCGTGACCCTCACGCTCTCGGTCGACCACCGTGTCGCGGACGGGGCGGACGCGGCACGCTTCCTCGACGACGTGGCGAAGCGGATCGAGGCGGGCGAATGAGCGGCGCACGGGTCGCGGCGGTGCAGCCGCCGTCCTTCATGGGCGTCGAAGAGCATCGGAACGCCGAGCAGGCCATCCGGTTCATCGATGACGCGGCGGACCAAGGGGTGGCCTACGTCGTGTTCCCCGAGGGCTACCCGGGTCCGTACTCCGGCCCGCTGGAGAACGATGCCTTCGACCGCGTCCGCGAGGCCGCACGCCGGCGCAAGGTCTGGGTGAGCGCGGGGCGGCTCGAGCGGGCATCGCTTCCGGATACGTTCCACATCACCCACAAGCTCATCGACGACGACGGCGACGTGCGCGCGACGTACCGCCGCGTGCAGCCGAACCACCCGATCTTCAACGCCTATCTCATGGGTGGCCGGCATCACGTCCTGCCGGGCGACGAGCTCATCACCGTGGATGCGCCGTTCGGCCGCATAGGGCTGCTCATCTGCAGTGAGCTGTTCGTGCCGGAGCTCTCGCGGATCCTCATGCTGCGAGGCGCCGACATCATCGTTGCGCCGGGCGGCGGCGTGCACTCGCCGACGCGGACGCGGCTCCAGGACACTTGGCGCGCCGTCGCGCGCGCGCGGGCCGCGGAGAACCTCGTCTACGTGGTGCTGGATCAGAACCTGTTCGGCGGCGGCAACGGCCGGACCTGCATCGCGTCACCGGAGCGGATGCTCGCGACCGTCGACGGCCCGGGCATGGCCTGCGCCGAGCTCGACCTCGACCGGCTCCGCGTCCTGCGGTCGCACTTCTACGACGACGAGATGCTGTCGCCGCCCGGGTCGGACGCGGACGTGCTCTGGTCCCGGCCGGGCCAGTCGCACGACCGGCGACCGGAGCTTTACGGCGAGCTCACCCGGCCGCAGGCCGACGCGTTCGAGTACCACTACGAGCGCCGTGGGCTCGATACCTGGCCACGCGAGTACGAGAAGATCCGGACGACGAGGGCGACCTGATGGCGGTCGAGGCGCAGAATCGTGTGCAGCTCGCGGCATCCCATTGGAAGCCGCGCTTCGTCGCGAACGGCATCGACCTGAACGACTTCGAACGCGCGCTCGCGATGCTGAGCGAATGGAAGGACTGGGCGCCCTACTGGCGCGACACCGGCGATGCGCACAAGGCGCTGGCGGATGCCGCGACGCGCGCGGGCCACACGGTGACCGCGACGGAGGCGTACCAGCGCGCCGCGTGGTCGTACCACCTCGGCAAGTTCCTCTGGTTCGAGGACCGCGGACTGCACGAGGACCTCGCGCGCCGGACGGTCGACGCCTATCGGAAGGCGCTCCCGGGCCTCGATCCGCCGGGCGAGCGTGTCGAGCTGCCGTTCGAAGGCGCCGTGGTCCCCGGCAACCTGCGCCGGCCGCGCGGTGTCGCTCGTCCGCCGGTCGTCCTCATGGTCCCGGGCCTCGACTCGGTGAAGGAAGAGCTCTTCGCGATGGAGAACGACTTCCTCAAGCGCGGAATGGCGACGCTGTCCGTCGACGGTCCGGGTCAGGGCGAGAATGAGCGCCGCTTCCCGATCCGTCCGGACTGGTCAGGCGTGGTGACGGCGATCCTCGATGGCCTGCGCGGCCGGGACGACCTCGATCTCTCTCGCGTCGGCCTCATGGGCATCAGCATGGGCGGCATCTACGGGCCGTTCGCTGCGGCCAAGGAGAAGCGGCTGCGTGCGCTCATCGCGCTCGCCGGCCCGTACGACCTCTCTGAGTGCTGGCCGGCGCTGAACTCGCTCACCAAGGGTGGCTACGTCCATTACACGCACTCGCGCGACGAGGCCGAAGCGTTCGAGAAGTCGAAGCAGATGTCGCTGCATGGTGTGATCGACAAGGTCGACTGCCCGGTGCTCGTCATCCACGGCGCGAAGGACCGGCTCTTCCCCCCGGGGCAGGCTGAGCGGATCGTTCGCGAGGCGAAGCACGCGACGCTCCTCATGTACCCCGAAGGCAATCACGTCTGCAACAACATCACGTACAAGTACCGGCCGGCGATGGCCGACTGGATGAAGGAGCGACTCCGGGCCTAGTCGCGCGCCGCGAGCCCGATCGTTCGGCGCCAGTGCTGGTAGCCGAGCTCGAAGCCGATCGCACACCCGAGGTCGACGAGCTCCGGTTCGGTGAAGAGGGCGCGCAGCCGCGACCAGAGCGCATCGGCCGCGCGATCCGAGTCCCAGGCGATGGCAGCGGCCCATTCGAGCGCGGCGCGCTCTCGGTCATCGAGGCTGTGCAGCTCGAGCGCGTCCACACCCGTCGCCAGGTACGCGAAGCAGCGCTCCTTCAGGTGCTGGTCCGCGACGCCGGAGCGCAGCACGGAGTCGCGCGTGCGCGTGTACGCCCTTAGCACCGCGGGCACTCGCGCGCGGATCTCGTCCGCGGTCCCGCTGATGTGGGGGAGGTGGGCCATCAGCGAGCCTTCGGCGCGAGGCCCGCGCCGGGCTCGGCCGGCAGCTCGTTGTGCCCGACGTCCCACGTCTTGATCACGCGCTGCTGCCCGTAGGTGAGGGAGACGAACGCGCCCAGCTCGACGATCTCTTCGTCGCTGAAGTGCTCCCGCAGGCGGGACCAGACCCGCTCGCTCGCGCCCTCCGGGTCCCAGACGAGCATGCTCGTGTAGAGGAGCGCGGCTTTCTGGCGGTCGTTGTAGTGCTCGGAGCGTTCGAAATTCAGGAGGTCCGCGTAGTCATCCTCGACCAGGCCATGCTCTCCGGCCCGGAGAGACCGTTGCGACCCTCAGTAGTCGCACTCGATGGTCTTCGAGACGTAGACCCGGCAGAGCTCCTTCAGCTCGTGTTCGACGATCCCTTCACGGAAGATCGCGTCCCACGCGCGCGAGAACGCTTTCGCCACGGCAGGCACGTGCGAGCGGATCGACTGGGTCTCCGGCCGTGGCGTGCCGTAACGGCGCGCGCGCTCGAGATCGCTGATGAGCTCCGGGTCCGTGAGTGTCACCGGATCGACGTAGCTGATGCGCGCCAACTCAGGTCACATCCGGAAGACGCCGTACCGCGGCTTGACGATCGGGGCATGGCGGGCCGCGGCGAGACCGAGCGCGAGCACCGCGCGGGTGTCCATCGGGTCGATGACCCCGTCGTCCCACAGCCGCGCCGTCGAGTAGTACGGCGCCTCTTGGGTCTCGTACTGATCGCGGATCTTCGCCTTGAAGTCCTCGCGAGCCTTGTCGCTGTCGAAGGTGCCCACCAGCGAGAGGACGGTCGCGGCCTGCTCGCCGCCCATCACGCTGATCCGTGCGTTGGGCCACAACCAGAGCTGCCGAGGTCCGTAGGCGCGGCCGCACATCCCGTAGTTCCCGGCGCCGAAGCTGCCGCCGATGATCACCGTGAATTTCGGCACGACCGCGCAGGCGACCGCGGTCACCATCTTCGCGCCGTCCTTCGCGATACCGCCTTCCTCGTACTCCTTGCCGACCATGAAGCCCGCGACGTTCTGGAGGAACACCAGCGGCACGCCGCGCTGGTCGCACAGCTGGATGAAATGCGCCGCCTTGAGGGCCGACTCGCTGAACAGGATCCCGTTGTTCGCGACGATCCCGACGCGGAACCCCATGATCCGAGCGAACCCGCAGACGAGCGTCTCGCCGTACAGGGCCTTGAACTCCGTGAACTTCGAGGCGTCGACGAACCGCGCGATGACCTCGTGCACGTCGTAGGGCGTGCGGGTGTCGGCCGGCACGATCGCGTAGAGATCCGCGGGGTCGTGCGCCGGCGCCTCCGGCGCGGTCACGTCGTCGCCCCAGAGGAGCGGCTGCGGCCCGAGGTTGGAGACGATCTCGCGCGCGAGCGCGAGCGCGTGCGCGTCGTCGAGCGCGTAGTGATCGACGACCCCGCTCTTCCGCGCGTGCACGTCCGCGCCACCGAGGTCCTCGGCGGTGACCTCTTCGCCGGTCGCGGCCTTCACGAGCGGCGGGCCGCCGAGGAAGATCGTGCCCTGGCCCTTCACGATGATCGTCTCGTCGCTCATCGCCGGGACGTACGCGCCGCCGGCGGT
>DHJC01000065.1:0-624 GCA_002404155.1 Chloroflexi bacterium UBA4730 | reverse complement strand
GACATCCGGGCCTGGTTGTAGAAGATCCGGCCGAAGTGCTCGCGGTCGGGGAATACCTCGTCCTGCCGCGGGAGGAATGCGCCGCCGGAGTCGACGAGGTAGAGGCAGGGGAGCCGGTTCTCGAGCGCGATCTCCGCGCCCGCAGGTGCTTCTTCACGGTGAGCGGGTAGTAGGTCCCGCCCTTCACCGTTGCGTCGTTCGCGACGATGACGCACAGGCACTCGGAGATCCGCCCGATGCCGGTGACGATCCCCGCCGACGCGGCGTCGTTGTCGTACAGGCCGAGGGCGGCCAGCGGTGCGATCTCGAGGAACGGCGAGCCCGGGTCCAGGAGCCGCTCGATGCGCTCGCGGGGGAGCAGCTTGCCCGCTTTCCGGTGCTTCTCGCGCGCCCGCTCGGGCCCGCCCTGACGGACGGCGTCGAGCTTCTTGTGGAGGTCCGTGACCAGGCCGCTCATCGAATCGCGATTCGCGCTCGCCTGCGCAGAGGCACGGTCGAAGGACGATGAGAGCACCGGCATCAGGGCGCGATGCTAAACTTGATGCTCCGCACGCGCCTGTAGCTCAGTTGGATAGAGCGGCCGCGCGCCCCTCCGGACCAATCCATCGCTGCGGCGCGGAACGG
>DHJC01000059.1:14861-36686 GCA_002404155.1 Chloroflexi bacterium UBA4730 | reverse complement strand
AGATGTGTATAAGAGACAGACCTCTATGGGCAGCTCAGCTAGCTGCGGCGAAGCCTCCGGTGCGCCACGAGCGCGGCGACCGCGCACAGGAGCGCCAGCCCGAGGAACACGAGCGGCGGCGGTCCGAACGGCGGCTGGTCGGTCACGGTGGCCGTCGCGCTCGCGGCCGCGCCCGGGGTATCCACGCGCGCGACCGGCGTCGGCGATGCCGGATTCGCAGCGCGAGCGGCATCGAGCGGCGACGACGGGGCCGCGCCACCCGCGGCCGGCGCGGCCGCTGGCACCGGAGTCGCAATGGACTTGCTCGCGGCGTCCGACGCGAGGGCGTTCACCGCCGCGCCGAATTGGCCCTTCTCCGCGAGGCGCTCCGCGGTGGTCGTCCCGCCGCCGAGGCTGCCGCCGGTGTTGATCACGGCGGACGCGAGGAACAAGAAGACGAAGAGCCCGCTGCTCATCGCGCCGAGCAGTCGCAGTGGCCGCAGCCAGACCGGTGGGCGATCGAGCCGTGGCACGAGTGACCGACGCGGCGCGAGCTGGGGCAGCGCGCCGATCAGCCGGCTGGTCGCCCGCAGCTCGGCGACCCGTCCTTGGCAGCTGGCGCAGCCGTCCAGGTGCGCGGAGACGAGGTCGTGCTCGCCCTGGGCGAGCGCGTCGTCCAGGTAGGCGGACAGGAGCAGCTCCGGGTGTTCGGTCATCCCACTCATCTGAACGTCCCCGAAGCGAGGAAGGTTCCCGTCATCCCGCGCTCCCCCGCCAGCCCTTGGCGACCAGCTCGTTGCGGACGGTGACCCGGGCGCGGTGGATGCGGGACTTCACGGTGCCGATCTCAGCGACGGTGATCGAGGCGATCTCCTCGTAGCTGAACCCTTCGACATCGCGGAGGAGGAGCGCATCGCGTTGCTCGACCGGCACGAGCGCGAGAGCGGCCTCGACCGCGGCGAGCGCCTCGTGGCCGGCAGCGATGTCCGTGAGCTCCAGGCCACCCGCAGCGGGCTCCGCCCAGCCAGGGTCACCGTCTCCGTCGTCGGGCGGGTCCAGCGGTAGCTCGCCTCTTCGTTTCTGGGTCCGGATCACGTCGATGGCGCGATTGCGCGCGATACGGAACAGCCACGCCTTGAACGACGTGCCCTCGAAGCCCGGCAGTGAGCGCCACGCGGACACGAGGGCGTCCTGCGCGACGTCCTCCGCATCGGCACCGGGACCGAGGATGCGCGCGACGTGTGAGTACAGGGCCCGCTCATGGGCTCGCGCGAGCGAATCGAATGCGCGCACATCGCCGCGCCGCGCGCGATCGAGATCATCCATCACCTGATCTGGGATATCCTCGCGACCGGATGCCCGACCCGTTGAACGGACCGGCCAAGCGCGTGGTGATCGGAGAGGACGATGAGCCCATCGCCGTCCTGCTCCGTGATGCGATCAACGACCAGCCGGGTTACCAAGCGGTCGTCGTGGCAGATGGTCGGAAAGCCTTGGATGGCGCGCGCGATGGCCACCCCGACCTCCTCATCCTCGACATCATGATGCCGGGTTTGAGCGGCTTCGAGGTGTACGACCGGATTCGGGCCGATGCGGCGACCGCGACGCTGCCGGTGCTCTTCATCAGCGCCGCGGTCGACCACTTCGCCGAGGACTTCCTGCGGCGGGGCATCACCGACGTCATCGCGAAACCCTTCGAGCTCAACGACGTCCTCGACCGGGTCCGCGCGATCTGCCCGCCGGCCGCCTGATGCCGCGCGCGGCGGCCGGCCGCTACGCCGCCCTCGCGCAGCTCGCCGCCCAGACCGCGCGCGCCGTCGGCGAGCGGATCAACGTCGACGACACCGCCATCGTCACTCGGAAGCGGGGCCGCGCCAACTTCGCCACCGCCGCGGATCATGCCGCCGAGACGGAGATCCTCAAACGGTTGCGCGCGCACGACAAGAGCATCCCGATCCTCGCGGAGGAGAGCGCCGACCGGAAGCTGCGGACCGCCGAGCGGCTGTGGGTCGTCGATCCCCTCGACGGCACGCTCAACTTCTCACGGGGTATCCCGTTCTATTGCGTCGCGATCGGCTACGTGGAGGACGGCACGGTGCGCGCGGCCGCGGTCCATGCGCCGCGGACGGGCGAGCTCTTCGTCGCGCACGAGGGCGGCGGGACGACCCTCAACGGCACGAAAGTCACGGTGTCGGGGGTGTCGCGGGCGAGCGACGCGTTCGCCGTGACGAGCCTCGGGTTCAAGGCCGCGTCACGACAGGACTCGCGGTTCGCGCAGCTGAACGGGACGGTCGCGCGGCTGCGGGTGATCGGCTCGGCGGCGCTCGAGATCTGCTACGTCGCGTGCGGCAAGCTCGATCTGTTCGTCCACGAAGCGCTGTCGCCATGGGACATCGCGGCGGCGCAGCTCATCGCGCGGGAGGCCGGTGCGGTGGTGCGCTCGCTGAAGACGGGACAGGACGCGGCGTGGGACGAGCCGCAGGTCGCGATCGGGAATCCCAAGGTCGTGCGTGACCTCTTCACAAAGATCCCGTCATTGGTGCGGCCCACTCGCGGAGCCTGACGGACGTCTGAACGTGTCGTTCCACTCGGCGAGCCGGCGCACCTCGTCTGGCTGCAGGCCGTGCTCAAGCGCGTGGCCGCGATCGACGGCGCGATCTCGAGATCGCAACCGACGGACCGGCCGAATCCGTTAGACGAGCTGAAGTACGGGACGCACGCGAGCCTGGCACTGCGTCCGAGGATATACGCGGACCCAGCGTCTCCTCGGCTCGACCGGAAATGAAGGAACCTGGGAGGCGTATCTGGCGCGGCCTCGGATAAACTCGCTTCAGAAACGCCGGAGTGGCGAAATGGCGATACGCGATGGATTCAAGATCCATTGGGCCGCAAGGTCCGTGAGGGTTCGAGTCCCTCCTCCGGTACCGACTAGCTCGGCGTCGCCTCGCGCGGCAGCTGGATCGTCACCGTCGTCCCTTGGTCCTCTCCCGGACTCTCGAGCACGAGCGACCCGCCGTGCCCTTCGGCGACGAGTCGCGCCAGGTAGAGCCCGATCCCCACGCCGCTGAACGTGCGCGCGCGGCGGGATCCCCGTGCGAACGGACGCCCGAGACTCGGCAGCTCGTCCGCAGAGATACCGATGCCCTCGTCGGCGACGATGATCGCGACCATGCCGCTATCGCGCGGCTGCACGGCCACCCGCACCTCGCCGCCGGCGGGCGAGTACTTCACCGCGTTTCCGACGAGATTCGTGACGGCCTGCTCGATCCGCATCGCGTCGCCGGTGATCACGAACGAATCCGGGGCATCGACCGAGAAGCGATAGCGGCCGTCCTCGGCAGTGATCTCGTCATAGCGTTGCACGACCTCTCGCACGACGGGCACCAGATCGAACTCGTCCGCGTGCAGCTCGAACCGCCCCTGTCCGGCGCGCGACACCTCGAGGAGGTCGTTCACCAGCCCGGCCATCCGATCGACCTGGCGCTCGATGGTCCGCAGGTTCCCATCCAGCGACTCGAGGTCGAGGGGGCGACCGTCCTCGC
Organism: Chloroflexi bacterium UBA4730; assembly: GCA_002404155.1. Taxonomy (GTDB): domain Bacteria; phylum Chloroflexota; class Limnocylindria; order P2-11E; family P2-11E; genus UBA4735. Next base: position 33,165 of record DHJC01000059.1, on the reverse strand, counting down.
GATGCCGTCGTAACCGCAGCCGCAGCAGCTGGGCCAGCGCCTTCAGCGGCGTGAGCGGGGTCTTCAGCTCGTGCGAGACGATCGCAAGGAACTCGTCCTTCTGCCGTTCGGCCTCGCGCTGCTCCGTGAGATCGTGCATCGAGAGGATCCCTCCGACGACGGTCCCGTTGGCACCGGGCACGGGCGCCGCGACCATGCGGTACGCACCCTCGACGCCGCGCCCGAGATCGCGCTGCACGTACACGCCGCTCGTCGATTGACCGCGCAGCGCGCGATCCATCGGCGTCTCGCCCTCCGCGACGAGCGCGCCATCCTCGGTCCGGAGCTCGAAGCCCTGGCGGAACTCGGCGCGGTCCGGCCGGTCACCCTCGTCGACGCCGAGGGCCTCGCGCGCCGCGCGATTCATCCGAAGCGGTCCATCGGGGAAGGCGATGATCACGCCGTCGCCGAGCGACTCGAGCAGGGATTCCTGCAGCCGGCGGGCCTGGCGCTCGGCGTCGTACAGGCGCGCGTTCGTGATGGCGATCGATGCCTGGGCGGCAAGGATGTGGAGGATGTCGAGGTCGATCTCGTCAAAGCGCCGCTCGCGGTCACGGGTGTACACGTTGATGCCGCCGATCAGCGCACCTTCGTGCACGAGCGGCATCGCGACGACCCGCATGAGGCCCTCGCGCTGGATGAGCGCCGGGTCTCCGGCCGGGGCCTTCTCGAGGTCGATCTCGACATGGGTGTCGGATCCCCAGTAGATCGATCTGGCACGCTCGATCGGGATGCGCTGCGCGTCGGCGTACTCGTCGCTCAGCCCGTGATGCGCAACGATCCGGAGCGCTTCACCGTCGTCGTCGAGGAGCATGACCGAGGCGGCGTCCGCTGACTCGAGCAGCGTCGCCGATCGCACGATCTCGGGAAGCAGGCGATCGAGCTCGAGGATGCGGAGCATCGCCGCCGTGATGCCGTGAAGGATCCGGATGCGCTCGGGCATACCTGCCTAGGATCCGGTCGGCGCGCGCAACGATCCCACCGCCAGAGCACATCGCACGTAGCAGGCCACAGCACCAACGGTCGGGCTCAGGAGCTGACGCGGGCCTCCGGCAGCACCACGTCGACGACGCCCGCGCCGACCGCGGCGTCGATCTCGCGCGAGAGCTCGTCCGCGGCGCGCGCCCGGAACGTCGTGGCCACACGCCGCATCCCGCTCCCCGCGCGCGGGAGCTCGAGGTAGACCGGAAGCGGGCCGCCGTAGCGCGCGAGCACGTGCTGGATCCGCTGGAACACGGCGATCGAACGGTCGTAATCGAGTGCCTCCCGGAAACGGATGACCACGTCGCCGCCCGCGGACCCGTGGCCGTTGCCATTCCCGCCATTGCCGGTCCCGTTCACGGAGGCGGCCGCCCGCTCCGTGAACTGCCGCTTCTTCGCGAGCGATACCCGCCGCTCATCGGCGACCCGGATGATCTCGGCGATCCCGGCCTCGGTGAACGGGACCGCGTGCTCGCACAGGAGCTTGGGCGTCTCGTCCCGCTGCTCGACGCGGGCAAGCAGCAGCACGATCTCGTCGGCGTTCCATACGCCCGCCGTCTGCTCGTACGTACGCGGGAACACCGTCACCTCGGACGAGCCGGTGAGATCCTCGACCTGCGCGAAGAGCATGAGCGCTTTGTTCTTCATCGTGATGTGCTTCCGGGCGCTCGTGACGACGCACACGATCGTCACGAGCTCGTCCGTCACCTCTTTGAGCTCCGCGAGGTAGACGATCCCCGGCACGTCGCCGATGCGCTGCGCGATGTCGGTGAGCGGATGGTCGGAGACGTAGATGCCCAGCAGCTCCTTCTCCCACCCGAGCAGCTCCTTGCGCGACGCCTCGGGACCCGTGGTCGGGGCGGCGATCGACGGTTCAGCGGCGAGATCGAACAACGACACCTGCCCGCTCGCCCGGTCCTTCTGCTCGCGCTGGCCAGTCGCAAGGGCCGCGTCCAGCCGGGTCAGCTGCGCCAGGCGCGGTCCGAACGCGTCGCACGCGCCCGCCTTGATGAGCGACTCGAGCACGCGCTTGTTGTTGCGCTGCAGGTCGATGCGCCCGCAGAGGTCCTCGAGCGAGCGGAATGGCCCGCCGGCCTCGCGCGCGGCGACGATGTTCTCGATCGCGCCCTCGCCCACGTTCTTGATCGCGCCGAGGCCGAAGCGGATCTCCTGGCCGCTCACGACGAAGTCGAACCGCGAGACGTTCACGTCCGGCGGCATCACCGGGATCCCCATCCGCCGGCACTCGGCGATCGCGATCGCGACGCGTTCTGAGTCCCCCATGTCCGACGACAGCACCGCGGTCATGTACTCCGCCGTGTAGTTCGCCTTGAGGTACGCCGTGTGGTACGCGATGATGCCGTAGATCGCGGCGTGCGCGCGGTTGAAGCCGTACTGGGCGAACGGCTCGAAGTCCTTCCAGACCGTCTCGATGATCCCCGGCGAAACGCCGTTCTTGAGCGCGCCTGCGACGAACTTCTCCTTCTGCGCGTCGAGCTTCTCGCGGATCTTCTTGCGGATCGCGTAGCAGAGGACGTCGGCCTCGCCGAGGGTGAAGCCGGCGAGCGCCTGCGTCACCGCCATCACGTCCTCCTGGTAGACCATCACGCCGTACGTCGAGCGCAGCACAGGCTCGAGCGACGGGTGCGCGTACGTCACAGCCTCCTGGCCGTGCTTCCGCGCGATGTACCGCGGGATGTACTCCATCGGGCCCGGGCGGAAGAGCGCGACCATCGCCATGACGTCCTCGACGCGGTCGGGCTTCAGCGCCTGGATGTACCGCCGCATCCCCGCCGACTCGAGCTGGAACAGGCCGGTGGTCTCGCCGGACGCCAGCAGCCCGAAGGTCTTCGCGTCGCTCAGCGGGATGTCCTCTCGGCGGATGGTGATGCCACGCTGCCGCTGGATGAGCTTCAGAGCGTGGTCGAGGATCGTGAGGTTCGAGAGGCCGAGGAAGTCGAACTTCAGCAGCCCAAGCTTCTCGATCTGCTTGTCCTCGTACTGCGTCTGGTAGCCCTCGGCCTTGCCCTTCGGCCGTTCGATCGGCACGAGCGTCGTGAGGGGATCGCGCGTGATGACCACGCCCGCGGCGTGCGTCCCGGTCGAGCGCACGAGTCCCTCGACCTTCTCGGCAAGGTCGATGAGACGCGACACCTCAGGCTCGCGCGCCAGCTGTTCGAGCTCGGGCACGTCGACCCGCGACACCGAGAGCGTCGGCGCCGTCGGACCGGTCGGGATGACCTTCGCCACCCGGTCGGCCTCGCCGTAGCTCATGCCCAGCACGCGCGCGACGTCGCGCACCGCGGCGCGCGCGAGCATCGTGTTGAACGTCACGATCTGGGCCACGTGGTCCGAACCGTACTTCTCGGTCACGTACGCGATCACCTCATCGCGCCGATCGTCCATGAAATCAACGTCGATGTCGGGCTGGGTGTACCGCTCGAGGTTGAGGAACCGGTCGAAGATGAGCCCGTACTTGAGCGGATCGATGTCGGTGAGGCCGATCGCGTAGCTCACGAGCGAGCCTCCGGCCGAGCCGCGAACGGCGGTGAGGATCCCGCGGGCCTGCGCGAACGCGACGAAGTCCTGGACGATGAGCATGTAGCCCGAGTACCCCATCTTCGCGATGACGCTGAGCTCGCGCTCCATTCGCTGCGTCAGCTCGGGGGTCATCGCGCCGTACTTCGCGGGGATCCCCTCCTCGGCGAGCTTCCGCAGCTGCTGGTCCTGGGTCAGGCCGGCGGGAACTTCGAAATGCGGGAGGATGAGCTTGCCCAGCGGCAGCTCGAGGTCGCAGGCGTCAGCGATGCGCAGGGTGTTCTCGAGTGCTTCGTGGTCGTCGGGGAAGCGCTCCGCCATCTGCGCGGCGCTCTTCATGTACAGCTCGGGGTGGTCGATCATCTTCAGCCGGTCCGGCTGGTCCACCGTCTTGCCGCTCTGGATGCAGACCATGATGTCTTGCGCCTCGGAGTCCTCCGCGTGCACGTAGTGGATGTCATTCGTGACGACGAGCGGGACTCCCGTGCGCCGGCTCACCTCGCGGATCCCGGCGTTCACCGAGTCCTGCTCGGGGATGCCGTGCGACATGAGCTCCAGGTAGTAGTTGTCCGTTCCAAAGATCGCGGCGTGCTCCGCCGCTGCCGCGCAGGCGGCGTCGATGCCCTGTTCCTGGAGCGCCCGGGACACCTCGCCCTGGAGGCACGCCGAGAGGGCGATGAGCCCCGCGCTGTGCTCGCGGAGGAGCTGCTTGTCCATCCGCGGCCGGTAGTAATAGCCCTCGAGGTGCGCGCTCGTCACGAGCGAGACGAGGTTCTGGTAGCCGGTGAAATTCTTGGCCAGGAGCACGAGGTGGAACGGCTTCCCGTGGCCCTCGACCTTCGCATCGCGGTCGGATCGGGAGCCACGCGCGATGTAGGTCTCCACGCCGACGATGGGCTTGATCCCCGCGGCCTTCGCGGTCGTGTAAAAGTCCACCGCGCCGTACAGGGCGCCGTGGTCGGTCAGCGCGAGCGCCGGCATGTCGAGCGCCTTCGCGCGCGCGACCAGGTCGCGCAGCCGCGAGAGCCCGTCGAGCAGGCTGTACTCACTGTGAGTGTGCAGGTGGACGAACTGCTGCGAGATGCGGACCCTTTCCGGAAGCAGTTAGTGGTCAGTTTAGACCGAGGCCTGCCCTTCGGCTCATTCGCGACCGATCAGACAAGGTTACGGCGGCTACCCCGCCTAGACTCCGCCGTGATGAGGCAGGCGGTGCCGCGCGAATGGGTGGCCGAGTACGACGAACGGCTGTCGGCAGCGGGTCACGAGGGGTCCGCCATGCCGCGGCTCGCGTCGTTGCGCGACTACTACTCGGGCCGGGCCGTGCTCGTGACGGGTGGCGCGTCGTTCATCGGTAGCCATCTCGTCGAGCTGCTCGTTGCCGCGGGGGCGGTCGTGCGCGTCGCCGACGACCTCTCGAGTGGGCGGCTCGACCACCTCGACGCGGTGCGGACCAGCATCGCCTTCGATCGTGGCGACCTGCGTGATCCGACGTTCGCCCGTGCAAGCGTCGCCGGATCACGCGTCGTCTTCCACCTTGCGGCGGCGCACGGCGGGCGTGGGTACATCGATACGCACCCGGTCGAGTGCCTGAACAACATCTCCCTTGATCACGCTGTGTTCAGCGCCGCGGCGCAGGCCGGCGTCCAGAAGGTCGTGTTTGCCAGCTCCGCGTGCGTCTACCCGACGCAGCTACAGGCCAGCGACCAGGACCGGCAGCTCCTTCGTGAGACCGACGCGGGTTTCGAGGGAGGCGAAACGAGTCCCGACGGCGAGTACGGCTGGGCGAAGCTGACCGGCGAGCTGCAGCTTCGTGCGTTCCATCGTCAGCATGGGATGTCTGGCGTCGCGTGTCGCATCTTCACCTCCTACGGCGAACGCGAGAACGAAACGCATGCTGTGATCGCGCTGATCGCCAAGGCGGTGGCGCGACTGGATCCCTTTCCCATCTGGGGAAACGGACTCCAGACGCGCAACTTCACCTATGTGCATGACACGGCCGTTGGTCTCGCTCTGGCGGGTGCCTATCTCAACGGGTTCACAACGCTGAACGTGGGCAGTCCTCGGCACCACACGATCCTCGAGCTTGCCGACGAGATCTTCGAGCACGTCGGGTGGCGACCCCAGCGGATCGGACACGAGCTCGACCGCCCCGTCGGCGTCCGCAGCCGCGCCGCGGACGTGACGCGATCCGAAGCTCAGCTGGGCTGGAGCCCGATCGTGAGCCTGCGGGACGGTGTGGAACGCACCGTCCAGTGGTACGCGAAGCGAGCGACCGCGCGCGCAGGAGATCTGACGCGAGCGCTCATGGAGCGGTAGCTGGACGTCATCGACGTCGTCCTGCCCGCGCATAACGAGGCGAACTCGATCGGCACGACCCTTCGCGAATTCCACGACGTCGCGCTGGCGGCGGGCCTTCGGGTCCGCTTCGTTGTTTCGGAGGATGGCTCATCGGACGGCACGGCTGCAGTTGTTCAGGCGCTCGCCGCGACGTTGCCGATCACATTGATCTCTGACCCGACGCGCAAGGGATACTCGCGGGCGGTCACGGACGGTCTGAGGGCCACTACAGCCGGTCTCGTCGCTTGTGTCGACGCCGATGGCCAGTGCGATCCCCGCGACCTGGCCCGGTTGGTCGACGCGCTGAACGGTCATGATCTGGTCGTCGGCAGGCGGGTGCACCGCGCCGATCATTGGTCGCGGATGGTCATGTCGCGGGCGTTCAGACTTGTCTTCTCGGCGTTCTTCAAGGTGCCGCTTCAAGATCCCTCAAGCCCGTACCTGCTCATCACGCGCCCCGGCCTCGAGCGGGTGCTGGCGAGCGATCCTGGCATCTTGCCGCAGGGTTTCTGGTGGGAGTTCTACGCTCGGGCGGCCGAGATGGGCCTCGAGTTGTCGGAGATCCCAGTGGGCCATCGGCCCCGGTCGGCGGGAAGAACGCAGGTGTACCGGCCCAGCAAGATCCCGCGCATCGCGCTCGTTCATCTCGTCGGCTTGGTCCGGCTCCGCCGCGAGCTTCGCTCGCATCGGCCGTAGCAAGGCACTCGGCCGCGGCCATCCGTGACTCGCCCGGATCGGATGGACGTGGCAGCACGGTCGCGTGGGCCGCACTGCTCGTCACCGCGGGCCTCATCGCGATCCCCTCGCTCTGGGCGTGGGCCGCGACACCGGGTTACCCAGGCCCGGTGGAATACGGAGAGGGATCGGTCGCGCACGCGGGCCAGCTGATCGCCCGCGGCGCGGATCCGTACGCCCCGGAGCCTCCAGGCACATTCGTCGCGGCGATCTACCCGCCGGTCTCCTACCTGATCGCGGCGGCCGGTGAGCGGTTCGGGCCATTCGTCGGGCTCCGTATCGCGGCGCTCGCGGCCACGATCGCCGTCGCCGCTCTCGTGGGTGCCGCTGCGCGGCGGAGAGGTCTGGCGGCGCTCGCACTGGGCGCTGCGTACCTCGCAATGTTCCCGGTCCGCGCGTGGGCAGGCGTCCATCGCCCTGATGATCTCGCCGTCCTGTTCACGGCGGGTGCGGTACTGACCGCGGGATCGACCTGGAGGCGCGCGGTGGGCGCGGGCCTCCTTGGTGCGCTTGCGATCTTCACCAAACAGACCGCGATCGTTCCGCTGTCGTTCGTCCTCGTGTACCTGCTCCTCCGGGACCGCACCGCGGGGTGCCGCCTGGCCGTGACATTGGGGACGTCGCTCGTCGCGTTCTTCGCACTGTCGGCGCTCTTCTTCGGACCACGCGATGTCCTTGACCATGTCGTCGGCAGAAACGCCACCGAATACTCGATCGGGGACGCCCTCGCGTTCGCGACACTGGCGGTCCTCGCGCTCGGGACCTTCGTCCTCCTCGCTCTCCGCGTCGCATCCGGGCGGATGCGTGCGTACCTCATCGGCGCGTTCGCGGTCGTCTTGCTCGCGGGCCGGGAGGGCGCCTCGGTCAACTTCCAGCTCGACCTGGCCGCAGCCGCCGCCCTCGGTATCGCCTCCGTACCGCTCCTTCGTGGGCCACGGGTTCCCCTTTTGCTGGCGGCGCAACTCGTTTTCGTGTCTGCGATCACCACGTTCGGACCGATCCGCGCCGGAGCGAACGCGGTCACTCCATCGCCGCCGCCGGTGTCGGCGTGGACGCCCGGCGCGCACCACCTCGCCGAGGACAGTGGGCTGCTCATTGCGGCGGGGATCGAGCCAGAGGTCGATGAGCTCTTCGTGTGGTCGCACCTCGTCGCGCTCGGCAGGTTCCCTGACGAGGTCACTCCACGAGTCCTGAGAGGCGAGTTCGCCACCGTCACGTCGAGCGTTCCCCTCGATGAATTGGACGCCTGGCCGGTCCAGCGCCAGCGCTGGCTGCCGGCACTCGTCGAAGCCGTCCTCCAGCGGTATCGCCTCGACAGTGCCGCTCCCGGCTACTACCGCTACGTGCCGCGGTAGCTCGGTCGACGCCGAGCGCCGCCTCGACCGGTCCGGCGCTACCGGCCCGCCAGCGTCACGTTCACGACCACGCCGCGGTGATCGGACGCCGTGGAATCGACGACGTGGCCCTGGGCCGCGGTGACCCCGACGCCGAAGAGGTAGTCAATGCGCTCGACCGGACCATCGGCCGGGAACGTGCCGTCGCCGCCGCCGGCCTGGAGCGCGAGGTCGCCGAAGCCACTGTCTGTGATGAGCTTCAGCTCGGGGGCCTCGGGCGTCGCGTTGCAGTCGCACGCGATGATGGCCGGCGTCGCGTTCGCGACCTCATCCAGGAGCGCTCGCACCTGCTCCATGCGGACCGCGCTCGCATCGCCGTTCTCGTCGAGGTGCGTGACCGCGATGAGGAGCCGCACCGCCGTCGTCTCGTCACCGATGCGCGCGATCACCGCGCCGCGCGGCTGATACCGGAGCCCGGGCTCTTTGGCGTACGAGAGCCGTCGCACCTCGGTGACCGGGAACCGCGAGAGGATCGCGTTCCCGTAGAGGTCACCGATCGTCGGACCGAACACATACGTCATCCCGAGCCGGCCGGCGAGGTAGCCGAGGACGTCCTGCTGGTCGTCGATGAGCCAGCCGCGCACCACCTCTTGCAGCACGAGGACATCCGGTCTCTCGTGCGAGATGGTGTCGGCGATGCGGTCGAGCGCCGGGATATCACCGACGTCGAAGCCTTGATGGACGTTGTAGGTCATGACGCGGAAGCTGACCGGCGCGTGCTCGATGGCCGCGGCCGGCACCAGGAGGAGCCCCGCAGCCGGGATGACGATCGCGAGCGTCGCCACGGCTGCTGCGAGCACCGGCCGCCAGCGGGGCAGCGGCGACCGCGGCGCGAGCAGGACCACGACGACGACGAACGCGGTCAGCAGCCAGAGCGCCTCGCGATTCGCGAAGTACGCGTAGTGGACGAAGGTGCCGGCCACGAACAGCATCCAGCCGAGGCTGAACCCCACGACGGCGAGCCACGGTGAGCGCGCATCGGTCTGCGGTGCGGACGTGAGCGCGGCCGCAGCGATGACGACGCCCGCGGCGAACGCCGCGGCAGCGGCGAGCGAGAGCACGGGCACGTGAAGCCAGAGCAGCGTCGCGCCGACCGTGATCGCGGCGGCGGCGGCGGGACGCGCGGGCAGGCCACGCGCGAGAACGATCGCGCCGGCCGCGACGCCGACGCCGACGATCAGCAGACCGATCTGGGTGCTCGGTCCCCCATCCCGTCCGAGGCCACCGGCGATCGCGGCCTGCGCGCCGTTGAGCCCGCCCGTCTCGGCGGCCAGCAGCAGTGGACCGACCGCGGCGAGCGCGAGCCCGCCGCGCGGTCCCGACGACGCCCAGGCGAGCCCGTCGCCAAGCGTCGCGATGCCGCCGGCGAGGAACAGGAGCGCCGCGACCAGCACCAGCGGTACCGCGAGCGGGATGGGGGCGGCGACGATCGGGACGGTCGCGAACGCGCTCCGCAGGACGAGATCGATCGCGAGCGCGACCGGCAGTGCGATCGGCACTGGCGATGTCCGGCCGGGCACCCGCCCAGCGTGCGTGAGCGACAGCCATTGCGTGCCGGCCACGACCGCAGCGGCCGAGGCGACGAGATCGAGCCATTCCTGCCGCAGCGCGGTGACCAGGAGCATCGCGACCGCGAGCACGGCCGCGGTCGCGACGATCGACCTGCGTGGACCGAGCCACCGCGCAGCCACGATCGCGAGCAGCGACGCGGCGAAGATCACGAAGGCGAGCGCGCCGAGGGACGTGGTGGGGAGCTTGCCCAACAGCGACTGGTAGAGGGTCGCGGTGAAGACGTGGATCGCGTTCAGCAGGAAGAGGATGCCGAGGGTCGCGAAGAGCGCCGGGCCGATCACGCGGCGGAGTTTAGGCGGCTACCAGCTAGGCCACGTGCACCGAGCGCGCCGCCCGCAGCGCATCCGCGGTCACATCCACGCCGGCCACTCCACCAAGCGTCGCCGCGCGCCATGCGGCCGCGAGACGTTCACCGACGGCATCGACGAGGGCGCGCAGCTGGTCGAGATCCGCGGGAGCGAACTCCTCGGCCCGGGGCCCCGCGACGAGCGCACCCACGACATCGCCGTTCACGACGATCGGAACGATCGCCGAGCGCCCGCCGCGCGCGAGGCGCTCGATGAGCGTCGCCTCGTTCCAGTCGTGGGTCGGCTGCACAAGCTCGTGCACGGTCGGCGCGCTGACGATGCGCGCCTCGCGGCACGCGCGCGCGATCGCGTTGTACCGATCGTCGACGCTCACCGCGAAGCGGGCGTCGGATATCCCGAGGAGCCGGTCGATGCCGCCCGCCTCGACGGAGCCGCTCACGCGATCGCCGCGCAGCATGCCTGCCTCCAGGTCGAGGCCAACGATGAATGCGGTCGGCGTCCCGGCAGCGGCGCACTGCGCCAGCAGGTCGCCGAGGATGTCGTCCGTCGTCTGCGCCGGCGGCGCTGCGGGCGCGGCTGCGGGCTGGGCCGGGGCCGCGGCGGTGGACGGCTGGAAGCGTCCGGTGGCGCGGGCCTGCACGAACCCGGGGGCCGTCGCATTGACGATGGCGGCGATGAGCTCGAGCTCGCCCTTCGCGAAGCCACCATCGCGGAAGGTCTGCAGCGTCACGACGCCGATCGCATCCGTTCCGTCGCTGAGCGGGACCTGAAGGACGCCGACGCGACGACGCTCGTCCCCGACCACGACGGTGCGGTCGAACGCGTGCCAGCGCTCGGCGTTGCGGACGGCGAAGCAGCTCGGTGCATCGTCGACGGGCTGCTTACCCAGCGCGCTCGAGGCGGGGTCCACGCCGATGACCTTGTAGCGGTAGGCGACCTCAGTGCGATCCGCGTGGAAGAGCGCAACGGCGAAGGCGGATGCTTCGCTCACCTCGTTCATCGCGTCACGGAGGATCCGGCCGATGGCCCTGGCGTCGTCGACGGCGGAAACGAGCGAGCCGATCTGGGCGGCGATCTGATCGATGTGCGCGACGGCCTCGGCCGAGACGACCGGAGCCGGCGCGGGGCTCGCTGCCACCGGCCCGGCCCCCGATGGCGTACTTGGCGACAGGAGCGAGGACGCCTGGTCATCCGGACGCGTCTCGAGCGCGGCGTGGCCGGAGATGAACGCGGACGGTAGGGCCGCCGCCGTCGAGCGCGTCACCATCGCTGAGGCGATCAGCTCCGAGGACAGGTCCATCGCCTCGCGCGTCTCTGCGCTGAGCGGCTCCCGCGTGATCAGTGTGCCGAGCAGCACGCCGACGGTCCGATCGCCCGACACCAGCCGCGAGATCAGGAGTCGCGGCGGGACGCCGACCCACTCGGCCTGAAAGGGCACGGGCCAGTCGAGCGCGACGGCACGGTTCGCCGGCAACGTGTCGTCCGGAAGCTGGAGGGTCGTGAGCCGCCGATCGAACAGCCACGGGCTCCGGCCGACCTCCGCCACAACGGCGTCCGGCCCAGCGGGCTGCCGTACGACGGCGCAGCCGATGAGATACGGGACGGTGTTGAGAAGGATGCGGAGGGTCGCCTCCAGCGGAGGCGTGGCGGTGACGATCTGGAGCGGCTCCACGGGTTCGTTGTAGGGGACCGGTGCGCGGGTCGGCTCACCGTACGGGGGGGTATGTCGTGCGGGGGAGTACCAACGTGGGGGCCGGGGAGGCGGCTACCATGGCCGCGCGAAGGCTCGGCGTCGCGCATCGCGGTGCCGACCTTTCACATCGTGCAACACGGAGGTGGTCGTGGCCACGTCGGCAGGCAAGGGCGTCGAGATCCGCGGCACCGCCGTCGCGCGATCAGGCGAGATCCTCACGCCGGAGGCGGTCGCCTTCGTCGCCGATCTTTCGCGCACGTTCGAGCCGACCCGCCAGGAGCTGCTCGCCGCGCGCGCGGCCCGACAGGCCGAGCTGAGCGCCGGCGGCCTGCTCCATTTCCTCCCTGAGACCCGCGCGGTCCGCGATGGCGAGTGGCGCGTCGCGCCAGCGCCGGCCGACCTCCGGGTGCGCAAGGTCGAGATCACCGGCCCGACCGACCGGAAGATGGTCATCAACGCGCTCAACTGCGGCGCGTCGGTGTACATGGCGGACTTCGAGGACGCGAACACGCCGACGTGGGAGAACATGGTCTCCGGCCAGGTGAACCTCGCGGACGCGGTGCGGCGCAAGATCGACTTCACCAGTCCCGAGGGGAAGCGCTACAGCCTGAACGACACGCTCGCGACGCTGGTCGTGCGGCCGCGCGGTTGGCACCTGGTCGAGAAGCACTTGCACGTCGACGGCACACCGGTCGCCGGCGCGTTCATGGACTTCGGTCTCTACCTGTTCCATAACGCGAAGGCACTCCTTGACCGAAGCAGCGGCCCCTACTTCTATCTCCCGAAGCTCGAGAGCCACCGGGAAGCGCGCCTGTGGAACGACGTGTTCGTGCGGGCCCAGGAGAAGCTCGGGATCCCGACGGGCACGATCAAGGCGACCGTTCTCGTCGAGACGTTCCCGGCCGCGTTCGAAATGGACGAGATCCTCTACGAGCTGCGCGACCACTCCGGCGGCCTGAACGCCGGACGCTGGGATTTCATCTTCAGCGTCATCAAGAAGTTCAACCACCGTTCGGACTTCCTCCTCCCCGACCGGGCGCAGGTGACGATGACCGTGCCGTTCATGCGCGCGTACACCGAGCTCCTCGTGCGGACGTGCCACCGGCGCGGCGCGTTCGCCCTCGGCGGCATGGCCGCGTTCATTCCGACCCGCAAGGACCCGCAGGTGAATGAGATCGCGCTCGCGAAGGTGCGCGAGGACAAGATCCGTGAGGCCAACGACGGCTTCGATGGCACGTGGGTCGCGCACCCTGACCTCGTCCCGGTCGCGATGGCCGAGTTCGATCGGGTGCTTGGGACGCGCAACAATCAGCTGGAGCGCACGCGGGACGAAGTACGCGTCTCGGACGAGCAGCTCCGGGCCGTCGGCGTGCCGGGGGGCACGATCACCGACGCGGGTGTGAAGAGCAACGTGTCCGTCGGCATCCAGTACCTCGAGTCGTGGCTGCGCGGCGTGGGGGCCGCGGCGATCTACAACCTCATGGAGGACGCGGCGACGGCCGAGATCTCGCGGTCGCAGGTGTGGCAGTGGGTCCACCACGGCGCCCGGACCGTCGAGGGGACCGCGGTCACGAAGGACACGATCAGGACGCTCGGCCGCGACGAGGTCGCGCGCCTCGACGGCCCTGGCCGCAAGTTCGGGGACGCGCTCGCCTTGTTCGAAGAGGTCGCCCTGGCCGACCGGTTCATCGAGTTCCTCACCCTCCCCGGCTACGACCGGCTGACCTGACCGAGCGCACGCGCGGGGTCCTGCTGGCCGCGCTGACGGCCATCGCCGTCGGCATCACCTACACCGACCAGGCCGCGCTCATCCCGCTCTTCAAGGCCGATCTCGGCATCAGCGACGTCCAGGCCGGGTTCCTTCCGACCGCCCTCTTCATCAGCGCCGTGATCACCATGCTCGCAACGGCGACGCTTGCGGACCGGATCGGCGCGAAGCGCATGAACGTCTTCGGCGTGCTCTTCTCGCTCCTGTCGAACCTCCTGTTCGCGATCGGACCGACCTACGAGACGCTGCTGGTCGCCAAAGCCGTCGGCGGCATCGGTAGTGGGATGGCGTTCGTCGGCGGCGTGCGCTACATCGCCGGTCTCTACTCCGGCACGCGCTCCCACTTCGGCCAGGGGATGTACGGCGCGGGCTACCCGCTCGGCAGCGCGATCGGACTCCAGCTCATGCCGCCGCTCGCCCTCGCGTTCGGCGGATGGCGCGGCGCGTTCCTCGCCTCCAGCACGCTGCTCGCCGCGGTGCTGGTGGTGTACGCGTGGCTCGCGCCGACGGTGCAGCGCGCCGTCGTGCCGGGTGACATCCGCGACGCGGCGAAGGACGGAAACTCGTGGTGGTGCTTCGTGCAGCATGCCGCGGGCTTCGGGCTCGCCCTCGCGACGGGCTCCTGGATCAGCGTGTACATGCTGCGCGAGTTTGACACCTCCCTCGTGCTCGCGGGAGCCCTCGGCGCGTTCGTGCTTATCGCCGGACTGTTCATGCGCCCGCTCGGTGGCTGGCTCATCGCCCGCGAACGCGCCACGACGGTCGCGCTCATGCGGGGCTCGCAGGTCCTCAATCTCCTCGGCCTCGCGCTGCTCGCACTGCCCGGCCGCCCGCTCGCGGTCGCGCTCGCTGGCGGGATCGCCGTCGGCGTCGGCGTCGCGCTCCCGTATGCGGCGGTGTTCAACACCGCGGCGGCCTCGCTGCCGCGCGCGCCTGGTGCGGCGCAATCGCTCACCGCGGTGGGTGGGACCTTCGGCGCGGTGGTCGGGGCGCCGGTCATGGGCGCGGCCATCGAGCGGTTCGGCTTCAGCGCGGCGTGGACCGTGATCGCGGTCGTGCCGCTCGCGGCGCTCATCGGCACATTCTTCATGCGCGGCGAGGAGCGCTTCTCCTAGCGGGCCGTCGCTAGCGGATGTCGTCCTGCTCGGCGATGCACACCCACGGAAGGCCGGAACGCTCCTCGAGCTGCGAGGCGAGCGCTTTCACGCCCAGCGTCTCCGTGGCCCACTGCGAACCGAAGATGAGGTTGATCCCGCGCTCACGCGCGTGAGCTTGGTGTACATGCTGCCCTCGCCTGTCATGTAGGTGTCCGCGCCGCGCTGGCGCGCGTCTTCCAAGCATCGTCGTCAGCCCTGCGCCGCCGGTGGCGATCGCGAGCGGTCGCAGGTCCGCACGTTCTCCCACGCGTCCACCGGCACGCCGAGCACGTCGCGCATCCGCTCGCAGCGCTGGAGGAACGTGCGATCGTGTCGCCCGACGATGCCGGCCATCCCGCCGTGGTACGGCAGGAATCGCTCGTGGACCGTCACGCCGAGCGCAGCCGCGAGGAGGTCGGGATTGCCGAACCCGGCGGCGCCGTCGAGCGCCGAGCGCGCGCCGTACCGGGAGATCCCGTTGTCCGTCAACCGATCGAGCGTCTGCGGCGCCAGGTCGAGATCGATCTGCGGCCAGGTGCGGTGGTGGACGATCAGGAGATCGGAGTCCGCGAACTTCGCGCGCGATCGCGTGGAACGACGTGTGCATCGCGCACGCGACGCGGCTCACCGTTTCCGACGAGCGGAGCACGAGCCCGGTGGACGCTTCGTCGTCGAACGTGTGCGTCTCGAGCGTCCCGTCGAGGAACGCGACGACGACGTCGAGCGGCACGCTCACTTCACGCGCTCCGCGATCATGCGGTTCACGACGACCGGGTTGGCCTTGCCGCCCATCTGCTTCATCACCGGCCCGAACAACGCCGCAAGCGCGCGCGCGTTGCCGGCGCGCACGTCGGCCACGGCCTTCGGGTTCGCGGCGATGACGGCGTCCACCACGGCGGCGATGGCTGCCTCGTCCGACACCTGCGACAGGCCGTTCTCGTTCACGATCGCGTCGGCATCCCGTCCGGTGGCGAGCATCTCCGCGAAGACGGTCTTCGCGCCGGTGGTGCTGATGGTGCCGGCTTCGATGAGCCCGACGAGCGCACCGAGCTGCCCCGGGGTGAGCGTGAGCGATCCGAGCGGGGTGCCGGCCGCCCGGAGATGGCCGAGGAGCTCACCGGTGACCCAGTTCGCGACCCGCTTCGCCTGCCCCGGGGCGGTCTTCGCCGCCTGCTCGAACCACTCGGCGAGGTCGCGGTCCGACACGAGCACGCGGGCGTCGTAGTCCGAGAGGCCGTACTGCGTTGTGAAGCGGGCCCGCCGCTCGTCCGGCATTTCCGGCAGCGCGGCGCGGATGCGCTCCACCATCGCGCGATCCGGCGCGAGCGCGACCAGGTCCGGCTCGGGGAAGTAGCGGTAGTCGTCGACCTCCTCCTTCGTCCGCTGCAGGTACGTGCGATGGGACTCGGGGCTCCAGCCGACGGTGATCTTCCCGGTGCGGCGTCGGAGCACACCGCCGCTCTCCCACTCGTCCCAGAGCCGCGCGGATTCGTACGGCACCGCCTCCTCGAGCGCCCGGAAGCTGTTCAGGTTCTTGATCTCGCTGAGCGGCGGCCAGCGGGTCTCGCCGTCCTCGTCGAAACGGATCGACACGTTCACGTCGAACCGCGCCCCACCCTCCTCGAGCCGGAAGCCCGCGACGCCCGCGTACACCAGCCGCTCGCGAAGCGCTTCGAGGTACGCGAGGGACTCGCCGACCGAGCGCAGGTCGGGCTCGGACACGATCTCGAGCAGCGGCACACCCGAGCGGTTGAAGTCGATGAGCGTCGCGCCGCCGGCGTGCAGCAGGCTGCCGGTGTCCTCCTCGAGGTGGGCGCGGCGGACGCGGATGCGCTTCGTCGATCCGTCGTCCGCGGGTATCTCGAGCCACCCGCTCACCGAGAGCGGCAGATCGAACTGCGAGATCTGGTAGCCCTTCGGCAGGTCCGGGTACATGTAGTTCTTGCGATCGAACTTCGTGTGCTCGGGTGTCTCGCAGTGCAGGGCGATGCCCGCGGTGATCGAGAGCTCGATCGCCTTGCGATTCGGGTACGGCAGCGCACCGGGGAGCCCGAGGCAGACCTCGCAGGTGAGGGTGTTGGGCGGTGCGCCGAACCACTTCGCCGCGCAGCCGCAGAACATCTTCGAGCGCGTGTCGAGCTCGACGTGGCACTCGATGCCGATGATCGTCTCGTAGCGTTCGCCAGCGGTCACCGGGGTCATCTAAAGGTCGGATCGGAAGGCGCGGGCACCACCTCGGTGCCATTGAGCACACGGCTTGTGTTCACGACGATCTTGGTCCCCTCCACGGAGACAAGATAGCGGTCGAAGGTCGGCGGCGGCCCGCCTTCTGCGTCGCTCACCGAGACGCCCCCGTCCCCCGACGTGAGGTCTGAAAAGCCCGCGGCTCGGATCGCGAGGAACACGCCGGGCTTGTACTGGATGAGGTAGAAGGAGTGCTGCGCGTCGACGAGCGGCGGGCCGTAAAGCTTCGCCGGACCACCGACGGACGGCCCGTCGCTCACGCCGAGCACGACGCGGCCTCCGATCACCGCGGCCGGTGGCGTCGCGAGCTCGACCGCGAGCGCGCTGTACGCGACGACGGCGACGAGGACCAGCGCGACGAGGCCGAACGCCGCGACGAGGAGGTACTGCTTCCACACCGGCGTCGGGTCGAGTGACCCGGGACCGGCCCACTGCTCGACGGGCTGGTCCTCGTAGCGCGTGCCCATCAGGCGCTCGCCTCGAGCGCGTCGCGCACGACCGCGCGCTGACCGCCGTCCCATTCGGCGACGGCGTCGCGCAGCTCGGGCCGGCGCTTGAGGATGTTGCGCACCGCCGCGCTGACGGCCCGCGTGACGAACGGCCGGGTGTCGGTCGCGAGGAACGCGAGGATCCCGAACCCGCGCTCAGCCGCGCGCGCGCCCGAGGCGCTCGTGAACACGGAGGCAACGTTCCAGCGCACGTTCTCGTCGGGCTCGCGGGCCCAGCGCTCCAGGCGGGCGAACGTGTCATCGGGGTACGAGCGCAGCAGCTGGCCGCCGATCGCGAACGGGCCGAGGTTGCGGCGCACGTACTCGTCGTGATCCGCGAGTGCCGGCTCGATGAGATCGAGCAGCGGGTCGGCGCGCTCCGGGTGCCGCGACCGGGCGGCGTACTTCGCGGCGACGACCACCGCGCGGCGAAGCCGCGGATCGCCGGCCGCCATCCAGAGCTGCGCCGGAGGCAGGTACTCGGCGAACGCGCGCTCGAGGGCGTCGCCCAGGAGCGACGCGGCCGTTTCGCGCACCTCCCAGTCCTCATCACGCGCCAGGCGGTGGATCCCGCGCTCGACGTCGGGCCGGTCGGTGGTGATGAGCGGCCGCAGGATGACGGCCGCCAGCTCCTTGTCGACGCGGCGAGGGTGTTGGAGAAGCCGGGTGGCCCAGTCGCGACGCACGAGGGTGGAGGCGCTCTGGGCCCGGACGATGGCGGCCGCTCGCGAGTACTCGGCCTTCTTGACCCATCCGCGCTGACCGGTGCGCCGCAAGATGTCCGACGCGGCGAGCGGATCGCCCGTCACGAGCGCCTTCTCGAAGGAGCGCTCCCAGTCGATCAGCGCCGAAGCCGGGCCACGAACTTCTCGATCCGATCGCAGGCCTCGTCGATCTTCTCCATCGAGGCGGCGTAACACGCGCGCACATGCCCGACGCCCCGTTCTCCGAACGCGTTGCCCGGCACGATGACCACCTGCTGCTCGTTGAGGAGGCGCTCACAGAACTCGCCGTCGGACAGGCCGGTGCTGGTCACGTTCGGGAAGCAGTAGAACGCGCCGCGCGGCTCGA
>DHJC01000059.1:0-14736 GCA_002404155.1 Chloroflexi bacterium UBA4730 | reverse complement strand
ACGGTGTACTGATGGATCTTCATCATCTGCTCGATGATCTCGGCCGGCGCGCACGCGTAACCGACCCGCCAGCCGGTCATCGCGTAGGCCTTGGAGAAGCCCGCGAGGTAGATGGTCCGCTCCTTCATGCCGGCCTCGTCCAGGATCGAGCGATGCGGCGTGCGATACACGAGGCGGTCGTAGATCTCGTCGGAGTAGACGAGCAGGTCGTACTCGCGCGCGAGTACCGCGATCCCACGCACGTCCTCGGCCTCGAGCACGGCGCCCGTCGGGTTGTTCGGGAAGCCCAGGAGGATCGCGCGGGTCCGCGGCGTGATCGCCCTGCCCACGTCGGCTGGCATGAGCCGGAAGTCGTTGGCCTCGTCGGTCGCCACCGGCACCGGCACCCCGCCCGCGAGCACGATCCCCGGCACGTAGGCGACGTACGACGGGTCCGCCAGGATGACCTCATCACCCTCGTTCAGGGTCGCGCGGAGCGCCAGGTCGACGGCCTCGGAGACGCCGACCGTGACCAGGATCTCGCTCTTCGGGTCGTAGCCGACACCGCGGAGCTTCGTGGTGTGCTCGGCGATGGCCTCGCGAAGCGCCACGATCCCGTAGTTCGACGTGTACTGGGTCTTCCCCTCTTGGATGGAGCGGACGGCGGCCTCGCGGAACGCATCGGGCGTGATGAAGTCCGGCTCACCGACCCCGAGCGAGATCACTCCCGCCTTGCCGGCAGCGAGGTCGAAGAACCGGCGGATACCGCTCGCGGGCAGCCGAGCCACCCGCTCGCTGGTGAGCGATCGCTTGGCGAGCGTCACGCGGCCTTCATCGGACGCAGCTGATGATGCTCCGTCGCGCGCTCGAACGCCGCCGCCACCCGGAACAGCATTCGTTCCTGGTACGAGTTCGCGATGATCTGGAGGCCCACCGGCAGTCCCTCGGAGAGGCCACACGGCATCGACAGCCCGGGGAGCCCGGCGATGTTCACCGGCAGCGTGAACACGTCGTTCAGATACATCTGCAACGGGTCGTTCGTCTTCGCGCCGATCGGGAACGCGACCGTCGGTGACGTCGGGGTGACGAGCGCATCCACTCGCTCGAAGACGGCGTCGAACTCGCGCTTGATGATCGTGCGCACCTTCTGCGCTTTGACGTAATACGCGTCGTAGTAGCCGGCACTCAAAGCGTAGGTGCCGAGGATCATGCGGCGCTTGACCTCGGGACCGAAGCCCGCGCCGCGCGTCTTCTTGTACGTGTCGACGAGATCGCGTCCGGGGACGCGAAGCCCGTATCGCACGCCGTCGTAACGCGCGAGGTTCGCCGATGCCTCAGACGGCTGGACGATGTAGTAGACGGCGAGCCCTTTGTCCGTCGATGGCAGCGAGACGTCGACGATCTCGGCGCCGAGCTTCGCGAACTGCGCGATCGCCTCGCGGATGGCCGCCGTCACGCCGGGCTCGACGCCCGTCGGGCTGAAGTACTCGCGCGGCACGCCGAGCCGCAGTCCGCGCACGCCCGCGTCAAGATCACGACGCACGTCGATCGGACGGTCGATGGTCGTCGCGTCGTGCGGGTCGATGCCGAAGATCGCTTCGCAGACGATCGCGGCGTCCTCGACCGAGTTCGTGAGGGGCCCCACCTGGTCCAGCGACGAGGCGAACGCCACGACGCCGTACCGCGGGACGCGCCCGTAGGTCGGTTTCATCCCGACCACGCCGGAGAGTGCCCCGGGCTGACGGATCGAGCCGCCGGTATCGGTGCCCAGGCCGAAGACCGCCTGGCCCGCGGCGACCGCGGCCGCGGATCCGCCGGACGAACCGCCGGGCACGCGGGTCGGATCCCACGGGTTGCGCACCGGGCCGAACGCCGAGTTCTCGTTGGAGCTCCCCATCGCGAACTCATCGAGGTTCGTCTTGCCCAGCATCACCGCACCCCGCGCATCGAGCCGCTCGACAACCGTCGCCGAGTACACCGGCTTGTAGCCCGCGAGGATCTTCGATGCCGCGGTCGTGGCGATGCCCTTCGTACCGATGATGTCCTTGCAGGCCCACGGCACGCCGGTGAGGACCGGCGCGTCGCCGCCGGCGCGAAGCCGCGCGTCCGCGGCCCCGGCCTGGGCCCTCGCGTGCGCAGGCTCGATGCAGAGCCACGCGTTGAAGGGGTCGGCGCGAGCCGCGTCGAGGAACGCGTCGGCCAGCTCGGCCGCGGAGACCTCGCGCGCGCGCAGGCGCTGGGCGGTTTCGGTGATGGTACGCGGCAGCTCACGCATCCGGACGCTCTTCGAGGCTCGCCTGCACGCGGAACAGATCCCCCTCACGGTCGGGCGCCTGCGCGAGCACGACCGCCACGGGGAGGCTCGGCCGCGGCTCGTCCTCACGCATGACGTTCTCGAGCGGCAGCACGGACGCGCTCGGCGGGACGGCGGACGTATCGACGTCCTTCAGCTGCTCGATGGCCCCCAGCACGACCTGCAGCTGACCGGTGAACCGGTCGAGCTCTTCGTCGGTGAGGGCGATCCGCGCGAGGCCGGCGACGTGCTCGACGCGGCCCCGATCGATGGGCAGCATATCGTCAGTCTATGGACGCCGAGCCCGATCTGCTGCCTCCGGACTCGGTCGCGCGCCGTGTCGACCGCGAGCTCTTCGTGCTCCTCGGAGGCACGGCCGCGGTCCTCATGCAGATCGCACATCCGCTGGTGGCCGCGGGCGTGGCCCAGCACTCGGACTACTTTCGCGACCCGATCGGCCGCCTGCGCCGGACCCTGAACACGACGCTCGCCGTGGTGTTCGCCGACCCGCACACCGCGCGCGCCGCGTTGCGGCGGATCGATCGGCGGCATGGGCCCGTGCGAGGCACCGCCGCGGACGGCCGCGGCTACGAAGCGCGTGACCCGGCGCTCCTGATGTGGGTCCAAGCCACGCTCGTGCTCACGTCGCTGCGGCTGTACGAGGCGATCCTCGAGCCGCTCGGGCCACGCGATCGCGAGGCGTACTGGCAGGAGGCACGGCCGCTGGCCGCGATCCTCGGCATCCCGCTCGACCAGCAGCCCCCGACGCTTGCGGAGCTGGAGCGTTACGAGCGGCGGATGCTCGCGACGAGCGTGCGCCCGGACGAGACGAGCCGGCAGGTCGCGCGACAGGTCCTCCATCCGTTCGCCTGGATCCCTGAGCCGGTGTACTGGCCGACCGACGCGATCGCGGCCGCGCTCGTGCCGGCGGCATTGCGGGAGCCTTTCGGCCTTCGCTACGGCATGCGCGAGCGCGTCTTCTTCGCCATGGTGATCGCGATGGCGCGGATCATGCGTGCCATTCTGCCCATGCCGCTCACGGTCGTGCCGCAGGCGCGACACTTCGAGACCCGCCGTGCACGCTGAGCTCCTCGCGCACGTGAAGTGGTTCACCGACCCGAAGCCGCATCCGACCGACTGGTCACTGATGCTGTCCGTGCCCGTGATCGTCGCGTTCGCGCTGGCGCTCGGCGCAGCCGCGGTCGCGTACGTGATCCAGCATCGGGTGCGAGAGCCCGCGCTCATGAAGACCTTCGAGCGCTTCGCCCGGATCGCCCCGACGGTGCTCGGGCTCCACGTCGGCGTCGCGCTCGTCGCGTCGGCCGCGCTCGGGATCCTGTTTTCGCCGAACCTCCACCCCACCGAAGACCTGCTCGGCCGGGCGATCTTGATCGTCGAGGCGATGTGCGGGCTCATGCTGTTGCTCGGTCTCACGACGCGCGCCGCCGCGGTCCTGCTCGCGCTCCTCGGGATCGTGGCGATGCAGCCGTTCAGCGTCGAGAGCATCCTCGAGAACGTCCACCTCCTGGGCATCGCGGTGTTCTTCTTCATCATCGGGCGCGGGCCATTCTCGGTCGATCGGATCCGCGGCGCGCGGCCGCCGTTCCGGAACGACGAGGCGCCGACCTGGGCGCTCACGCTCCTGCGGGTCTGCCTCGGCTTCGCGATCGCCTTCAGCGCGCTGACCGAGAAACTGCTCGATCCCGGGCTCGCGAACGCGCTCCTCGACGAGCGCCCATCCCTGAACATCGCCCGGTCGTTCGGGGTCGGAGACCCGCAGTTCGCGTATCTCGCGGGCCTCACCGAGCTCGTGGTGGGGATCGTGGTGCTGTCCGGCCAGCTGACGCGCCCGGTCATCGCCGTGGGCGCGATCCTGTTCACGCTGACCCTGCCGGTGTTCGGATGGACCGAGTTCCTCGGTCACCTGCCGTTCTTCGGGATCATGTTCGTGCTGTTCATGGCCCCGAATGCGAACTCGTGGCGCGCGAAACGGCAGCTGCAAGCCGCCGGGTAGGACGCCCGCGCCTCTAGGAAGCGCCCTTCGGCTGCCGGACCGGCAGCGACAGCTGGAACGTCGAGCCGAGACCCGGCCCGACGCTCTCGGCCGACACCCGGCCCCCGTGGGCTTCGGCGAGCAGGCGGGTCACGTACAGGCCGAGGCCGACGCCCTGCGTGCCGGCCGTCTTGGCCGTCTGCGCCTGGCCGTACTTCTGGAACATGACCGTGAGGTCCGAGGGGCCAAGCCCGATGCCCGTGTCCTTCACGACGATGCGCGCCTCGGCGTGCCCGCTCGCGACGGTCACGAGGATCGACGCGCCCGCGGGCGAGTACTTCACCGCGTTGCCGATGAGGTGCGCGACCATGACGCGCAGCCGGTCGGCGTCGCCTTCGACGATGACCGGCTCGGCCTGAACGACGAGCTGGACCTGGCCGCGCCCGATGTCGCGCGCCACGTCGGTAACGAGCTCGGTGAGGTCGACATCAGAGACGTTCAAGCGGAAGCGCCGAGCCTCGAGCACGTTCATGTCGAGGACGTCCTCGGCCATGCGCTGCAGCTCGCGCGCCTGGTGATCGAGCGCGATGCGCGCCTCGTTGACGATCCCGTCGGTTTCGCGACGGGCGGCGATCGCACCGGTCACCGAGCCGATGCGTGTTGCGGTCTGCCGCAGCTTGTGCGCAACGAGGGCGAGCGAGTCCTCCCGGTGGCGGTCGATCTCGGCGAGACGGGTCCCGCGCGCCCGATAGAGATCGACCAGGACCGCGAGGCCGACGAAGATGGCGAGCCGAGTCGTGAAGTTCCAGGCCATCGATGGCGCCGCGAAGCCGTCCTCCTGCATCGTGTCGAAGGTCCAGGCCACGGCCGCGAACGCGCCGATGAGTGCACCCGGGATCCGGCCGCCGCCGAGCGCGACGGCGAGGATCGGGATGACGTAGAAGATCTCGAACGAGAACAGGTCCGGGGCCACGCGGTCGACCCAGAGGTTGACGGCGATCGCGACAACGCCGCCCGCGGTCCAGGCGACGCTGCGCGCGAGGGTCCGTGTACCGATCTTCACGCCACAGAGGATGCTCGTCACGACGCGAGCAGCCCATCCCCCAGCGTGAGGGATGCGCTACATCAGATGGACTACTAGGCCCCCTGGGGCGAGCCGCTCGGATCGAGGGACACGAAGTACGACTCGCAGGCCATGTCGATGAGGTCGGGTGTGAGCTGGGCCGGCCGGCCGAGGAACCGGGCGGTGTCGGTCAGCTGCTCGAGGATGTCCCGGGGGTGGCAGGACCGCAGGCCGAGGTTCTTCCGGCGGTAGTGCGCGAGGATCTGCGACATCGCGTCGGCGCGGTACTCGATCTGCTTCCGGGCGCACATGCGCTTGAAGATCTCCTCGTACTGCGCGACGGTCGGCGCTTCGATCCCGATCTTGTAGCGGATGCGGCGCAGGAATGCCTCGTCGACCAGGTCGGCCGGGTCGAGGTTGGTCGAGAAGATGATGAGCATGTCGAATGGGATCTCCAGCTTCTTGCCGGTGTGCAGCGTCAGGTAGTCGACGCGCTTCTCGAGCGGCACGATCCAGCGGTTCAGGAGGTCCTTGGGCGACACGCGCTGGCGGCCGAAGTCGTCAACCATGAAGATGCCGCCGTTCGCCTTCATCTGGAACGGCGCCTCGTAGAACTTCGACGTCTCGTCGTAGATCAGGTCGAGCGTCTCGAGGGTGAGCTCGCCGCCGGTCATCACGATCGGCCGTTTGCTCACGACCCAGCGATGATCGAACCGCAGCCGGTCCGCGACGACCGGATCGAGCGCGGCGCGGTGGTAGACCGGGTCATAGACCTTGATGACCTGCTGATCCACTTCCACCGCGTACGGCAGCACGACCTCGCCGCGGAGCAGTGAAACGAGCACTTCCGCGATCGTCGTCTTGCCGTTGCCGGGCGGCCCGAACAGGAAGATCGACTTTCCGGAGTTCACGGCGGGGCCGAGCTGCGAGAGTGTCTCGCGCGGGATGACCATGTGCGCGAACGCGTGCGCGAGCTCCTCCTGGGTGACCGAGATGTTGCTGATGGTCTGGCGTTTCACCGCCTCGAGGTACGACGCGAGCGGTACCGGCGCCTTGCCGACGTATTGACTGCGGGCGAGCGCCTCCTGGGCTTTCTCGGAGCCGCGGTCGATGATGACGAACTGGTAGCTCGCGGCCGATAGCCCGGACCCGCCGCGGATCTCGACGAGGCGCTCGCCCTTGAGGAACTCCATGGTCTTGTCGATGACGTTCGTGATCGGGAGACCGAGTGCGGTCGACAGCTCGGCCATCGTCATCTGCCCGCGGAGGTAGAGCGTCTTCAGCGCGAGGTCGGCGATGAAGCTGCTCGTGAGGCCGGTCTGCTCGATGGACTGCGGCTCGGGCGGAAGCGGGATCTCCGGCGCGGCAGGCGAACCGGGCGCGCCACGGAGCGGCATCGTCGGGGCCGGACGCGTCTGCGGCTGGTACACGACTATCCGTTCCTCATCTCGCGCACTGAATTAACGCTGCGCCGCGATGAGCATAGCCTCGAAGCCTTCCTCGTCGACGACCTTGACACCGAGTTGCTTCGCCTTCTCGAGCTTGGTCCCGGCGCCCGGACCGGCGACGAGCAGATCGGTCTTCGCACTGACCGAGCCGGTCGGCTTCGCACCGAGCGTGCGCACCAAGGCCTCCGCATCTTCGCGGCTTCGGCGCTCGAGCGTACCCGTGAACACGATCGACTTACCCGCGAACGGACCGGCCGGCGTCTCGGCCTTCGCCGCCGGCAGTACCGGTACGACGTCCGCTCTCACGAGCTTGTCCATCAATGCGATCTCCGCGGCATCGGCGAAGTGCCCGCTGATCGCGTCGGCGACCTTTGCGCCGACGCCGCCGATCGACTGCAGATCCTCGACGCTCGCACCGCGCAGGAGATCGAAGACCTGCGCCAAGCTCGCATCCGCAGGCAGCTTCGCCGCGACCCACTGCGCCAGATCCTCCGAGGTGGACCAGCCCACCTGTGGGATGCCGAGCGCGTTGATGATCCGTGCCAACGGTCGCTGCTTCGCGCTCTGGATCCGCTCGTAGATGTTCGTCGCGCTCTTCTCGGCGAAGCGATCGAGCCCAAGGAGCTGCTCCTTCGTCAGGAAGAAGAGGTCGGCCGGGTCGGTCACCAGACTGCGCGACTGGAGCTGCTCCACGAGGGCCGAGCCGACGCCCTCGATATCGAAGCCGCCGCGCGACACGAAGTGTCCGATCCGCTGTCCGGTCTTCGCGGGACAGATCGAGTTCACGCAGCGATACGCGACCTCGCCCTCCCGATGCTCGACCGGACCGTCGCAGACCGGACAGCGCTCGGGCATCGTGAACTCGGGCCCTCGCGTCGGCGTGCGTCTTCCCTTCCGCACGAGCGGAGGCTCGACGCGCACGACCTCGGGGATGACGTCGCCGGCGCGCTGGATGATCACGCGGTCGCCGACGCGGACGTCGAGGCGCTTCACCTCGTCGAGGTTGTGGAGCGTCGCGCGTCGCACGGTCGTGCCGCCGACGAGGACCGGCGCCAGCCACGCGACCGGCGTGAGCACCCCGGTGCGCCCGACGGACACCTTGATGTCCTCGACGGTCGTCGTCGCCTGCTCGGCCGGGAACTTGTACGCGACCGCCCACCGCGGACTCCGTGACACGAACCCGAGCACGTCCTGATCCGCGACGCGGTCGACCTTGATGACGATGCCGTCGGTCCCGTAGTCAAGGTCGTGCCGCTTGGTCGCCCACTCCGCGATGAACGCGAGCACCGCCTCGATGTCTTTCGCCTGACGGACGTTCGGATTGGTCCGCAGGCCGAGCACGCGCAAGCGCGCGAGCAGGGCGTGCTGCGACTCGACCGCGAGCCCGGCCGCGCTGTACACCCAGATCGCGAGGTTCCGTTTCGCGGTCTGCGCCGGATCGAGCTGCCGGACCGCCCCGGCGGCGGCGTTCCGCGGGTTCGCGAAGGGCGCCTCCTCGCGCTCGAGCCGCTCGCGGTTCGTCGCCTCGAATGCGGCCGTCGGGAGATACACCTCGCCGCGGATGTCGACCCGGCCTGGCACCGTCTCGCGGAGCGTGAGCGGGATGGACTTGATGGTGCGGAGGTTCGCGGTGACGTCCTCGCCGACGAACCCGTCGCCGCGGGTCGCACCCTGGCTGAATCGCCCGTCGACGTACGCCAGGTCGATCGCGAGGCCGTCGATCTTCAGCTCGCAGACGTAGCCGACATCCTCGCGGCGGAGCGCCTTCCGGATCCGCTGATCGAACGCGCGGACGTCGGTCTCGTCGAAGGCGTTCGACAGCGACAGCATCGGGTGCGCGTGTTCGACCGGCGCGAATCGGTTCGACGGCGGCGCGCCGACGCGCTGGGTGGGTGACTCCGGCGTGACGAGCGCCGGATCTTTCGTCTCAAGGTCCTGGAGCTCGCGCAGGAGCGCGTCGTAGGCGAAGTCGTCGATCGTCGGCGCGTCGAGGATGTAGTACTCGTAGTTCGCCGTCTCGAGCTGCTCGCGGAGCTCGGCGAGGCGTTTTCGGGGGTCCGGGGTGGGCATCGTGCTGATTCTCCCAAAGGAACTCGTATCGCGCGTGTACGACTTGGCCCTGCGTTGCATGACGCAACGGTCACGACCCCTAAGCGAGGTTCTCCTAGCCTCAACGAGTGAGCATCCGTCGGGTCGCCATCGCCCTCGCCGCGCTCGTTGTTGCGTCATGCAGCATGCCGGCAGCCGGGACCGCCAGCCCCGCGCCGACGCCAGCGACCACGCTGTCGGCGCCGGCGTCGCCAGTCGGTCCTTCCCGCAATCCGGCGAAACCGACGCCGAACGATGACGTCGTGAACTACTGGGGCATCAGCCAAGTCGCACCATTCGAGCTCTGGATCTCAGCGAGCCAGCGGACTGACGCGTTCCTCTTGCATACCGAGGACGGGCGATCGTGGAATCGGCGCCCGCTGCCGCCGACGGACGTCGCGAATGCGACCCTGCGGTTCGTGGATCGCTCGCATGGCTGGTTCGTCGGCGACGACCGACCGCCCTCGGGTGGTTGCGCCGCGCCAGGGGCGCCCTGCCGATCGGTGATCTACGGCACGACCGACGGCGGTCGGTCGTGGACCCCGCAGTGGTCCTGGCCGTGGAGCGCAGTCGGCGCGAGCCTCCGCGCGTTCTACGCGCTCGATGCGCGCCATGCGTGGGTCGCGGAGTACGGGCAGGGCTGCACGGTCGCGACGTGTTCGGTGCGCGTGCGCTCGACCACGGACGGAACCACCTGGAACGCGATCGGTGAGCTGCCCTCGTTCGTGACGAACATGGTCTTCGTCAGCGCCACACTGGGGTGGGCCGCTTCATACACGAACATGTCCGGGCCGAAGAACGTCGCGGAGATCCTCGTCACGACAAATGGCGGCGCAAGCTGGACGCGGCAATTCCACGCGGACGGCGGGTTGCCTCGATTCGCTGTGTCGTTCGCCAACGCCCGTGAAGGGTGGGCGCTCGGGAGCGATCTCGAGCGTTGCGGGATGAGCGGCTGCGACGCTTCGGCATACAGCGTGTACGCGACGTCGGATGGCGGCGCCACGTGGGAAACACGTGCGCAGCTTCTTGTGCCGACGGATGTGTCGCCCGATCGGCAGGTTTCCGGGGGCGGCTTCTTCGACCGGATCGTGTTCAGCAGTCGCTCGGCGGACTGGAGCGGGTGGATCACCGTCGGCGCGGGCGCTGGCAGCGGACATGGCGGCGTGGTCGCGAGCAGCGATGGCGGGCGCAGTTGGATCCGTTCTGGCGGCGACGCGCAGGGAAGCTGGGATGTCCGGGAGGTTTCGTCGCCAAATGACCCTGCGGTCGCCTGGGCGGTTGGTAACTATCTCGGATACGACGGAGGCTTCCTCGCCGAAACCGGCGACGGTGGCCGTACCTGGACCCGCGTCCTGCCGAGCCCCTTGCACTAGTCCGCTCCGCTAACTCTTCGTCAATCCGGCGAAGCTCGCCATGAGCTTCTTCACACCCTTGCCGGCGAACGCCACGGTCACCTCTTCGTCGTCGGGTCGTACCGCGCTCGACACGACGATGCCCGCGCCGAACGCCGGATGGGTCACGTGATCACCCGCGCGAAAGCGCGTCTCGCCGGTCGCGGCGACGTGCGCCGCGCGGTTCACCTGCGCGGCGCTCGGCTCCCGACCATTCCAGGTCGGCGGGAGATCGGCGAGCGCCGCGGCGTGTCGCTGCGCGCGTCGCTCTTCGTAGCGCGCACGACCGCGCGCCCAGTCGAGATCCTCCCAGCGGTCGCGCTCCTCGGTCTCGATCTCGCCGCGCAGCTCGATGTCTTCCGGAAGCTCCCGGAGGAAGCGCGACGGCGGGTTCTCGTTGGTCCGGCCGAACAGCTGCCGGCGCCGCGCGAACGTCAGGTAGCACCGGTGCATCGCGCGGGTGATCGCGACGTAGCAGAGCCGGCGCTCCTCCTCGAGCTGCCGCTCGTCCTCGAGCGAGCGGTTGTGGGGGAACACGCCTTCCTCCATGCCGGTGACGAACACGATCGGGAACTCCAGACCCTTCACCGCGTGCATCGTGATGAGCGTCGCCGCGGGCGTTGCCTCGGCGAACTCGTCGACGTCGGAGACGAGGGCGACCTCCTCCATGAACGAGGGCAGCTGCTCGTCACGGGGCAGGTTCACGTAGTCCTCGGCGATCGTGCGAAGCTCGAGCACGTTCGCGTAGCGCTCCTCGCCGTCCTCGGTCCCGTCCTTCAGGTACGCGCCATACCCGGTCGCGCGCACGACCTCGTCGACGATGTCCGGGAGATCCTTCAGGAGCAGCTCGTCGCGGATCCGCGCCAGCAGCCGGCCGAACGCGACCATCGCGGCGGCCTGCCGCTTCGGGATCTCCGGCGCGTGCTCGGCGTCCAGGAGCGCCTCCGCGATGGGGACGCCACGCTCCTTCGCGAACGCGGCGAGCCCGGCCTGGCCCTTTGCGCCGATGCCGCGCGGCGGCGTGTTCAGCACCCGCGCGATCGCCACGCTGTCGACCGGATTCCGCAGCAGCCGGAGGTACGCGAGCACGTCCTTCACCTCGCGCCGCGCGTAGAACGAGACGCCGCCGACCACCTGGTAGGCGAGCCCGAATCCGCGGAACACGTCCTCGATCGCGCGTGATTGGGCGTTCGTCCGGTACAGCACCGCGACGTCGCGGGCGGACGTGACCTGCCCCTCGCGGCGAAGGCGCTCGATCTCGCGCGCGATCGTCTCGGCCTCGTGATGCTGGTCGTGCGCCTGGATCACGATCACGGGCTCGCCGCCCTTCCGCTCGGTCCAGAGCGTCTTCTCCTTCCGGGCGGCGTTGTTGCGCACCACGCTGTGCGCCGCGTCCAGGATCCGCTGGGTGCTCCGGTAGTTCTGCTCGAGCTTTACGACGGTCGCGTCCGGGTAGTCGCGCTCGAAGTCGAGGATGTTCCGGACGTCGGCGCCGCGCCACGAGAAGACCGATTGGTCGTCGTCGCCGACGACACAGAGGTTCTGCTTGGCGCCGGCGAGGTAGCGGAGCAGAACGTACTGGGCGCGGTTCGTGTCCTGGTACTCGTCGACGAGGATGTGGTCGTAGCGGTCCTGCCACTTCTCGAGCGCGCGGTCGCTCGTCTCGAACAGGCGGCACGGCAGGACCAGGAGATCGTCGAAATCGACCGCGTTGTTCTCCTTCAAGAGCGCGTCGTAACGGCTCCAGACCGTGGCGCTGACCCGGTCAAGCTGCCCCCGCGCCTCGTTGGCGAGGTCGGCCGGGCCGCGGAGCTCGTTCTTGGCACCGGAGATGACCGCACCGACCGCGCCGGGAGAGAACAGCCGTTCCGAGACGCCGGCGTCGCCCATCGCCTGCCGGAGGAGGGCCCGCTGGTCGGCGGTGTCGTAGATCGCGAAGCCTCGGTCGAGCCCGACCTCCGGGCCGTCCCGGCGCAGGAGCCGGGCGCAGAAGGCGTGGAACGTGCCGGCTGTGAGATCGGCGAGGGCGGCGTCGCCCAGGAGCTTCTGCAGGCGGCCGCGCATCTCCTTCGCCGCCTTGTTGGTGAACGTGACGGCGAGGATCTTCCGGGCCGGCACGTTCAGATCCCGGACGAGGTAGGCGATCCGGTGCGTGAGCGCCCGTGTCTTGCCCGACCCGGCCCCGGCGAGGATGAGGAGCGGGCCAGCGGGGTGGGTCACCGCGGCACGCTGCTCCGGATTGAGGACGTCGAGGATCGGGTCGGGACGCACCATTCGATGGTAGGTATCGCGGTCGCCGGATGACGCCGATGCGGTCAGGTGGATAGACGGTGGAAAAGTTTCCGCGGGACGTGGACAACATCGCCTCGCGCGGTCGTCGATTCGTGGATAAAGCCGTTGTTCGCCTGGCCGGTGCGCAGCTATGTTTCACCGCGACCCGAGGGGTCTGCCAAGAGGAACGGATCCGGAGATTCCATCAACGGAGCTGGGCCTCAGGAGCGCAACCGGAGATAGCATCAAAGGCGGTCCGAGAGGATATCGAGGATCGGCTCCACGGCCAAGCTGCAGAGCTTTGAAGCTGCGGCAGGGCACGGAGGCAGGTCGCTCGGGTCGCTTCTTGTCCCCCGCATCCAGCGCCGTTCGCCCTGCGTACAGTGGCTGAATGGCGGCTGACACACCCCCGGCGGACGATGTCCTGATGGCCGCGCTGGCCGCGCGTGACCTGTCCGCTTTGGCCGCGCTCTACGACCGCTATGGCCGCTTGGCGTACGCCCTCGCGTACCGGATCCTCGGCGAGAGCGAGGCGGCCGAGGACGTGGTCCACGACGCGTACATCTCGGCGTGGCGCGGCGCCGCGACCTACCGGCGCGAGCGCGGTAATCCGCGCGGCTGGCTCCTGTCGATCGTCCACCACCGGGCGGTCGACGTTCTCCGCCGCAAGACGGCCTTCCGCCCGGCGCCGCTCGAGGTCGCGGAGCGGCGGGCGGCCGACGAAGACACCGCCCTGATGGCCGAGAAGAACGTCGAGCAGCAGACCGTGCGGCTCGCGCTCCAGGCCCTGCCCGACGCGCAGCGACGGACGATCGAGCTCGCTTACTTCGGCGGGTACACCCACGTCGAGCTCGCAGCGCTCATGGGCGTCCCGCTCGGGACCGTGAAGGGTCGCATGCGGATCGGCCTGCAAAAGATGCGTCGCGCGCTCGAAGGGACCCGGGCGTGACCGAACACGTGACCGACGACCTCGAGCTGTACGCCCTGGGAGCACTGGGTCCAGGCGAGGCCGACGGTGTGACAGCGCACCTTGCCGGATGCCCCGCCTGCCGCGAGGAGCTGGCGGACATCGCGACGGTCGTGAACGCGTTGCCGGACATGGTGGCCTTGCGCGAGCCGCCGGCGCGGCTGAAGGAGCGCATCCTGTCGGCCGCATCCACGGAGATCCCGCGTCCGGCCCGGCGCGAGACCGCCTGGAGCGTCCGTCCGAGGCGCGGCTGGCTCGGCGTCGGCGCGCTCGCGGCCGCCGCGGTCCTGCTCCTCGCGCTCGATCTCAACTCGCTGCGCGAGCTGCGTACCGCGGAGTCCGAGCGGGCCGAGTACGCCCTCATCGCCGACAAGGTCTCGCACGGCGGCACGAACTGGTACATGGTCGGCCTCGATCAGTGGCAGGGCTCTGGCGGCACGCTGTTCGCGCCGGGCAAGCCGGACCTCAGCCCGTTCGTCGTGTTCCACGACCTCCGCCCGTTGACCGGCGGCACGATGTACGCGGTCTGGCTCGTCGATGCGGGCGGCCATTGGGTGCGCGGCGCCACCTTCACGCCCAACGGGCAGGCGATCCAGGGCGTCGACCTCACCGTTCCGGTCGACAACTTCACGCAGTGCGCCGTGACGATCGAGATGCAGGCCGAGGGCAAGCGCTCAGGACCGCTGGTCATGCAGTCGCGCATCGCGCCGCCAGGGCAATAAAGAGGCCCGGACCGTGCGTCGGTCCGGGCCTCTCTGATCGCGAAGGGTCGCTGGACTAGCTAATAGTCCATCCCACCCGAGGGCATCGACGGAGCCTTGTCCTTCTCAGGAAGGTCCGTGATGAGGGCCTCGGTGGTGAGGATCATCGCCGCGACGGAGGCCCCGTTCTCCAGAGCGGAGCGGGTGACCTTCGCGGGGTCGATGATGCCGGTCTTCACGAGGTCGACGATCTCATTCTTGATCACGTCGTAGCCCCAGGTGCCGGACTTCGCCTCGGCCTGCTTGCGACGGACGCCCTCGAGCATGACGCCGCCGTCCTGGCCGGCGTTCACCACGAGCTGGCGGAAGGGCTCCTCGAGCGCGCGGCGGAGGATGTTCACACCGGTGAGCTCGTCACCCTCGGCCTTGACCGTGTCGAGCGCCTTGACGGCGTTCAGGAGCGCGACCTCACCGCCCGGCAGGATGCCTTCCTCGACGGCCGCACGGGCCGCGGAGAGGGCGTCCTCGACGCGGTGCTTCTT
>DHJC01000025.1:77430-77966 GCA_002404155.1 Chloroflexi bacterium UBA4730 | reverse complement strand
CCGGTGAGGATGATCCGCTTGCGCTTCACCTCGACGATCGGGTCGGGGATCGGGACGGCCGAGAGCAGGGCCTGTGAGTACGGGTGCAGCGGATGCTCGTACAGGTCGACGCGGTCGGCGAGCTCGACGATCTTGCCGAGGTACATCACGGCGACGCGGTCGCTGATGTGACGGACGACGGAGAGGTCGTGGGCGATGAACAGGTAGGTGAGCTTGAACTTGTCCTGCAGCTCCTCGAGCAGGTTGATGACCTGCGCCTGGATGGACACGTCGAGGGCCGAGATCGGCTCGTCGGCGACGATGAACTCCGGCTCGACAGCGAGCGCGCGGGCGACGCCAATGCGCTGCCGCTGACCACCCGAGAACTCGTGCGGATAGCGGTTCGTGAAGTACGGGTTGAGCCCGACGATCTTCAGCAGCTCCTGCACCCGCTCCGTCTTCGCCTTGCCCTTCGCGAGGTTGTGGACCTCGAGCGGCTCGCCGATGATGTTGCCGACGGTCATGCGGGGGTTGAGCGACGCGTACGGGTCCTGGAA
>DHJC01000025.1:59977-77319 GCA_002404155.1 Chloroflexi bacterium UBA4730 | reverse complement strand
GGGTCCTGGAAGATCATCTGCATCCGGCGGCGCATCTTCCGCATCGCCTCGCCGCCGAGCTTCGTGAGCTCGACGCCGTCGTACTTCACCTCACCGGACGTCGGCTTGTACAGCTGGAGGATGGCCCGCCCGGTCGTCGACTTGCCGCAGCCGGACTCGCCGACGAGACCGAGGGTCTCGCCCTTCTCGACGAAGAAGTCGATCCCGTCGACCGCGCGGACCGCGCCGACCTGGCGCTGGAAGATGAGCCCCTGGGTCAGCGGGAAGTGCATCTTGAGGGCCTTCACGTCGAGCAGGTTCTTGCCGCTGTCGAACGTCGCCGTCGACCGGCTCCGCTGGATGAACTGGTCCTGCTGCACTGCCATCGGCTGACCCTCCTCTAGACGCTCGGCGGCGGCGGCGTATCGCCTGACGCCTCGGCACGCTTCGCTTCGAGCGGCAGGTCCGCGATCTCCGCTTTGATCGCCTCCAGCTGCTCGAGGCTGCCGACATCGTGACGCCAATCGGTGTTCACCAGCCAGCCGCCCTCTTGGGTCCCGAAGCAGCGAGCCTCGTGGTCCGGCTTCGAGTTGGGGATGTGCTTGAGCTCCGGAACCTGCTGCGAGCAGATCTCGTGGCGGTACTGGCACCGCGGCTCGAAGCGGCAGCCCGGCGGGGGGGCGATCAGGTCCGGCGGCAGCCCTTCGATGGGCAGCAGCTTCGCCTTACGCGCTTCGTCGAGCCGCGGGATCGAGCGGAGCAGGCCCCACGTGTAGGGCATCTTCGGGTTGGCGAAGAGCTCCCCGGTGTCGGCCTTCTCGACGATCTGACCGCCGTACATGACGTGGATGCGCTGGGTCATGCCGGCCACGACGCCGAGATCGTGGGTGATGAGGATGAAGGCCGTGCGGAACTCCCGCGCGAGGTTCTTCAGCAGGTCGAGGATCTGGGCCTGGATCGTCACGTCGAGCGCCGTCGTGGGCTCGTCGGCGAGGATGAGCTTGGGGTTGCACGAGAGAGCCATTGCGATCATCACGCGCTGACGCATGCCTCCCGAGAATTGGTGCGGGTAATCGTCGGCGCGCTTCTTCGCGCTGGGGATGTTCACGAGCTCGAGGAGCTCGATCGTCCGCTTCTTCGCCTCGGCCCGGTCCATCTTCAGGTGGAGCTCGAGGGCCTCGGCGATCTGCCGGCTGATCGTGAGCACCGGGTTCAGGCTCGTCATCGGGTCCTGGAAGATCATCGCGATGTTGTTCCCGCGGATGGCCCGGACGTCGTCATCGTCCATCTTGAGGATGTCCTGCCCGTCGAAGACGATGGAGCCTGCGACGATCTTGCCCGGGGGCTGCGGGATGAGCCGCATGAGCGAGAGCGCGGTCACGGACTTGCCGCAGCCGGACTCTCCGACGATGCCCAGCGTCTCGCCGGCGGCAAGCTGGAAGGACACGCCATCGACGGCTTTGACGACGCCGTCACGGGTGAAGAACTGCGTTTTGAGATCCTTGACCTCGAGCAGCTCAGGCA
This sequence comes from Chloroflexi bacterium UBA4730, assembly GCA_002404155.1. GTDB lineage: Bacteria > Chloroflexota > Limnocylindria > P2-11E > P2-11E > UBA4735. Next base: position 75,816 of record DHJC01000025.1, on the reverse strand, counting down.
CGTGGTCTCCCCTTCCCTATCGTCACCACGGGTTCTGCGAGACGCGGAGTCTACGCAACGTCGGCTAGATCTTCATCCGGGGGTCGAGGGCGTCGCGCAGGCCGTCCCCGAGGAACGTGAAGGCGAGCATGACGACGGAAATGCAGGCCGCCGGCAGCATCACCGGCCACGGGCTCTGTGAGAAGACGGTGAAGCCCTCGTTGATCATGACCCCCCAGGTCGGCGTCGGTGGCTTGATCCCAATGCCCAGGAACGACAGCGTCGCCTCCGCGAGCATCGCCCCCGGGACCGCGAACGCCAGCGTCACGATCACTGGGGCGAGCGCGTTCGGGAACAGATGGCGGAACATGATGCGGCGGGTGGGCACACCGATCGCTCGAGCGGCTTCGACGAACTCCTTCTCCTTGAGCGACAGCACCTGTCCACGGATCAGCCGCGCGAGTCCCACCCAGCTGATGACGGCGAGGGCCACGAAAATCAGCAGCAACCCTCCGAGCACCTCACCGATCCCGGTGTTGCGCAGCGCGGCCATGATGATGATGAGGAAGAGCAGGTCTGGGAACGCGTACACGATATCGGTGAAGCGCATCAGCAGGTTGTCGACCCAGCCGCCATAGAACCCAGCCAGCATCCCCAACGACGCGCCGATCACGAAGATCAGCGCAGTCGGGACGAAGCCAACGACCATCGAGACCCGAGCGGACCAGATAAGGCGGCTCAGGATGTCACGGCCGAGCTCGTCGCTGCCGAGAAAGTAGTGAGGATTCGTGTACGGCGTCCCCGCGAACACCGGATCCATGTTGTTCAGCTTCGTGTTCTGCAGCGTCGGATCGTACGGGGCGATGAGCGGGGCGAAGATCGCGAGGATCCCGGCGAGGATGATGATCGCGATCCCGACCATCGCGGCCTTGTTCCGAAACAGCCGGTAGAGCGCGTCGCCCCACAGCGAGCGCTGCTTGCGAAGAAGGACATTGGCGTCGATTGCCCGTTGCTGCGCGGCGGTGGTTGCGACCGTCGCCACTAGTGCGCCAGCTTGATGCGCGGATCAAGGATGCCGTACACGATGTCGACGCTGATGTTCGCCACCATGATGAAGAACGCGTACAGCAGCGTCGTCGCCATGATGACCGGATAGTCGCTCTGGTTGATGCTCAAGACGTACAGTCGGCCGATGCCCGGCACGCTGAACAGCGTCTCGATGATGAACGATCCGGTGATGAGCCCGGCGGTCGCCGGTCCGATGATCGTGGCGACGGGGATCATCGCATTCTTCATGACGTGGGACACGATGACGACCTGCTCTCGAAGGCCTTTGCTCCGCGCCGTGCGGACGTAGTCCTGGCGAATGGCCTCGAGCATGCTCGCGCGGGTGATCCGCGTGATGAACGCTGCCGGACCGAGCGCCAGGACCACCGTCGGCAGGATCATGTGTTTGATATCGCCCCATCCGACGATCGGAAGCAACCGCAGATCGACAGCGAAGATGAAGATCAGCACGATCGCGATGACGAACGGCGGAATGGTGTAGCCGACGGTCGCGAAGAACAGGCTTCCGTAGTCGACCATCGAGTTCTGCTTCAGCGCGCTGATCACGCCGAGCGGCAGTGAGATCGCGAGCGAGAGGATGAGGGCCTGGACCCCGAGCTGCGCGGTCACCGGGAGGCCTTGGCCGATGATGTCGGTGACCTGACGGTCCTTCACGAGGCTCGAGCCGAAGTCGAACCGCAGCGCGTTGCCGAGGAAGAGCGCGAACTGCTCGGTGACCGGCCGGTCGATCCCGTAGAGCCGGTTCAGCCGATCGATCGTCGCCTGCGGGAGGGGCCGGTTCTCGTTCCGGTCGAACGGCGAGCCTGGCGCCGCCCGGGTCAGACCGAACGTGATGAGCGCCACGAAGAACATCGTCGGGATGATGAGCAGCAGGCGGCGAATCGTGTATTGGAGCATCGAGTCTCTCGCCGCGCCTCCTGACCAGCGAAATCGCCCTGTTCGCGAGTGTATACCGGGACACAGTCTGCACGGTTCGAGAATCGCTCGCTCAAAACGCCCGGGCCGGCCCTGCGGCCGGCCCGGGCGCGCGATGGATCCGTTGCGGTTACTGCTTCTTCGACACCGAGATGTTCGTCATATCGAAGATGCCGAACTCGAAGTCGAGCGCGGTGTCAGTGATGCCGTGCACGTAGGGCTTCAGAAGGTACTTCGTGGCCGATGAGTAGATGAACGCGACCGGAGCGTCAGCGGTGAGGATCTTCTGCGCGGCCAGGTACGTGTCATCGCGCTTCTTGGGATCCGGTTCCTTGTCGGCCTGCCGAGTGAGCGTGTCGAACTGGGTGTTCGCCCAGCCGACGTGCGAGATGGTCGCGGTCGAGAGGAACACGGTCGTGAGCCAGTCCTGCTGGTCCGGATAGTCGGCGCACCAGCCGAGGAAGAACAGCTGCGGCGTCGTCTCCGGCTTCTTCACCAATTGGGTGTAGGTGGTGCTGGCCACCGGGTCGGCCGCAATGTCGATGCCAAGGTTCGTCTTCCACTGCTGTAGGACCCACTCAGTGCGGGTCTTGTTGCGGGCGGAGGACGAGTACGTGAACTTGATGCCGGTCAGCTCTGGCTTGCCTGCGAAGGTCGAGCTCGCGAGGAGCTGCTTCGCAGCGGCGACGTCGAATGCCTGGGTGTGGTCGGTCGGGTCGTAGCCCGGGAGACCTGGCGGGAGGAACGATTCGATCGGCTTGCCGATCCCCCCAGCCACGTCGGTGACATACGAGGCCCGGTCGAACGATTTCGCGAAGGCCATCCGCACCTTCGGGTCGGTGAACGGCGGCTTCGCGGTATTGAAGCCGTAGTAGAAGGTGCACGAGCCGGGGACGTCCCGAACCTGGGCCTTGAGGTCCGGATCGGCGTTGACGGTCCGGAGGTCCTCCGCGGCGATTCCCTGGGCGTCGAGCTCGTTGTTGCGATATGCGGCGAAGGCGACGGCGCCTTCGTTGATCATGACCTTGGTCCACGTCTTGAGCTTGGCCGGGGTGCGGTAGTTGTCATTGCGCTCGTAGACCATCTTCTCGTTGTGCTTCCACTCGGTGAGCTTGAAGGGGCCGTTGCCGATGAACGTCGCCGGCTCGGTCCACTTGTCGCCACCCTTGGTGACGTCGGACTCACGCGAGGGGACGCCGACCCAGAGGGCGGCGATCGAGTTGAAGTACGGGGCCTGCTCGACGAGCTTGAACGTGATGTCGCTGCCGCTGGTGGTGATGCCGAGCTTGCCCTTCGCGGCGGCGAGCTCAGCCGGCGTCGCCTTCTTCGGGTCCGTGGTGCTGTAGGCCTCGCACCCGACGATGCTGTAGCCGGTGAACGCGTAGTCGCCACCGACGTTCGGGTCGCAAAGACGGGTGAACGCGTAGGCAAAGTCCTTGACCGTGAGCGGCGAGCCGTCGGAGTACTTGAGGCCGTCACGGAGCGTGTACGTGTAGGTCAGCCCGTCGGCCGAGACCTTGGGCGCGTCCTTCGCGGCGCCCGGGATCGGCTTGAGGGTCTTCGGATCGAGCGCCATTAAGGCTTCGAACACCATCATGGTCTGGCCGACCTCGCCGACGAACGACTCCTTCTGCGGGTCGATCGTGTCGGGCTCGCTCCCCATGTTCGTGTTGAACGCACCATTCGGGTCGACGGCGGCGTTATCGCTGGCGGTGTTGCCTCCCTGATTGCCGGCCTGGCAGGCCGTCACGATCATCGAGACCGCGACGAGCATCACCAGGATCGACCAGAGGCCTGAACGGGGCTGGATCATTCGCTCCCTCCAATTGTTGTGGCACGCGACGTATGTAGTTGCTGACGACGAGATACGGGGGTCGCCGCGCGACCGATGTGGTTCACCGGACCCTGGGCCATTGTGTGGTCACCCGCCGCGCAGCGTCAATTACGCGACAGTTGACCCGGTCGATTGCCTGTACCCGCGGGGAAGACCGGCGGTTCAGGTCAGGACCGTCAGGGCGTCGTAAATCGCCAGTCGCGGGCGTTCCAGGTGAGCGGGGCGCCGTCCGAGGCCGGGTCGATCGCCGCCAGCGACCGCGGCGCCACGTCGACCTGGAGGCGCTGGTAGAGCGGGAGGGCCGGCCGGGCGTCGTCCCAGGCCCGCTCGAGCGCCGCGTACAACAGACGCTTTTCGATCCGGTCGGGAGCCACCGCTGCCGCCTCGGCGAGGGCGTCGAACCAGGGGCCCGAGGCGCCGCGGTACCGGTCGGTCGCCCGCTGGGGGTCGCTCGCGTCGTCGGGCGCGATCGCCAGATCGAACGCGCCGCTCGCGAGGGCCGCGGCCGCGGCCTCGGGAGCCTGCTCACGGACGTCGGCCGCGATCCCGATCGCGACCAGGTCGCCAGCCACGAGGCGCGCGACGTCGCTGCGGGCCGGCGATCCTGCCGGGACGAGGATCGAGATCGTGAAGCGATCGCCGCCGTGCTCGAGGATACCGAACGGGCCGCGCGTGTAGCCGGCCGCGAGCAGCAGTGCGCGCGCGCGCGGCGGATCGACGGGCGGCAGCGGGCCGGCGTCCGCGGCGGCCCACGCCGGCGCGACGAGGTACGACCGTGGCACGACGGCGCGACCGTCGAAGACCACATCGTTCAGCTTGCGCCGGTCGATGGTGAGCTCGACGGCCGCGCGCAGCACCGGGTCTGCGAACCGCGGGCCATAGCGGAGGACCTCGATCGACTCGGACTGCTTGTAGAAGGTCTGGAGCGTCGCCCCGTCGGCGAACCGATCCAGCGTGCCGGCAAGATCCGCCTCGAGGCCCGGCGACGGCACCACGTCGACGTCGCCGCGGCGCAACGCGTCCAGGAGCGCGGTACGGTCGGAGAAGAACCGGATCTCGAGCCTTCCGAGCGCGGGCGCGCCAAGCGCGTAGCCCTTGAACGCCGAGAGCGTGATGCCGATCCCCGGCAGCCAGGCCGCGACGGCGAACGGTCCCGCATGCACGGGTTCCCGCGCGTACTGGGCGCGCTGCGCGGCATTCGCGTTCGCGAGCAGGTGCTCGGGGAGGACCCGCGCCGCGAGCGCGTAGCCATCCCACCGCTCGTTCGCGCGATAGGTGAAGCGGACGACGCGGTCGGTGATGACATCGACGCCCTCGACGCGATCGGCGGTCCAACGAGCGTCGCTGCCGAGCGGCGCGGTGCGGTCCGTCTCCCAGGCGAACCGCACGTCGCTCGACGTCAGCGGCGCCCCGTCCTGCCACACGAGATCGGGCCGCAGCTCGAACGTCGCGACGAGACGTCCATCGGGCGCCGCGGGATCGTCGGTCACGATGGCAAGCCCACCGTTGTCGATCGTGGGCACGCGGGCAGCGAGCCGCGCGACGAGCTCGTCGTGCGCGTCGCGTCGGACGAGCTCCTCGGTCACGGCGGCGGCGATGATCCGGGCGTTCGGGTCATCGGCGAAGACCGAGGCAGGCTCACCGACGATGCCAATGACGACATCGCGCCGGACGGGGCGTGCTGACGCGCAGCCCGGCAGGACGATGAGGATGAGGACGATCAGGAGCGCGTGCCGGCGGGATCGCACCGTCGCAGGCTAGGGTCTGGCGACGAACGGCTCCGAATCACGGACGGTCTGCGCCGGCGCGGCCACCTCGCGGCGTCGCGCCGTCGCGGCATTCGCAGCGAGGTCGCCGGCGGTCGTGCGGTAGTCCACGAACTGCGAGGAGATGGGCCGCTGGAACGCGTTCCGGCCGTTCAGCATCCATCCGCCGGCGGTCACGGCATCGCGCGAGATGTCGGGCACCGTGGGGACCGATTCGACGGAGGTGACCGCTCCGGCGAACACGAACGCCGAGATCGCGGCCGCGATGGTCAGCTCCGAGATGCGGGTCAGCAGGGCGAGACCGCCGAGCGGCACGGGCTCCGGCGAAGACCAGCGCACCGCGGCGCGGACCCGGGCCGCACCCACCGTCGCGGTGCGCGCGCGGAGCGGCCCGAAGGCGTCGTCCAGCGCGGCGTCCAGCGGGAGCCGCTGGTCGAGCGAGAGGGGCGCCGGACCGAAGAGCCTCATCGGGCCTGCTTGTGCATCTGCAGTTCCGTAGCGCCGAAGACCTCGAGTGGTTCGAAGTCGAGGCCCGGATGTGCCGAAAGCTGCACTCGGAGCGTCCGGAGGGCGTAGTGGAGGCGGGACTTCACGGTGCCGACGGGAACCTCGATGATCTCGGCGATCTCCGCGAGGTTCAGACCGTTCAGGTAGTGCAGCACCACGACGATCTTGTGCTTCGGGCCGAGCGCGTCGACGCACTCCAGGACCACCCGACGACGCTCGGCGCGCTCCGCGGCCTCGCTCGGCGACTCGCCCTCGGCGGCAAGGTCGCCGGTCCCGTCGTCCAGCGAGCTGAAGGTGACGCCTTTCCGTGGACGACGGTTGTAGGAGAGGTTGACCGCCACGCGGTACAGCCATGGCCGCAGCGTGTCGTCCGGCTCGAGCCGTTCGAGCGCGCGGTGGGCCCGGGCGAAGGTGTCGACGACGATCTCCTCCGCCGCCGAGGGGTCCTTCGTGATCGCGAGCCCCAGGCGGTAGATCCCGTCGCGGTAGCGGTAGAAGAGGTTGTCGAAGGCGAGCGCCTCGCCGCCGCGCGCGGCGTACACGAGCTCGCGATCGCCGCGCGGCTCGGCTGCGGCGCCGTCGCTCTTGCGCGGCACGCGGGTCATGGGAGATACCGTCGGATCGCGCGCAGCGGCGACAGATCGGTGAGCTCGCCGCGCTGGACGGACATGCCGGACTGCGGCGCGTGGATGAACGCCCGCTCGCCCGTCGCGATCGCGGCGTGCGTCACGCGGTCCGCTCCGAAGAAGAACAGGTCACCCGGTCTCGCCTGATCCACCGGCCGGCCTCCCAGCGCCTGCTGGTCCGCGTCGCGGACCAGCCCCACACCGTTCAAACGATAGACCTGCTGGGTGAAGCCGGAGCAGTCGATCCCGTGTGCGCTCGTCCCACCCCACAGATACGGCACCCCGAGGAACCCAGTCGCCGTGGCGAGGAGATCGCCGGCGGTCGGGTACCGCTCGGGGATCATGGCCAGGTCGATCGTCTGGTCGGTACGGATCCACCGGTCGGGGCCGATCAGCGACCATCGGCCCTCGCGTCCGACGGAGCCAAGCGATACCCCGGCCGGAAGCTCGTCGACGATCGTGGCCGCGTCGTCCGGAGCGGAGCGCACCGCTGCGAACGGCACGGCGACGAGACAGTCGTCCCGACTCTCGTGATCGCCGAGGTGCGTGGTACGGATCCAGCCGAGGTACAGATCGCGACCTTGCACGTACGTCCATTCGCCACGCGCACCGAGCCGGGTCATCCGCTCGCCGTAGTGGGCTTCGTCGACGAGCTCCGCGGCGTCGTCCGGCTCCGACCGGAGGGGCACCACACCGCGCACGACCCGGCTCGTGAATGGCCGGACCATCGCGACGCGCGTCGCTGGGGCGATGCTCATCCCGGCCGGTACCGCAGCACGGGCTTCCGCCCGGCGGCCACCTCGTCGAGGCGACGGAGCGGCGCCTTCACCGGCGCGTCGTGCACGGCCTTCGGATCCGTCTCGATCCGCTTCGCGATGCGCAGGAGCGCAGCGGCGAACGCGTCGAGGGTCTCCTTCGGTTCGGTCTCGGTGGGCTCGATCATGAGCGCCTCCGGAACGATGAGCGGGAAGTACACCGTCGGTGGGTGAAAGCCTTCGTCGATGAGGGCCTTCGCGATGTCCAGTCCGTTCGCGCCCTGCGTCTTCTGCTTCGCCGCCGTGAGGACGAACTCGTGCATGGGCGTGCGCTCGTACGCGACGTCGTAGCCCTCGCGGACGAGCGCGAGCAGATAGTTGGCCGCGAGGATCGCGTCCCGGCCGGTCTCGACGAGGCCTTCCTCGCCCAGGGTCCGGATGTACGTGTACGCGCGCACGAGCACGCCGAAGTTCCCGCCGAACGACCTGACCCGGCCGATGCTCGAGGGGTGCTCGATGAGGCTCTCGCGCCGATACGTACCCGCGCCATCCTTGATCACGCGCGGCACGGGCAGGAACGGCTCGAGGTGGCGCTTCACGCAGAGGGGACCCGCACCCGGACCGCCCGCACCGTGCGGCGTGGAGAAGGTCTTGTGGACGTTGATGTGGACGCAGTCGAAGCCGAGATCGCCCGGCCGGGCCACCCCCAGGAGCGCGTTCATGTTCGCGCCGTCGCCGTAGACGAGACCGCCCGCGGCGTGCACCGCCGCACAGACCTCGCGCACGCGCTCCTCGAAGAGCCCGAGGGTGTTCGGGTTCGTCAGCATGAAGCCGACGACGTCGTCTCCGAGCGCGGCCGTGAGCGCGTCCAGATCGACGTTGCCACGCCCGTCGCTCCTGACGGTCGTGACGTCGAAGCCGCACATCGCCGCAGACGCCGGGTTCGTGCCGTGCGCCGAATCGGGGACGATCACCCGCCGCCGCTTCGGGTCGCCGCGGGCCAGGTGGTACGCCTTGAACATCAGCATCGCGGTGAACTCCGCGTGCGCGCCGGCGGCCGGTTGCAGCGTCACGAAGTCCATGCCGCTAATGCCGGCGAGCAGCTCCTGGAGTTCGTGGAAGAGCCGGAGCGCGCCCTGCACCGTCTCGTCGGGCTGATGCGGATGGATATCGGCGAAGCCCGGGAGCGAGGCGGCGCGGTCGTTGATCTTCGGGTTGTACTTCATCGTGCACGAGCCGAGCGGGTACATCCCCGCGTCGACCGAATAGTTGAGCTGCGCGAGATGCGTGTAGTGGCGCACCACCTGCGGCTCGCTGAGCTCCGGCAACGGCAGCGGCGCGACGCGGGCGAACGCGGCCGGAATGAGCGCATCGGCCTCCTCGCCGCCACGCACGTGGCGTCCGGTGCGACCGGGTCGCTGCAGCTCGTACAGGAGCGGCTCGAGCGCCGGCATCTCGGTCACCGCACCGGTCTCGAACCGGATGCGGCTCACGACGCGGCCACCGGGCGGCGCGCGGTCATGCCCTCGACCGCGGCGACGAGCGCGTCGATGTCCGCGTCGGTCGTGAGCTCGGTGCACTGGATCGTGACGCCGTCGCCGCAGCCGCTGTAGTGGCGGCCGATGCCCTCCCCGACGAAGATCCCGTCGGCGAGGAGCGCGGTGCGAAGGCCGCCGCCGAGCGGGGAGCGCAGTGCGAAGCGGTCGAAGAACGGCGCCTCCGTTCCGGCGCTGACCCCCGGCAGCCGCGCGAGCCGGTCGGCGAGGGCGTGCGCGCGCGCGACGCCGATGCGCGCGGCGGCCCGCAGCGACCTCGGACCCATGAGCGAGAGGTAGACCGACGCGGTGATCGCCGCGATCGCTTCGTTCGTGCAGATGTTGGACGTCGCCTTCTCGCGGCGGATGTGCTGCTCGCGGGTCTGCAGCGTGTTCACGAAGCCGCGAGTGCCGCTCGCGTCGACGGTCTGCCCGACGATCCGGCCGGGCATCTGGCGGACGAGGGCGTCGCGGCACGCGATGATCCCGAGGTGCGGGCCGCCGAATGAGAGCGGGATGCCGAGCGGCTGGCCCTCCCCGACGGCGATGTCGACGCCCAGGGCGCCTGGCGGCTCGAGCAGGGCGTTCGCGTGCGGCTCGGTGACCTGGACGCAGAGCGCGCCCGCCGCGTGCGCGGCGTCGGCGATCGCGCGGACGCCAACGAGCGTGCCGAACGCATCTGGGTGCTGCACGATGAGGCAGGCGGCATCGGTCGGGCTCGCGGCGAGCTCGCGCGTCGGGACCTCGACGATCTCGAGCTCCGGACCCTTGGCGTACGTGGCCAGGGTCTGGCGGAACTGCGAGAAGACCTCGTTCGCGACGACGACGCGCCGTCGGCCGGTGAGCCGCACTGCCATGAGGGCCGCCTCGGCGACCGCGGTCGAGCCGTCGTACATCGACGAGTTGACGACGTCCATCGCGAGGAGCTCCGACACGAGCGACTGGTACTCCCAGAGGGCCTGCAGCGTCCCCTGGCTCACTTCGGGCTGATACGGCGTGTACGCGGTGAGGAACTCACCGCGCAGCGCGAGCACCGGGACGGCCGCCGGGATGTAGCGCCGCTGCACCGGACCGCCGATGAAGAACGGCCCGGCACCGGCGGTCCGGTCGAGCGCCGCGATGCGCTCCATGTGCGCCTGTACCTCGAGCTCGGAGAGGCCGGGCGGGACGCCCATCGCCGGGCCGCGGGCATCGATGGGGACCGCCGTCAGGAGCTCGTCGACGCTCGTGACGCCGACGCGCGCCAGCATCGCGGCGCGATCGGCATCGGTGTGCGGCGAGTAGGGGTTCTGCCCCATTAGTCCCCTGCGGCCGCGGAGCCCTCGCCGATGTGCGAGCGGTAATCGTCGGGTGAAAGGAGCGCCGCGAGCTCGCCCTTGTCGGCCAGCCGGACCTTGATCATCCAGCCGTCGCCGTAGGGCTGCGAGTTCACGAGCTCAGGGCTCTCGATGACCTTCACGTTGCGCTCGAGGACCTCGCCAGAGAGCGGCGCGTAGACGTCGCTCGCGGCCTTCACCGACTCGACGACACCGAGGGACGAGTGTTGGCGCACCCGCGCGCCCTTCTCGGGAAGCTCGACGAAGACGACGTCGCCGAGCTGCTCCTGCGCGAAGGCGGTGATGCCCACGGTCGCGGTCTCACCGTCGACGCGGACCCACTCGTGCTCCTTCGAATACCGCAGATCGTCGGGAACGCTGCTCACGTGCCCACCTCTCGCTTGTAGAACGGCGTCTTCACAACCTTAGCCGGGATGTCCCGGCCGCGGATGCGCACGCCAAGCGCGGTGCCGACCTTCGCGAGCTCGGTGGGGACGTAGGCCAGCGCGATGTTCTTCTGCACCGTGGGACCGAACGTGCCGCTCGTCACCGTGCCGACCACCGCACCGTCCTTCGTGACCGCGTGGCCGTGCCGCGCGACGCCGCCGGTGACCTCGAGCCCGGCGATCCGCCGCGCCGGGCCGCGCTCCTTCGCCGCCGCGATCGCGTCGCGGCCGACGAACGGCTTGTCGAGCTTCGTCGTCCAGCCGAGCCCGGCCTCGATCGGATCGGTCGTCTCGTCGATGTCGTTCCCGTAGAGCGAGAAGCGCGCCTCCAGCCGGAGCGTGTCTCGCGCGCCCAGGCCGATCGGGATGATCCCAGTCGAGCCGCCGGCCGCGAGCAGCCGAGACCAGACCTGCGCGGCCCGATCGTTGTCGACGAACACCTCGAAGCCGTCCTCGCCGGTGTAGCCGGTCCGGGCGACGATCGCGCGCGAGCCGGCGACCCGCGCGCGGGTGACGCCGAACGGCGGAAGGCCCTCGATCGACTGCTCGCGGACCTCGAGGTCGGTCACCGACGAGAGGATCGTGGCCGCGCGGGGACCCTGGATCGCGATGAGCGCGGTCTCCGCCGAGCGATCGTCGAGCCCGACACCGGGGGGAAGGTGCACCTGGACGTGCGCGTGGTCCTTCGCGATGTTCGCGGCGTTCACGACCATCAGGTATTCGTCGTCCGCGAGCCGATAGACGATCAGGTCGTCGACGATGGTGCCGCGCTCGTTCGTGAGCAGCCCGTAGCGCGCCTGCCCGACGGGGAGCCCCGCGATGTCGCTGGAGACCATGCCGTCGATCGCGGCACCCGCGCCCTCCCCGGCAAAGAAGAATTCGCCCATGTGGGAAAGGTCGAACAGTCCGGCGTTCGTCCGCACGGCGCGGTGCTCGGCGACGATGCCGGTCGGGTACTGGATCGGCATCTCGTAGCCCGCGAACTCGACCATCTTTCCGCCCGCGCGGACGTGCTCGTCGTAGAGCGGGGTGTGCTGCAGGTCGGTCACGGCTGCTCAGCGAGCGCGCGATCGAGCACGTCGCGATACGTGTCGAACGTGAGCATCCGGCGCGCCTCGGGGACGGTGACCCAGCGCACCTCGTCGTACTCGGCGTCGTGCAGCGACGGATCGCCCCCGATCGGCTCCATGAGGAAGAAGTGCACGACCTTCTGCACGCGGTCGCCGCCGGCCGCGAAGCTGTACGTCATCTCGCCGAGCGGGCGCAGGATCCGCACGTCGAGGCCCGTCTCCTCCCGCACTTCGCGGAGCGCCGTCTCCTCGAGCGACTCACCGGCGGTCGGGGTGCCCTTCGGGAAGACCCACGATCCGTCGGTCCCGCGTCCGAGGAGCGCGACCTCGCCACCATGCTCCCCCTGGCGCAGGACGACCCCGCCGGCGGCCGTCGCTCGACGCCGTCGGAGCGGCGGGCGGGCGCGATCACGCGTGGCGGACATGGCGGCCTCCGGACGGTGCGTCCCGAAGGATGCGATCGGACCTCCGCCCTTCGGGCAGAGCTTCATGGTAGGCATTCGCACCTTCGCCCTTCGGGTCGAGGGTCATCGAAGGCGTCGTCATTCGTTCACGCTCGCCGCGCAGGCGTACGCGTCGCGGAGCGCGCGCGCGACCGCGCGCGCCGACCATGCCGCGTCCGCGCGGCGCGCGCCCTCGATGCCGAGGCGCGCGAGCCGCGCTCGATCGCCGAGGAGCCCGTCGACGCAACCGGCCAGCTCCTCCGGCGACGGCGCGCGCGACGGGAAGACGCCGCCGGCGTCGTGTCCGAGCAGCTCCGCGTATCCGCCGCGATCCGGCGCGACGACCACACGGCCCGCGGCTGCCGCTTCACAGAGTGCCAGGCCCTGGGTCTCGCTGCGCGACGCGCTCACGACGAGATCGGCCGCGGCGAACGCGTCCGCGAGGTCGCCGACGCCGAGCTGGCCCGCGAACCGAACGCGGTCCGCGACACCCGCCTCGCGCGCGGCGACGCGGAGGTCGGCGTCCAAGGGTCCAGCGCCCGCGAACACGAGCACGCAGTCCGACCGGGCGGACGCGCGGAGCAGCGCGATCAGGTCGAGCACCCGCTTCTCGACGGCCAGGCGCGACGCGGACAGAAGGAGTGGCACCCCGGTGGGGACGGCGAGGCGATCGCGGCCGCGCGCGGCGTCGCCCGCCGTGAGCGACGGGTCGAACGGCGCGGGTACGACGCGCACGGCCTTCGCGTCGCCGGCGGCGCGCAGCTCACCTGCGAGCTCCTCGTTGGGCGCGATCGCGAGGTCGGCCGCTGCGACGACGGCGCCGATATAGGGGCCGACCAGGGTGCGTGCGATCGGCGCGGCCAGGCCGGCGTAGTGCGCGTACTCGTCGAACCGCGTGTGCACCGTGACGACGAATGGGACGTCCAGCGATCGCGCCGCCGCGAGCGCGGCCCACGACGCCCCGAAGACCGAGTGGGCGTGCAGGAGGTCGATCCGCAGCGAGCGCAGCTTCAGCGGCAGTCGCGGCCCAAAGAGCGCGAGGCGGTGGCCCTGCGGCGTGCCCGGCATGTGGATGTCTCGCTCGGCCACGTCGACGTCCCCATGCGGCCCGACGACCGTGACCTGATCCCCTGCCTCGCGGAGCGCATCGCGCTGCCGCTTGACGGCGACGGTCACGCCCGACACGTACGGAAGGGCGACGTCCGTCAGGAAGGCGATGTGCACGTGGCGAGCGTAGGCGCGCTAGAGGAGTCGGGTGTTGTTGATGACCAGCGCGAATTGGCAGTGCAGGAACTCGGCGGCGCGGCGGCACAACATCATGCGCGACAGGAAGATCTCGAAGTACTCCATGAGCGGCGCGACCTCGGTGTCGACGGTGAGATCGAGCGTGATGAGCTTTTCGCGCCGCGACACCTTGATCTCCGCACTCGTGGCGGCGTAGTTGACGCGATCGTGGATGTCGAACGTCGTCGTCTTCGGATTCCGCACGCGCGAGCGGTGCACGTCGCTCTTGTCGGCGATGATCACCGCAGCCGAGACGGCGCTCACCGGAAGTCCACCCTCGGCCTCCTCGTGGTTCGCGATCGCTCCCATGATCAGGGCAACCTCCTCCAAGGTGAAGCCGCGGTCGAGGAGGATGTCCTTCGCCAGCAGGGCGCCGGTCTGGCCGTGCTTCTCGCGCGTGATGACGTTGCCCATGTCGTGGAGGTACGCGGCAACGGCCCCGAGCTCCGTGCGGCGAGCCTCGTGGCCGAGCGACTTCAGGATGAATCGCGCGCCGTCGGCGGTCGTGTTCGCGTGACGCTCGCCATGCTCGGTGTAGCCGATCGCGCCGGTCTGTGCGTTCGCCGAGCGGATGTACACCTTCACCCGCTCGTCCTTCTTGATGTCATCGAGCGTTGGCCCCTGCCGCTTCGCCTCGACCGGCGTCTTCGTCTTTGTCTCGGCGCGGTGGACCTTGGTGGCCTCGTCATCGGTCTTCGTGTCGTTCGGGCGCGGTGTTCCGGGTGACTCTCTCATCGTGCCGACTCTAGCCGACGGGCTTCCTCATACCCGCGCTGCAGCCGCTCCGCGGTCTGCTGCATCCAGCGCAGCTCCGTGATCCCGGCGCGGCAGACGACGAGCCCGCGCGTGAACGCGAGCCACGGCTTCAACGTGCCGCCGAGGAGCCCGAGCCACGTCACCGCCGTCGCATCCACCTTGGGCCCCTTGCCCTTCGGATCGGCGATCTCCGCGAACAGCGTGCCGTCGCCGGCCCGGAACTCGATGGCCCGCGCGCCATCGGTGACCCGAAGGAGCGCGCGGCCGTCGGCTGCGCCGCGCAGCGCCGCGAGCACCGGCGGCGCGTCGCGCGCCTCGGTCAGGATCCGAAGCACGAGATCGGTGATCCCTTCGGGAACGGGTTCGCCGCGCGCGGCGAGGTCCGTCGCCTCGTCGAGCGCGGCCACGAGCGCTGCCGCGGTCATGCGAGCGGCAGGTTGGAGCGCACGCCGGCCGGCATCTCGGCGCCGCGGTGGCGCAGCGAGAAGAAGGCGGCCGCACCGATCATCGCACCGTTGTCGGTGCAAAGTCGCGGCGGCGGGACGCGCAGCGGGACGCCAATGCGCCGTTCGATCTCCGCACGCAGGGCGGAGTTCGCGGCGACGCCGCCGCCGAGCATGACGCACCGCACGCCGTGCTCCGCGGCCGCGCGCGCGGTCTTCTCCGCGAGCGCGTCGACGATCGCCTTCTGGAACGATGCCGCGACATCGCCCACGGGGACCGGACCCTTCTCCTCGAGCGACCGCACGAGACGCAGCACCGCGGTCTTGAGTCCGGAGAACGAGAAGTCGTAGCGGTCGGCGAGCCAGGCCTTCGGCAGCGGGAACGCCTCGGGGTTGCCATCCTTCGCGGCCGTCTCGATCTCGGGGCCACCCGGGAAGCCGAGCCCGAGCAGCCGCGCGACCTTGTCGAACGCCTCCCCCGCCGCGTCATCGATCGTGCGGCCGAGGAGCCGGAACCGGCGATGCGCCTCCATGAGGACGAGGTCGCTGTGCGCGCCGCTCACCACGAGCACGACGGCGGGGAGCTCCGGCTCGGCGGGGACATCCTCCGTGTCATACAGCCAGTTCGCGTAGACATGGCCCTCGAGGTGGTTCACCCCGACGAACGGAAGACCGGCCGCGAGGGCGAGGCCGCGCGCGTAGTTCGCGCCGACGAGGAGGCAGCCGATGAGACCGGGCCCGACGGTCGCGGCGACCGCGTCCACCTCGCGCAGGGTGATGCCCGCGTCGCGCAGCGCGTTGGCGGTGATCGGATCGATCGCGCGCAGATGTTCGCGCGCTGCGACCTCGGGCACGATGCCGCCGGTCGCCTGGTGCGCGAGCTGGGTGCCGATGACGTTCGCGCGGACCCGGCGGCCGTCCTCGACGACCGCCACGCCGGTCTCGTCGCAGCTCGTCTCGAACGCGAGGATCCTCATGGACCGCGCTCGAGATCTTTGCGCAGCGCCGCGAGCCGATCCTTCAGCGCGCGGTCCTTGAGCCGTTCCGTCCACATGATGAGCGCGTCCTCGTTGTTGTCGCTGTAGTAGCGGCGGCG
>DHJC01000025.1:41619-59858 GCA_002404155.1 Chloroflexi bacterium UBA4730 | reverse complement strand
CCCGCCCGGCGGAAGCCGTACTTCTCGTACAGCTTCTGCGCGGCAAGATTCGACGCGCGGACCTCGAGGGTCAGCCATTCCGCGTTCATGACGGCCGCGATCTCGAAGAGCCGCTGGAGCAGCCGCTCGCCGATGCGCTGGCGGCGATGGTCGGGGTGCACGGCGAACGTCGTGATGTGCGCCTCGTCGACCATGAGCCAGAGGCCGGCGTAGCCGACGATGTGATCGCCGCTGCGCGCGACGACGTACCGGGCGTTGCGGTTCTGGGTGAGCTCGTGACGGAACGCGTTGGCCGGCCAGGGCACCGGGAACGAGCTGCGCTCGACCTCCTGCACGGCGTCGATGTCCTCGAGGGTCATGTCGTCGATGAGGACCGGGGCGACCGAGACCATGACTACCGTTCTACTGCGTCCGGGCGGAGCCCGGCGCAGCACGACGGCCTAGGCGGAACGAGGGGACCCACGGCCGTCTTACGCCGAACGCTTCGGGAGACCGAGAGCGGCGTCGTCGGCCGGCGGCGGGGCGAAGGGCTGGGCGAAGCTACCGCCCACCGCGGGCTGGCGTACGTAGATCGGCTCGAGCGCGCCGAGCGGCGCTTGCCTGCGCTCGGCGAGCTCGTTCCAGCCGAGCTCGGCGAGATACCCGGCCCGGCGCATCCGGGACGCGGGCGGCGCGAAGAGCGCGAGCGGTCCGAGCAGATCGCGCAGCGTGGACTCGGCTTCCTGGTCGATCTCACCGACGAACAGGGTGTGCGTGCCGATCTGCCGGCACACATCCACGAGCGGGCCGACGATGAACGGCGAACGGCGGGCCCACTTGCGGTTGCGCTCCTGATAGAGCGCCGCGTAGAACTCGCCGCGTCCCGCGGGGAGCAGTGGGCAGGTGCGGAGCTTCGATGACGCGTGCGGATACGCCAGGACGTCGAGCGTCGACACGCCGACCAGTGCAGCGCCGCTGCCCCGCGCGATCCCCTGCGCGGCCGCGATCGCGACGCGCAATCCGGTGAACGAGCCGGGCCCGGTCGCGACCGCGACCTTGTCGACCGCCTTGAACGGCGCACGGCTGAGGGCGATGAGTCGCTCGATCGTGGGGAACAGATCCTCAGCGTGCCGCCGTTGCGCGTGCCAGGTCTCTTCGGCAAGCACAGCGGTGCCGTCGAAAATGGCGACTGACGCCCACTCGGTCGACGTGTCGAGGGCAAGGAGCGCACTCACGGCCGGTCCTTGAACGAGTCCTCGCGCAACGCCTCGACCAGCCGGCGCGACCGAGGGCCCGTCGGGTCGACCGTCACGCGGCGCTTCGTTTCGGCGACGTGCTCGAGGCGTACGTCGACGCGGTCGGGCGGGAGCTCGTCGCCCGCGCGATCGGGCCATTCGATCACGGTGACTCCGCCGGAATCGAGCGCCTCCTCCCATCCGGTCGAGCCGAGCTGACTCTGCTCGAGCCGGTAGAGATCGACGTGGTACAGCGGCAGCCGTCCGCCGAAGTGCTCGTGGAGGATGACGAACGTCGGGCTCGTGACGGTGTCCTCGTCGATGCCGAGGCCGATCGCGATCCCTCGGGCGAACACCGTCTTGCCGGTGCCGAGCTCCCCCCACAACGCAATGACGTCGCCGGGCTCGGCATGCGCCGCGATGCGCTCACCGAGCCGTTCGGTGTGCAGCGACGAATGGCTGACGATGTCGATCGCGCTGGGATCAGCTTGCGCGCGACTGCTGTGCTTCGAACCGGCGGCGTTCACGAACGAGCCGAATGCTAAGGCCGATGAACGCCCCGAAGACCGCGGCCCAGATCGCCATGTACCACGACCACGGGACGCAGAAGACCACCAGCCCGCCGTCGCACGCGAGCGACCCGATGAATGGGATGAGCCCAAGGAATCCGACGACGGTCCGGTACCGCTTGAGGCGCGTCTCGCGCGCTCGATATTCCGCGACCGCGCGGTCGCGCTTTGCGGGTCTCCGCTTCTTGCTCATCGGGGCGCGTCATACGGGAGGACGTTCGGCACGGGCACGACGCCGTCCTTCGTCGCGAGGCCTTCGCAGAACGCGTCGCTGGCGAAGCGCGTCACGCCGGTCGGGCTCGTCGCTCCGGCCAGCGGCCGCACGCCCCCGAAATCGCCGGCGAGCACGAGCGCCGGAGCGTCGAGCGACGTATCGAGCAGCGCCGCCGGCGCGAAGACGAACAATCGCGCCGAGGCGACGTGGATCGCGGCGCGCCGCCCGTTGAACACGACGAACGGGAGGTAGACCTCGGTCGGCAGCGGGCCGCTGCCGAAGCCGAGCAGGCAGAGCACGGTCGGACGGTCCTCCACGGTCGGGCCGCCGGACGCGGTGACCTCGTCACCGAAGACCACGCGGAGGCCACCCGCCGGCGCCGCGCCGGCGACGAGACCGGCCACGCCGCAGGCGTGGGCCCGGGTGATCGCCTCGGCGGCGATGCGCGCGCCGCCGACGATGATCTTGCCCTGCATGCGCACATCGACGCGCCCCGGCGCGAGCTCGTCGGTGGGTGCGTCGACGCCGAGCGCGAGCTCGCCGAACGCGTCGGGGCCGTACGCCGCCACGCCGCCGAGGCCCCACGCGGATCCCTCGACGGTGACGGCCGCGTCGTCGGACCGCACCACGGTGCCGTCCATCGACGCGTGCACAGTCCAGGTACCGGTGATCGGCGCGACGTAGAACGCGCCCTCGTGCGACCGGTGCACGAGCCGTCCGTCGACGGGCGCGGTCACCGCGCGCACGAACCGCCGGCCGGTCCGCGCGAGCACGGTGCCCCGCCTCACGTCCGACCCGACCCGGACGCGGGTCACCCGGTCGACGTCGTCAGGATCGAGGCCGAGCTTGCGCGCGCCGTCCACGCGCACCGGCGAGCCGAGCAGCGCGCCGCTCGCGAGCGGATCGCCCGCGTGTACGGTCGAGCCCACGGCCGGCCACGACGACGCGGAGAGCGGAAGCGGATGCTCGACGACGTAGCGCCCGTAGCGCCAGCCCATCAGGCTGCGCTCATCGCGGCGAGGTCGAGCGCGGCGAACCACCGCACGAGCGTTGGGATCCGCTCCGCGTCGCGCGGCGGCAGCTCGAGCGGCCGTCCGCGCGCGTCGATGATGATGCCGAGCTCACCCGCCGAGCCGCGGGCTCGGAGGGGCGTGCCAGTCACCTCGACATCGGCCTCGCCGCGGTGCGGCACGCTGAAGAACGCACCGCGAACGAGATCGTCGTCGACGTGCTCGCTGCCGTTCACCCGCAGCCTGCTGCGGCGGCCCGGCGCGGCGGGCACGACGAAGGCGAGCGGCACCAGGTGACGCGCGAGCTCGTCGCTCACCGTCGCCCCGGGGTCGCCACCGGTCGCGCGGATCCGCGCCGCAAGCGCACCAAGCGCGAGAAGCGCGTCGTCGCTGTCGCGATGCAGGGTGGTGGGCCGGGGCGAGGCGAGCCCGTCGATCGCGACGAGCGCCGTATGCGCTCCGCGCGTGAACGCGGCAGCCGCACCGGTCACGATCGTGAGCGGCGCATCGCGCAGCGGCTCGGCGATCCCGGCCGCTGCCGCGTCGCCGAGCGCGTGACTCACCGCCTCGTGCGCGAGCGCGATCTCGAGCGCGAGCGCGCTCGCCTCCGCCGCGACCGCGTCCGGCCAGCGTGCCCGGTTGAAGACGCGCTCGAGCATCGTCGGTGCGTCGATGGCCCACGGGATCCAGCGGCGCACGCCGTCGAGCCCCGCGCGGCCGACCGTGCGATCGGCGGCAACGCCCGAGCCCAGGTGCGCGACGTGGGCCGCAGTGATCGCTCCGTCCGCGCTCGCGCGCACGAGCGACGTCGAGCCGCCGGCGACGTCGACGATCAGCGTGTCGTTGCCGTGCGCGGCGACCAGGCGGGCGAGCTCCTCGAGCGCTTCGTCGCGGAGGACCACGTCGGCGTCGGTCCCTCTGCGGAACTCGCGGCCACGATGCGCGAACGCGCTGATGCCGTCGGCCCGACGGGGGTCGGGAAGGAGCTCGACGGCGTATCCCACGGCGGCGGCCTTGAGGCGCAGCGCGGCATGGGGCTCACCCGCGACCACGACCCGGGGTGCCGGCGAGCGGTCGGCGCATCCGAGCCGGAGCGCCTCGACGAGGTCCACGATCCCGGCGGCTTCACCGCGCTCGGCGACGAGCGCGAGCACGAGATCGGGGCGCGCCGCTCGGATGGCCGCGGCGCGCTCGACGAGCGACCGCGCATCGTTCGCCCGAAGGAGGAGCACGAGCTCTGCGCCGGATGCAAGCACCGCGCGACGCAGCACGCGCTCGACATCGGGAGCGTCGCCCGCGAGGACCGCCACGCGCATGACCCCGCCGTACGTGACCCGGATCGCTCCCTCAGCGGGGGGCTCGCTCGCGGGCACGACCGCCGACTCGACCAAGGACACGCGCGCGTCACGCTCTTCGACGGTCCAGCGCCGGGCGCGCGCTTCGAGGGCGACGTCCACCGTGCGCGGGCGGGGCGGCTCTGCGGGCTCCGGGCTCACCGTGCCCGAGCGGGCTGGCGGGACGCCGCGTCGGCGAACGCGCGGAAGATGCGCGCCGCCTCGGCCGAGACCTCCGCGGAGCGCTCGGGGTGCCACTGGACGGCGACGACCCAGCGGTGCGCCGGATCCTCGAACGCCTCGACGAGCCCGTCGATGCGGACGGTCGGAACCAGGCCCGACGCGAGGATGTCGTCGGTCACGGCCTGGTGATGGCTCGAGTTGACGACGTGCGCGCGAGCGCTCGTCGCGCCCGCGAGGAGCGAGCCTCCGGCCGGCACGGCCTCGTGCGACTGGAGCGCGCCAACCGACCGGCTGTGTCCCTCGACGTGCTGCACGAGCTTGCCGCCCATGGCAACGTTGATCAGCTGGAAGCCACGGCAGATCCCCAGGACCGGGATGTCGCGGTCGAGGGCCGTGCGCACCAGGCGCAGCTCGAGGTCGTCGCGGGCCGGGTCGATGTCGGTGGTCTGCGGCGCGGCCGGCTCGCCGTAGCGGGACGGCTCGATGTCGCCGCCGCCCGTCAGGCAGAGGGCGTCGAACTCCAGCGGGACGTCGTCGTGCGGGTCGAGGGCGATCACCTCGACACCCGCGCCCCGCAGCGCCGTGAGGTACTGCTCCCGCGCGCGCACGCAGGTGTCGCGGTCATGCCCGCAGAGCGTCGCGACGACCCTCGGTCCCACCTTACGAAGTATGCGGTCTGTCGAGGCTGGCGCGATCTATCAACTCGATGAGCACGCCTCCGGAGGCCCGCGGGTGCACGAACGCCACGTCGCCTTCGGCCCCGTGGCGCGGCTCGCGGTCGATGAGCTCGACGCCACGCTCGGCGAGCGCCGCCAGGGTCGCGCGCAGGTCATCCACGACGAAGCACAGGTGATGGAGGGTCGGCTTGCCGCGCTCCGCGAGGAAGCGGGCCACGCCGGACGTCGGGTCCGTCGGCTCGATGAGCTCGATCCGCGTGTTCGGCGCGGTCAGGAACACGACCCGGACCTGCTGGTCCGCGACGTTCCGCACCGGCCCGGCTCGCAGCTGGAGCGTGTCACGATAGAACCGGAGCGACTCGCCGATCGACCTCACGACCACGGAGACGTGATGGAGCTCGCGGGCTTCGGGGATCATCCGCGGTCCGCGGGGACGTATGCGCCGAACGATGCGCGCAGATCGGCGCAGATCTCACCGAGCGTGACGGACCCATCGACCGCGGCGACGATCGGCGGCATGAGGTTCGCGGTCCCCTCGGCCGCCGCCCGCAGGTCCGCGCGCAGCCGCTCGACCCTCGCGGCATCGCGATGCTTCCGCAGCGCGGCCAACCGCTCGCACTGCTGGGCCGCGACCGACTCGTCGACCTTGAGCGTGGTCACCTTCGTCTCGTCGCCCTGCGTCTGGAACGCGTTCACCCCGACGATGACCCGAGTCTTGGACTCCACCTCGCGCTGATAGCGATAGGCGGAGTCCTCGATCGCGCGCTGCTGGTAGCCCCGCTCGATCGCCGCGAGTGCACCGCCGAGCTCGTCGATCCGCGCCAGCTCGGCGAACGTGCGTTCCTCGATATCCGCGGTGAGCTTCTCCACGAGGTACGCGCCGCCGAGCGGGTCGATCGTCTCCGCGGCCCCGGATTCCTCGGCGATGATCTGCTGCGTCCGGAGCGCGGTGCGCGCCGAGTCCGCGCTCGGGAGCGCGAGCGCCTCGTCGTAGGCGTTCGTATGGAGGGATTGCGTGCCGCCGAGCACGGCGGCGAGGGCCTCGATCGCGGTGCGAACGATGTTGTTGCGCGGCTGCTGCGCCGTCAGGGTGGAGCCCATCGTCTGGGTGTGGAATCGGAGCGCGAGCGACGCCGGCTCGGTCGCCCGGAATCGCTCGCGCATGATCCGCTCCCAGATCCGCCGGGCGGCGCGGAACTTCGCCACCTCCTCGATGAGCGTCGCATTCGCCGCGAAGAAGAACGAGAGCTGGCCGGCGAACCGGTCCACGGCGAGGCCGCGGTCCACGGCCGCCTGGACGTACGCGATCGCGTTGGCGAACGTGAACGCCAGCTCCTGTACGGCGTCCGCTCCCGCTTCGCGGATGTGGTAGCCGGAGATGCTGATCGTGTTCCAGCGCGGCAGCTGCTCGGCGCAGTACGCAACGAGGTCCGTGACCAGCCGCATCGATGGGCGTGGCGGGTAGATGTACGTGCCGCGCGCGATGTACTCCTTCAGGATGTCGTTCTGCGTCGTGCCGCCGATCCGCGCGAGCGGCACGCCCTGACGTGTGGCGACGGCGACGTACATCGCCAGGAGGATCGCGGCGGTCGCGTTGATCGTCATGGACGTCGTGACCCTGTCGAGCGGGATGTCCTGCAAGAGCAACGCGAAGTCGTCGAGCGATGAGATGGAGACCCCGACTTTCCCGACTTCGCCTTCCGCGCGCGGGTCGTCGGCGTCGAAGCCCATCTGGGTCGGCAGGTCGAAGGCGACCGACAGGCCGGTCTGCCCCTGCGAGAGGAGGTACCGGTACCGCGCGTTCGACTCCTCGGCGGTGCCGAATCCGGCGTACTGGCGCATCGTCCAGAGCCGCCCGCGGTACATCGTCGGCTGCACGCCACGCGTGAATGGTGGGTCCCCGGGATAGCCGAGCCGCTCGACCGCGGCGTCATGCGCCGGGCCGGCGGTGGCGTGGGACGGCATCGGCGTGCCGTAGGTGGTCTTGAACTCGCCCCGCTCGCTCATCCGACCGATTATCCGCGTGCGATCGTCATCGCGGGCGCAGGACGAGGATGTCGGGGTCGGTGATCCGGGTGCGGCTGAACCACATCGGATGCAGCTCGCCGCGCAGCCACAGCGGCGTCTGATCGCCCCAGTGCCGCGAGAGCGGCTGACCCGACTCGCCCGTCGGCAGGACGGCACGCGAATTGTCCAGATCGCCAAGGTCGACGAGCATCCGCTCGGAGGCGTGGCTGCGCAGCGTGTACGGCGTCGCCAGCGAGTACGCCCCGCTGTTCACCGAGTACCCGTCGCCCGCGCGCTCGTACGGACCGATGTCGAACAGCGCGCGGAGCGGACCGGGCAGGCCGACAGAGAGCGGGTGCGCGAACGTGACCGTGTGCAGCGCGCCCCAACGCCACTTCGCGGGATCCGCCCCGAGGCGATCGCGGAGCTCAGCGACGGCGTCATCGAGCGCGAGCGCGCTCAGCGCGTCGCGACCGCGCACCGCGGGGTCACCCAGGGCCACGAACCACGGATCGCTCGCCCGGGCCAGCATCTTGTACAGGGCGAAGGTCGGCCGAGCGTTGGCCAGGTAGTCGACGTACACCGTGTCCCCGAGCTTGTCGTGGAACGTGCGATCGGCCATGTGCACGATCCAGGATTCGTAGATCGCCCCGGCGCTCGAGTCGACCGACAGCGTCCCGTCCCACCGGCGCACGAGCTCCTGCGCGGTGGCCGCGAGCGGTGACCGCGGCGTCGCGGCGAGGATCGCATCGCGGAACGCGCCGACCGGGGGTGAGGTGTAGTCGGTCTGGATCCTCCGGAGGGTCTCGATCGTCGCGCCGCTCTGGTCCTGCACGGCGGCGAGCAGGTGCCCGGCCCGGAAGCCGGGATCCCATTCGCCGGTGTACGCGGCCGACGTTGGGTCGGTCACCGGCCGGTCATTGGCGTTCACGATGTAGCCCTCCGGCGGATCCAGCCGCGCCGGGTTCGCGCTCGCCGGCAGCACGCCCCGCCACTCATACTCGCCGGTCGAGCCCGGGACCGGCAGCCGGCCATCGCCTTTCGCCCGATCGGGTAGCGCGCCCGCGAGCACGTAGCCGATGTGTCCGTCGACGTCCGCGTAGCAGGCCGACAGCGTCGCGCCGGAGAGGTCGGCCATCGCGGCCCGGAAGCTCGACCAGTCGGTCGCCCGCGCGGCCCCGAGCAGCGAGTCCATCGTCCTGCCGCCGTCGAGGGCCGTCCAGCGGAGCGCGAGCGGCGCCAGCTGGCCCGTCAGCACCCCGGTCATGAGCGGACCGTGACGGGTGACGAGCACGTCGTATTCGATGGGATCGGGCCTGCCCTTGACCCGGATCAGCTCGCGGATGGCCGTCGCGGCCTCGGGCGCGCCCTGGTACATGAACCGCCGCGGATCGGTCGGGTCAGGCTGCTCGACGAAGAAGTCCTGCACGTCGGTGTACGCCACGGTGAAGGTCCAGGCGACGCGCGCGTTGTGGCCGATGCCGATGCCCGGCAGGCCGGGAATGGAGAAGCCGGCGACGTCATAGCCGCCGCCGTGGAGGCCGACCTCGTACCAGATCGAGGGGTTGCGGACCGACAGATGCGGGTCACCCTCGAGGAGCGGCTTCCCCGACGCGGTGCGCGATCCGGCGAGCGCGATGCAGTTGGAGCCGAGGCCGGTGCCCGCGTCGCCGAACAGGGCGCGGAGGCCCGCGAGGCCCGGCAGCGCGACCGGTGAACGGAACGCATCCTCGACCGCGGCCCACGACCCGTCGGCGAGACCCGCGGGCGGGCGCAGATCGGTGTCCGGGAAGAGCTCGGCCAGGGCGCCGGGGCCGGCGCGTGCCGCGACGTTCGCGCGCGAGAGCTCGGTGCCGTAGTTCGTCGCGAGGTCGTACGACTCGAGCTTCAGAATGACGAGAGAGTCCGTCGCCGTCCACCGCTCGGGCGTGTAGCCGAGCAGCAGGAACTCGATCGGCAACGCATCCCCTTTCTGCTCGATCAGCTTGTTGACGCCCTCGGCGAACGCTGCCAGCGCCAGCCGGGCGTCGGTCGAAAGCAACGCCTCATCGAGGCTCGCGGCGCGCGCGAGGCCGATGGTGCGGATGAACTTGTCGGTCTCGAGGCCGGCGTCGCCGAGGATCTCCGACAGCCGTCCGCGCCCGGTGCGGCGGAACAGGTCGAGCTGGAACAGCCGGTCCTGCGCGGTCGCGTAGCCCTGGAGGTAGAAGAGGTCGTGGGCGGTTTGAGCGTAGATGTGCGGGACCCCATACGAGTCCCGGACGATCTCGCCGCGCTGATCGAGGCCGAGGAGCCGGTAGTCGCCATCGAGCGTCGCCTGCGGACGGTAGATCAGGAACCCGACCGCGCCGGCGATCGAGAGGACGACGAGCAGCACGAGCGCGAGGGCGACGGCCCGCTTGCGCACGCGCGGACGCGTCACTCGGAGCGGATGACGATCAGCAGCGCGCCACCCTCCACCGTCGTCCCCTCCGCGACGGCGATGCGCGCGACCGTCCCGGCGTGCGCCGCGCGTAGCTCGTTCTCCATCTTCATCGCCTCGAGCGTGACGAGCGCGTCGCCCTCGTGCACCGCGCTCCCTTCGGCGACGTGCACCCGTTTCAGGAGCCCTGGCATCGGCGCGCGGAGCTCCTGTCGCGCGCTCGCCGCGCGGCCGCCCGCTCGACCCGCGGCGACGGTGCGCTCGTCGGCGATGTCGATCCGGACCTCGTCGCCATCGACCCACACCCGATCGTCGCCAAGGAACGCGACCTCGTGGGCCTCGCCGTCGACGACGACCGACCAGACCCGGCCGGGGACGGCCTCGGCGAGGTCGGCTGCGACCACCCGGTCGCCGACCAGGAACCGGCCCTCCGGGGTGGTCTCGATCGTGAGCTCGCGGTCACCCGCGCGTACGGCGTACCTCATCGGAGCATGTCCTCACGGGCCGAGCGCGACCACGGAGTCGTGTCCCCGACGAACGGGCGGGGACCGGCGCGCAGGCGCGCGAGGCCGGCAAGGGCGGTGGCGAGGGCGGCGCCCTCGGTGATTTCCGGCGTCCGAGGATGGTCCCAGTGCCTCGCGACGTAGTCGGTGTCGTAGCGGCCGGCGACGAAGTCCGGCTCGGCCAATACAAAGGAGTGGAACGGGAGGGATGTCGGCAGCCCGGCCACGATCATCTCGCGGGCGGCCCGCCGGGCCCGGGCGATCGCCGCGGGCCGATCGGGACCCCAGGCGATGAGCTTGGCGAGCAACGGGTCGTACTCGGTCGGGATGGTGAGCGGCACGGCGAGCCCGGAGTCCAACCGGATGCCCGGGCCGCTCGGGTCGCGGACGAAGTCGACCCGTCCGGCCTGGGGCAGGAATCCCGCGAACGGGTCCTCGGCCGTGATGCGCAGCTCGATCGCGGCACCGGAGCGGCGGACCTCCGGCTGCCCGAAGGGCAGCGGTTCGCCCGCCGCGACGCGCAGCTGCAGCGCGACGAGGTCGAGCCCGGTGACGAGCTCGGTCACCGGATGCTCGACCTGCAGCCGGGTGTTCATCTCGAGGAACACGAACGCACCGTCGGGTGCGACGAGGAACTCCACGGTCCCCGCGTTCACGTAGCCCGCCGCGGACGCGACCGTGACGGCCGCGGCCCCGAGCGTCGCGCGGAGCGCGTCGTCGACGCTCGGCCCGGGCGTCTCCTCGATGAGCTTCTGATGCCGGCGCTGGATCGAACAGTCCCGCTCACCCAGCCAGACGACGGTGCCGTGCGCGTCGGCGAGGAGCTGCACCTCGACGTGGCGCGCGTGCTCGATGAGCCGCTCCATCAAGAGCGCCGGCGCGCCGAACGCCGTCGTCGCCTCGCCGGTGGCCGCGCGCCAGGCCGCCGGCAGCTCCGCGGCCGAGCGCACGATGCGCATGCCCTTGCCGCCTCCGCCACCCGCGGGCTTGAGCAGGACCGGATAGCCGACGCGCTCCAGGACGGTGCGGGCGTCAGCCTCGTCGCGCAACGGCTCCATCGTGCCTTCGGCGACCGGCACCCCCGCCGCCGCCGCGAGCCGTCGCGCGCTGGTCTTCTCGCCGAGCGCACGCTGCACCGTGCCGGGCGGCCCGACGAACGCGATCCCTGCGGCCGCGACCGCATCGGCGAAGTCGGCGTTCTCGCTCAGGAAGCCGTAGCCCGGATGGATCGCGTCGCAGCCGGCACGCTTCGCGACGGCGATGATCCGCTCGATGTGCAGGTAGCTGTCGCGCGGCGCGGCCCCGCCGATCGGGTACGCCTCGTCTGCGGCACGGACGTGCGGCGACAGGCGGTCGATGTCGCTGTACACGGTGGCGGTCGCGATGCCGAGCTCGCGGCACGTGCGGATCACCCGGAGCGCGATCTCGCCGCGGTTGGCCACGAGGACCTTGCGAAAGCGCATCGCCGCTATAGCGGGATGTTCCCGTGCTTCTTCTTGGGGTTCGCGTCCCGCTTGCCGGCGAGGGCCCGCAGGGCGGCGGCGAGACGCGGCCGCGTTTCGTGCGGCTCGATGATGTCGTCGAGGTAGCCGCGCGCGGCGGCAACGTACGGGTTCGCGTACTTCTCGGCGTACTGCGTCGCGAGCTCGGCCCGGCGCTTCTCGGGATCCTTCGCCGTCGCAAGCTCGTCCTTGTACAGGATGTTCACCGCGCCCTCGGCGCCCATCACGGCGATCTCAGCACCAGGCCACGCGACGTTGTAGTCGCCACGGATGTGCTTGCTCGACATGACGTCGTAGGCGCCGCCATACGCCTTGCGCGTGATGACGGTGAGCTTCGGGACGGTGGCCTCGGCGTACGCGTACAGCAGCTTCGCGCCGTTCCGGATGATGCCGCCGTGCTCCTGCGCGGTCCCCGGAAGGAAGCCGGGTACGTCGACGAAGGTCACGAGGGGGATGTTGAACGCGTCGCAGAAGCGGACGAACCGCGCGGCCTTGATCGACGCGTCGATGTCGAGCACGCCGGCGAGGATCATCGGCTGCTGCGCAACGATCCCGATGCTCTGCCCGTCGAGCCGCGCGAACCCGACCACGATGTTCTGGGCCCACTCGGCATGCACTTCGAGGAGCTTCGCGTCGTCCACGACGCGCCGGATAACGTCCTTCATGTCGTAGGGCTTCGCCGCAGACTCGGGAACGATCGCGTCGAGCTCGCGATCCATCCGGTCGATCGGATCCTCGGTGGCCAGGCGTGGCGCGGGGTCCACGTTGTTCGACGGGAGGTATCCGAAGAGCTCGCGGAGGAGCGCCGCGCACCGGACCTCGTCGTCGGCGACGAAGTGCGCGACGCCGGACCGGCGGGCGTGCGTCTCGGCGCCGCCGAGCTCGTCGAGGGTCACGTCCTCGTGGGTCACCGCTTTCACCACGTTCGGACCGGTCACGAACATGTACGAGGTGTCGCGGACCATCGCGACGAAATCGGTGATCGCGGGTGAGTACACCGCACCCCCCGCGCACGGGCCCATGATGGCGGAGAGCTGCGGGATGACCCCGCTGGCGAGCACGTTCCGCAGGAAGATGTCGGCGTAGCCACCGAGCGACACCACGCCTTCCTGGATGCGCGCGCCGCCGCTGTCGTTGAGGCCGATGATCGGCGCCCCGTTCCGCAGCGCCTGATCCATGACCTTCACGATCTTCGCCGCGTGGGCTTCGGCGAGGGAGCCGCCGAACACGGTGAAGTCCTGCGAGAACACGTAGACGAGCCGGCCGTCGATCCGGCCGAAGCCGGTGACGACGCCGTCGCCGAGGACCTGCGCTTCGTCGGACACGTGCTCGCTCGCCCGTGCCGCGACGAACGCGTCGAGCTCGACGAAGCTCCCCTCGTCCACCAGGAGATCGATCCGTTCGCGGGCCGTCAGCTTGCCCTTCGCGTGTTGCTGGGCGATGCGATCGTCCCCGCCGCCGCGTGCGGACTGCGCGCGCAGCGCCTCGAGCCGCTCGATCGGGGTGGTCATCGCGGTCGAGGATAGGAGCAGGACATCAGTGGTAGGTCCCCGGGCGGAACGTCGTCGGATCGTGCGACGGGAACGCTCGCTCGAGGTCGTCCCGCACGAGCGAGCGGATGAGCGCGAGCGACTCCGTGCCCGCGACCGGATCCTCCCCCGGGATCTCGCCCCGCTCCAGGTTCGCGCGGGTAAATGCCGCGTCGCCGCACAGCACGACGCGCCCGGTCTCGGCGAGATCGACGACCAGCGACTGATGTCCGGGGGCATGCCCGGGGGTCGGCACGACCTCGATGCCCGTCGCGACCCGCGCGCGACCGGACGCCGGCATGTAGCGGAGGGCCGGGTCGTCCCAATAGATGGCCGGGAAGTTCGGCCGGCCCTTCGCGTACGCGAGGTGCTCGCCCTGGACGATGAACGTCGCCTTCGGGAACGCGCGGTTGTTGCCGGCGTGATCGAAATGGAGGTGGCTGTTCACGACCACGGTGACGTCGTCGGGCGTCACACCCACCGCGGCGAGGCGCCCGACGATCGCGTCCTCGCCCGTCATGGTGATCACCATCGACGGGTTGGCGCCGAACGTGGCCTCGGGCCGCTCGACGTGAACGGGATGCAGGCCGGTGTCGAACACGATGAGGCCTTCTGGCGTGCGAAGGAGCGCTGACCAGACCGGGCATTCGACGAGCTCGTCGCGTCCGGGCGCGGCCAGCCACGGCGTGAAGTTGGAGCGAGCGAGCTTCACCGCGCCCGTCCTGAAGATCGTGAGCTCGATGGTCATGTGTCGAGCAGCTCATCGACCGCGCGATAGGGATCGAGCTCTCGCGTCGCGACACGCTTCACGGCGTCGGACACGCGCGCGGAGCCGATGCGCGACTCGAGGCGCTTCACGAGCGCGTCGCGGAGCAGGGCTTCGACCTCCTCGCGTGCCGCGCCGGCCCGGCGCTCTTCCAGCTCGCCGCTCGAACGAGCCCACGTCGCATGCGCGTCGATGGCCCGGACCAGCTCGTCGATGCCACTTCCATCCTGCGCGCTGGTGCGCAGGATGGGTGGCTTCCACTCGGTCCGGCCATGGCCGAGACTCAGCATCTGCGCAAGGTCGCGGGCCGCGTCGTCGGCGCCGGGCGTATCGGCCTTGTTCACCACGAGCACGTCCGCGATCTCGAGCACGCCCGCCTTGATGGCCTGGATGTCATCGCCGAGACCAGGGACCGTCACCAGGCACACGGTGTCCGCGACGCGGACCACAGCGACCTCCTCTTGGCCCACGCCGACGGTCTCGACGATGACCAGACCCGTACCAAGCGCGTCGAGGACGTTCACGATCCGCATCGTCGCGCGCGCGAGGCCGCCGGCGTGACCGCGGCTGGCCATGCTACGGATGAAGACCCCCTCGTCGAGGAACCGGTCGCGCATCCGGATGCGGTCGCCGAGGATCGCGCCGCCGGTGAACGGGCTCGATGGATCGACTGCGACGATGGCGACACGGTCGTAGATGCTGCGGTAGGCGGCCGCGAGCCGTGAGACGAGCGTGCTCTTGCCACCGCCGGGCGGACCGGTGACCCCGACGATGCGCGCCCTGCCGGTCTCCGGGTAGAGCGCCCGGAGGATGTCGGCGCTCCCGGGCTCGTCGTTCTCCACGATCGTGAGGAGCCGAGCGATGCTGCGCGTATCGCCCTTTCGCGCGGCGGCGAGCAGCGACTCGGCCGCGGCGATCAAGACGCCGCGACGAGATCCCGCGCGATGACGATCCGTTGGATCTCGCTCGTGCCTTCACCGATCTCCATGAGCCGCACGTCGCGCACGATGCGCTCGACGGGATAGTCACGCAGATAGCCGTACCCCCCGAGCACCTGGAGCGACGCGTTCGCCGCACGACTCGCGGCTTCGGTCGCGTACAGCTTCCCCATCGAGGCGGCGCGCGTGAACGGCAGCCCCGCATCGGCAAGGCTCGCCGCGCGGTGGATGAGCA
This sequence comes from Chloroflexi bacterium UBA4730, assembly GCA_002404155.1. Taxonomy (GTDB): domain Bacteria; phylum Chloroflexota; class Limnocylindria; order P2-11E; family P2-11E; genus UBA4735. The sequence continues at coordinate 44,755 of DHJC01000025.1, read as the reverse complement.
GCCGGCCGGCATCGAGCTCGGTACGCGATTGCACCAGCTTCCACTGGATCATCTGGAACTCGGCGAGCGCGTGGCCAAATTGCTTCCGCTCCTTCGAATAGGCGATGGCGGTTTCGACGGCGGCGCGTCCAAGACCGATGGCGAGCGCACCGATGCCGATGCGGCCGCGGTCGAGCACCTTGCGCACGTCACCGAACGCGGCGCCGATCTCTCCGATGCGGTCCGCATCGCCCACCCGGCAGTCCTGCAACGCGAGCTGCGCGGTGTCCGACGCGTGGAGGCCCATCTTCTTCTCCCGCTTGCCGGCCACGAGCCCCGGGTTCTCCCTGCTGACGCCGAACGCGGTGAGCCGCCGATCGGCGGTCGCGGCGATGATCACGGTGAACCCGGCGATCGAGCCGTTCGTGATGAACTGCTTCTGGCCGTTCAGGACCCAGCAGTCGCCATCCCGTACGGCGGTCGTCTTGGCCGAGACCGCGTCCGACCCGGCGCTCGGCTCGGTGAGGGCCCAGGCGCCAAGGTATGTGCCGGCCGCGAGCGGCGGAAGCCAGCGGGCCCGTTGCTCCGCGGACGCGGCGGTCAGGACGTGGCCGATGCAGAGGGAGTTGTGCGCCGCGAGGGTCAGCCCGATCGACCCATCCCCCGCCCCGAGCTCCTCCGCGACGAGCGCCGTCGTCAGAGCGTCGAGGCCCGCGCCGCCGTGCTCGATCGGGATCGCGAGTCCGGTGAGCCCGACGCGCGCGAGCTCCGGCAGCAGCGGCAGGGGGAACTCCCCCTGCTCGCTCCACTCGGACGCGCGCGGCACGATGCGCTCGCGCACGAACGCACGGACCGCGTCGCGCACCGCGAGCTGATCGTCGCGATAGCGAAGGTCCACTACCTCGGGTACGCCGAACGGACGCTCGCCTCGACCGTGGGTAGGATCTTGTCGACGAGGGCCTGGTCCTTCTCGAGGACCGACCGGTCGACGTCCCACGCGGCCTTCCGCGACGCCGTGATCTTCTGCTGCACGTCAGAGGAGAGCTGCGCGAACGCGATGAGCCGCGCGCGCGTGAGGCGCTCGCGCTCGACCTCGTTGACCATGCGGGTGAGCTCCCGCAGCTGCGGCGTCATCGCGCCGACGCGCGCCACGTCGCTCGGGATGGCGGCGATGAGCTCGAAGCGCTTCTTCCAGAACTCTATCGCTGCCGCCTCGTCGCTCCCGGTGAGGGCCGCGAGCCCCACGTCGATCGGTCGGTCGTCCTTCTTCGCCATGTCGCTTCTCCTTACGCGGGCTGGCCGCGGCGTTTCGCCACGGCCTCGCGAACGTATGCGGTGATCTCTTCGAGCGAGGCGCCGGGCTGGAAGATCCGCTCGACGCCGTGCTTGCGCAGGCCTTCGATGTCGTCCTCCGGAATGATCCCGCCGCCGAAGAGGAGCACGTCGTCCATGCCCTTGTGCTTCATGAGCTCGGCCACCCGGGGGAAGAGGTAGTTGTGTGCCCCTGACAGGAGTGACAGGCCGATCGCGTCGGCGTCCTCCTGGAGGGCCGTCTCGACCACCTGTTCCGGTGTCTGATGCACGCCGGTGTAGATCACCTCCATCCCGGCATCGCGCAAGGCGCGGGCCACCACCTTGACTCCGCGGTCGTGCCCGTCCAGGCCGGCCTTCGCCATGACGATGCGAATGGGCCGCTTCATGATCGATCTCCGGCCTTCGGCCAGGAGACACGCTCACGGCTGGCTGGACTCTTACTCATCGAGCCCGAGCTCCTTCGCGTGCTCCGCATAGTGGCCGTAGGTGTTACCGCCGACCACGCCGATCACCCAGTCGTCGTTCGCGCGCACTTGCTCATCCGTCAGCTGGACGATCTCGGCGCGCAGCGAGCGGAACGTGGTATCGAGCTCGTCGGTCAGCGCTTCGGCGCCGACGAGGCGATGGCTCGACACGAGTCGGGCATTGAACTCGTCGCCGTCGGTGAACGGCGCGATGCCGCCGACGCCCTCGTTGTATTCCAGGAACCGGCCCTCGGCCCGATACACGCGCATCCGGCGACCGGTCAGGTCGTGCCAGCCGGCGATGTGCGCGAACAGATCGTGATGCGACCAGCCTGCGCCGGTCGGCTCGTTCATCTTCGTCCGGCCGACATGGCGCACGGCCTCGCGGAAGCGGCGCCAGCCGTCATCCATCCGTGCGAGGAGCTCCTCAGAAGTACCCGGGGTCGTGGTACTCGCCATACGTCTCCTTCAATACCTCGACCTGCTCGCCCACCGTCGCCATCGCGCGCGCGCAGTCTACGAACGCCGGCATGAGCTCCCCATGCGCTTTGGCCGCCTCGCGCAGCCGGTCCATCGCCTCGCGCCAGCGGCCCGCATCGCGTTTCGCGCGGGTGTCCAGGGTCCGGGCGACCTGGTTGCGCTCCACCTCAGGGTCGATCGCGAGGACCGGGATCTTCGAGCCGTCCGCTGCGCTCTCGACGTACTTGTTGATCCCCACGACGATCTTCTCCTTCTCCTCGACCTGCTGTTGGAAGTGGAACGACGCCTCCACGATCTCGCGCTGGGGATAGCCGCGCTCGACCGCCGCGACCATGCCGCCCATTCCCTCGATCTCGTCCCGGTAGCGCTCGAATCCGCGCTCCATCTCGTTCGTGAGGTGCTCGAGGTAATAGGAGCCGGCGAGCGGATCGATGGTCTCGCTCACGCCGGATTCATGTGCGATCACCTGCTGGGTCCGGAGCGCCAGAGTGACCGCCTCCTCCGTCGGGAGGGCGTACGTCTCGTCGAGCGAGTTCGTGTGCAGCGAGTTCGTGCCGCCAAGCACGGCCGCGAGCGCCTGGAGCGCCACGCGGACCACGTTGTTGTACGGCTGCTGGGCGGTGAGCGAGACGCCCGCGGTCTGCGCGTGCGTACGCATGAGCAGGGCCTTGTCGTTCGTCGGGTGGTAGCGGCGCTCCATCTCACGCGCCCAGATCCGGCGCGCCGCGCGGAACTTCGCGATCTCCTCGAAGAAGTCGTTGTGTACATCGAAGAAGAAGCTGAGGTGCGGCGCGAAGTCGTTCACGTCGAGACCCGCCTCGACGCCCCACTTCACGTACTCGAGCCCATCGAGGAGCGTGAAGGCGAGCTCCTGCACCGCGGTCGAGCCGGCCTCGCGG
>DHJC01000025.1:10261-41505 GCA_002404155.1 Chloroflexi bacterium UBA4730 | reverse complement strand
TCGCGGATGTGGTAGCCGCTGATGGAGACGGTGTTCCACCTCGGCACCTCGCGTGCGCCGTAGCGGAAGCTGTCGACGACGAGCTCCATCGCCGGCTTCACCGGCACGATCCACTCACGCTGCGCGATGTACTCCTTCAGGCAGTCGTTCTGGATCGTTCCGCCGAGCTTCGTGAACGGGATCCCGCGCTCCTCGGCCGCGGCAAGGTACATCGCCCACACGATCGAGGCCGGGCCGTTGATGGTCATCGACGTGGTGACCAGGTCGAGCGGGATCTTGTCGAAGAGGATGCGCATGTCGGCGAGCGAGCTCACCGCGACGCCCTCCCGCCCGACCTCGCCACGCGACAGCGGGTCGTCGGCGTCCCGGCCCATGAGCGTCGGCATGTCGAACGCCGTCGACAGGCCGGTGACCCCGTGCGCGAGGAGGTAGTGGAAGCGCGCGTTCGTGTCCTCGGCCGAGCCGAAGCCGGCGAACTGGCGCATCGTCCAGAGCCGCCCGCGGTACATCGAGGGGTAGACGCCACGCGTGTACGGGAACTGGCCCGGCAGCCCGAGGTCGCGGTCGGGGTCGAAGCCCGGCAGGTCGTCGGCGGTGTACAGCGGATCGACCGGGAGGTCCGAGAGCGTGCTGAACCGCTGCTTCCGTTCCGGATGCTTCGCGACGGCGGCTCGGTACCTCTCGAGCCAAAGGTCCTTTGACTGGGGCTCGTCCGGGGCCGGCGCAGCCGGGCCCGGCCGCACGATGCGGCCGCTCACGCTGCCACCACGGATCTGGCGATGACCATGCGCTGCACCTCGCTGGTCCCTTCATAGATGGTGGTGGCTCGGGCGTCGCGGAAGTAGCGCTCGATACCGTACTCGCGCATGTAGCCATATCCGCCGAAGACCTGCAGGCAGGCATACGCGGCGCGATTCGCGGCCTCGCTCGCGTACAGCTTGGCCTGCGCGGCCTCCCGGCTGAAACTGGCGCCGTTGTCCTTGAGCCATGCGGCGCGCAGCACGAGCAGCCGGGCGGCCTCGAGCTCCGTGCGGACCTGCGCGAGCGAGAACCGGATCGCCTGGAACGAGGCGATCGCCGCGCCGAACTGCTTCCGCTCCTTCGCGTACGCCATCGCGAGCGAGAGCGCGCCCCGGGCGATCCCGAGTGACTGCGCGCCGATGCCGATGCGTCCCGCGTCGAGCCCGGCCATCGCCACCTCGCTGAATCCCTGGCCCTCCGTGCCCAGCACCGCCGTCAGGGGAACGCGCGCACCCTCGAAGGTGACGGCGCTCGTGTCCGACGCCTGCAGTCCGAGCTTGTGCTCGGCCCTCCCGACGATGACGCCGGGCGTGCCCGCGGGCACGAGGAACGCCGTGATCCCGGCATGCGGTCTCGCGGGCTCCGGCTGTCCGACGCGGGCGAGGACGATGAAGAACGGCGCGTACCGCGCGCTCGTGACGAACAGCTTCGTCCCGGTGATGACCCAACAGTCAGCCTCACGCGTCGCGGTCGCGCGCAACGACGCGGCATCGGACCCGGCGGTGGGTTCGGTCAAACAGAACGCCGCGAGCCCGCGGCCGTCCGACAGCTGCGGGAAGAAGGTCCGCTTCTGCTGGGCGGTCCCGAGGCGCGCGATCGAGCTCGCGACGATGCCGCTGTTGACCGACACACCGACCGCGAGCGACGGCCACGCCGCGGCGAGCTCCTCGAGCACGAGTGCGAACGCGACCGCCGACGCGCCGAGGCCGCCGTCGTTCTCCGGCACGTTCATCCCGAGCACGCCAAGGTCGCCGAGCGAGCGGATGACGTCCGCGGGGATCGTGCCCAGGGTCTCGGCCGCCGGGATCCGCTCGCCGAGACCCGCGACGAACGCGGCGACGCCGGCCGCGAGGTCGCGCTCGTCGGGGCCCGCGAACGGGAAGATCAGGCCCCTGCTTTCGCCTGTTTGACCGCGTCGGTGAAGGCCGGAAGGAACTCGAAAACGTCGCCGACGATGCCGTAATCGGCGACCTTGAAAATGTCCGCGTCGGGGTCCTTGTTCACCGCGACGATGACCTTGCTCGACGTCATTCCCGCCAGATGCTGGATCGCGCCGGAGATGCCGAGCGCGATGTACAGGTCGGGGGTCACGGTCTTACCGGTCTGCCCGACCTGCTCCTCGTTCGGGCGCCAGCCGGCGTCGGTCACCGCGCGCGACGCGCCGAGCGCCGCGCCCAGCACATCCGCGAGCGCCTCGACCTGGGCCCAGGCCTCAGGCCCCTTGAGACCGCGACCGCCGGACACGATCACGCGGGCCTCGCTGAGCGTTACGCGCCCGCCGCTCGACGCCGTCGGCTCGAAGCGCACGAACGTGAGCCCCGGCGCGTCGCCCGCAGCGACGCTCGCGACCTGCGGCTCTGCCGCGCCATCGACAAGCGGGAACGCGTTCGGCCGCACGCTGCAGACGGCCGGCAGCGGGGCGCGGACGCGGGCCCTCACCTTGCCGGCGTACATCCCCCGCGACGCCTCGACCGACGTGCCGTCGATGGTCACGTCGGTGCACTCCGAGAGGTAGGCGCGCCTCAGCGTCGCCGCCAGACGCGCGGCGATGTCGCGGCCCGACGGTGTCGCGCCGGCGAGGACGAGATCCGGTGCGTCGGTCTTCGCGCGCTCCGCGAGGGCGTCGGCCGCGGCGGCCGCGGAGACGCGCTCGCCCATGACCTCGATCACCGTCGCGTCGCCCAGCAACGCGGCCTTCGCCGCGAGCTCGCGCGACACGCGGCGGAGCTGGCCATCCTTCTTCTCCGCGAGCACCCAGATCTTCATCAGAGCACCTTCGCTTCGTCGCGGAGGAGCGTCGCGAGCGCCGCGGCGTGCGCCTTGACGTCGCCGTCCTTGAAGATCTTCCCGCCACCGCGCGCCGGCGGCGGCTCCAGCTTCACGATCTCGATCGTCACCGGATCCTCGACGCCGGTCACCGGCCGCTCGGGGATCTCCTTCTTCTTCGCCTTCATGATCCCGGGGAGCGACGGGTAGCGCGGCTCCTTCTCGCTCTTCTGGACGGTGAGGACGGCAGCGCCGCTCGCCTTCCAGACCTCGTGGCCGCCCTCCACTTCCTTCCAGATCTCGGTCCCCGCGGCCGAGGGCGCGACCTTCGTGACCACCGCGACGTGCGGCCACCCGAGGGCCTCCGCCAGCGCCGGACCGACGAAGCCCTGATCGTCGTCGGAGGCCTGCTTGCCGCAGAGCACGAGGTCGGGCTTCAGCTCGTCGATCGCGCTCTTCAGCGCGTTCGCGATCCCGAGCGGGCCGAGCGTATCCGCGCCCTCGCCCGTCACGAGCGTCGCGTCATCGCAGCCCATCGCGAGCGCCTGCCGAAGGGCGTCCTTCGTCCGCGGGCCACCGACGCTGATGACGCTGACGACGGTGTCGGCGGCGTTGTCCTTCTGCTCGAGCGCGAGCTCGATCGCGTACTCGTCGTACGGCGAGATCGACCAGGTGATGCCGTCGGTCACGATGGACGTGCCGTCCGGCGCGACCTTCACTCGCGTCGTCGAGTCCGGGACCTGTTTGATGCAGATGAGCAGTCTCATGTCGTCGCACGCTCCACTTCTAATACTGCAGGGTCAGCGAGCCGCGAGGCCACCAGCTCCAAGACATCGACGGGCTTCAACTGATCGGCGATCCCCTTCGCTCCGACACCCTCATCGAGCATGATGAGACAGAAGGGACAGCCCGACGCGACCTTCGTCGGCCGTTCGCCCTTCGCGTCGCCCGCCGCGAGGATCTGCTCGACCCGGCGGTGATTCACCCGCTGCCCGACCTTCTCCTCCATCCACATCCGTCCGCCGCCGGCACCACAGCAGAAGCCCCGCTCGCGGTGGTACGGCTCGATCTCCATCCGCGTCACGCCCTCGATGGCGTCCAGCACCGCCCGCGGATCCTCGTAGATGCCGTTGTGCCGGCCGAGGTAGCAGGGGTCGTGATACGCGACCGACTCGGCGGCGCCCGGCCCGAGCACGATCTTCTTCTCGGCGATCAGATCCTGGACCAGCTGCAAGGCATGCACGACCTCATAGGTGCCACCGAGCTGCGGGTACTCGTTCGCGATCGTATTGAAGCAGTGCGGGCACGACGCGATGATCTTGCGCACCTTGTAGCGGCCGAAGGTCTCGATGTTCTGTTGAGCCTGCAGCTGCCAGAGGTACTCGTTCCCCATCCGGCGGGCGGGGTCGCCGGTGCACGTCTCCTCGGTCGCGAGGATCGCGAACGACGTCCCGGCCGCCTGAAGGATCTTCGCGAGCGCCTTCGCGACGCGCTGGTTCCGCCGGTCGAACGACGCCGCGCAGCCGACGAAGTACAGGTACTCGGCATCGGGCATCTGCGCGAATGTGGGCACGCCCAGCCCCTCGGCCCAGTCGCCGCGCGTGCCGGCGGCCTCGCCCCATGGATTCCCGGCCCGCTCGATGTTCGTCATCGCGCGCTGGGCCTCGGGCGGGGCGGCGGCCTCCTGCATCGTCAGGTACCGGCGCAGGTCCACGATCTTGTCGATGTGCTCGATGGTCACGGGGCACTGCTCGACGCACGCCGCGCAGGTCGTGCAGGCCCAGAGCTCGTCCGGCTTCGTCGCGAACTGATGCGCCGGCGCCGTGCCGGTGGCTGTCGAATCCTTCAGGAGCGCGTCACCCTCCTTCAACAGGAGGTCGCGAAGATCGAGGACGATCTTCTGCGGGTCGAGCGCCTTCCCCGTCGCGAGCGCCGGACAGTTGTCCGAGCAGCGCCCGCACTCGGTGCAGGTGTACCCGTCGAGATGCTGCTTCCACGAGAGATCGCGCAGCGTCGCCGCGCCGAAGGTCTTCTGCTCCTCGATCTTGTCGACGAAGCGGAGCGCCCCACGTGGCCGCTGCGAGCGGAAGAAGACGTTCGGCAATGTCGTGACGATATGCAGGTGCTTCGACTGCGGCAGGTACGCGGCGAACCCGAGGACCGTGACCACGTGGACCCACCACGCGGCGGCGAAGACCGTGCCCGCGACGCCGGCCGGGTACGGCAGCGGCAGGAGATCCGCGAGCGGCGGCGTCGCCTGGTGCAGCGCGAGGTAGCCGGCCGCGAGGCCGGCGTTCTCGAAGGCCAGCAGCGACACGATGAGCGTCGCGATGAGCCCAAGGATGATGTAGCCGTCGAGGGCGATGTGCATCCGCGCGGGCTTGAAGAAGGCGCGGCGCACGAGCGCCAGAACGATCGACGCGAGCACGAGCGCCGCGAACACGTCCACGGCCCAGACGAAGAAGCCGCTCTCCGCGCCCGGCATCCGGAGGCCGAAGAGGCCGCTCGCCAGCAGATCGACGGTGCCCATCGTGATGACGATGAAGCCCCAGAAGATGAACGCGTGCGCGACGCCGCGGATGTAGTACGGCCGCTTCAGGAGCTTCCGCTGGAGGAGGTAGATGACGAGCTCGTCCCTGATGCGCTTCCCGAGATGCGCACGTCGGTCCTCGTTCCAGCCGAGCCGCAGGTAGCGGTACAGCTTCCAGGCGCGATACGCGAAGGCGCCGAAGCCGAGCACGGCGACCGCCGCGAGGATCAGCGCACCGCTGCCTTCGGTCGGCGGGATCACTTCGACCGCCAGCGTCGCTGGAGCTGCTCACGGCTGGTGATGCTCGCTCCTCGCAGCGACGCTGCTCGTCGCTCGTTCGTCATTCGAGCATGTCCTCGGCGATGATCAGCTTCATGATCTCGCTCGTGCCCTCGTAGATCTCGGTGATCTTCGCGTCGCGATAGTGACGCTCGGCTGGAAAGTCCTTGAGGTAGCCGTAGCCGCCGAAGATCTGCACGCAGCTGCGCGCCGCTTTCATCGCGACGTCCGACGCGAAGAGCTTCGCCATCGCGGCCTCGGCGGTGAATCGCTCGCCGCGGTCCTTCAACGTCGCCGCCCGCCAGGTCATGAGCCGCGCGGCGTCGACCTCGGTGGCCATGTCCGCGAGCATCCACTGGATCGCCTGCAGCTCGGCGATGGGCTTCCCGAAGGCCTGCCGCTCCTTCGCGTAGGCGAGCGCGTCCTCGAGGCAGGCGCGGCCGATCCCGACGGCCTGCGCCGCGATGCCGATCCGGCCGCCATCGAGGGCCGCGAGCGCGATCTTGAAGCCGTCACCCACCTGCCCGAGCCGCTGATCGTCCTCCACGCGCACGCCATCGAAGACGAGCTGCGCGGTGTCCGAGCCCTTGATCCCGAGCTTCTGCTCGACCCGGCCGACGGACAGCCCCGTGGACGGCTTGTCGACGATGAACGCGGTGATGCCCTTGTGCCGCGACCCCGGCTCGGACTGGGCGAACGCCACGACCACGTCGGCGGACACACCGTTGGTGATGAAGTTCTTCGTGCCACTGAGGCGCCAGCCGGACCCGTCCCGCTTCGCGGTCATCTGCAGACCCGCCGCGTCCGAACCCGACGCCGGCTCGGTGAGCGCGAAGCAGCCCAGCGTGTCGCCGCAGGCGAGGGGGCGGAGCCACCGCTCCTGCTGGGCCTTCGTGCCGAAGTGGAGGATCGGATCGCACGCGAGCGAGTTGTGCGACTGCATGATCACACCGGTCGAGGCGCACGCGCGGTTGATCTCCTCGGAGGCGAGGATGTAGGAGACCACGTCGGCCCCCGCGCCGCCAAGCTCCTCCGGCACGTACACGCCCATGAAACCGAGCGAGGCGAGCTCCTTCAGGATCGCCGGCGGGACCGTCCCGTGCTCGTCGATGTCATGGGCGATGGGAAGCAGCTTCTCGGTCGCGAAGTCGCGCGCCGTCCGCTGGACGAGCGCCTGCGACTCGGTGAGCGCGAGGTCGAAGGCCGGAGCCTCCGGGTCAGTGCTCGTGGTCGTGGCCATGGGCCTGCTCCTCATTCACGTGGATGCCGATGAACCGGCCGTCGGGGTCGCGCGCGAAGAAGTAGTCGCCGAAGAAGTCACCGACGACCGCCTTCGCGGCCTTCGCCTTGTCGAACGCGCCGGTGATGTCGTCCACGCCGAACCAGACGACGAATCCGGTCTGCGCGCGCACCTCCGCCGGCGTGTCGCGATCGTCACGGCCGTGAAAGACCACGTCGGCGTTCCCGGCCTTCAACCAGCTCGCGTCGGCGTCGGCCGTGCCCGCCTGCAGGCCGACGATATCGGTGTAGAACTCCGCCGTCGTGGCGTGCGTCGCACTGAACGCGAACACCGCGCCGACCTGTGGTCCGTTCACTTCGGATACCCGAAGAAGCCCCGGCCGCTCTTGCGGCCGAGCCACCTGGCCCGGACGTACTGCCGAAGGAGTGGTGCCGGCCGGTACTTGGGATCGCCGAAGTCGCGGTGCATCACCTCGAGGACGGCGAGACAGACGTCGAGCCCGATCAGATCGGCGAGCGCCAGGGGGCCCATCGGGAAGTTCAGCCCCTTCATCATCGTGTCGATCGCGTCGGCCGTGCCGACGCCCTCGGACAGGGCGAACACGGCCTCGTTGATCATCGGCATGAGGATCCGGTTCGCGATGAAGCCCGGCGTGTCAGTGGACTCGACGGCGGTCTTGCCGAGCATCTTCGCGAGCTCGCGCGTCCGTGTCAGCGTGGCGTCGCTCGTCTGGAGACCGCGGATGAGCTCGACGTACCCCATGACCGGCACCGGATTCATGAAGTGCATGCCGACGACCTTGTCCGGGCGCTTCGTCGCCGCGGCGAGCCGCGTGATCGAGATGCTCGAGGTGTTCGACGCGAGGATCGCGTCGGGCTTGCACGCTGCGTCGAGCGTGGCGAAGAGCGCGGTCTTCACCACGGAGTCTTCGAATGCCGCCTCGACGACGAAATCCACGTTCGCGAGATCCGCCATTGCCGTGCTGGTCCGGATCCGCCCGGTGATCTCCGCGGCCGGGCGCGGGAGCTTGCCCTTCGGCTCCAACCGGCCGAGGGACTCCGCGATCGCGGCCTGCCCGCGCTGCAGCTGTTCCGATCCGACGTCCACGAGCACGACCTGCAGGCCGGCTGTCGCGCACACCTGGGCGATGCCGGCGCCCATCGTCCCGGCGCCGACGACCCCCACCTGCTGCATTAGAGGACCTCGACCGCGAGGGCGACGGCCTCGCCGCCGCCGAGACAGAGCGAGACGATGCCTCGCTGCTTGCCCCGTGCGCGCAGCGCATAGAGCAAGGTCACGAGGAGCCGCGCACCGGAGGAGCCGATCGGGTGGCCGAGCGCGACGGCGCCGCCATTCACGTTGAAGCGGTCTTCGGCGATCCCGATCTCCAGCCGCACCGCCTCGACCCCCGAGAAGGCTTCGTTCACCTCGTAGAGGTCGACCTCGTCGGCGGTCCAGCCGGCCTTCTCGAGCACGCGGGCGATCGCCCCCGATGGGGCGAGCAAGAACAGGTCGGGCTCGTGCGCGTACTGCGCTTGCGCCACGATCCGCGCGAGCGGCGCCGCGCCGAGCGCGCGTGCGCGCGATGCGCCGGCGACCACGAGCGCGGCCGCGCCGTCGCTCAGCTTCGAGGCGTTGCCGGCGGTCACGGTGCCACCGGCCTTGAACGCGGGCGTGAGCCCGGCGAGCGCCTCGAACGAGGTCTCGCGCGGCGTCTCGTCCTTCTCCACGCGGGTGACCTGGCCCTTCCGGCCCTTCACCTCGACCGGCACGATCTCGTCGTCGAAGGCACCCATCCGTTGCGCGGCGAGCGCCTTCTGGTACGAGCGGACCGCGAAGCGGTCCTGATCCGCACGCGACAGGCCGCTCTTCGCCGCGGCCTTCTCGCCCCCGAGGCCCATGTGTCCGCCGCCGTACGCGTCGACGAGGCCGTCGGTCAGGTTCGCGTCCTCCATGGAATGCTCACCAAGAGAAAGGCCCTGGCGGAGACCGCGGAGCAGGTACGGCGCGCTCGACATGGACTCCATCCCCCCGGCGACGATGACGCCGTACTCGCCGGCGGCGATCTGCGACGCGGCGAGCATCACGGCTTTCAGCCCGGAGCCGCAGACCTTGTTGATCGTCGTGCACGGCACGCTTTTCGGCAGTCCCGCGCCGAGCGACGCCTGGCGGGCCGGCGCCTGGCCGACACCCGCCTGCACCACGCTGCCCATAAAGACCTCGTCGATCTGGTCGATCGCGACGCCGCTCCGCTCGACCGCGCATTTGATCGCGATCGCGCCGAGCTCGGGCGCCGTCAGCGGTGCGAGGCCGCCGAGGAACGCGCCGATGGGCGTGCGCGCGGCACCGAGGATCACGCTGCCGTCGGTCATCGATCGGCCTCGAGCAGTCGCTGCGTCATGCGCTCGCGATAGCTGCGGATCTCGTCACGCAGCGCGTGCAGTTCGGCGATGCGGCCGTCCACGGTCACCAGGTGCGCGTCAAGCAGCTCGATGAGCCGCGGCAGCACGGTGCGATTGCTCCGCTGCGTCTTGTACATCCCCTCGAGCTCGTGCATCTCCTGCAGCGACAGGCCGAGGACCTTCAGCTTGCGGATGAACTTCAGCCGACGGACGTCGTCGTCGGTGTAGACGCGGGTGCCACCGTCGAGCCGCTTCACCGAGTCGAGCAGCCCGAGCTCCTCGTAGTAGCGGATCGTCCGCTCGGTCACGCCGAGCTTCGCGGCAAGCTCGCCGACGCGGTAGCTCGCGGTGCCGGTGTCCTGCACGGTCGCTCGCGCCACGCTTGCTTGCCTCCCCGCTTCGCCAGTTGACGTGAACTGGCAGACCCGCGCGATACTAGCCCGCCAGCTCCTTGAGCGCGAGCGACAGGGCCCGAGCACCGAGGACCGCATCGTCCAGCGCGGCGAGCTCGTTCGGGTTGTGGCTCCCGCCGGTGGAGCGGACGAACAGCATCCCGGTCGGCACCCCGGCGAGCTGGGAATTCTCCGCGTCGTGGCCGGCGCCCGAGAAGAGCTCGGGCGCCTCGACGCCGACGGCGCGCGCGCTTCGCAGGAAGAGGTCGCGCAGCTTCGGGTCGAGCGGCACGGCCGGCACGCGCGACAGGACGTCGAGGGTCGACCGCAGGCCGCGCGCGTCGCCGATGCGCCGGATCGCCGCGCGCACGTCACGGGCCAGCTGCTCGACGGTCTGCTCGTTCCGCGCGCGGAGGTCGAGCGAGAACACGCACTCGCCGGGAACGACGTTCTTCGCGCCTGGACGGACGCTGATCTCCCCCACCGTGCCCACGGCGTCGGGAAGCGCGCGTGCCGCGGTCTCGACCGCGAGCACCATCTCCGCGGCTGCGGCGAGCGCGTCCTCGCGCGCCGTCATGATCGTCGCGCCGGCGTGATCCTGGCGACCGCGCACGGTGACGCGGGCGTGGAGGATCCCGACGATGCCGCTGACGACCCCGAGCGGGATCCCCGCATCGGCCAGCCGCGGTCCCTGCTCGATGTGCAGCTCGAGGTACGCCGCGAACTCGCCCGGCTCGCGCTTCGCGGTCGTCGGATCGCCCGACTCGCCGATCGTGCGCAGCGCGTGGGCGATCGTGATGCCCAGGCGATCCGCGCGCTGCGCCGCGCCGTCCGGCAGCCGGCCGAACGTGGCACCCGACCCGAACAGGCCGATGCCGAACCGGGCGCCCTCTTCGTCGCACCAGCCCACCACCTCGACCGGCCGCCGGAAGCCGACGTCGTCGTCGAGCAGCGCGCCGACGGCCTCGACCGCGCAGAGCACCCCGAGCGCGCCATCGAACCGGCCGCCTTCGGGGACGGAGTCGATGTGCGAGCCGACGAGGATCGCCGGACCAGCGCCCCCGAAGCGCCCGTAGACGTTCGCGGCGGGATCGCGCCACACCGTCGCCCCGCGCGCACGGAGCCAGCCGCCGATGAGATCGCGCGCCCGCTGCTCCTCGGGGCTGAGCCCGAGCCGGGTGACGCTCGTGCCGCTGCCGCCGATCGCGGAGAGCTCGCCGATCCGCTTCTCGAGCCGCACGCGGTCGACGCTCATGTGAGGTCCTCCGGCCGCAGCGCGATCCCCCGGAAGACCTCGGCCTCGATTGCCTTCGCCATCACGAGGTCGGACGCGCGCAGGTGCGCGAGCTCGGGGAACCGCGCGAGCTGCTCGTCGATGCGCTCCTCCAACGTGACCACGCGCTGGCCGGCGCGGCGGTCGGCGTAGTAGACGATCTTCTCGGGGAGCGTGCGCGGTGCCGTCGCCAGATCGCGCGGCGCGTACACCGGATGCCGTCGCGACAGCTCGGCGAGCTCGGGCAGCCCTTCGGCCGCGAGGACGAGCGGACCGAGGATGGTGTGATCGCGAGCGTCGCCGGCGAGGAGCGGACTCTTGCCGATGTCGTGGAGATACCCGCCGAGCGCGACGATTCGAACATCCAGATCCGTTCCCGCCGCGGCATGGGCCTCGGCGAGCCGCGTCGCGATCGCGCCGACCAGCGCGGAGTGGGTCCGCAACCAGCCGGGGTAGCGATACCGGTCGAAGTAGCCGTCGGCAATTGTGGACAAGTCTGTCGCTGTGATATTGACACCGGGTCGGCCACTGGATACGGTCCCGCCGGGGAGCGAAGAATGGACGTTCAGCCTGGCGACGAGCGCATCATCGCGCACCTCGGATTCGCGAGAGCGGTCGCTTCGCGCGCGCTCGACCCGCGGTGCCGCGGCGCGGACCGTGAAGATCTCGTCGCCTGGGGCGTCGTCGGGCTCGTCCAGGCGGCGCGGCGGTACCGCGACGACAATGGCGCCCCGTTCGGCGCGTACGCCGCGCGGCGGGTCCGCGGCCAGGTGCTCGATGCCCTGCGCGAGCGCGATCCCCTCACCCGCTCGGCGCGACGTGCCTACCGCGAAGCACGCGAGCTCGATGCCGACCTTCCGCAGCCGATCGTCGAGGTCTCGCTCGATCGCTGCGTCGCGGCCGGCATCGAACGGCCTGAATGGCGCTCGGCCGGTGCCGGCGAAGCCGCCGCTGGGCGTACGCGCTGTCGCGACCGGCGATGGGTGCACGTCGCGCGCGAGCTTCGCCAGATCGATCCGCGCGAGCGCAAGGTTCTCGTCCTGTCCTTCGCGCGCGGGCTGACCCTGAAAGAGATCGGGGCGCAGGTCGGGCTGAGCGAGTCAGGGGTCTGCCGGTTGCGCGCCCGAGCGCTGCGCCGCGTGCGCGCCCGGTGCACCTGAGCGCGCCACGGCGATGCCCGCTGCTGCGGGCGCCGGCTACGCCGCGCCCGGCGCGCCGTTGTCCCGCGCGAGCGCGTCGAGCACGGCGGCCTCTACCGCCGCGAGGGTGAAGGGCTTCTCGAGGAACGAATGCGCGCTGATCTCCTGCGTGCCGCGGGCGAGGGCCGCTCGGTCTCCACTGATGATCACGATCGGGACGTCGGCCGTGCCGATGGCCGCGCGCAGAGCGTGACCGACGGCGATACCGGAGACATCGGGAAGCAGCAGGTCAAGAAGGATGGCGTCCGGGACGCTGCTGCGCGCGGCGTCGATGGCGTCCTGCCCGGCGTACGCGCGGGTCACCTCGTACCCCTCTTCCGCGAGGAAATCGGAGAGGAGATCGCAGAGATCGCGGTCGTCGTCGACGACCAGGACGCGTCCCGTGCCCACCGCGCCAGTAAAGTAGTCCTAAATGTCAAACTTGGACCGCGCACGATTCGCCCGATTGGTGCGGCGCGCGCTCATGGATCTGCCCGCTGAGTTCGGTCAGCGGATGCGGAACGTCGAGATCGTCGTCGACGACGAGCCCGAGCCCGGCCGGGTCAACGACGGCATGGAGCTCCTGGGGCTCTACGAAGGAGTGCCGCTCACGGAGCGCGCCTTCGGCGAGCCGTACGTGCCGGACCGCATCTCCATCTACCGCGCGCCGATCCAGCGGATGTCCACGTCGCCACGCCGCCAGGCCCAGATCGTCCGCGACACGGTGATGCACGAGATCGCGCATCACTTCGGCATCAGCGACGCGCGCCTCGCGGAGCTCGGCCGGGGCGACGCCGACTAAGCGACCGCGTTCCTGAATTTTGCGAGCGCGGCGCTCACCCCGTCCGGATCGAGATACACCGCCGAGCCCGCCACCAGGACCGACGCGCCCGCGCGTGCGATGTCCTTCGCGTTCTCCGGCTTGATCCCGCCATCCACCTCGAGCTCGGCGCTCGAGCCACGCGCGTCGAGCGCGGCGCGCAGGGCCCTCACCTTCTCGAGGGCGGACGGAATGAAGGACTGGCCGCCGAAGCCGGGGTGCACGCTCATGACCAGGACGAGGTCGGCCCGGTCGAGGTATGGCACGAGGCGCGAGGGGTCCGTCTCGGGGTTGAGCGCGATCCCCGGGCGCGCGCCGGCCTGCCGGATCGAGGCGAGCGTGCCACCCGCGTCGGGGGTGGCCTCGATGTGCACGGTGACATAGGCGGCACCGGCCTCCACGTAACGCGCGACCCAATCCTCCGGCCGTTCGATCATCAGGTGCACGTCCAGCGGCAGTCGCGTGGCCTTCCGCAGGTCGGCGACCATCTTCGGCCCAAATGTGAGATTCGGCACGAAGTGGCCGTCCATCACGTCCACGTGGATCCAGTCCGCGCCGCCGGCTTCCGCCGCGGCCGCGGCATCGGCCAATCGACCGAAATCGGCCGACAGGATGGACGGCGCGAGCTTCGGTGCCTTCAGCGCGTTCCCTTGTCCCGAGGCATCCTGGCTGGCATCATTGATGTCGCTTCCCCCGCTTTATCCGGAGAGGATTTGTCATATGTATAGGCCGCAGAACCTGCGGATCCCTGGTCCGACGTTTGTCCCCCAGACCGTGCTCAACGCATCGGCACGGCCGATGATCAACCACCGTGGGCCCGAGTTCGCCGCTCTCATGGCCGGCCTGACCCGGGCGCTCCAGGACTTCCTCAACACCAAAGGCGACGTCTTCCTCCTCACCGTCTCGGGGTCCGGGGGCATGGAAGCCGCGGTCGTGAACACGCTCTCGAGCGGCGACCGCGTCCTCCTCTTCGTGAACGGCGCGTTCGGCGAGCGCTTCGCCGCGGTGTGCAAGGCGTACGGCGTCGAGGCCCGCCGCGTCGATGTCCCGTGGGGCCGCGCCGTCGAGCCCGACCTCGTCCGCGAGGAGCTCGCGAAGGAGAAGGGCAAGGACGGCGCGAAGGCCGTTCTCATCACCCACAACGAGACCTCGACCGGCGTGCTGAACCCGCTCAAGGAGATCGCCGAGGTCGTCCGCGAATCGGGCAAGCTCCTCATCGTCGACAGCGTGTCGGGTGCGGGTGCGGTCGATCTGATGATCGACGAGTGGGGCGTCGACGTCCTCATTTCCGCGTCGCAGAAGGCCTGGGGCGCGCCTCCCGGCGTCGCCATGGTGACGATGAGCGAGAAGGCCTGGAAGGCGTATGAGCGCTCGAACCTCCCGAAGCTCTACTTCGATCTGCAGTCGTACAAGGCCTCGCTCGAGAAGGGCGCGACGCCGGCCACGCCGGCCGTCAGCGTCTTCATCGGGCTGCAGGAGTCGCTGCGCCTGATGGCCGAAGAGGGGCAGGGGGCGATTATCAAGCGTCACCGCGACCTCTCGTACGCGACGCGTCGGGGGCTGCAGGCGCTCAACCTCGGCATCTTCGGCGACGAGCGCTACGCCTCGCCGTGCGTGACGGCCTTCCGGATGCCGACGCGCCTCGACCCGCGCAACCTCATCCGGATCCTCCGCGATGATTACGACACCGTCATTGCCGGTGGACAAGGACGCATCGAAGGGCAGATCGCGCGCGTCGGCCACATGGGCTTCGTGACGCTCCAGGACATGGTCGCGTTCTTCGGCGCACTCGAGCCCGCGCTCAAGGACCTCAATCAGCCGGTCGAGCCGGGCCAGGCGATCTCCGCGGTCCTGCGTGCGTACGCGGAGACGTCCGTACCGCCGGCGAGGCCGGTACGCGGTGCCGCTCGCCGCGAGCCCGCCGATGCCGTCGCCGGCCGCCGCTAACAGCACCCGCCCGATCGTCGTCGTCGCGGACCCGCTGGCCCCCGAGGGGCTGGCGCTGCTCCGCGAGCGCTGCGACGTCCGCACCCCGAACGGTCCGGACGAGCTGAGGGCGGCGCTCGTGGACGCGACCGCGCTGCTAGTCCGGAGCGAGACGAAGGTGACGGCCGCGCTCCTCGACCAGGCACCGCAGCTCCAGATCGTCGGGCGCGCCGGGGTCGGCGTCGACAACATCGACGTGCCCGCAGCCACAGCGCGGGGCGTGTACGTGGTGAACGCACCGACCGGGAACGTGCACGCCGCCGCCGAGCACGCATTGACCCTCGCCCTCTCGCTCATGCGGAACGTCGTGGCCGCCGACGCGAGCGTCCGCCGTGGCGAATGGACGAGAAGCAAGCTCATGGGCCACGAGCTCCGGGGCAAGACCCTCGGACTCGTCGGCATCGGACGGGTCGGTAGCCTCGTCGCGCGCCGCGCGGCGGCATTCGAGATGAAGATCGTGGCCCACGATCCTTTCGCGACCGACGGACTCGCGCGGGCGCTCGGCGCGGAGCTCGTCGAGCTCGACCAGCTGCTCCGTGACGCGGACGTCATCTCGCTGCACACGCCGCTCACCGAGAAGACCCGGGGGCTCATCGGCGCGGCCGCGCTCGCGTCGATGAAGCCGACGGCCATCCTCGTGAACTGCGCGCGGGGGGAGATCGTGGACCTCGACGCGCTCGCGGACGCGCTCGAAGCCGGGACCATCGGCGGCGCGGCGCTCGACGTCTTCCCGGCCGAGCCGATCCCGGCGGACGCCCGGATCCGGACCGCGCCGCGCACGATCCTCACGCCCCACATCGCGGGCTCCACGGTCGAGGCACAGCAGAACGTCGCCGTCGACGTCGCGAAGCAGGTGCTCGCCGTCATCGACGGAAAGGTCCCGAGTGACGCGGTGAACGCGCCGCGCCCGCCGGCGGACGAGTCCGGGATGCACTGGGTCCGGCTCGCTGAGCGCGCCGGTGCCTTGGCGGGCCAGCTCATCACGGCGCGGCCCGAGGCGATGGCCTTGACCTATCGCGGCGCGCTCTTGGAGCTGGACCCGACCGCCCTCCGCGCCGCCGCGGCAAAGGGCCTGCTCGAGACGTTCAAAGCCGGCCGGGTGAATCTGGTGAACGCCCTGGCGGAGGCGAAGGCCCGCGGTCTCGACATCGTCGAGCGGCGCGAGACCGAGGAGTCGCGCTACCCGAGCCTCCTCGAGGTCGCGGTCGGCGGCACGACGGTGGGCGGCACGATCGTCGGCGGCGAGCCGCGGATCGTGTATATCGACGGCTTCTGGGTCGACGTCCCCATCGACGGGCACCTCCTCCTGACGAAGCACCAGGACAAGCCCGGCCTCGTCGGCCGCGTCGGCACGCTGCTCGGGGGCTCGGACGTGAACATCTCCTCGATGCAGGTCGGCCGGCGCCATCCCCGCGGCGACGCGCTCATGATCCTCACCTTGGACGATCCGGTGCCGGACGTCGTGCGCGATCAGATCGGGATGTTCGCCGACGTGGACGAGGTCAGGACCGCGAAGCTCGGGGCCTAGCGGGTACCACCTAGCCCAGCGCCCGCATCCGCGGCAGCAGCTCCTTCGCGGCGACCTCCGCGTTCGTGACCGGGTCAGGACCGCCGAGCATGACGATCTGCTCGGTGAAGCCCGCTTTCAGGTAGGTCTCCGCGGTCTTCAGCGATTCGTCCACGGTCGTGAGGCGGAACTGGACCGAGCGGCGTACCGCAGTTGGATCGCGGCCGACGGCGTGGCAGTGCTCGTCGAGGATCTTCGACAGGGAGATGGTCTTCTCCATCTCACCGGCGTTGGAGTTCCACACGTCGCCGTGCCGCGCGACGATCTTCAGCGTCCGCTGCGGACCGGAGCCGCCGATCCAGATCGGCGGATGCGGCTTCTGGACCGGCTTCGGCTCGGCGATCGCGTCGGTGAGCGTGTAGTACTTGCCCGTGAAGCTCGCGCGGTCCTGCGTCCAGAGCCGCTTGATGACGCGAACCGCTTCGCCGAAGCGGCCGATACGCTCGCCGAGCGGCGGGAACTCCATCCCGAGCTCCTTGAACTCCGGCTCGTTCCACGCGGCGCCGATGCCCATCTCGAGCCGGCCGTTCGAAAGGTGGTCGACGGTGACGCCGAGCTTCGCGAGCAGCCCGGGGTGGCGGTACAGGTTGCCGGTGACCATCAGGCCGATGCGCACCCGCCTCGCGCCTCGGCCATCGCCGCGAGCATCGCCCAGCCCTCGAAGACCGGTTGGGTCGGATCCCCGCCCAGGGCGAGCAGATGATCGAAGCCCCAGAGGCCGTCGAAGCCGGCGTCGTCGGCGATGCGCCAGACCGCGCGGTGCGTCGCGATCGGATGGATCTGCGGCGAGAGCTTGAGGCCAACGTGGAGCGGATGCACGACACGAGCCTAGCGGCGATGAGGCGCCGCCGCGTCGTATAGTCCTCGCCTCATGGAAGCCGCACGCTTCGAACGGACCGTCAGAACGGAGTCGAGCGAGATCTTCGCGATCTATGGTGGCGCGCGCCGTGTCGGTCGCGTCGATCTCCATTACGGCCGATTCGAGGTGAATGCGACGCTCCTCCTCGAGGTGGATCTCACCGACGACGAGCTGCAGGCGCTCATCGATCAGCTTGACGAGGAGCTCGTGCAGACGCACGACCCGGAGCGCGAGGACTTCCTCGTGACCGTCTTCAAGTCCGAGGAGCTCGGCTTCTACTCTGACGAGTTCGAAGAGGACGACGGGGACGACGACGACCGGTAGCTGACCAGCCCCTCACGGAGGGAGCGCGGCGCGTAGCCAAGCTCCGCGCGGGCCTTCGCGTCGGTCGCCCAGAACGTGACCCCGTCCGCGGACCGCACCACCTCGGCGACATCCGGCGGGAGCCGGGCCGCGACGCGCAGGATCGACGACGGCACCTCGAACCGCGGCGCGGGCTTGCCCGCGAGCGACGCGACGACCCGCACCGCCTCGCGGAGCGTCGCCATCTCGCCACCGAGCACGTAGGCCTGACCAGGTCGGCCACCGTCGATGAGCCGGGCGATGCCAGCGGCCACGTCGGCGACGTGCACGAAGCTGAGCCCGAGGTCGCCGAACGTGAGCACCGGCAGCTTCCCCGCCGCCGCGCGGCGGAAGAGCCTGCCGATGCCGGAGTGGTCGCCAGGTCCGTAGACCTGCCCCGGCTGGGCGATGGCCACCGGCAGTCCGCGCTCGACGTAGCCCTCCGCGACGCGGTGCGCGAGCGTCTTCGTCTCCTCGTAGTACGACGTGTAACCGCTGGTCCGCCGATACGTCTCATCGACGACGGATCCTTTGGTATCGCCGAACACGACGATCGAAGAGACATGAACGACCTTCGGCACGCGAGCTGCGAGCGCGGCCGCAAGCAGCCGCTCCGTGCCGTTCACGTTGGCCTCATACATGTCAACGCGCCTTGGCGCGCCGATGCCAACTTCATAAATGGCCCCGGCGTGGACGACGGCATCGCAGCCCTCGCAGCCCCGATGCAAGGCATCGGGATCGGCGAGGTCCCCAACGATGACTTCGCGACCGGCGCGTCGGAGGAGGTTGGCCTTCACGGGATCTCTGACGAGCGCGACGACGGTGTCCCCGCGTGCCCGCAGCTGCTCTGCGACGACGCTCCCGAGGAAGCCGGTCGTCCCGGTCGCGAAGATCCTCACTGGCGTTCGCGGGCGTGAGGGGGCGACGGGCATCCGCCTCGCTCGCTCGTCAGGTGCGTCAACGGTTTCGGCCGTCCCTGACGGACGAGCCGTCGCTCGTCGGACGCCGGCCGCCCCTCATCACCGCACGCCCGGCCGTCACGTGACGTCCGCGTTGGTCGCATCTGACAGTCGGACGAGCTCGGCGGGCGCGATCGGGAACACCGCGTCGGGCAGGCCGGCTGCGGCCCAGACTGTCGTGAGCTCAAGCAGGCCCCGGTCGACGACGACCCGCAGGTCCGCGACGTGGCCGAAGGGCGGCACGCCGCCGATCGCGAAGCCCGTCGCTGACTTGGCTTCGTCGGCCGTCGCACGTCGGACACTCTTCGTGCCGAGGTGCTCGCGCAGCTTGGACTCGTCAACGCGATCGGCGCCGGAGCAGAGCACGACCACGGGCGCGCCGTCGGCCAGGAACACCAGGCTCTTCACGATCTCTGCGACCGTGCAGCCGATCTGCTGCGCCGCGTCCTGCGCTGTCCGGGTGGTCGCCGTGAATCGCGTGACGGCGATCGGTACCCCGCGCGCGGCCGCGTGCGCGCTCACGCGCGCGACGTTCGGATGCCCGGCGTCTATCTGACGAGCTTCGACAAGGCGCGGACGATCCGGGTCGGCAGCAGCGTCACGAACACGCGCGCGACCTTGCGCCACGCCACCGCGGCGGCATCGCGTTCGGCCTCGGTCGCGCCACCCGGCGAGTAGCGATCCTGGACGCGGGCGTGCGCGATCGTGCGGAGCGGCTCGTGCACGTCCGGGATCTCGCGTCCCATCGCGTCCGCGTACTCGTACGGCGTCTGGGACGGCCGCGCGGCATGGCCGGCGTACGCGCCCAGGAGCCGAGTCTTGCCCCAGGCCGAGTCGATCGTGCCGAGGCCGCGGAACCGCAGCTCGAACCGCACGAGTGCGACGAAGAGCGCGACGAGCAGCGCCGAGAGCACCGCGAGCGCGGGCCGCGGGTCCACGGGCTGCGAGAGGCTGCCGCTCACGTCCGGCGGCGTGTCGTCGACGCCACCGGCGCCCGGATCCGGGGAGTTGTCCCGGCCGGCGAGTCCCTGGCTGTCCGCACGGCCGTTCGGATTCTTCGGACTGCCGTCCGGGTTCGTGGTGTCCGCGGAGGTCTCGGCGCGGTCGAATGGGAGCTCGGACGGGGTCGGCTCGAATTCGATCCAGCCGTACGACGGGAAGTAGGCCTCGACCCAGGCGTGCGCGTTCAGCTCGCGTACGACGTACCGGTTGCCACTGTCCAACTCGCCCGCGGTGAAGCCCTCGACCACACGCGCAGGGACGCCGACCTCACGGAGCATGACGGCCATCGACGATGCGAAGTACTCGCAGAAGTCGGCCTTCAGATCGAACAGGAAGTAGTCGACGGGATCGCGCCCCGCGGGTGCCGACTTCACAACGGTCGAGTACTTGTATGTGTTGCGCAGGTACGATTCGATCGCCTCGGCCTTGTCGTACGGCGTCACTTTGGTGGCCGTGATCTTCTGCGCGAGGTCCAGCACCCGCGCCGGGATGCTCGAGGGGAGCTGCAGGTACTTGGACTTGATCGTCGCGGGGTAGGCGGTCGACGCCTTGCGCAGCTCTTCCTTCGTCGCGATCGAGACGAGCGACGTCGTCGTGTACGTGCCCTGCGCCTGGTTCCGGTTCACCGCGCGCAACGAGGTCGAGTAGGCGCGGTCATCGCCGGTCTGGAATTGGAACGGCACGTTCACCTTGGACGGCTCGTTGGCGCCGAAGAGCAGGTTCGAGTGCGGCACGACGATCTCGAACGTCGCGTCCTGCTTCTCGCGCTCGGTGCTGGGCGGCGTGACCTTGTCGACGCGGTCGGTCTCCGTCGTGCGCCAGCCGGCACCGGTGTAGAAGTCGTAGGTCACGGCCCGCCAGAAGTGCGGCGCCGGCGCGTCGACGTAGAACACGATCCGATCGCCGAGGTTGGGCGCTTGACCGAGGCGGATCGCGTCGGAAAACGACACGCCCTGCAGCCGGCTCGGTCCGGACACCCCGGCGAAAAAGCGCTGCCACTCGGTCTCCAGGCGCTGGTACGGCGCGTCGAACGTGCTGAACGCGTTGGAGACGAGGTCCGCGGCGGCGATGCGCGGCGTGAAGAAGGCCATGAGGATCAGGACGAGCGTCCAGGTGAGCCCGCCGCGCAGCAGCCGCCAGTCCATGTCGCCCGCCGGAACGATGTTCTGGCGCTCCCAGCGCTCGCTGAGGTTGACGATGTGGAGCCGGGTGAGGAGCACGAGCGCGAGCAGGGTGTAGAGGATGAGATCGAAGTACAGCGACGTGAGCGCGAGCGACACGTTCACGGTGAGGCAGATGCCGCTGAACACGACCGCGTCCCACGGCCGGTGCTCGCGCGCGAGCGCGAACGCGCCCATGTAGACGCTTGCCCAGCACGTCGCGCCGAGAAGGAGCACGAACACGCTCGGGTCATTCGCCGATTCGCCCGCCAGGATCTGGGTCACCCAGTTGTTCACGTGCGTCGCGAGATCCACCGTCTTCGCGTGGAGCGTGCCCCCGTCGGACGCGATGATCGTGAACACGACGACCGTGAGCGTCCCCGCGATGGCGCCGAGCAGCGTCGCGCGTCGGGTCCGCATCCGGCCGTTGCCGACGACGGTGCCGAGCACCGCGCCCGCGACGGCGATGTAGGTGAACTGCGCGTTCAGGTCGACCCATCCCGCCTGGGCGAGCGAGGCCGGGTAGATGAGGATCATGACGAGGTAGATCGGCAGCGCCGCCCACCCGCCCCGGAAGCCAAGGCGGCGAGCGTCCATCGGCGGGAACAGCGACCGTTTCACCGATCCGAGGAAGAGGTCAGGCGATCGCATTCATCGCCTCGTGGAACAAGTCCTCGATGTTCATGCTCGGCAGCAGGTGCGCCGTGCGCACGCCGGCCACCGCGAGCTCGCCGAGGAGCGCGTGACGTCGCGCCCGGTCGCGCTCGTCGGTGTCCTGCGAGCCGACGAGCACGGCCTGGGTCGAGATCGACGACTCGCGCAGCGTACTTGCGGGCCGGACCCACGCCCGGTCGAGTGACGGGGTGATGAGGAGCACCGACGCGCCACGGCGGAGACGCGGGAGCGTCTCGACCATGACCTCGGCGATCGTGCGCGACCCACCAACAGACACCTCAGCGAGGTACTGCATGAGCCTGCCGAATTGTTTCGTCCCGCGATCCGGGTGGAGGATCTCCGCGCGCACGCCCGTCGTGACGAGCCCGACATTGCGGTGCTCGTGGAGGGCCTTGGCCACGACCGACGCCGCCACGGTCACGGCACGCTCCTCGGTCGAGGTCTCGCCCTCGCCGCGGTGCCAATGGCGCTCGAGGTCGAGGTAGATCCACAGGTCGGCCGTCTTGTCGAGCTCGAACTCCTTCACGTACAGGCCGCGGTGCCGGACCGACGACGGCCAGTGGATCCGGTTCACCGCGTCCCCCGGGCGGTAGTCGCGAATGCCCATGACCATCGAGGTGGACTGGAGCGAGCGCTGACCGGTGAGGACGTTGCCCTCGAGGAACGAGCCCGGGAGCTGCCAGAACGGGAGCGGCAGCACCTTCGGATACACGAGGATCAAAGCGTCCGCGGGGATCCGCGCGATCGTCGCGAACAGGCCGAACGGATCCCCGGAGCGCAGCACGATCGGTCCGAGGTGAAAGCGGCCGCGGCGCAGCGCCGGAACGCTCACCTTCCAGCGCCGGGTCGAGCCCCGGCCCGCGATGGAGAGCACCCGGCCGGTGAGCGGCTCGGGCCAGTTGGACTGCTCGCTCACCTCGACCCAGAGCTTGCCGAGCCGGTGGTCGTTGCGCAGCTCGTAGTTGAGGTCGATCTTGTCGCCGAGGTGCGCGTAGGCCTGGCCGACGGTCCGCTTGATGGTGAGGCCTTCGAGCGTGAGCCGCGCCGTCACCCACATCGCGGCTCCGACGAACAGCAGGAGATACGACAGATAGCTGAGAAGCTCCACCCCGCTCGCGACGGCGGCGATGAAGATCCCGACCCAGAGGACCGCGAAGTGCCAGGGGCGCATGCCCTAGGCCCGCAGCGCCGTCGGCGAACCGAGCTCCACCGGCACGCTCGCGAGGACCTCGGCGATCACCGTGGTCTGCGCGAGGTCCTTCAACCGCGCCTGAGGCTGGAGGATGAGCCGGTGCGCGAGGGTCGGGCCGGCGAGCGCCTTCACGTCGTCCGGCATGACGTAGTCGCGGCCCCGGACCGCGGCGTACGCCTGGGCGGCGCGCGCGAGGGCGAGGGAGCCGCGGGGAGACGCGCCGAGATAAACATCTGGGTGCGAGCGCGTCGCGCCGACGACCGCCACGACGTACTGCTTCACGGCTTCCGCGATGTGCACATCGCGCGCGCCGGCCTGCGCCTGGAGGAGCTCGTCCGAGCTCATGACCTGCCCGATGCTGTCGAGCGGATGATGCACGCGCTGCGCATCGAGGATGTCGACCTCTTCCTTGGGCTTCGGGTACCCGAGCTGCAGCCGGATGAAGAACCGGTCGAGCTGGGCCTCGGGGAGCGGGAACGTCCCTTCGTATTCGATCGGGTTCTGCGTCGCCATGACGAGGAACGGGTCGGGCAGCTGATAGGTGGTGCCGTCGACGGTGACCTGCCGCTCCTCCATCGCCTCGAGCAGCGCGGACTGGGTCTTCGGGGTCGCCCGGTTGATCTCGTCGGCCAGGACGATCTGGCTCATCACCGGACCGGCCCGGAACTCGAACGTGCTGCGCTGCTGGTTGAAGATCGAGACACCGGTCACGTCCGACGGGAGGAGGTCCGGGGTGAACTGGATCCGGCGGAAGCTGCAGCCGAGCGAGCGGGCGAGGGCCTTCGCCAGGACCGTCTTGCCGGTGCCGGGAACGTCCTCGACGAGGATGTGACCGCGGCAGAGCAGCGCGACGATCGCGAGCTCGACCTCGTGGTGCTTGCCGAAGATGACCCGCTCGACGTTCTCGGCGACGCCGGCGACCTGCCGGCTGAGCCCAGTGCTGTCCAAACGAATTTCCCCCTGAAACCCCGTTTCCCGCCTCAATGGTACGGGCCCGTTCCTCTTAGAACGGTCGAACGGCCCGGACGGTTCAATCAGTACCGCTGCGAAGGGTCCGCGGTTCCCTTATCTGCCGAGCGCGGCGCGCATGACCGCGGCGCCGGGGGGTGCCGCGTCTACGCCGCCCTGGCCCGCGTTCTCGATGATGATGGCGACGGCGACCTGTGGATCCTCGGCCGGCGCGAAGCCGACGAACCACCCGTGCGGCGACCCGCTCGGAGTCTCGGCGGTGCCGGTCTTTCCCGCCACGTGGACACCAGCGATCCTCGCCCCGAACGCGAACGCGCCCGGAGCCTCGACCGCGCCGACGAGGTAGGTGGTCAGCTTGGCGGCGGTGGCGGCACTGATGACCTGATCCCCCGCCCCGCCCCCGATCGTCCGGAGGATGCCGCCGCTCCCATCGCGGATCTCCGTCGCGTAATGCGGCTGGACCTGGACGCCGTGGTTGCCCACGGTCGCCGCGACCATGGCCATCTGCAACGGTGAGGTCAGGAGCTCACCTTGGCCGTAGCTGGTATCGGCGAGGAGCGTTGGCCGGTCGAGGGACCCGTTGTTGGAGAGCTGCCCCTTCGCCGCCGCGAGGTCGAGCGCCGGCGCGCGCCCGATCCCGAACTTCTTGGCCATGTCGATGAGCTTCTGCGCGCCGATCGTTAACCCGACCTTGGCGAAATAGATGTTCTCGCTCCGCTGGAACGCGAGGGCCATGTCGAAGTCGCCGTGCGAGCCCGAGGCGGAGCGCACGAAGTAGTCGCCCCACGACTTGTCCGCCTGATACGGATCGTCGACGCGGATCTTCTGGTTCGGATCGAAGCCGCTCTCGAGCGCGGCGGCCGCGGTGATGATCTTCATCGTCGATCCTGGCGGATAGAGGCCCTGCGCGACGCGGTTGATGAGGGGGCGGTCCTTGTTGTCGTTCAGCTGGCCCCAGGCGATGTCCTGCTGCTGCGGATCGACGAGCGCGTTCGCGTCATAGCTGGGCACGCTGACGGACGCGAGGATGCGCCCGGTCTTCGGGTCGATCGCGACGATCGCGCCGCGCCGGCCGGCGAGCGCGGCGACCGCGGCCTCCTGGACCTTCGGGTCGAGCCCGAGGACCACCGAGCCCGGCTCGGTGCGCTCGCCGAGGTAGCGCGCCTTCCACTGGCCGAGGAGGTCGGCGGGGTCCCGGCCGATGAGCGACTCCTGGTAGGTACCCTCGATACCTGAGGCGCCGTACTTGAACGACGCGTAGCCCACGACCTGCGCGACCGAGCGATCGGCATAGCGGCGGCGGTATGCGTCGCCGTCCTTCACCGACTCCGCGAGGACCCGGCCGCTCGCGTCCACGATCTTGCCGCGGGGCCGGTCGCGAACGGCCGCGATCAACCGCGGATTGAACGGATCCGCATTGAGGTCGCTGGCAGCGACCAAGCTCCAATATCCGACGCCGATGGACGTCACGAGGAACGCGATCGCGATCGTGAGCGTGAGACGGCGGATGTTGCGCGCGATCGTGCGCTCGCTCATGACCGACCACCGCGTGCGTCAGAGGTCGGCGGGCATTCCCCTCGCTCGCTCGTCCCGTTCGTCCGAGGTGACGTTCGTTCCTCCGGACGAGCCTTCGCTCGTGAAACGCCCGCCGACCTCCCACAACCGCACGCCCCGCCCGCGTGGGCGAGATACCCGCCAGCGCCAACCGCACGCATCTGGCCCGTCATCGTCGCACCCGCGCGGTGATGTCGCTCACTCGCAGCAACACCGCGGCGAGCATGAAGTTTGTGACCAGTGACGAGCCGCCGTACGCGACGAACGGCAGCGTGATGCCGGTGAGCGGAATGAGCTTGGCGTTCCCGGCAACGATCACGAGGGTCTGAAAAGCGACGATGAAGGACAGGCCGGCCGCGAGCAGCTGCAGGAACGTCGTCGGCGCGCGGAGCGCGATGAGCATGCCGCGGTACACGAAGACGAGGTAGAAGGCGAGCAGCGCGAGCGCGCCGACGAACCCGACCTCTTCGGTGAACGCGTCGAACACGAAGTCGCTCCACACGACGGGGATCTGTTCGGGCATGCCGTTGCCGAGTCCCGCGCCGAGGAGGCCAGCGTTCGCGAGCGAGAACAGACCTTGAGTGAGCTGGTAGGCCTGGTCGAAGCGAAGGTCGCTGTTGAAAGGCGCCAGCCAGACATCGACGCGCGCGGCGACGTGGGCGAAGGCGTGATACGCGACGAAGCCGCCGGCGACGAGCATGAGGAGCCCGATCACGACGTAGAACGGCTCGCCGGTCGCGAGGTACAGCATCGCGAGGAAGATGCCGAAGAACAGGAGCGTGGCACCGAGGTCCTTTTCGAAGACCATGACCAGCATCGCGACGAGCCACATCCCGACGATCGGAAGGAGGTACGGGATCGGCGGCACGGGGATCGGGCCGAGTCGCCGAGGCGGGGTCGACAGGACCTCGCGGTACTCCTCGAGGTAGGCCGCGAAGAAGATGACGAGCGCGATCTTCACGAACTCCCAGGGCTCGAATTGCACGACCCCCGCCACGCCGACCCAGATGCTCGCGCCGTTGATCTCGCGGCCGACGACCGGCAGAAGCGGTGAGACGAGCAGGACGACCCCGAGCAGGGCCCACGTGTACTTGTAGCGAGCGAGCACCGAGAGGTCGCGTGGGATCAGGATCGTGACGCAGAACGCGCCTGCGGCGATGACCAGCCAGCTGAGCTGCTGCAGGAGCAGCCCGGGCGCGAGCCGCTCGACGAGGATGAAGCCGATGCCGGTCAGCCCGACGGAGATCGGGAGCAGCAGCTGGTCGCCACGGAAACCGATCGACGCGAGGAAGAGGTGCAACGCGCCGAAGATCGCGAGCACGGCGATCGGGACCACGATCTCGTACCAGGCGAAACGCCCAGACGCCGCGGCGACGACCGCGACGTAGCCGGCGAGGGTGAACGCCGCGACCCAGACGAGCAGCCGCAGCTCGCCGAGCCGCGCGACCGGACGGGGCCGGATCACTGCGCCCGCTCGAGCCGGAGCGCGATCCGCCCAACGGCGACCTCGTCGCCGTAGTGGAACCGCTCCTTGTCCCAGATACGCGACCCGTTGAGCAGCGTCCCGTTCGTGCTGCCGGCGTCCTCGAGCCACCAGTCGCCGTCGGCGAAGCTCACGATCGCGTGCTTCGTCGACGCCGCCTCGTCGTTCAGGACAACGTCGTTGCCGGCGTCACGGCCGACGCTCGACACCGCGCGCAGGGGCAACCGTTCCCCCACGCGCGGCCCCCCGGCGTGACTGCGGATCACGACGAGCGCCGCCAGCCCGACCTGCCGCGCGGTCACGGCGATGTGCTCATCCGACAGCGACCGGTGCAGTGCGCGGAACGCCCGGATGAGGAAGAGGTAGAGCAGCACGAGGAACGCGATCCGGACGGCCCAGAGAATGACCGCGAAGGTGATCTCCACTAGCCCTCGAGCCGGACGACCAGCTCGGCGCCGCCGATCGTGATGCGGTCGTTGTTCGAGAGCACCATCTCAGCGATCCGCCGACCGTTCACGAACGTGCCGTTGGTGCTCTGCAGGTCGTAGAGGGTGTAGCGGCCGAGCCGCAGGCGGACCTCGGCGTGGCGGCGCGACACGCGCCGATCGTCGAGCACGATGTCGTTCTTCGGATCGCGCCCGACGGTCACCGGCTCCGCGCTGAGCGGCACCTCGCGCCGGACGCTGCCTTCGCGCGCGACGATCGCGCCCTGTGGTGCGCGCGGCTTCGCCGCCAGGAGCGCCTCACGGTCCAGCACCATGGTGTGCCCCGCCCCGACGCCGCCGAGACGCTCCGGCTCGTTCGCTGGGACCTCTTCACCCGACGCATCGACGAGCGCGCACGCGACGCGGAGGTCTCCTGGTGAGATGTCCTGGTCCTCCTCGATCTCGACCGTCGGATAGGCGAGCAGCGTCAGGCTCCGATCGCGCGCAGCGCCCAAGACCGCCTCGGCGAGGTCGCGCTCCAGACTCCGCTTGTACTGCTCGAATTGCGTGTAGTCGGTCGGGGACAGCGACACGACGTAGCTGTTGGGGACGAACGTCTTCGCGAGCGAGATCGTCTGGTGCGCCTCCATGGCGCGGATGACGCGCTTCGCGATCTGGACCGGCTGCAGCCGCGCCCGGAAGAGCCGCGCGGTCCAGCCCTCGATCACGCGGCTCGCCATCGCTTCGAGCCGATCAAGCATCGTGCGTCTTCACGACCTCCGCTCCGATGAGGATGATGACCGCCGTCACGTAGATCCAGGTCAATAGTCCGGCAGCGAACGCGAGCGCGCCGTACGCCTCGAAGATGCCGAGCCCGCGCGTGAGGAAGCCGAACGCGACCTTCGCGATCTCCCAGAGCACTGCCGACACCAGCGCCGCCCGGCGGGCCGGTGCCGGCGCCACCCGGCGTCGGGGAGCGAATCGGAACACGAGGTAGAAGAACCAGAAGCCGAACGCCAGCCCCACGAGCGGCGAAATGAGCTCGAACAGAAGGCGGACGCCGCGGAGGCCGGAGTCGGCGAGGGCGCTGCCCGCCGCCTGCACCCCGAAGCTGACGACAAACGAAGCGACAGCCAGTACGAGCACGAGCAGGACAAAGGCCATGCTGTTCAGGCGCTCGCGGACGAACGCCCGCCTTCCCTCGCGCCCGAGGACGTGCGAGATCGCGATATCGATCGAGCCGAGGATCGCAGTGACCGTGAGGAGCGTCCCGACCAGGCCGAGACCCAGGGAGAGCCCGCGACCTTGCACGAGCTGGCCGACGAGCTTCGTCTCCTGCCCCGTGACCGCGGGCATCAGGCCGCGCACGATCTGAGCGAGCTCGAGCTCCGCCTGTTGGGTGCCGTAGATGAAGCCGAAGATGCCGATGATCAGGGCGAGCAGCGGGATGAGGGCGAAGAAGATCTGGTAGGCGATCGCGCCCGCGAGGAACGGGCCGTCGTCGTCGAGGAACGCGCCGAGGACCCGGCGTGCGGCTACGAGGATGCGACGTCGCCCTTCGGCGCTGCCGGAGCGGGTGCGTCGGCCTTCGGTGCGTCACCTTTTGCGGGCGCAGCGTCCTTCGTCTTGCCGTCCGCCTTGGTGTCGGCCTTCGTGTCGGCCTTCGCGTCGGGCTTCGCCTCGCCGCCGTCCTTCGGCTTGGCGCGGCTATCGGTCTTGTACCAGCCGCCACCTTTGAACACGATCGCCGGCGTGGCCATCAGCTTGCGCGGCCGCCTGCCGCAGCTCGGGCACTTTTCGAGTGTCGCGTCGGTGTACGACTGGACCTGCGAGAACGTGTGCCCGCAGTGGTCGCAGTGGTAGTCGTAGATGGGCATGTGCTCCCCTATCATCGCAGCACGGTGAGGGTTGGCGTCATGCCGCGCCCCGCGATCGGAGCCACCCGCCGACGTCGCATCCTCGCCGAGAACCTCCTCGGCTATATCCTCGTCCTCCCCGCGATCGTCATCATCCTCATCTTCCAGTTCCTGCCCGGATTTGCGGCCGTCTACATGTCGTTGTTCCGCTGGGACATCGTGCAAGGTGCCTTCCGCGGGCTGGACAACTACCAGACCGTCCTGGTCGGCGGGCGAGCCGAGGAGTTTTGGCAGTCCCTCTCGGTGACGCTCACCTACACGCTGATCACGGTGCCGATCGAGATCGTCATCTCGCTCGTCCTCGCGTATCTCCTGTTCCAGAAGATGCGCGGGCGCGGCATCTATCGGGCGCTCTACTTCCTGCCGTACATCACGTCGGTGATCGCGGCCGCCGTGATCTTCAACTGGCTGATGAATCCGAGCTACGGCCTCTTCAACACGCTCCTCGGCTTCGTCGGTATCGGGCCGCAGACGTGGCTTGATGAGCCACGGGGCATCATCGAGCTCATCGTCGGCTCGTTCGGCGCAACGCTGCCCGACTGGTCGCCGTTCGCGGCGGGCAGTCCGTTCCACCAGTCGATCTTCGCGGGACCGAGCCTCGCGCTCGTCGGCGTGTCGATCTACACGATCTGGCACTACATCGGCTTCCAGATCGTGATCTTCCTCGCCGGCCTCGGCAACATCTCGAACGAGTACTACGAGGCCGCGCGCCTCGATGGTGCCAGCGAGCGGCAGATCTTCACGAAGATCACGCTGCCGCTCC
This sequence comes from Chloroflexi bacterium UBA4730, assembly GCA_002404155.1. Classification (GTDB taxonomy): domain Bacteria; phylum Chloroflexota; class Limnocylindria; order P2-11E; family P2-11E; genus UBA4735. The sequence continues at coordinate 11,752 of DHJC01000025.1, read as the reverse complement.
TCAGCCCGACCACCTTCTTCGTCGCGACGATCGCGACGATTGGATCACTGAAGGCGTTCAACCAGATCTACGCGATGACGAACGGTGGACCGCTGGAGACGACGAAGACCCTCGGGTACGAGATCTTCCACGTCTTCTTCCAGCAAGGCCGCATCGACCTGGGCGCCGCGATGGCGGTGCTGCTCACGCTGATGATCCTCGTGTTCACGGTGTTCCAGTTCCGCGTCGCCGAACGGCGCGTGCACTATGGCTAGCAGCGCTCTCGCGGTGCCTTCGCGCGTGCCGCGGATCCGCGCCCGAACGGTGATGAAGCACGTCGTGCTCATGGCGGTCGCGATCGTCATCGCGTTCCCGTTCTATTGGATGATCTCGACCGCGTTCAAGAGCTTCTTCGAGGCCACCCAGTTCCCGCCGACGATGTTCCCCCACGAGCTGCACTTCGAGAACTTCGCGACCGCGTGGGGGGACGCACCGTGGGCAGGGTTCTTCCGGAACACGTTCCTGATCGGGATCGCGGTGACCCTGGGCGAGCTGACAACGTCGGTCTTGGCGGCGTATGCGTTCGCTCGATTGAGCTTCAAGGGCCAGGGCGCCATCTTCTTCATCCTGCTCGCCACCTACATGATCCCGGGCGAGGCGACGCTCATCCCGAACTTCGTCCTCGTCACCCGATACCTGCACATCGTGGACACCCTGCAGGTCCAGATCATCCCGTTCCTCGCCTCGGTGTTCTCGATCTTCCTGCTGCGCCAGCATTTCCGATCGATCCCGAACGAGCTCGCGGACGCCGCGGAGGTCGACGGCGCCGGCCATCTCCGGTTCCTCTGGAGCGTCGTGCTTCCCCTCTCGGTCCCCGTCCTCGTCACGGTCACCCTCATCACCGGGCTCGGGGTGTACGACGCCTTCCAATGGCCGCTCCTCGTCACGAACAGCGACGCGGTCAGACCGGTGCAGGTCGGAATGGCGCAGTTCCGCACTGAATTCGGGGCGCAATATCATCTCGAGATGGCGGCGGCCACGTTCGTGATCGCCCCGGTGGTGCTGATCTTCCTGTTCGCGCAGCGGTATCTCATCCAGGGGGTGGCGAGAACCGGTATCCGCGGGTAGCTCCCCTGCGTATGTCCAGTGGGAATGTCCAGGCGACGGCGGGTCCAAAGGTAGAGGAGGGTCTTCATGCGCTTGAAGCTTGCGATCATCGCGGCGGTCATGGTCGTCGCCACGGCGTGCAGCGGTGCTGCCGCGCCGGCGCCGGCCCAGTCCACCCAGGCCGACATCGAGCTTTCCGGTCAGCCGATCGCCCTGACGCTCTGGCATACCCAGACGGGCACGAACGCCGCCGCCCTGCAGGCCATGGTCGACCGGTTCAACTCGAGCAACGGCAAGGGCATCACCGTCACCTTGCAGTACCAGGGCAGCTACACGCAGCTCTATCAGAAGAACCTGTCGGCCATCCAGGCCGGCGCACTGCCCGAGCTCGCGGTCGCGTACGAG